>SVGL01000033.1 GCA_015056325.1 Clostridiales bacterium | reverse complement strand
ACAACATCGACATGGAGATCACCCTGATCACCCCCATCGCCATGGAGAAGGGCCTGCGCTTCGCTATCCGCGAGGGCGGCCGTACCGTCGGCTCCGGCGTTATCGCTGAGGTTCTCGACTAATCGGATCGCCGGTCGGGTTCCGACCTTCGACCCGTCTTTCCGCCAGTCTTGCGCGAGGCTTGAGTTGATTCTCGCGACTGTAGCTGAGCGGAGAACAATTCTCTAACTCATACGCGTCAGCCGGAGGGCGAGCGCTCTCCGGCGGCGCATACTGGATATGGCAGGAGGTGTCCCAAGTGGCAAATGCCGTTCGTAACAAGATTTGCCTTGCCTGCACTGAGTGCAAGCAGCGCAACTACAACAACATGAAGAACAAGAAGAACACTCCGGACCGTGTCGAGCTGAAGAAGTACTGCCCCTTCTGCAAGAAGCATACTTCCCACCGCGAGACCAAGTAAGCGACATTGTGAGGATGTGATAACGATGGCAGAGGAGAAGAAGACCCCCGCTAAGGTCGAGGAGAGCAAGCTGACCAAGGTTCTCAATTGGTTCAAGACTCTTCCCGCCCGCATCGCCAAGCCCTTCAAGAACATGGTCGCTGAACTGAAGAAGGTCACCTGGCCCAGCAAGAAGAAGTGGATTTCCAGCTCCATCATGGTTCTGGTGTTCATGCTCTTCATGGGCGTCGTGATTGGTCTGCTGGACCTGGGCGCTACCGCTCTGGTCAACACCATGATCCCCGCGGCTCAGACCGAGACCGTCGAAGAGCATGACCATGCTGATGAGACCGTCGAAGCGACTGAGGCCACCGAGGACGAGGCGACGGAAGCTGCCGACGAGACGGTTGCTGAGTAATCAGCGGCTGGAAAAGTCAGCATTGCTTTCTCAAGGAGTATAAGTATGTCCGAGAAGATCAACGAGGCCTGTTGGTACGTTGTCCATACCTATTCGGGGTATGAGAACAAGGTCAAGGATACGCTCGAGAAGTCCATCAAGAGCAACGGCATGCAGGATTTCATCTTTGAGGTTCGCGTGCCCGTTGAGGAAGTGACGGAAATCCGGAAGGGCAAGCGCGTGAAGTCTCAGCGCAAGGTTTTCCCGGGCTACGTGATCGTCAAGATGATCAAGACCAACGAGAGCTGGTACGTCGTGCGTAACACCCGCGGCGTGACCGGTTTCGTTGGTCCTGATGGTCAGCCGGTCGCCCTGACTGAGGCGGAGATTGAGATGATGCTCAATCCCCAGTCCAACGGCACGGAGACCGATCTGGCGATCGGCGAGACCGTCCGCATTGTGAATGGCAGCTTCGCCAACTTCAAGGGTACGATCAAGGAGATCGACCAGATGCTGGGCAAGGTGCTGGTGGATGTGCAGACGTTCGCCAACCGTACCAGCGAGCAGTGGATCAACATGGAAGACGTCATGAAGGAGGAAGAGGAGTAAAGCCTCTTCGCCGTGGGGAGGGGGAGACTCCGCCCTGATGGATGCTTTTCATCCGGTCTGACTGTGTTTTACAAAGGCTCATCGCCATCGCAAGATGGCTTGAAGCAAGCGGAATAACCGCTTTTCCACGCGTGGGCGATTCTGCACACGCGACGTGGGAGGAAGTTTCTGGCTTCCGCGTGACCACATTTTTTTAGGAGGTGCCATTACAATGGCCAAGAAAGTTACTGCTTTCATCAAGCTGCAGGTTGCTGCCGGCAAGGCCAATCCTGCTCCGCCCATCGGCCCCGCTCTGGGTCAGCACGGCGTGAACATCCCCGGCTTCTGTAAGGAATTCAACGAGCGCACCAAGAATGACATCGGTCTGGTCATCCCCGTTGTCATCACCGTGTACTCTGACCGTACCTTCACCTTCATCACCAAGACCCCCCCGGTCCCCGTGCTGATCAAGAAGGCTCTGAACATCGACACTGCTTCCGCCAAGCCCAACAAGGACAAGGTTGGCAAGCTGACCCAGGAGCAGCTGCGTCAGATCGCGACCACCAAGATGCCCGACCTGAACGCCGCCAGCATCGAGGCTGCCATGTCCATGGTCGCCGGTACTGCCCGCTCCATGGGCGTCACCGTCGAGGAGTAATAGGCGATCGCTTGCAAATGTCCATTGCCTGCTAACGGTTGAATTTGCACCGTCTGCGTTGCGCTGAACTCTCGATTTACCTCCAGTAAACCTTCGATTTCAGCACTTAGCATCCGGCACAAATTCCCCTCGTTATCCGGCATGTCCATTTTTAGCTCTCACCTTTCTCTACGGAATTTGATTTAACCGGGGTATATCACCCCTGATCAATGTGGGAGGACGTAGTGCCGCTAATACCACATGGGAGGAATTTGAAATGAAGCATGGTAAGAAGTACCAGGACAGCGTGAAGCTGATCGACCACCTGAATCAGTACGATCCCGACCAGGCCACTGAGCTGGTGATCTCCACCGGCAAGGCCAAGTTCGACGAGACCGTTGAGGCTCACATCCGTCTGGGCGTTGACCCCCGCCACGCTGACCAGCAGGTCCGCGGCGCTGTGGTTCTGCCCCATGGCACCGGCCGCACCGTTCGCGTGCTGGTCATCGCCAAGGGCCCCAAGGCTGACGAAGCCCGCGCTGCCGGCGCCGACTACGTTGGCGATATGGACATGATCACCAAGATCCAGCAGGAAAACTGGTTCGAGTTTGACATCTGTGTTGCCACCCCCGACATGATGGGTCTGGTTGGCCGCATCGGTCGTATCCTGGGCCCCAAGGGCCTGATGCCCAACCCCAAGTCTGGCACCGTCACCATGGACGTGACCAAGGCCATCTCCGACATCAAGGCCGGTAAGGTTGAGTATCGTCTGGACAAGACCGCCATCATCCACTGCCCCATCGGCAAGGTCTCCTTCGGCACCCAGAAGCTCCAGGAGAACCTGCAGACCCTGATCGACGCCATCAACAAGGCGAAGCCCGCCGCCGCGAAGGGCACCTACATCCGCTCTCTGTACCTGAGCAGCACCATGGGCCCCTCCGTCCGCGTCAATCCCCTGAAGTTCTGATTGGCTTAAGTCGGAAACAAGACCGCTCTGATCGCAAGATCAGGGCGGTTTTTTGTGCAGGAATGAATGTAAATAACTTGGTAAGCTTGCAGAATGAGCATTGGCAACGGCTGAGGAGGGTGCTATGAATGCGCGTCATCCGGAAATGTTTCCGGCGACAATCATGGCATACAGCCGCAACATTCCCCCCATGCAGGAGGGAATCAAGATGAGCACTCACATTCGAGCACATATCCGTCTTGCCAATCGGGCTGAGGCCATGACCTTCATCCGGGGGCTCAGCAAGTTCAACGACAACTTCACCATTGAGAACAGCATCGGCGTGACGTACACGATGTTTGACTTCCCTGAGGAGATGTACCTGGTAAACGACACCCACGATGGGCTCATCCCTTCCTTCGCGGATGATTACCGTATGTCCGGCAAAAAAAGTCCGTCCTGTGTTTTACAGGGCGGACGTAATGTTTACAGGGAGACCAGCAAGCGAATGTGAGCCCAGTCATCACAGCCCAGTTCGCGAAGGAGCGGCGCAGCATACAGGTCAAAGGAGGTATGATCCACCAGGCGGAAGGCGGCAGCAGCCACATCCACTGCACGGGTGACGTCACCCTTCTGGGCCAGGTAGCCCACAAGAAGGCAACGCAGCAGTGCGTATACCGCCACAAGGGACAGGTATTCATCCCTCAGGGGTACCGGGCGATCCTGGAAGGGGAACTGCACGAAGTACATGTGGTTGACCAGCAGATGCTCGAACCAGGCCTCCCATTGGGGGACAATGGCCGCAAATCGGGCGCTGGCAGCCTCGTAGAGGGCATATGGGGTGCTGCCAGAGAAGTAGCGCAGGGCCTCTTCGCCATACTCGCGGATACTGTTGCTGCTTCGGTCAAGGGTGTCCAGCATCTTTTCCACAGCATCAAGGCCCTGAGTGAGGTTCTCGTGGCTGGGGACAGGCAGCTTCGGCGCGGGGATGACAATTGCACCGCTGAGCAAAGCATTCACCTGGGCGTCATTCCGGGAGGCAAGGGCTTCCTCCATGGCATGGAGCGCCTGGCCAAGCAGCAGCATCCGCTGGGGCAGAGGGTATTCACGGCGCTGCAGCTGTCCGATCAGCCACAGGCGGATGGCCTGCTCCCGGCCCTCGGTGTTGAAATGATGCTTTCGGGGCGGCATGTCGGGCAGGCCGTAATCATTCGTGATGGTGATAAAGGACAGCGGCTCCGTGTGATGCAGCAGCAGCTCGATGACTGCCTCGCAGCTGTTGGCACAGGAGCACTCGCGGTCCTCGCCGTTGCGCACGCCGCGGGGATACAGCCGGCATACCGCAGCCAGAGCGTCACTGCCGCATTCGGCGTGAAGGGCGCAGCGGCCGTCTTCCATGTGCAGGGGGCACACGCCGTCATAGCCGGGGAGGATCTGCGCATAGGCGTCGGGCGTTGGATGCAGGCTCAGGTGCAGTCCGCCGTCCAGGCGGCGGCGCAGTTCGGGGGAGCATTCGACGCCCATCAGGTGGAAATAATCCTTCATGCTCACGGAGATGGGCCAGCCCTCACAGCACGGCCGGCGGCAAGCGCCCATTTTGCAGGAAAAAGCCGGATAATAATCCGGCACGAGGTAGGGTACTTCCATTCAAATCCCTTCTGTTCTTTCGGTCCTCCCCGGCGGCAAGCGCCGTCGAGGGCTTCGCGAGGCGATGTGCAAGCAATCGCACTCGCTCGTCGGGCAGGGCCCGACCTCAGTATTCTGTCCTCCCCGGCGGCAAGCGCCGTCGAGGGCTTCGCGAGGCGATGTGCAAGCAATCGCACTTGCTCGTCGGGCAGGGCCCGACCTCAGTATTCGGTCCTCCCCGGCGGCAAGCGCCGTCGAGGGCTTCGCGAGGCGATGTGCAAGCAATCGCACTCGCTCGTCGGGCAGGGCCCGACCTCAGTATTCGGTCCTCCCCGGCGGCAAGCGCCGTCGAGGGCTTCGCGAGGCGATGTGCAGGCAATCGCACTCGCTCGTCGGGCAGAGCCCGACCTCAGTATTCGGTCCTCCCCGGCGGCAAGCGCCGTCGAGGGCTTCGTCAGATCAGGCCAAAGCTCTTGAGTACAAACACCCACAGAAAAATGGACACAATTGCCAGCGCGGAGGTGAACACCACCAGCGCCGCGGCCAGCTCGCCATCGCCGTCCATCTGCTGGGCCATAGGGAAGGACGAAACCGCCGTGGGTGCGCCGAAGTAGATCAGGATCGGCACCAGCGTTTCCGAGCGGAAACCCAGGAGCGCACCCATCGCCACGGTGAGCATGGGGCAGATGATCAGCTTGCCGCTGCAGCCCAGCAACAGCTGCTTGCGGTAAATCCTCGCACTGGCGAAGGAGAAGGACGCACCCAGGGCCACCATGGAAAGCGGCGTGGCGACCTTGCCCAGGTCAACGAGCGTCTTCTTCAGGCCCGTGTAGAGGGGAATGTTCAGCAGGTTGAAGACAAGACCCAGGAGGGACGCGATGATCAGCGGATTTTTCGCGATGCCGATGAGCATCTTCTTCGCGCTGGGCTTGCCGCCGCGGAAGGTCTCCAGGGTAATGACCGCCAGGATGTTCACCAGAGGTACGCACACGCCGATCAGCAGATTGGTGGGGCCCATGTTTTCCGCGCCGCACAGGGTCTCCGCCATGGGCAGACCGAAGAGGGCAAAGTTGGAGCGGAACATCGCCTGGATCAGCACGCCGCGCCGGGGATTCTCCTCCTCCAGCCGGGGGATCGTGACCATCAGCAGCGCGAACCAGGCGATCATGCCCAGGCAGCAGAAGATCATCAGTCCCGGATTGAAGGCGGTGGACACGTCAGTCTCGTATACGCTGTTGAACAGGTACATGGGCAGGAACACCTTAAAGCAAAGGCTGTTCAGACCCTTGCGCAGCTCCTCCTTGATCATGCCGATGCGGGCGAGAAAATAGCCCAGCATGATGCACAGCATCACGGGCAGCACGGCGTTGAATGCGATGATCAGATTCTCCATGGCGGTCTCCTGTACAAGGTATTTGCGGAAAACAGTATACAACTATTTCCGGTTGATTTCAATAGAAAATTGCACTTAGCCCAAAGCCACGTCTAGGATCATCATCACCGCGAAGCCCGCCATGGTGGCCAGGCTCATGAGTCCTGGACGGAGGCTGCGTTGGGATTCCGGCACCAGCTCGCCGATGACGACGACCACCATGGCCCCGGCCGCAAAGGCCAGCAGGAAGGGCAGCAGCCATTGCACATACACCGCCAGCAGGCAGCCCAACACGCCGGCAATGGGCTCTACCGCGCCGCTGAGCTGCCCGTAGAAGAAGGCGCGCCCCCGGGACATGCCCTCCCGGCGGAGGGGCAGACTGACTGCAGCGCCCTCGGGGAAGTTCTGCAATGCGATGCCGATGGCCAGCATCCATGCGGCAGTCAGCGCAGCCGGAGAAAAAGCCGCCGCCAGCGCACCGAAGCTCACGCCGATCGCCAGGCCCTCGGGGATGTTATGCAGCGTGATGGAGCTGACCAGCAGGATGCTCCGCCGTCTGCCTGCGCAGGGCAGATGCCGCATGATGGCGTCCGCCAGCAGCAGGATGAGTCCGCCTGCCAGGAACCCCGCAGCGCTCACCAGCCAGGGAAGCTGATTCAGCCCTTCCGCCATGTCGATGGCGGGGGCCAGCAGGGAAAAGTAGCTCGACGCCAGCATCACGCCTGCGCCAAAGGCCAGCAGCGCGTCCATCATGAGAGGATGCGTCCGCCGGGTGAAGAGTACCAGCGCCGCGCCCAGGGCCGTCACGCCCCAGGTCAGCAGCGTCGCCAGGAGTGATTGTAAAAGGGGAGATATGTTCAACAGTTCGCTCAAGCAAACCGCCTCGCTTCCAGTTTGGGATGGTACAGCCTATGCGAGTTGTAAATTTCGTGTGAAAAGATTCGAGTGGGCGGCAGGAATCCCGTTGGCCGGCGCAGAATATAAATGATTGCTGTTTTGGCGCGAATGCCGTTTTGGACAGCATTGATGCAAAGCGAGTGATTGAATGAATCAGATTCCCTACACCCTCCGCATGTTGGCCGGTGAGGAGGAGACCCGCCAGGGCGAGCGTTTATTCCACGCCGGGCGGGTGAAGATCGTGGAGCAGAGCGCGAAGGTGCTGCGCTGCCAGGTGGTGGAAGCCGGACGGTATGAAGTGGTCATCTCCGCGGATGCGGCGAGCCACAAGTGCGGCTGTCCCATCTGCCAGGAGAACGGCGCCTGCCGGCATATCGTGGCGGCGCTGATGGCCTGCCAGGACGCCGGCGCGATGGACGAGATGATCCGCCGCCGCGCTGCTGCCTCCGGCCCCAAGCTGATGGCCGCCATGGAGCGCACCCTCCCGGAGGAGGGCACCATCCGCATGAGCGTACGGCTTATCGTGGAGCCTGCGGTCGGTGAAGCCGCCCAGCCCTGCAAGCTGAAGCTGGTGCTGCTCATCGGCGAGGAACGGCTGTACGTGGTCAAGTCTATCCCGCAGATGCTGGAGGCCATCGAGACAGGCACACCTATCGAGTATGGCAAGGGCTTCACCTTCCACCCGGAGTGGATGCGCTTTGGCCCCACGGAGAACCGGATCCTTGGCATCCTGCGGGCGATGTGCCTGGCCCAGAAGGAGGGCGGCGTAGCCCTGCGCGGCGCGGAGCAGCGGGAAATGGCCCTGCCTGCGCCCTATGCTGAGGCCATCCTGCAGGAGCTGCGCAAGCTGCCCTTCTCCATCAAGGATGGGGACGCCACCCACAGCGTCAAGCGGGTGATCCAGAGCCGCATTCCGCTGCACTTCCGCGTGTCAAGCGACCTGCGGGGTTTGTCCGTGGTGGGACGTTTCCCGAAGGAATTCCGCCCGCTGACGGCCTCCTGCTCCTTCGCGCTGGTGGGGGACAAGGTCGTCCATGTGGAGGAGGCCCAGCGCAACGTGCTGCGGGTGCTGTACAACGAGCAGCTGACCGGCGGCAGCCAGTGCCAGTTTGATTATCCCCTCAGGGAGGCTGCCCGCGTGATCGGTGAGCTGGTGCCCTTCCTGCAGATGACCGCAGTGGTGGAGATTGCCGAGGAGCTGCAAAGGCAGCTCATCCGTCTGCCGCTGACGGCCCGGGTGTACCTCGACCGAGCCGGAAACGGCAAGGACGTGGTGGCCCGCGTTACCTTCCGCTACGGCGAGCGCGAGATCGACCCCTTCGACGAGCTGCCCCTGCCGGAGACCATCACCCGCACGGAGAAGCTGCTCCTGCGTGACGCAGCCGCTGAGCGTCAGGTGCTGGACGCCCTGGGTGCATCGGGCTTCACTGTCTCAAAGGGGCATGTGTACCTCGCCGGGCAGGACGCCATCTTCGACTTCGTTTCCGAGGGAGTGGCGAAGCTGCAGTCCGTGAGCGAGGTGTACCTGTCCAATGAGTTCAAACGCCTGGCGCCCCGCAAGCCCAAGTTCCGGGGCAGGATGCGCATGAACGGCACTGCTCTGGAGTTCAAGTTCGAGGAGAACGGCGAGCCTGCCCAGGAGATCTACGGTATCATGGAGGCCATTGCCCGCAAGCGCCGCTATTTCCGCCTGAAGGACGGCTCCTTCCTCGACCTTTCTGCCATGGAGGAATGGCAGCCACTGGCCGACAGCATCTACGAGGTTGCCCAGGTGGAGGGCATTGACTTCATGACCGGCGGCGAGGATACCGTGCAGATGCAGACCTACCGCGCCTGCTACATGGAAAGCCTTCTGCAGGGCCTGAACGTGCCCGTAGAGGTGGATCAGAGCGTCCACGAGACCGTGCGCGCCCTGACTGAACCCGGCGACGCGGCGGATGCGGTGCTGCCTGCCGGACTGACGCTGCGGCCTTATCAGCAGCGCGGCGTAAAGTGGATGCAAACCCTGGATCGGCTGCACCTGGGCGGCGTACTGGCGGACGATATGGGCCTGGGCAAGACGGTGCAGGTGATCGCCCTGCTGCTGTCTGCCCGCGACCCGGAGAAGAAGGTCGGCGCGATTCAGCCCAGCATTGTTGTAGCTCCGACGACGCTGACCTACAACTGGCTCAGCGAGCTGGAGCGCTTTGCCCCCGACCTCTCCGTGATGGTGATGGCCGGCACTGCGGCCCAGCGTGCCAGCCAGATCCGCCATGTGAAGGAAGTCGGCGATGTGGACGTGCTGATCACCTCCTACCCGCTGATCCGCCAGGACATCCAGCTGCTCAGTGATATCGACTTCCGTTTCGCCATCCTGGATGAGGCACAGCACATCAAGAACGCTGGCAGCAAGGGAGCCATTGCCGTGCGCCAGCTGAAGGCGCAAACCCGTTTTGCTCTCACCGGTACGCCCCTGGAGAACGGCGTGGGCGAATTGTGGAGCATCTTCAACTTCGTGCTGCCGGGCTTTTTGCTCAGCTACAGCGCGTTTATGCGCCGCTATCAGGATGGCAGCGATTCCGATGATCTGCGCCGCCGCATCAGCCCCTTCCTCATGCGCCGCCTGAAGAAGGATGTGCTGACCGAGCTGCCGGACAAGATCGAGACCGTCATGACTGCCCAGATGTCCCCCGAACAGAGCAAGGTCTATCAGGCCACCATGCTGCACCTGCGGGACCGGGTGGACGCCATCGTCAAGGAGAAGGGCTTCGACAAGGGCCGCACCGAGGTGCTGGCGGCCATCACCCAGCTGCGGGAGATCTGCTGCCACCCGGCCCTCGTGCTGGATGACTATACCGGCGCGTCCGGTAAGCTCGACCTGCTGCTGGAGATTCTCCCCGAGGCCATCGCCAAGGGACGGCGCGTACTGCTCTTCAGCGCTTTTACCAGCATGCTCAAGATTCTCCGCCGGGAGCTGGAGAACAGCGGCTACGGCTGCATGTACCTGGACGGCGACACCCCTGCCCCTCGCCGGGTGGAGATGTGCGAGCAGTTCAATGGCGGCAGCGAGGGTGCGCAGATCTTCCTGATCTCTCTCAAGGCGGGCGGCACCGGCCTCAACCTCACCGGCGCGGACATGGTCATCCACTATGACCCCTGGTGGAACCCTGCTGCCGAGGAGCAGGCCACCGACCGCGCCTATCGCATCGGCCAGACCCGCAAGGTGGAGGTGATCCGTCTGGTGACCCACGGCTCCATCGAGGAGCAGGTGGTGGCCCTGGGCCAGCGCAAGAAGGCGCTTTTCGAGCAGCTGATCAAGCCCGGCGAGAGCCAGGTCAGCGGCCTGAGCCCTCAGGAGATCATGTCCCTGTTCCGGTAAACGACAAGGATCGCTCAGCGGCGATCCTTTTTGTTGTGAACAAGCTTTGAATATTCTGCCGAAATGCCCGCAGGGCTTGCAGAATCATATCATTTTGTGGTACAATGCAGGAGTGGACGTGTGTCATTCGTTATATGAGTGACAGTCCTCAACTTCTTTGACTTTTCCGCCTTCATTGAAAGGATGTTATTATGCAGAATCCGCAACCTACCCGCCGTCGCCGCGCTCAGGCGGAGCCCCAGCAGGTCGAGAAGCCCGCTGCGGTCAAGCGCCGCCAGAAGATCCGCAAGGTCGGCAACGCCATGGCGATGCTCATCCTGGCTTCCGCCGTTGTGCTGCTGATCCTCATCTGCCCCAAGGAGCCCGTGCGTCATGCTTACTATACCATCGGTACCGAGGATAACCAGGTGCATACCCATGGCGTGTCCGCCGGTATCTACCAGGGTCTGGTGATCAGTGAGGTCATGGCTTCCAACCAGACTGCTCTGCCGGATGAAAACGGCGAGTATGCGGACTGGATCGAGATCTGGAACAGCAGCAGCCGTGACATCGAGATGGAAAACGTCGGCCTCTCCGACGATGTGCTGTCCATCAGCTTCCTCTTCCCGGAGATGACCCTGAAGGCGGGCGAGCGCGTCATCGTTTACTGCGACAAGAAGAACCAGGCTGTCGCAGGAAAGCCTCTGCATGCCAAGTTCGGCCTGTCCACCAATGGCGAGACCATCACCCTGTACGATCCTGACGCCTTTGTGATTGACTCCGTCAAGACGCCCATTATGTCCGCGGATGAGAGCTATGCCCGCCTGGCGAACGGCTCCTGGGGCCTGACGAACGAGTACAGCCCCGGTTACGAAAACACCACCGACGGCTTCCTGACCTTCCGTACTGCCACCATGGTGACCGACGGCGCGCTGATCATCAATGAGATTGCGCCCGATCCCCTGACCGGCTACACGGACGAGGAAGGCATGCTGGTGGACTGGATCGAGCTGTACAACACCACCGGCAGCATCATCTATCTGGACAACTATGCCCTGTCCAATAATGAGAACAAGCCCCTGAAGTGGCGCTTCCCCGAGGGCGCTGCTGTGGCTCCCTATGGTTACTACATCGTGTTCTGCTCCGGCAAGGACATCGATAACGGCCCTGCCGGCGTGCCCCACGCCAACTTCAAGATCAGTGCCGAACATGACACCATCGTGCTCTCCGACAGCCGCGGCCGCCTGGTGGATCGCGTCACTCTGGATAACATCCCTGAGGACGCCTCCTATGCCCGCAATGAGGATGGCACTTTCTCCATCCATATCAAGACTACCCCTCAGCTGCCCAACACGACCTCCGGCGAGCATCAGATGGATGTGTACCTGCGCGCGCTGAACAAGACCGGCGTGTACATCACCGAGGTGATGGCCTCCAACGGTGAGGTGGTCACCGCCGGAAACACTGCCTTCACTGACTGGATTGAGATATACAACTCCTCCACCGAGGCGGTGGATCTGTCCGGGTACGGCCTGAGCGATAACCTCGGCCGTGCCCGGAAGTGGCAGTTCCCCGATGGCTCGATGATCCTCCCCGGGGAATACAAGATCATCTGGTGCGACGGTGACGCCGAAGCCAACACGGCCGCCTCGCCGCATACCTCCTACGGGCTGGCCAAGGCGGGCGGCTACAGCGTAGTCTTTGCCGATCCGACGGGCAAGATTCTGGACAAGCTCGTGCTCCCGCAGGTGCCAACCAATGTGTCCTACGGCCGCACGATGGGGCGTGAGGGCTTTTTTTATTATGATGCCCCGACTCCCGGCACACAGAACGGCGATGGCTTCCTGGGCTATGCAGGCAGACCGGAGCTGACCGTCCAGGGCGGCGTGCACAACCAGGGCGTGAAGGTCGGCTTCACCATCCCCGAGGATGCCACGGTCTATTACACCATGGATGGCTCAGAGCCCACGGCTACGAACGGCATCCCCTACACGGGTCAGGAGATCGAGCTGAACTTCACCACCGTCCTGCGGGCGAAGGCTTTCCCCTATAACCCCATGTATCACGCCAGTGAGACCGTCTCCACCACTTACCTGATCAACACCTACCATCAGGTGCCGGTGGTATCCATCATTGTGGATCCCGACCTGCTCTGGAACCATGACTACGGTCTGCTGGCGGAGGGCGATATCATCAAGGAAGCTGCTGGCAAGCTGCCCTTCAAGAACTCCACCTACCGCAAGGTCAAGGATGCCTCCATCCCCTATGAGGGCTACATGGAGTACTACGGCCTGGCCGGCGAGCAGGTGTTCAGCCAGGGCATCAACATCAGCACGGCAGGCGACTTCTCGCTGGATCTGCCCCAGAAGAGCTTCAAGGTGCGGGCAAAAGCGGAATACGGGCCCAAGACCTTCGCCGCTGCCCTCTTTGAGGATCGCCCCTTCACGGAGTACAAATCCCTGGTGGTGCGCAATTGCGGTAACGACGGCGCCTGGACGCGCGTGGTTGACGGTTTCCAGTCCCGGCTGATGGACGCCTACGGTGTGGAGGTCATCCACCAGGCGTGGAAGCCGGTGGCGGTGTACCTCAATGGTATCTACTGGGGCCACATGGACCTGCGCGAGCGCGTGGATCGCTACTTTGTGGCGCAGCATGAGGGCTGGTCTCTGGATCAGGCTGACAACATGGATATTCTGGTTGGCAATGGCGCGGTGGAGTTTGGCTCCAACAAGGAGTTCAACGCCATGATCAAGAAGCTCAAGAAGAGTGATCCGGCCAACAACCCGGAGGATCGCGCCTATCTGGACGCCAACGTGGACGTGGAAAACCTGCTGGAATACATGGCAGTTGAGATGTTCTTCGGCAACTCCGATATCGGTAACACCCGCTTCTACCGCCTGCATGGCACCGACCCGGAAACCGGCGAGCCCTACAAGTGGAAGTGGATCCTCTACGACCTGGATTACGGTCTGTTCAACTCGGACTTCAACAGCCCCTGGAGCTACACCAAACCTGAGGGCATGGGTCAGAATGAGTTTAACAACACCTGCTTCCTGACCGCGCTCAAGGTGCCGGAGTACAAGGATATGTTCCTGCGTAAGCTGGGCGATATCTATCAGATGTTTACCACCGAATTCATGAACGAGGTTCTGGATGAGTGCATTGCGGAGCTCAAGCCTGATACGGAAATGAAGCTCCATTTTGCTCGTTGGGCAGAGTACCACGACAGGATGGTCGTCAGTGACTGGCCCACCAAGGAGGGGTCAGCTTACAGCTACTGGCAGAGTCGTATCACCCGATTGCGCAACGTACTGAAGAAGCGCCCCAATCTGTTGTGGGGCATGGTCAAGAAACAGTTTGGCCTGACCGATGAACAGATGACGGCATACTTCGGCACACGCCCTGAACGCCCCACCGATGTGACCTGGTACAAATCTGACGAACAGTGGTTCGACTGATGAAAATGTCGGAAAATGTTGCAGTTCCGCAAAGAATGCTGTATAATGAATAGACGCGGCTTTCCGCGTATGACGCCTACAAGGAGGAATCCCTGTGAACACGGGTAACCTGACTGTCAATACGAACAACACACTGTCCGCCTTCTTCGCGGAGCAGTTTGCCAACCTCACCCCCTGGAGCGTCGGCCTGGGTCTGATTTTCGGCCTGGTGGTCGGCCTGATTATCGCTTTTGTGTACAAGCGTTGCTACCGCGGCGTGCTGTACAGCCCCAATTTCGCCCTGACGCTGATCCTGCTGACGCTGGTTACCACCCCTGTGGTTATGTGTATCGGCTCCAATATCGCCCTTTCGATGGGCATGGTGGGCGCGCTGTCCATTGTGCGCTTCCGTACTGCGGTCAAGGATCCCCTCGACACGGCCTACATGTTCTGGGCGCTGACCATGGGTATCCTCCTGGGCGCTGAGCAGTACATCATCGCGCTGGTGGTGGTGGCGGGCATCTCCGTCATCCTCTTCGCGCTGAACCTGTTCAAGTTCACCAGCCCCAACGGCTACCTGCTGGTGCTTCACTATGACGAGGACGCTGAGTATGACATCAACCAGCAGCTGCGCCGCTCCGTCAAGTATCGCCGCCTGCGCTCCAAGACTGTGACCCGCTCCGGCGCCGAGATGACCTACGAGGTTCGCCTGGACAACAAGCAGGATCTGGTCGCCCTGATGCTGGGCATTGACGGCGTGCACGACGCGACTCTGGTCGCCTGCCAGACTGAGGCGGGAGCGTAAGCGAACGCCCAAAGGCTCCCTCTCCGAGGGAGCTGGCATCCCTTGGAGGTCGGGCTTGCCCGACGAGCGTTGTCAACGCTTGCGTTGATGACGCGAAGCCTACGGCAGAGCTTGTCTCTGGCGTAGGCCGACACGCGATGACTGAGGGAGTAAATCGGAAAGGAGGATGTGATTTATGCCTGCAAATATTCCCCTTCGGCATGAGCTGAAGTTCTTTATCAGCGAGATGCAGTACCAGGTGCTGTCCCGCCAGCTGGATCGCGTCCTCTGGCGCGACCCCAATGGCGATGAGAACAACGAGTACCACATCCGCTCGCTGTACTTCGATACGATCTTCAACGACGCACTCTTTGATAAGCTGGACGGTGTGCAGAACCGCAACAAGTATCGCATCCGTATCTACAACCTCAAGGACAAGCTCATCAAGCTGGAGTGCAAGACCAAGGTGGGCAGTCTGATTTCCAAGCGCAGTCTGACCATTCCCCGTGATCTGGCGGATCAGATCATCGCCGGTGACACCACTGATCTGGAGAAAACCCGCAGCGGTCTTCTGTCCGACGTGTATCGCGAGATGACCTGCAACCTCCTGCGGCCGGTGGTCATCGTGGACTATGTGCGCGAGGCGTACATCCACCCGGCGGAGGAGGTGCGCATTACCTTTGACAAGCAGCTGCGCACCGGAATGGGCAGCATTGACCTGTTCAACCCCCATGTGCCGACTGTTCCACCTTTTGAGAACAACGAGATCATCCTCGAGGTCAAGTACAACCGGGTGATGCCGCCCTACATTCGCGATCTGCTGTGTACCTACTGTCCCAATGCGGTGCAGAGTGCCATCAGCAAATACACCTGGTGCCGCAAGTATGAAGACCTTGAAGCATAAAATGAGGCTGCGTGCAAGCGCGGCCTTTTTCATGCATAAAATATGAATACAGAAGCACCGTTTGTGAAATTTGCGCTTGCTACTGACCGAAAAATATAGTAAAATAAAAGGACAGGAGGCGTGAGAATGACTCTGAATGAAAGAATTGACGCGCTGGAAGCCCGGCTGCATGCGGCGGACGAGCATTTGAGCGTAAAGCGTAATGCGCTCATGGCGCGATATACCACCCTGCATCTGGGCGGACCAGCCGATATTCTGGTTTCCCCTGACAAGACGGAGCAGATCCCCCTGATCCTCAAGACAGCCCATGCGCTGGAGGTGCCGGTGATTATCGTCGGCAACGGCAGCAACCTGCTTGTGAAGGACGGCGGCATCCGTGGTTTGGTGCTGCGTCTGTGCCGCGACATGCAGCATATCGAGATCAAGGGCAGCACCATCCGTGCAGAGGCCGGTGCGATGATGTCCACCTTGTCCATGGCGGCAGCCCAGGCGAATCTAGCGGGGCTGACCTTTGCCAGCGGCATTCCGGGCACCGTGGGCGGCGGCGTGTATATGAACGCGGGCGCCTATGGCGGCGAAATGAGCCAGGTGGTCAGCCTGGTGGAGGGCTACGACATGACCGGAGAGCCCTTCCGCTACAACCACTACGAGATGGATTTCGGGCACCGCCACACTAGGCTGATGGACGAGAACAAGCTGATCACCCATGTGACCTTCCAGCTCAAGCCTGGCAGGCGGGATGAGCTGTTGGCGGAGATGGTGGACTTCAACACCCGCCGCGCCGAGAAGCAGCCTCTGACGCAATTCAGTGCGGGCAGCACGTTCAAGCGGCCCCCCAATGGCTTTGCCTCTGCGATGGTCGATCAGTGCGGCCTGAAGGGCTTCACCGTCGGCGGCGCGCAGGTGAGCGAGAAGCACGCGGGCTTTTGCATCAACAAAGGCGGCACGGCAGCGGATTTTCTTGCCCTGATGGCCGAAGTGCAAAAGGTCGTTTACGAAAAGTTTGACACCATGCTGGAGCCGGAGGTACGCATCCTGGGAGAGGATGCGCCGGCGACTGAAGTTTGATTGATACAGCACCGAGGAGATTTGGAAGATGCGGTTTTTGCTTGTGACTGGCTTGAGCGGCGCAGGAAAGACGTCCGTCAACCGGTATCTGGAGGACATGGGCGCCTTCTGTGTGGACAACCTCCCTCCGAACATGATGTTCAAGATGATGGAGGCCTTTGAGCAGTCCACCATCAACTGCCCCCTGGTGGCTATGGCGGTGGACGTGCGCAGCGCGGTGTTCTTCGATGCCAAGGCCGTCAGCGATCTGATCAGTGAGACCCGCGGGCTGGGCTATACCATTGAGAGCCTCTTCCTGGAGGCCAGCGATGAATCCCTGGTCAGCCGGTACAAGGAGAGCCGCCGCGAGCATCCGCTGGCAGGGGAGAACATCTCGCTTGTGGACGCCATCGCCAAGGAGCGCGAGATCATGCAGCCCCTGCGTGAGACGGCGAACTATATCATTGATACCACCACCCTCAAGCCGAAGGACCTCAAGAAGCGGTTGACCCCCATTTTCAGCGGGGAAAGCCAGTCCAATGCCATCCGCGTAGAGCTGAGCAGCTTCGGCTTCAAGCGCGGTCTGCCCCGCCAGGCCGACCTGGTGTATGACGTGCGTTTCCTGCCCAATCCCTTCTACATCAAGGGCCTGGGCAGCCATACCGGCTTGGAGGACGATGTCAAAGCCTTTGTGCTCAACAACCCCGTCACGATCGAGTTCGTGCAGAAGATGGAGGAGCTGCTGGCCTTCCTGCTGCCCCATTATCAGGAGGAGGGCAAGCACCGCCTTGCCATCGCCATCGGCTGCACCGGCGGCGCTCACCGCAGTGTGGCCATTGCTGAGCGACTGGGGGAATTCCTCCGGGGGAAGGGCTACCAGGCTACCGTCACTCACCGCGACCTGGCGCTGGAGCAGGCGCACTGGAAGAGCAGCCAGGAGGCTGAGTAAATGTCGTTTTCATCCAATTTGAAGGACGAGCTGTGCCGCTTGCCTCTGGGCAAGAACTGCTGCATGCTGTCCGAATTGACGGCGCTGTACCGTACCAGCGGCAGCCTCTCCTTCCACGGCTTTGGCCGTGTGCAGGTGCAGTACCGCACGGAGAACGCTGCCCTGGCGCGAAGAATTTTCCGTCTGCTGCGTGCACGTCTTGGTATCACGCCGAGGCTCCACTATGTGCAGCATGCCCGCCTGGGCGGACAGCGCACCTGCGTCCTCACCGTGGGCGATGAGGACAGCCAGAAGCTGATGCTGGCCCTCAACATGACCGAGCAGGACGAGGAGGGCAACATCCGCTACCGCCGTACTACCGTCCGCCATCCCATGACCCGGCAGTGCTGCCGCAAGGCCTACCTCAGGGCGGCTTATCTGGGCTCCGGCACCATGTCCAACCCGGAGAAGGAGTACCATTTTGAGGTTTCCGCCACCGACCAGAGCCTGGTGCGCGAGCTGAGCCGCTTGCTGGAAAAGAGCGGCTTGCCTGTGAACACCTACCAGCGCAAGGGCAGCACAGTGGTATACCTGAAGGGTGCACAGCAGATCAGCGACGCCATGGCTCTCATGGGTGCGACGAACAGCGTCTTCGCTATGGAGGATATCCGCATCCGCAAGCAGGCCCGCGGCGCCGCCAACCGGGCCATCAACTGCGACGAGTACAACTTCCAGCGCATGCTGGACGCTGCCGACAGCCAGGTGGAGGGGATCCGCCGGTACGTCATCGTCAAGGGCATGCGCTCGCTGCCCCCGGCACTGCAGGAGATCGCCCAGAAGCGGCTGGACAACGCTGACCTCTCTCTGGTGGAGCTGGGCCAGCTGTTCGAACCGCCGCTGTCCAAATCCGCCGTCAACCACCGCATGAGAAGGCTCATGGACATTGTCCGCGAGCATGAAGCACAGCTGATCCAGGAATTCAGCGAAGCACAGGAGGAAAAGCCATGATCCGCAAGCCCCTTGTTTTCCCCGGGAATGCGCCCCTGACCCGTGCACTGGCGGCGGAAGTCGTGCAGACCGCCAGTAACTTTGAAGCCCGCGTGATGATCCAGCGTGCGCAGAAAATCGTCAACGCCAAGTCCATGCTGGGGCTTTTGTCCCTGGGCGCGGAGGATCAGGCGAATATGGTGCTGATCGCTGAGGGCGCGGACGAGGCTGAAGCAGCCGACGCCGTGCTGGCGGTGCTCAAGTAAACGGGTGAAGATGCTGCCGCTGGACGCGGCTTGTTTCTGGTGTCATGATAAGTAAAACGCGGTTCCTTTGAGGAGACCGCGTTTTTGTGTGGAGAGAAAAGACAGTCATTATTTGCTGCGGGGCACGCGAAATTTGCTTGAAACTGCTTGGTCTTTGTGGTACAATGAATCAAGACAATAAATGAGAAGCAGGGGAGGCCCTATGAAGCAAAAGCCAATTGTTTCAGCGGAGGAAAAGCATCTTTTTGCCTCCGGTTTCCGCGTCACCCAGGGAGAGCACGAGTTTGTTACCTATCCGGAGAATACCTCCATCCGTATCTGGCCCGGCCAGGTGCCTGATGATTATGAGCAGCATTTCCACTCGGCGGTGGAGGTGATCCTGCCGTTGAAGGGCGAGGTGCTGGTGGAGGCAGAGGATGTGGAATATCATGTCCGGGCGGATGAGTTGCTGATCCTTCCTGCTGGGTGCAGCCACAGCCTCCACATGGGGGAGGGCAGCGAGCGGGAGCTGATCCTGTATGAAATGAACGGTGTGTTTACCCTGAAGGAATTCGCTGCTCTGCGGCAAATGCTGTCCAAGCCTATTTATCTCACAAGGGCGCAGGACTGTACGGCGCGCGTGCGGGAAATCTTCTTTGAACTGATTGAGGTACACCGCAGCAACGCCATGCTTCGCAACATGCACAACTACGCCCTGTTGCTGAAGATATACGCCCTCCTGGGGGAGAGCTACCTGATCACCTCAGCCACCGCAGCGGAACGCAACAGCCTGCACCGCCAGCTTTCCGGCGAGGATGCCTTCAACCGGGCGCTGGACCACCTCAACTGCAGCTTCATGGATGACATGACACTGGATGCTCTGGCTGCTTATGCGGGCTTCTCACGATATACCCTGTCGCGTATGTTCCGCCAGCACACGGGGCTCACCTTTACCCAGTACCTCTCCAAGCGCCGGGTGGACATGGCCATGGAGTTGCTCTCCAGTACCAAGATACCCGTTACGCAGGTGGCGCTGCAGTGCGGGTTCAACTCCATTGCCACCTTCAACCGGGTTTTTCGCGAGGTGAAGGGCTGCACGCCTACCCAGTACCGCGTCATCTACGGCGGAGATGCCAAGGGCGACCCCTACACCATCATACCTGCGAGATAAAGAAACCGCCTGCCGTGCCATGAGGGCCGACAGGCGGATTTTTGTGCTTATTTGACCAGATAGACTACTGCGTCATGGGGGGGCAGCGTGGCGGAGATCCCTTCCTTGGCGGAGATGGATGCGCGGCTCCACAGCTCGGTGGCAGTATCGCCGCCTTCGTACTGCGTGGCAGTCACGGACACCGTGCGCTCCTCGTCCGACAGGTTGAACAGGGCCACGTACACGCCCTGACCATCCCTGCGAGGTGCGACCCAGACGGATTCCGTCTCCGTCGTCCACAGGGGATGCCCGGAGAAGCTCTCCTTGCCGATGGCCAGCACGTCCGCATTCTGCAGCAGGGAGTTGGTGAAAGCGTCGTTCTTGGTCATCTCGCCGCCGATCATCAGCGGGGAGCGCATCATGGGCCAGAGGGTCATCATGGTGCGCTGCTCAGCCTGGGTAAAGCGGGTCCAGTCCTCCGGGTTGTCGCACTGGCGCAGGGCTCCCAGGGGCAGCATGTCCGCGTCGGGCCAATGGCCGGGAGCAGCGTGGATGCACCACTTTTCTGCCCGCTCGAACATGGCCTTGAGGAGTCGCCAGTCATCCCAGAAGTCATCGGTGATGCGCCACATGTTGGCGTACTTTTTCAAGTGCTCTGCCTGCTCCACGGGGGCGGGGCCGGGGGAGAGGGACAGCACGATATCCCGGCCGCAGCTGCGGCTGGCCTCGGAGATCAGCTCGATCTCCCGGGCGCAGTGAGGATATTCGCGGGCAATGTCGTCGCACTTGACGAAGTCCACACCCCAATCGGCATACAGCTGGAAAATGCTGTTGTAGTAGTCGCGGGCGGCCTCCTTACGGCAGTACAGGCCGTACATGTCGGGGTTCCAGAAGCAGATGGAGTTGGGGTTGGCGGCTTCGTGGCAGAAGTGCTGGCTGCCCTTGATGGGCAGATGCTTGTGGGCCGCCATGCGGGGCATGCCGCGCATGATATGGATGCCGAACTTTAATCCCAGGGAGTGCACATAGTCCGCCAGGGGCTTGAAGCCAGCGCCGTTCGCAGCGGAGGGGAAGCGGTTCTCTGCGGGGAGCAGACGGCCGTATTCGTCCATAGTGAGGGTGGAGAAGGGCTCATAGGCGTGGTTGATGGCGGTGGGCTGATACCACTGGATGTCCACCACGATGTATTCCCAGCCATATTGCTTCAGGTGCTTGGCCATGTATTCCGCGTTCTGGCGGACGATGTCTTCGGTAACGGCGGCGCCGTAGCAATCCCAGCTGTTCCAGCCCATGGGCGGATGCTTTGCGATCATTTGTCATACCTCCATAACGATTGGATGCGTTGATTTGATGATATCACATGCACCGGGACGCGTCAAGCCAGGGCGCGAAAAAAGGACGGCGGATCAAATCTGCCGTCCCGGGGATCAGATTTCGGGGTGTGCGGCGCGGTACTCCTTGGGGCTCTGGGTGGCCTGACCGGTCAGCAGCAGGCGGTTTTGCAGCCACCTGAGGGCGGTGAACAGGAAGGGGAAGAGGAAGAAGTCCGCCATCAGCCAGGCAACGGGGTTGGCCCAGACGGCGGCGTTGTAGCCGAAGAAGGGAACCAGCACCATGGCCACAAAGGCACGGCCGATCAGCTCCATCAGACCGGCGGTCATCGCCACGGTGGTGAAGCCCACACCCTGGATGGTGAAGCGCAGGAGATTCACAAACAGCAGCGGAATGTACAGCGCGGCATTGACGACGAGGAAGTGCTGGGCCTTGTCCAGTACCTCGGCAATGACAGCAGGATCCTCTGCGTCAACGAACAGGGAGACCATGGCCTTGCCGCCAAAGATGATGATCACCAGTGCAATCACGCAGTAGATGCTGCCTACAATAGAGGCGGATGTCAGGCCCTGCTTGATGCGATCCAGCTTCTTGGCGCCCACGTTCTGGCCCGCGAAGGTGGCCATGGCGCTGGCCAGTGCGTCAATGACGATGTTGAACAGCATGCTCAGCTTGCCCGCAGCGGTGACGGCAGCCACCGCGATGGTGCCCAGGCCGTTGACGGCGATGGTCACGGTGACGGAACCGATGGCGGTGATGGAGTACTGCAGACCAAAGGGCAGGCCCATGGACAGCAGGCGGCGGACAAAGGGTTTGCGGATGCGGCGGTCGTCGGGCTGCATCTTCAATTCGGGGAATTTGTGCATCAGCACCCACAGGCAGAACAGGCCGCTGGTCAGCTGGCTGATGACTGTTGCCAGGGCTGCGCCGAAGACGCCCATGTGGAAGACGATGATGAACAGAAGATCCAGGGCGATATTCATCAGGGCCGCCAGCACGATGGCCAGCATGGGGGTGCGGCTGTCGCCCAGGGAGCGCATGACGCCGGCAGCCATGTTGTACAGGACTGTTGCTGGGATGGCGAAGAACACGGGCTGAATGTAGGCAGCGGCCATGGCCATCAGCTCAGTCTGCGTGTTCATCATCTTGAGCATCCATGGTGTGCCAAAGCCGGTCAGGAGTGCCAGACCAATGGCAAATGCTGCACACAGGTACACCGAGTGCATGACGAAACGGCGCAGCTCGGTTTCATTCTGTGCGCCCTTGGCCTGGGCAATCGGGATGGCAAAGCCGCCGCACATGCCCATGCAGAAGCCGTTGATCAGGAAGTTCAGTGAGCCGGTGGAGCCCACGGCTGCCAGGGCGTCATAGCCCAGGAAACGGCCGACAATGGCGGTATCCACGAAGCTGTACAGCTGCTGGAACAGAAAGCCACCCAGCAGGGGCAGGGAGAAGCCAATGAGCAGCTTCATGGGAGAGCCCTGGGTGAGGTCACGGGTCATATTGCGTGCCATGGTGAGATCCTTTCAAACATGGTCGGAAGGCAGGGTTGGACTGGTTTTGCCCAGTATTCAGGCGCAGAACCATCAGCATATATAGCACATTTGAGGGCCTTGCGCAAGGGTGAAAATGTGGCGATTTTTGGCCCGTTTTGGATATCCTCCCCAAATCAAAGGGGACAGGCCATATGACCTGTCCCCTGGATCAGCGATGGGTATTACTTCTTGCGGCGGGTGTAGGTGGATTCCTTTTCGGCGGGCTGACTGGCGGCTTCGGGGTAGAGCTCAGCCATCTTGTCGGTGACGGCAGCAGCGTCGGGCTGCTGGACGGGAGCTTCTGCCACAGGGGCATCTTCAGCCTTGGGCGCGGGCTGCGCCTTGACTTCCTCGGTGGGCATCTCGTGGCGGTTCTTGGAGGAGACGGCCATGGTGTAGTCACGGTAGCCATCACGCTCCAGATGATCAGCCGCAGCGGCGGACTGGGAAGCGTTCTTTGCACGGCCCACGGCACCCACGATGATCAGCGCCAGCGCGGCGACGCCAATGGCCAGGAACACCCACTGGGCGATGCCCATGACGCTCTGCGCGGTGGTCAGGTAGGGCGGCAGGCCCTCATAGGTGGGGATCGTCTCCATGGTGGGAACCACGGGCGTCGCGATCGGCACAGCGGTAGGTGCTGCGGTGGGAGTGGAGTGGATGACGCGGATCAGCTCGCTGTAGAAGTTTTCAGCCTCACCCAGCTGGTTGTTCACCCGGGCGTCAAAGCGGAAGTTGCCGGCCATCTCCACCTTCACATCGCGAACGAAGGAGCGGGTTTCGCCAGCGGGGATGGACTCGAAGGTGTACAGATCCACACCGGAGGCAGAGACGACAACGTTCTTGGCCTCGGTGGAGGAGGTGTTGGTGACGCTCACGGTGAACTTCACCACGGAGGGCAGTACGTACACCACGGACTGATTCACTTCAGCCTGCACGGTCAGACCAACTGCCTGGGCAGGATCGACCATGGTCACGGTGACAACGTCGGTGGCGGTTTCAATGGTGTTGCCAGAGGAGGCGCCGGTCACGGTGAACTGGTAGGACGCGCTCTTGGAGATGGTGATCTCCTTCTCCTGGGTGATGGTCTCGCCAGCCTTCACGGTCAGGCCGCTGAAGAGGGTGCCCAGGGTGGCATCGGAGACGGTGATGTTTTCAAAGTCGGACTTGCCGGTGTTCTTCAGCTTCAGGGTCAGCATGACGGTATCGCCCTGGGAGCCGCCCTTCTTGTCAGCGGTCAGGGTGGCGGTCAGTTTCACATCGCCGTACTTGATCTTCTGGCTGGGGATGGTCTCGGTGTAGGTCTTGCCGCCGGCCTTGTAGGAGATATTGGCGCTGGAAGTCAGATCCTTCTTGGCCATGGTGACGGTGAAGGTATAGGTCTCCTTTTCACCGGCCTTGATCAGATCGATCTTGCCGTTCTCCTTGGAGATAGCGCTGGCTTCCTTGATGGTAACGTCGGTCACGTCAATGGTACCGGTATTGGAAATCTCGTAGATCACAGAGACCTTCTGGCCGTTGCGGGCCATGGAGGGGGTGATGTAGCGGTTGATCTCCACCTGGGCGACGGCGCCGGCATCCTCAATGGGGCAGTAATAGTTGGCCTGCTTGCGGCCGATGGAGCCATCTTCCGCCAGGTAGGAATACTGCATGGCGAAGATCACCTTGCCGGCCTTGATCTGATCGTCATTGACCATCCAGGTGCCTTCCCAGGTGAGGGACTGGCCTGCAGCCAAGGTGGGCGTGCCGAATTCAGTGATCATCTTGCCGCTGGGATAATACAGGGCCAGCGGGCCGGGCATGTCCTCATCGGTGGTGTTGGTGACGCGGATGCTCACCGTCACCTCCGCCGGGCCGGAGAAGCGGGTCGCGGACAGCTCCATCTCCAGCTTGATGGGATCTTCAGCAGCCAAGGCGGTGCAGCCCAGGGCCAGCATAAGAATAGCCATCAGTGTCACAAGAACAAGAAAACGCTTTTTCATTGCATTGTCGGGTGAAACGTGATCCACCCTTCCTCCTTCCACACCTGCATGGGCAGGCACAGGGATCGCATTGGCTGCATCACAAAAACGATGATACAAACCGTCTATCCTATTGTACTCGCAAACAGCCGTTTCTGTCAAGGTAAACAGGGCGTGAAATGTAAAACTTGGTGATAAAAATGGCGTCTTTCCATCCTGTACAGCAGGAAAACAATCCATCCGGCTCCTCTGCCCTTCACAAGAAAGGCCACTTGTGATATAATATATGAAATCGATTTGATACAGCCGGGCTATCCCGGCAGCAAAGGAGGAAAAATGGACATCAAGAAGATTCTGTCCGAGTCCACGTCCACCCTGGGCGTGTCGGGACAGGAAGAATGCGTTGCCCAGTACTTCGCCGAGCAGTTCAAGCCCTATGTGGACGAAGTCACGGTGGACAGCATGTTCAACGTCATCGCACACAAGAAGGGCAATGGCCCCAAGGTCATGCTCTGCGCCCATCTGGACGAGATTGCCCTGATGGTCAACAAGATTGAGGATGACGGCTGTGTGCGCTTTGCCAGCGTGGGCGGGGTGGATCCCCGCATCCTGCCCGGCTCTCGCGTGTGGGTGCATGGGCGAAATGGCAAGCTCTTCGGCACCATCGGCGCGCTGCCGCCCCACCTCATGAGCGCCGAGGACCGCGCCAACAACTACAAGATGGACAAGCTCCACATCGACCTGGGTCTGCCGGCCGACAAGGTGCGTGCTCAGGTGCGCGTGGGCGATCTGGTCACCTTCAATACCCCCTTCACCGAGCTGTCCAATGGTCAGGTGGCTGCCAAGTCCCTGGATGACCGCAGCTGCATCGCCATCATGCTGCGCGCTGCCGAGCGCCTGCAGAAGATGTACTGCGAGGCGGATGTATACTTCGTCTGCTCCGGCCAGGAGGAGGTGGGCGGCCGCGGCGCCAAGACCGCTGCCTTCGCGGTGGAGCCCGATCTGGCGGTGGTGCTGGACGTCAGCTTTGCCCTCACCCCCGGCTGCGGCCCTGATGTGGCCAAGCCTCTGGATGCGCCGATCGTCACCCACGGCCCCTTCATTCAGCCCAAGCTGAACAAGCGCCTGATCGACTGTGCCAAGGCGCATCATGTCAAGCTCAGCCAGGAAGTGTCCAGCCGCTCCACCGGCACCGACGCGGACGATATCGTCATCTCCCGCGGCGGCGTGCCCAGCGTGCTGATCTCCCTGCCGCTGAAGTACATGCACACGGCTGTTGAAACCATCTCTCTGGATACCCTCGAGGAATGCGCGCGCCTGCTGGCCCATTTCGTCAGCGAGCTGGATGCGAGTTGGGAGGATGACCTGTGGATCTGAAAACATTGACTGAAATCAACGCCCCTGCGGGCCATGAGCAGCCCATCCGCCGCGCCCTCATCGAGGAGCTCAAGGCGAAGGGCCATACCCCCTACATTGACCGGATGGGCAATGTTATCGTCGTGAAGGAAGGCACCGGTCCCGCGCCCCGCAAGCGCGTCATGGTTGCCGCCCATATGGATGAGGTTGGCCTGATCGTTACCGGCCATGCCGAGGGCGGCTTCCTGAAGGTCAACCAGGCTGGCGGCATTGACCCTCGCGTGCTGATCTCCAAGCGCGTCCTGGTGGGCGATGACA
>SVGL01000032.1 GCA_015056325.1 Clostridiales bacterium | reverse complement strand
GGGCAGTCGGTTTGACCGGCTGCCCCTTCTTGAAACACAATGAAGAATCTTTCTGAACACTTTTCCTGGAAGACGTATGTCCTGTTTGTGGCTGCTCTGATCGCCACCATGCTGCTGTGCATCTGCGCAGGCAGCGTATCCATCCCGCTTGGGGATACCGTCACCGCCCTGTGGAACAGCCTGTGGGGCATCGATATTCCGGCGGGGATTTCCAAGAGCATCATCCTGAACGTGCGTTTGCCCCGCGTCCTCAATGTGGCGCTGGTGGGCGCGGCGCTGTCCCTTTGCGGTGCGGCGATGCAAGGGCTTCTGCGCAATCCGCTGGCGGACGGATCTACCCTGGGCGTATCCAGCGGCGCATCCCTGGGCGCGGTGCTGGCACTGGCGCTGGGCATCACCATCCCCGGTACGACCTATGGCGGCACGATGGTGATGGCGATGCTGTTCGCCTTTCTGTCCCTGGCAGCCATTCTTGGCTTGGCTTACACGCTGGACAGGTCGTTGAGTACCAACAGCATCATCCTCATCGGCGTGATCTTTTCGATGTTCGTCTCCAGCGTCATCAACCTGGTGATCTCCTTTGCGGAGGATCACATCAAGTCCATCACCTTCTGGACGATGGGCTCGCTGTCGGGCACGAACTTCAGCCACACGCAGATTCTGGCGATTGCCGTGCTTGTCTGCGGCGGCGTGATTCTGCGCTACGCCCGTGAACTGAACGCCTTCGCCATCGGCGAGGACAATGCCCGCCACATCGGCGTCAACGTCCGCCGGGTGAAGCTGAGCATCCTCATCACCGTGTCGGTGCTGATCGGTGTATGCGTATCCATCTCCGGCACCATTGGCTTTGTAGGCCTTGTCATGCCCCACATGGCGCGAATGATCACCGGTCCCAATCACAAGCGGCTCCTGCCCGCTTCGATGTTTTCCGGGGCGATTTTTCTGCTGCTGGCGGACCTCACGGCACGCACGATTTTGCGCCCCATTGAGCTCTCCATCGGCGTGGTGACGTCGCTGGTGGGCGCGGTGGCGTTCATCACCATCTTCTGCCGCACGAGAAAGGTCAGGTGATGCAGATGCTGACAGGAAATCACATTACCGTGCGCTACGGTGAGCATACCGTGGTGGACGACCTGAGCTTTACCCTGCAGGAGGGGCAGTGGCTGATGCTGGTCGGCCCCAACGGCGCAGGCAAGTCCACGCTGATTGAGACGATTTCTCAGGGCGTGCCCTATACCGGCGCCATTGAGCTGGAGGGCAGGGATATCAGCCGCTACAAGCCCGCCCAGCTGGCGCGGAAGATCGGTGTGCTGTCCCAGAAGAACAGCGTGGGCTACGGCTATTCCGTGGAGGAAGTGGTTGGTCTGGGGCGCTATGCCTACACCTCCAGCTTCCTGTCTGCCCGGGATGCCGACGGGAAGGCTCATGTGGAGCGTGCGCTTGGCCTGACTGGCCTGACCGATCTTCGCCATGCCAGCGTGCTGACGCTTTCCGGCGGCGAAATGCAGCGCACCTTTCTGGCCCAGGTGTTTGCGCAGAATCCCCAGGTGCTCATCCTGGACGAGCCCGCAAACCACCTTGACCTGGTGTACCAGAAGCACATCTTCTCCCTGATTGCTGAGTGGCTGAAGGAGCCTGGCCGTGCGGTGATGTCCGTGGTGCATGACCTGAGCCTTGCCCGTCGCTACGGCACCCATGCCGTGCTGATGAACCAGAGCAAATGTGTAGCCCGGGGAGAAATCAGCACCGTGCTGACCCCAGAGAACCTCCGCAGCGTGTATGACATGGATGTATATGGCTGGATGCATGAAATGCTGGAGCAGTGGCAATGAGAAAACCCTGATGGAGCAAGAACGTTCCATCAGGGTTTTTGTATGGGTTCATAGCTGCCATCAGCAAACAGGGTAAAGCCGCAGCCGTTTTTGACCTGGAAATCAAAGTATGTGCCTTGAGGGCGGGCGTATTTTTCCATGATTGCCATAACCGTGCCGCCGTGGGCAATGATGGCGCAGTCTTCTGCTTGCTCACGAATGCTTTCAAAGGCAGAAACGCACCGCGCGGCAAACTGGGCCCGGCTTTCACCATGGGGAAAGGGACGCTCGCCGCCGGAGTCAATCCACGCCTGATAATCAGCGTTGCCGTTCAGCTCGGCGTAGTTCTGGTTCTCAAAGTCGCCGAAGTCGCATTCGCGGAAGTCATCCACGATTTCCGCCGGAACGCCCGGATACAGGAGGGCGGCTGTCTCCTGGCAGCGCCTCAGGGGGCTGACGTACACCTTTGCTGCCGGCGGGTATGTCTTGCCCTGCAGCGCGGCAATGCCCTCCGGACACAGCGGCTCATCCGTGCGGCAGCCGATGTAGCGGTGCTCCCGGTTGCCCTGGGTTTGACCGTGGCGGATCAGAAGCCATCTCATTTGATCCGCACCCCGATTCCGCACACGCAGCGGGTGACGCTCTCCGCCTGCTGGGCAATGATGCACAGTGCCCGGCCCACGGCCTCGCGGAAGGCACGCTCCTCCCGCACCATGGGCACAACGCCCGCACCGACCTCGTTGGCAATGACGATGGCGTCAGGATGCTCCCGGCAGAACTGCCGTGCAAACTCGCGGGGCTCCTGGCCCTCTGCCAATACAGCACGGCGAATTGCCTCGTGGAAATCCGGGTAGAACTCGCCGCCGGGGTTTTCGGCCCGGGCAAGATCCTCCTGCCCCTGAAAAACGCCGCCAATGTAGAGCTTCATCACAGCTTCCCTCCCAAAACGATCACTGCGGTCAGCACCAACTCGGTCACCTGAAGGAACCAGCCTGCCAAATCGCCGGTCACGCCACCGAATTGCTTGTAGGCCATGTGCCGGTAGTAGATGACGCACAGTGCCGCTGCCAGCAGGCAGACAAGGGTCAGCCAGCCGCCGAAAACAGACCACACTACGGCGCACAGCACGGCATATACAACGCAACTGACAGTCACCATCCGGCGATGGGCCGCCTGAGCAAAGGCATCCAGCATCCCCTGGGGACGGGCGCTCCTGAAGGTGGCCATCGCCCATGCGCTCAGGGCACGGGACAGCACGAACACACAGCAGAGAAGCGCTCCGGAGGTGGCCGAAGCCTCGCTCAGCAGTGCCGCGTGCAGCAACAGATATCCCACGCAGCCCAGCACAGCAAATGCGCCCACATGGCTGTCCTTGAGGATCTCCAGCCTTCTTTCGCGGGACTGCCAGGAAGCCAGGGCGTCGCTGGTGTCCATGAAGCCATCCATATGGATGCCGCCGGTGACGAAAATAGGCAGCAATGCACCCGCAGCACCCTTCAGCACAGGACCGATGGCCAACACGTCGCACAGATACAGCCAGCCCCACAGCAGCAGCCCGATGACCGCACCGATCAGCGGGAAGAAGCACATTGAGTACTTGCGGTTTTCCTCCGACCACTCCACCTGCGGCGCCGGGATCCGGGAGTAGGTGGAAAGCGCAATGCAAAGCGAACGGATCACACGCATGGGAGCTCTCCTTTCACACACAGGGGGATGGAGTATACCACCTCCACCACGCAATCGGCCAACTGGGCGGCCTGGGCGTTGATGCTTGCAAGCTGCCGCAGGTATTCCTGGGTGGATTCGGCATAGGCGACGCCATCGGCGAAGACGTCGTTGGTGACCATCACCAGATGGCGGCACTTCTTCGCCAGTGTCTCCAGCGCAGGGACGATGCGCCCTGCATCGCCGCCTGAGAACATCTCGTTGGCCACGAGGTTGACCAGGTCTTCCAGCAGCACGGTGCTTCCCTCAGGGATATTCGCGGAGGCCAGGTTTTTTTCACATTCGATGGTAGTGAAGTCCATGTCTGCCCGCTGGGCCCGATGCCGGGCTACCCTCTTGACGGACTCGTCGTCATAGACCTGCATGGTGGCGATGTAGATGCGGTTTTCCCCCGGCAGGGAGGCAATCAGCTTCTCCGCCCAGGTGGATTTGCCGCAGCCGCTGCCGCCGGTAACCAGTACGATCATGACTGTTCCTCCTGCGGCGTGTAAGCCGCCATGCCTAGATCATCGAAGGTGTGGGGGCCGTGGTAAACCCGCAGGGCCATATCCAGCAGGGGCAGCAGCGCCACCGCGCCCGTGCCTTCGCCCAGGGCCATGTCCGCGTGGAGGATGGGCTCCATGCCCAGCTCTGCCAGGATACGAACCATCGCAGGTTCACGGCTCATGTGGGAGGGCAGTATGGAATCCACTGCTGCCGGGCAGATGCGGGCAGCCGCCAAAGCTGCCACCGCGGAGATCACACCGTCCATGATGATGGGTACGCCATGCTGCATACCGCCCAGGAACGCGCCCGCCATGCCGGCGATCTCAAAGCCGCCGACCTTGGCCAATACATCGATGGGGTCATTGGCATCCGGTTGGTTGACGGCCAGCGCGCGGGTAATCGCTTCCCGCTTGCGGATCAGTCCCGCATCGGACAGGCCTGCACCGCGCCCGGTCAGCGCCGTTGGCGTGCAGTCCAGCAGCGCACAGGCCATGGCCGTGGAAGCGGTGGTATTGCCGATGCCCATTTCGCCGGTGGCGATGATCTGATAGCCTCGGGCTTTCATCTTGCCCACCAGGTCAATGCCAGCCTGGATGGCCTGCTCCGCCTGGGCGCGGGTCATGGCAGGACCGTGAACCATGTTCCGTGTGCCGGCAGCAATGCGGTGATCAATCGTCCCCGGCACAGCGCTGACCATGCCCATATCCACCGCGAACACATCTGTAAGGGATACGCTTGCCATGAGGTTGATGTTAGCTGTATCCTCGGCGATGGACTTTGCCACCAGCGCGGTCACCTCGCTCCCGGACTGGCTCACGCCCTCGGCTACCACGCCATGATCGCCGCAGAAAACCAGCGCACACCGCTTGTCAATGCACACGTCCGGCGTGCCCTGTACCCCGGCGATCTTCACGATCAGCTTTTCCAGCTTGCCCAGGGAATTCAGCGGCTTGGCCACATGATCCCACCGGTACTGGGCTGTTTCCTTCGCGTTCATTCGTCCTCCTGAACACCGTGTATGCGCCCTCCCGGACGCCCTGCCTGTTGGTGATTTGTTACCCTCATGATACCACGGATTGCAGCCTGCGTCAATTTGTAATGCAAATCACCCCGTGCGGCCAGCATCAACAAACAATCCCCCGGAACCTTCACGATTCCGGGGGATTATCATGTGTCCTTGGGGGAGCCGTCCCAGCGGGGAGCCGGGGCGGGTTGGAACAGATGTTACCGGGGCTTGCGGATACGGTTGAGCTTCTTGTTCAGGTTGAGCAGGTCTTCCTTGGTGAAGTTCATGTTCATCATGCCGCCCATCAGGGTGAAAAGGCGCAGCACGGTGAAGCCGTTCATCATGCTCATCATGTCGGCATTGATTTCAAAGCCCATAGCCTTCATGCCGCCCTTTTTCTTTTCGCCCTTCTTGCCGCCCATGACCTTCTTCATCAGGCCCATGAAGATCAGCTTGCCGCGGAAGGTCTTGAGCACGTCGCCCATCTTGCTGTTCAGGGAGAGACGGCCTGCAGGCTCCACCACGTCAAACCAGTTCAGAATGGTGCCCTTCTCCACCAGGCGGTAAGCCTCGTTGAAGGTGTCCACCTTGCGGATGACGGACTCGTCGCGGCACTCGCCGGCCACAGCCACCAGCTTGGTTTCGCCCACGTTTTGCACGTCGAAGCGGAAGAAGTGATCCTTAGCGGTCTTCTTGCCCAGGGACACGCCGTTGGCGAAGAGCTCCACCTCGGGCTGGTTGGAGTAGACGGTGACCTTGGTTACGTCCTCCACGCGGTCGATGTAGCGCTTGGAGGTCAGATGCACGAAGGGATCATCGGAGAGCCAGGCCTTGTAGGCGTAGAAGCTGTCCTTCTTGTACTTGCGGTCGAAGGTTACCAGGCCCTTGTGATTCTGGCCGTTCTCGCCGCCCTCGGCACGGGCATCGGCGCCGAAGTCGAACATGTTCCACACATGGGTGGCCCACATGTACTTGCGGGTGAAGAGCTGCTTGATCAGCTCCTCATGGTAGTAGCTCTGGTACTCCTCGGTGTAGTCGCCCTGGCGGGGATCGGAAGTGTGCCAGTTGAGCGCCTCGCAGCCATACTCGGAGCAGCCGATGGGCAGATTCGGATGCATGGCGTGGAACTTGTCGAACCAGGGGCCGTTCATATCCGTGTCGCCGCCGTACCAGCCGAAGTAGTGGTTGTAGCTCACTACATCGGGGATCTGCAGGTAGGGGTCATCCATCTTGCACATGGACACCGCTGCGATGGTGGTCAGGCGGGTCTTGTCCATCTCATGGCAGAGGTTGTTCAGGATGCGGTGGTTCTCCAGCAGATCCTCGGTGGAGCCGCCGATGGAGATCTCATTGCTCAGGCCCCACACCACGATGGAGGGGTGGTTGTAGTTCTGGGTGACGAGCTCCTTCATCTGGGAGATGGTGTTCTCCCGGCCGGTGGGCATATGCTTGGAGATGTAGGGGATCTCCGCCCACAGCACCAGACCACGCTCGTCGCACAGGTCGTAGAAGTATTGGGCGTGCTGATAGTGGGCCAGGCGGATGGTGGTCGCGCCGACTTCGCAGATCAGGTCGATGTCCTCTTCGTGATGCTCGGGCAGCAGAGCATTGCCGATGCCCCAGCGATCCTGGTGACGGCTCACGCCGCGCAGGGGGTATTCCTCACCGTTGAGGATGAAGCCGTTGTTGGGATCAATCTTGAAGGTGCGGCAGCCAAAGCGGGCGCTCACATGGTCGATGACGTTGCCACCCTCCACCAGCTCCACCTTCGCGGTGTACAGGTAGGGATCCTTGCGGCCATGCCACAGGTGCACGTCTTTGATCTCCAGCACGGCCTTGGTATCGGCAGACTCAACCGCCGCCACCTCGCGGCCGCATTTGGCGCAAATGGTGTAGCGCAGGGTCTGGCCGGGCTTCTGGTTGGTCACCCAGGTCTGAATGGTGACCTTGGCGTCCTTGCCCTCGATTTCGGGGGTGACGGCCAGGCCGGGACCGCCGAAGTAGTCCAGGTCGAAGTGGCTCTCCTTGACGCAAATGATGCTCACGTCACGGTAGATGCCGCCGTAGAAGGTGAAGTCCGCCATCTGGGGATAGACGGTCTCGTTGGGGGCGTTGTCCACGGCGATGACCAGCAGGCTCTCGGCCTTGAGATCGGCGGTCAGGTCGACGCGCCAGGTGGAGTAGCCGCCGTCATGATGGGCCAGCTTCTTGCCGTCCAGGTACACATCGGCGGAGGAATTGGCGCCCTGCAGCTCCAGGTACCAGCGATCCGCCGCAGGCAGGTCAGCCTTCACGATGGTCTTGGCATAGTAGGCCGTGCCGCGGTAGTAGTCGTTGCCGCCGTCCTGGCCGTCCACAGCGTTCCAGGAATGGGGCAGCTGCACGCTCTCCCAGTCCGTGGGAAGGGCCGCGGGAACCGCCGCAGCCTCCTTGCTGAAAGCCCAGTTGGCGTTGAAATTCACGATCTGACGCATTGGGATGTCCCTCCTAAACTCACAAGGAGGCAGACAGTACACGCCTGTCTGCCCGTGAAATGATGATACGGTGATTCCTGGCTTGTGCTGACAGGATCAAGCCTTGGCGTGACGCTCGGCCAGCGCCTCGTTCATCTCGGCCAGGCTCTTCTTATCCAGGTTGTAGACCAGGCTCAGGCCCACGAACTGCATCAGGGCGCTGAAGGTGTAGGTGGCGGGCACCAGGTAGCGCATGTTGGTCGCCACCTCGATGGTCTGGTTGCCTTCGTTGGCGCCGATGTAGCCAAGGGCCACCATGACGGCCAGCACCAGCGCCGGGCCAATGCCTTGCGCCAGCTTGCGGAAGAAGGAATGCAGCGCGTATACGGTGCCTTCCTCACGCTTGCCGGTCTTCCACTCGTTGTAGTCGATGGCGTCGCCCATCATGGCCCAGGAAACGGTGGAGTAGATGCCCATGCCCAGGCTGTTGATCAGCTGGCACAGGACGTAGATCACCATGCCCTTGCCATCAGCGGTCATGGGCAGAACAAACATCAGGACAGAGGCAACCAGGGAGCAGATCGCGCCGATGGTGGCCAGCTCCTTCTTGCCGTACTTCACGACCATCTTGCGGGCCAGGGGGGTGAAGACAAAGATCGGGATCATCGCGAACATCTGCACGATACCGGAGGCCTGCACGTTCTTGAAGTAGGACTGGAACAGAACGGTCACGGCAGTGGTCGCGCCCTGCATACCGATGAACATGCCCATCGCAGCCAGGGTTGCGCCCACGGCGGGACGGTTTTTGAGGAAGTTGCCCATCGCCTCGATGACGTTGAACTTCACGGAGTCATCCAGCTTCACGTCGCTCTCTTCGCGGATCTCAGTGTTCTTGATCATGAATTGGAAGCAGATGAAGCCCAGCACGCCCATGATCAGCGCCGCGATGAACACGCGCTCGCCAATGAGGTTGTTGTTGCTGTCGTAAATGATGAAGGGCAGGATGATCATGGGCAGCATGTTGCCACCGATGGAACCCACGGAGCGCCAGGCAGACAGGGAGGCGCGGTCAGCGGGCTTGGAGGAGATCAGGGACAGCAGAGAGCCGTAGGGCACGTTGGCCACGGTGTAGAAGGCGTCCCACACCACATAGCCGGCGATGAAGATGATCATCTTCGCCCACACGGGAGCATTCGGGAAGGGCAGGAAGCAGCAGGCGCCGCCCACGATCAGGCCGATGGAGCCCGCCCAGATGTACTGCAGGAACTTGTTGCGCTTGTACTGGCGCTTGTCGGCGTCTACGATGGAGCCGATCAGGGGATCGTTGATGGCGTCCCATACCTGCACCACGATCAGCAGCAGGGAATACCACAGATCCAGCTTCATGAACTGGGTCCAGAAAATTGCCATGGTTCCTTTGAGCGCAAAGCTCATGTTGCAGCCCAGGTCACCGGCTGCGTAGGCCAGACAGTCGCGCATGCCAAACGCGCGCTTGCCGTTTTCGTCCAGCTGGACAGGCTTCTTTGCCATTTGTATTACCTCACTTTTCTTCCGTTGCTCGGTGCAGACGGTTGCTGAATATAGCATAACACCAAATTTGGAAAAAGGTGAGGAATATTTTGTGCATAAAAGGGATTATGTTTGAATTTCATGTTGATTTTGGGAGAAAAATATCCGATAATGAAATGGAAGATTGGGGGAGAGATACATGGCGTATTTCTGTCAGCGGGAACTGGATTTTACCCTTGCGCTGCTGGCGCGGATGCGAATCCCTGCACACAAAATGCCAATGGATGGTTCCCTGGCGGCATGCGACGGCGGTTTGCGAAAGCTTCTTGGCATGGAAGAAGACTACGAGCGTGCGGGCGGTATGGCTGCGAAGTGGCTTCAGGAGCGTACCGTATACAGGATGGTGGATCAATTTCTGTGCCGGTATGTTTATTGCCGCCTGCCAAAGACAGAACCTGCTATGGTATTGGTCCTGGGGCCTTATCTGACGGCTGATCTTTCCACGGGCGATCTGATGGAACTGGCGGAGCAGCTGAGAATCCCCGTGAGCAATCTGCCTCATTTGGCGAATTGTTATGCATCGCTGCCGGTATTTCCTGATCCGGCTGTCATCCTTGCGGTGGTGTATACGCTGGGCGAGGCTCTGTGGGGCGGCAATGACTTTGACACCGTGGATGTTGACGCTGAACAGCGCAGCCGTCTGCCGAGCGGTGTTTCCGTCAGCGCGCCCATTGAACAGGAGCATATTCTCCAGCAGATGCAGCAGATGGAGGAGCGCTACGCCTACGAGGATAAACTGATGGAGATTGTCTCCAAAGGGTTGACCAACCAGGCGGAGACACTCCTGTCCAGCATCTCCCAGCTGAATTTTCAGCCACGGATTCCCGACCCGCTCCGGAACCAGAAGAACTATTGCATCATCTGCAATACGCTGCTGCGCAAGGCGACACAGCAAGGCGGCGTACATCCCTTCCATATTGACAAGATGAGCAGCCAGTTTGCCCGTGCTATCGAAAATGCATCCACACTGGAAAAATGCAGCGCCCTGATCGGTGAAATGGTGACCGCTTATTGCCGCCTGGTTCATGCGCAGACCCGGGAGCAGTATTCGCCTGCCATCCAGAAGTTGATGAGCTACATTGATGCAAACCTCTCCGGTGATCTCTCCCTGGTCACGCTGGCGCATTTGATCAAGGTTTCCCCAAGCTATTTGTCCAACCTTTTCCACCGGGAGACAGGGCATACCCTTGCGGAGCATATCGCCCAATCCCGGATGCAGGCAGCCTTGCAGCTGCTGAAGACAACGAGCCTCCAGATCCAGACTGTAGCGCAGCTTTGCGGTTTCAACGATCCGAATTACTTCGGCAAGCAGTTCAAAAGGCATTATGGCATCACTCCGCAGCAGTACCGGCGCGGACAAGCGGGCTATTACCCGCCGGGGCGGGATTGACCGATGGGGATAGCTGAAAGGATTACTCGCCGCGACGCGCCTTGAGGATGGCTGTGTTCTCGTTGACCTTCTGCTTGCTCAGGGGATAAATGACAAACAGGCACACGCCTGCGGCCAGATAGAAGATCATGGGCGCCAGGGTGGCGATGTTATAGATGCCGTTGCGGACAGCTTCGGTCTGGCTGGAAGGCGAGCCTTCCACATAGTCGATCCAGCCCAGGGACCAGCCGCCCAGGGCGGACGCGATGGCCTGGCCCAGCTTACGGGAAAAGGAGCACACGGCGTAGATGGTGGCATCCTCGCGCTGACTGGTGCGGACCTCCTGGTCGTCAATGACGTCGGATACGAATGCCCAGACGATCAGGTTGAACAGGCCAAAGCCCAGCAGCCCCACGATGTTGATAATGGTGTACAGCCACATGTTGGCGGTGCGCATCAGGAACAGGACGCCGAAGGCCACACTGCCCAGGATGGCTGCGAAGACCCCCAGTTCCTTCTTGCCGAATCGACGGGTCAGGGGCACGGCACAGGGGGCCAGAAGCAGCACAGGAACAAACCCGGCGGCGTTCATCACGCTCAGACCCGTTGTATTGCCGAAGTAGTCCTTAAAAATGTAGTTGTTGATGGTCTGGCTGAGCATCTGGGCGCCCAGGTAGAAGATAAAAACCAGTGCAATGCCGATCAGTGCACGGTTGCCGGCCAGCGCCCTGATGGTTCCGCCGAAGGAAACAGACCTGGCGTTTCTGGAGACCTTGATGCGCTCGGTGCACAGCATGTAGCATGCGATGTAGCAGGCGGCCGCCAGAATGGCGGTCACCAGTGCGATGATGGGGAACGCGGAGGCATTGGCGACCTTGGCGCCGTTCTCCGCAGTGGTATAGAGGAAGAGGGGCACAATCACGCCCACCAGAATCTGGGGGAGCATGGAGCCCACGCCGCGGAAGGTGGACAGGGCAGCGCGGTGATCCGGCTCGTTGGTCATGACGGATGCCATGGAGCCGTAGGGAATATTGATGGCGGTGTAGCAGATGCTTCCCCACAGCAGATAGGTGACGAACATGTAGACGATCTTCACCGTCATGGAGGCGCCGGCCAGGGCGGACTGGTACATCAGAAAGGAAGCCAGCGCCACGGGGCCGCAGGCGCGCAGCAGCCAGGGCTTGAACTTGCCGTTCCTGGTGGCCCGGGTCTGATCGCAGATGCGGCCCATGGCGGTATCGGTGAAGGCGTCCACGATGCGGGCAATGAGAAACAAGGTGCCCACCAACGCTGCGCTGACGCCCAGCACGTCGGTGTAGAAGACCTGCAGATACAGGCTGGCGAAGACAAAGGTGAAGTCATTGGCCGCATTGCCCAGCATGTAGCCCAGCTTGTCTCGTCCGCCGAAGGGTCGGATGGCAGGATTGCTTATGGTAATTCCCCCTTTCATGTGCTGCGGGTGCAGAATAGCGACAGGTAGAAGCAGCTTTGCATATGCATTGATTTGTGCACAATTCTGTTATATACTGTGGGTAGAAGGCGCGAAATATGCATCCCTGAGCCTATGCCAGCATCAATGCGTGCACCGGAAAAATGGGACGGCCGCAGGCAGGAATAAGAAAATAAGGACGGAGGAAGGAAATGGATATTGCAGGCATCATCTCCCGTATGACCCTGGAGGATAAAATCGCCCTGTGTGAAGGTGCAAATTTCTGGGAAACCCGGGCCTTTGAGAAATATGGGATTCCATCCATGTTTGTCTGCGACGGCCCGAGCGGTCTGCGCAAGCAGGATCTTGCCGGCGGCGCGGACATGCTGGGTATCAATGATTCGCTGCCGGCCACCTGCTTCCCGGCCAGCGTGACCACTGCAGGCAGCTGGGATCAGGCGCTGCTGCAGCGGGTGGGCGCTGCCATCGGTGAGGAAGCCCGCGCACAGGGGGTGGGCGTAGTACTGGGCCCGGGCTGCAATCTTAAGCGAAATCCCCTGTGCGGGCGGAACTTTGAGTATTATTCCGAGGATCCCTACCTTTCCGGCAAGATGGCTGCGGCCTTTATTCGCGGCGTGGAGGGCCAGGGCGTGGGCACGAGCCTGAAGCACTTCGCTGCCAACTCCCAGGAGCTGAGCCGATTTACCTCCGATTCCATGGTGGACGACCGGACGCTGCGGGAAATGTACCTTGCCGGCTTTGAAATCGCCGTGAAGGAGGGTAAGCCTGCCACCGTCATGTGCGCCTATCCCAAGCTGAACGGCATTCACTGCAGCGATCATCGGGAGCTGCTGACGGATATTCTCCGCGCAGATTGGGGCTTCGAGGGCCTGGTGGTGACCGATTGGGGCGCGATGAATGACCGCATCGAGGGCTTCAGGGCAGGCTGTGACCTGAACATGCCCGGCGGCAGCGACTACATGGCGCGGGAATGCGCGCAAGCCGTCAAAGACGGCAGCCTCCCGGAGAGCGCCATTGATGAGTGCGTGGGGCGCATTTTGAAGCAGGTCTTCCGTGCGGTGGAGACCCTTAAAACACCCTATGCATGTGACTATGACGCGCACCATGCCGTGGCCCGTGAAGCGGCGGAGCAGGGCGCGGTGCTGCTGAAGAACGACGAGGGCATCCTGCCTCTGCAGGAAGGCGCGAAGATTGCCGTCATCGGCGCAATGGCAAGGCAGATGCGTTATCAGGGTGCGGGTTCCAGCCATGTCAACGCGCATCATCTGGCGCAGCCGCTGGATTATCTGCCCGGCGCGGCATATGCTTGCGGCTGTGATGACCGGGGAGACACCACTGACGAATTGCTGGCTGAGGCCGTCCAGGCGGCCAAGGCAGCGGAAATTGCCGTCATTTTTGCTGGCCTGCCTGGCAGATATGAGTCCGAGGGCTTTGACCGCGACAGCATGCAGCTGCCCGAGGGCCATCTCCGGATGATTGAGGCCGTCGCGGCTGCCAATTCCAACACGGCAGTGGTGCTGATGTGCGGCGCGCCGGTAGAATGCCCCTGGGCGGATCAGGTGAAGGCTGTCCTGTACATGGGTCTGCCCGGTCAGGCGGGAGGCGAAGCGATTGCCAACCTGCTGTACGGCAGCGTAAACCCCAGCGGTAAATTGGCGGAAAGCTGGCCCTGCCGCTATGAGGATGTGCCCTCTGCCGGCGTCTTCGGCAAAATGGAAGACGCGCTGTATGTGGAGGGCGTCTATGTGGGCTACCGTTATTATGACAAAGCGGGGCAGGCCGTCCGCTGGCCCTTCGGCCATGGCCTGAGCTATACTGGGTTTGGCTATTCCGACCTGGAGGTGCAGGGGCGGAATGTCACTGTGACCGTCACCAACATCGGGGATCGCCCTGGCGCGGAGGTGGTGCAGCTATATATCGGCGCCCCCCAGGCGGGGATCCATCGCCCGCAGCGCGAATTGAAGGGATTCTGCAAGGTATTCCTGCAGCCTGGCGAAAGCAAAACGGTGGCATTCCAGTTGGATGACCGCAGTTTTGCCCTCTGGCAGGACGGGTGGAAGGTTCCCGGGGGTGCATATGCCGTGCAGATTGCAGACTTGTCTGCGGTGATTGATGTAGCGGGTGAAAAGCTGGACGTTCCTGCCTGGCAGCCCGGTTCCTGGTATGAAACCTGTCAGGGAAGGCCCACCCAGGCGGATTGGGAGGCCATGACCGGCAGAAACTATGCGGCACCGGTGCTGAAAAAGGGCTCCTTTACCATGGACAATACCATACTGCAGATGAAGGATTACTCCCGCGTGATGAAGGTCATGGCGAAGGTGGTGGAAAGGGTCATTGCCCGGAGTAATGGCGGCAAGGTGGACTACGATCAACCCGAATTCAGGATGATGATCAACTGCTCCCTGGGCGGGCCGCTTCGCAGCATGCAGATTTCCAGCCGCGTAAAGGGCGGCATCTTCCCGGGTCTGCTGGAAATGGCCAACGGTCATTTCTTCAGGGGAATTTGGAAAATGCTCACGAACAGATAAAGATGCTTGCAGCGCCCCTTCTGGTGATGACGGTCACGGTTGCTCGTGATTTTGGGCTTCCGGGAAACATCATTAGCCGGTGGGCTGGAAAAACAGATTGACACAAAAAAAGAACTTGCCTGCAGCTGGTAGAACCAGGCGTCAAGCAAGTTCTTTTGATTTGCTTAGTTTGCGCAGAGATACACCCGCGCCTCCCAGGGCTGCAGGCGGCAATCGTCCGCGGCGGGGTAACTGCAAAGCAGCAGTTTGCCCTTGCACAGGGGCGCAATGGCGGGTTCGTGCAGGACGTCATTGGAGAAGGAGCAGATCACTGTCAGCACCTGATCCTGCCAGCGGCGCTCGTAGGCGAAGATGGACGGGTGATCGGGCAGGAGCAGCGTGTAGTCGCCATGGGTGATGATATCGTGCTCCTTGCGCAGCCGGATCAGCTGGCGGTAGTGGTTGAAGACGCTGCCGGGGTCATCCACCTGGGCGGCTGCGTTGATGCTTGCGTGGTTGGGGTTCACGCCCAGCCAGGGTGTGCCGGTGGTGAAGCCGGCATTCACGCCGTCGGTCCACTGCATGGGGGTGCGGGCGTTGTCCCGGCTGTGGCGGTGGATGCGGGCCATCATGTCCTCGTGGGAGAGCCCGCGCTGCGCTGTCATCTCCCGGTAGGCGTTCAGGGTGTCGATGTCCCGGTAGTCGTCGATCGAGGGGAAGTGCATATTGGTCATGCCCAGCTCCTCGCCCTGGTAGATATAGGGCGTACCCTGCATCATGTGCAGGAGCGTGCCCAGCATCTTTGCGGAGGCGATGCGCATTGCGTCCGTTGCATCGTTGCCGATGCGGGAGACGATGCGGGGCTGGTCATGGTTGTTCCAGTAGAGGCTGTTCCAAGCTTTGCCGTGGAGCGCGGTCTGCCAGCGGGAGAGGTTCTCCTTCAGGGCGGGCAGGGGCAGGGGACGGGTGCTCCACTTGCCGTAGACTTCGTCCTCGTCCAGCCCCATGTGCTCGAACTGGAAGACCATGTTCAGTTCATGGCGCTCCGGGTCGGAGAAGTCCTGGGCGTCCTCGACGGACACGCTGGGGGTCTCGCCCACGCTCATCACGTCATAATGGGAGAGCACCTCCCGGTTCATCTCCTGCATGTACTCGTGAATGCGGGGCCCGTTGACCGAGTGAGGCACGAAATCGCCGTAGAGGCCGTTCACCGGGCCGTCGGGCAGACCGGGCGCCTTGGAGATGTAGTTGATGACGTCCATGCGGAAGCCGTCCACGCCCTTGTCCAGCCAGAAGCGCATCAAGTCGTACACTTCCGCACGGACGGCGGGGTTCTCCCAGTTCAGGTCCACCTGCTTGCGGGAAAAAAGGTGCAGGTAGTATTCGCCGGTTTCCTCGGTCTTCTCCCAGGCAGGGCCGGCAAAGGCGCTGCCCCAGTTGTTGGGGAGATTGCCGTCCTTCCCCTCGCGCCAGATGTAGTAGTCGCGGTAGGGGTTGTCCTTGCTTTTGCGGCTCTCGATGAACCAGGCGTGCTCATCGCTGGTGTGGTTGACCACCAGGTCCATCACGATGCGGATGCCGCGCTTATGGGCCTCATTCAGGAGCATATCAAAATCGGCCATCGTGCCGAATTCGGGCATGATGGCGCGATAGTCGCTGATGTCGTAGCCGTTGTCATCGTTGGGGGAAGTGTAGATGGGGTTGAGCCAGATGACGTCGGCGCCCAGCTTTTCAATATGATCCAGGTGGCGGATGATGCCCTGCAGGTCGCCCACGCCGTCACCGTTGGTATCGCAGAAGGAACGGGGGTAGACCTGATAGATGACGCTCTTTTTCCACCAGGGGGTATGCATGGATTAAGCCTCCTTGGCTGGCCCGGCGGAATGACGCTCCACCAGTGCAGCGGGCAGATAGAAACGGGTATTGGCGCTGCGAAGCTCCTCATTGGTCAGAAGATCCAAGGCCAGGCGGACGAAGGCACGGGGCTCGATGTCCACGCTGGTCAGCGGGGGACAGCAAGTTTCCGCCAGGCGGGTGTTGTCAAAGGACATGATGGACACATCCTGAGGGCACTGGTAACCGTGCTCGTTCAGCGTGGCCAGCAGGTAGTGGGCCGCCATGTCGCAGTGGCAGACGAAGGCGGTGGGCATGTCCTTGGGCAGCTGGGTGGCGGAGGTGTACAATCCGGTGGAGGTATCGTTGTTGACCAGCACCCACGCCTCCTGGAAGGGCAGGTTGTTGTTCAGCAGCGTCCGGCGGTAGCCGAAGTAGCGGTCCGTGATGGATTTGGTCGAACCGGGCTGGCCGACGAAGCCGATCTTTTTGTGCCCCATATCCACCAGCTTCTGGGTGATGAGGCTGGCCCAATGGTAGTTGTTCGTCAGGATGGAATGGCCGCTGACGGCGTAGCTTTCAAAGTCCATGAGGATCAGCGGACGCCCGGGCTTTTCCAGCAGGCGCAGGAAGGCGTCGGACATTTCGCCTGCAACGGCGATGCCGCTGAACTCCTCCATCTGCAGCTGGGCGGGGAGACGGAGGTTCTCCTCGTCTCCGTGGCTGACGATGATCAGCGATGCGGTGGCGCCCATCTCCAGGCACTGGTAGCTGAAGCGGTAGTACATCTCGCTGTAGAATGCGTCCGTCTCCAGGAAGAAGTGCTTGGATACGACAAATGCAAAGCGCAGCTGCTGTACGGTCTCCGTGGGCATGCGGTCATAACCCATCTCGTGGGCTGCGGCGAGGATGGAGCGGCGGAGTTCGTCGCTCACGCCGCCCTTGCCATTGAGTGCCTTGGAAACGGATACTTTCGAAATATCAAGGTGGTCAGCGATGTCCTGCATGGTGGTTTTGCCGGACTTGGGCCTTCCAGGTGCCATATATGGATCAGCTCCTGTTTCAGATTGCTTAAACAAGCGGCATAACAAGTCGATATAATTATGTTACCATACGATTATACAATTTGTTAGCCAGAATGTCAAGAAATCGTCAGGCACAATTAGCTTTCGTAAGCGACAAAGGGATCATCGATCTCGGCGCACCAGGCTTCACAGTCGGAAACGCCGGTGTACAGGGTGGCGGTGCCGTCACCGTGACGGGTGATGCCGGCGGTGAACAGCACGTCCACCAGGTCGGGGCGCTTGCCGAAGGGCTCAGTGGTCATGTCGCTGCGGGTGGCGATGATGCGGGGCGCGGTATGTTCGCCCGTGGCAGGATCCACCACAAAGGTCATGGCGTTGTAGTGCAGGCCTTCCTCGGTGCGGAAGGCCATGTGACCCATGACGCCCAGCAGGCCGTTTTTGAGCAGATGCACTTCGTTGCAGCCGCCCCACTCGCTCTTAAGGAAGTAGCTGGGGTCGATCACGGCGTCCAGGATGGTGTCGGCGCACAGATCCTTGAGAGAGTCGATGACGGTGAAACCGATCTTGCCCTTGCCGCCCTTCTTGCCCTGAGGACGGGAGAAGATTGCGACGCGTCCGTCGGCCAGCTCGCACAGGCGGATGTCCTTCATGCAGGAGGGGCCCACGGCGCAGAGCTTCAAATCAGCGGGGGTCTTGCCGCGGAAAAACAGCGTCTGCCAGGAGATGATCTCCTACGCCATCTACGCTGGCTCTGACAATAAGGAAGCCGCTTGGGCTTACCTGTCTGCCATGACCTCCGAGGAGTTCCGCAACAACGCTACCGGCGTGATGGACGGCGAGACCTACAACGTGTTCAAGTACGACGAAGACACCACTGCCTTCACCTTCGGTCTGCCCCCCTTCACCACCGAGTACGAGCTGAACGATGACTTCGCCAAGCTGTACAACGGCCTGTACGCTTCCATGCTGACCCCCTTCACTCTGTACGCCGAGCAGCGTCGTCTGCTGGACGCCACCATCAAGGTCGCCAATGGCGAGATGAGCCTGGTGGATGCCCTGGCTGAGTACGACAACTATGTCAATGCCAACAACACCGTCGTCTTTCCCGAATAAGTAAGACTGACATTCCGGGTGGGGGAGCGGCACAACCGCTCCTCCGCCCATTCATGTTATTCCGGCTGGCAGGAACTGCCATTTTTACATCAGCCGGGCGGGGGATGCACTCCCGGATGGCTGTCAACACGTCTACTCTACATTACATGGAGTCCACTTCACCGTGGACGAAGCCCCCTTTATCCGGCCTGACTGTGAGCTGGAGGGCTTTGGCGCGGAGGACGCCCGTATCACCCAGATCGGCGATACATACTATATCAACTACACTGCCGTGTCCATTCACGGCATCACCACCGCGCTGGCTACCACGAAGGATTTCGTCCATGTGGAAAAGCATGGCTCCATCTTTGTGACGGAGAACCGGGACGTGTGCATCTTCCCCGAGAAGATCGGCGGCCGTTACTTCGCGCTGGTGCGCCCGGTGCCCCGGCAGATCGGCCAGGCGAAGATGTGGCTCTCCGCCTCGGAGGATCTGCTCCACTGGGGTGAGTTTACCCCTGTCGCGATGCCCCGCTTCCCCTGGGATGCGGCCCGTAATGGCGGCGGCGCAGTGCCCATCCGTACGGATGCGGGCTGGCTGGTGCTCTACCACGGCGCTGACCGGGAAAGCAACCGCTACAGTATGGGCGCGATGCTCCTGGATCTGGAGGATCCCCGCAAGGTAGTAGCGATCTCCCGCGAGCCGGTACTGTACGCGGAGGCTCCCTACGAGACCACGGGCTTCTACCCCAATGTGGTGTTCAGCTGCGGTGCATTCCTCGTGGACGGCGTGGTGCACATGTACTACGGCGGCGCGGACCGCGTGATGGCGCTGGCCCGGGCGGATCTCCGCCAGCTCCTGGATTCCATGGAAAGACTGGCATAAACAATCTGAGGCGACTGCGCATCACGGGCAGTCGCCTTTTGTACAGAAAACCGCCAGCGGAGATGACGTCCGCTGGCGGTGATTTTGTTCTTATTCGGGCTGCGTATAGACGGTCAGTTCTTCCAGGATGATTTCGCCCGTGCCGCCGGAGGCCAGGCTGAAGACGACCTTCACATTGGCCTTCTCCAGGTTGTTGGCGCGCAGCACGTCCCCCAGAGGGATCAGGTACTCGCCGGTGCGCTGCCATGCCGGCTGCACCTCGATGGCGGTTCCCAGGGTGTTCACATACAGCTGCACGCTCCAGGCAACGCTGGCCTGGGGAATTTTCACCTTGACCCAGGCGTTCTGGTCGGCATGCAGGGTCATTTGAGGCATCTGGAAGGTGGAGCTGCCCTTGGTGATCTTCAGGCGGATGCCGTTTTCCTCCTGGTAGACGAGGCAGTTGTCCGTGCGGGGGAAGGCTTTCTTGAGCTCGTCGCCGGTCAGGCGGAGCACCGGTTCCGCAGCGGCGGGCAGCACCTGAATGCTCCGGGAGAGCCCCAGGCGGAGGCCCTGCGCCGTTTCGACGGTGATGTTCAGCGCGGCGCGGCGGGGCATGCCCTCCGGCAGCGGAAGATGCAGGGAGCCGGACAGGCCGGAGGATTCCGCGATGGTCTGTCCATTCAGCGTGACGATGCAGGATGTGACCTGGTCGCCGGCAGGCAGACGGGCCTCCAGGGGCAGGACATCGCCTTCGCGGAGCAGGGCGTATTCCTCTACGCCGGGGAGATCCAGCCAGGCGCTGGGGTAACGCACGACAATGCCGTGGGCCTCAATGCGGCCCCGATTTTCCGTCAGCTTCGTGCCTGCGGGCAGAAGGACGGCCTGAACAGCGGTATCCGGCTGCATGGTGAAGACCGCGCTGCTATGCACGCCCTGGGCCAGGTACCGCCCGGAGACCGCGTCGTACACATCGTGGGCATCGTCGTCCGGCAGGGGCATGCAGACTTCCTTCGCTTGATCCAGCGGGTTGTACATCAGCCAGGTGGGATAAGCGGCATCATGCTCAAAGTCCGTCCGGAGCAGGTCGAACATGAGGATCTCCGGCACGTTCGTCCGCCCGATGATCGAGGAGAACAGTCCGATGGGCCCGCTGGAGTAGAAGCTGAAATTGGTGCCCTCCACGCCGGGGGCGAAGACCTTTGCGTCGCCGGTGGCAAAGGGGGTGGTCTTGCCCAGGTTGCGCACACCCTCGTACACCAGATAGGTCAGGCCGGTCTGTGCCGTATAGGCGCTGTCGTCCTGCAGTTCCGCAGGCAAGCCGTCTGCAAAGAACATCTCGCTGTTGGCGGCAACGGCGGTCAGGTATTGTCCCAGTGCACGGGAATACTGCGGTGCATAGCGGGCCACCGGCGCCAGCATGCCTGCGCTGACGAAGGTGTTCATCGAGAAGGCATAGCCCTGGGTATCCGTCAGGCTGCCGGCCAGGCCATAGGCGTCGTAATCGCCCCAGCGGGCGTTGATCACACCCCAGCCGGGCCGGGCTGCCTCGGAGCCATCGTTGAAGACCCAGTCCAGCATGCGGGCCAAAGGAAGTCCGGCGTTTTCTTCAGCGTTCAGACGGGCGGCCACATAGGGCGCATAGGAGCCGAGAATCTCGTAGTAGGGGTTGGTGGTGCGTTCGGCGGCTTCACGCATGAGGGATTGCGCTGCCGTCAGGTAGCGGGCGTCGCCGAAGCGCTCATGGGCCATGAGCATCACATAAGCTGCGCCGAGGATGCCCTCGGGCTCTGTATGATTGCCGGGCTCAGAGGTGCGGTTCTTCAGGGAATAGCCCTGGGCATCCCAGGTGGGGATTTCCGCGATGGCCTCCAGCCAGGTATCCGCCACCTCGCGCATGTGGGATTGCAGCTCTGCGTCCTCGGGGTGGAGAGATGCCAGGTGGAAGTACAGGCAGGTCGGGTACAGCGTGTACCAGTAGCTGCCCGGGCAATCCTCCGCGGGGGTGTTGTTGGAGATGAAGCCCCGTCCGTCCGGCGTACGGCTGAAGTAAGCCTTTGCCATCTGCACGAAGTCCATGCCATACAGGTCGCGGGGGTCGATACTTTCAGTCAGGCTGGCGGTCACCACGGCGGCCAGCTGGGCGACGGCCTCGCCATAGCCGGCCTTGGCAGGGGTGGAACGCAGATAGGTCTGCACGCCGAACTGCTGGCCCTGGGCCCCGCCGGAGAGCGGCTGCTCCTGCCAGAAATACTTCGTCACCGGGAAGTAGGGATAGGAAGCCTCGCCGTCCAGCGTCAGAAGCGTGACGCGCCGGGCGGCGTCCCGCCAGTCACGGACGTAGAAGGGGGAGGGGAGCGTCGGCCAGTCCGCCATATAGGGGATATCCTGCTGTTCTGCTTCATCGGCCAGGGCGAAAGAAACCAATAAAAGGACGATAAAGGGCAATATCAGCATCAGTATATAACGCATGGCAGCCTCCTGTGCATTTGATAATGGCAGTGCACAATCTTTTCATTCATTATAGCATAAGTGGCATTACATTTCAACCAAAGACCAGCACAGACGCTTATCGCCGCAGTTGTTTCTTCTTCGGTGGAAGAAGGCGTTGACACCTACTTCCGTCTATGCTATGCTGATGGCAAAAGCCCACAAGGAGCGTAGCAAATGAAGAAGCTGATGAACCTTTCCGCTGCCAGCTGGCGCATGCACGAGCTGGGCAGCGATACCTGGCATGACGCCCATGTCCCCGGCAGCGTTTATGCTGACCTCATGGCCGACGGCACCATGCCCGACCCCTTTTATCGCGACAACGAGTTTGCCTTTTTCGAACTGATGAAGAAGGATTGGGAGTACGTGTGCACCTTCCGCATGTCGGCGAAGGACATGGCCCATGACCGCATTGAGCTGATCTGCGAGGGCCTTGACACCCTGGCGGACGTGTACCTCAACGGCGTCAAGATCGAGCATGCGGACAACATGCACATGACCTGGACAATCCTCCTGAAAGCCAGCAACTGTCCCCATCTGCGCGAGGGCGAAAACGAGCTGCGCATCATCTTCCGCAGCCCGATCAACTACTGCGCCGAGAAACACGCGCAGGCCCCGGGCTGGGAATCCTCCGACGCGACCCCCGGCTTCCGCCACCTTCGCAAGGCCCACTGCATGTTCGGCTGGGACTGGGGCCCCCGCCTCCCTGATGCGGGCATCTGGCGGCCCATTTATCTGCAGCTTTGGGATGAAGCCTGCATCAGTGAGGTCGATATCCGCCAGGATCACCATGGAGATGGTACGGTGACCGTCGACGTGGTTCCGCAGATCGTACGTACCCATCGGGACATCAGTCCGGAATGGCAGGTTATTTTGACCGCCCCGGATGGAACAGTACTAACCTCGCCCTTACACCATTGGAGCGGCGAGGAATGTGGCCTCCACATTCATGCCCCCCAGCTCTGGTGGCCCCACGGCTATGGCGACCAGCCCCTGTACACGGTGGAGGTCCGCTGTGTGGTGGACGGCGTGGTCGTTGACACCTGGGTGCGCCGCATCGGGTTGCGCACTCTCTCCGTCAGCCGGGAGAAGGATCAGTGGGGCGAGGAATTCTGCCACATCGTGAATGGCAAAAAGATCTTCGCCATGGGCGCGGATTACATCCCCGAGGACAATATCCTCGCCCGCGTCACCCCTGAGCGCACCCGCCGTCTCCTCGAGGATGCCGTCCTGGCCAACATGAACACCGTGCGCATCTGGGGCGGCGGCTATTACCCGGATGACTTCTTCTACGACATCTGCGATGAGCTGGGCCTGCTTGTCTGGCAGGATCTGATGTACGCCTGCGCCTTCTACGACCTGACGGAGGACTTCGAGGAATCCATCCGCGTGGAGACGAGGCAGAACGTCCAGCGGCTGCATCACCATGCGTCGCTGGCGCTCATCTGCGGAAACAACGAGATGGAGATGTTCATGGGCTATGCCAATGATAATCTCGTCCGCGGGGGCGATGGCTTCGCGCCCAAGAACCGCCGGCACGTCACCGACTATGTGAAGATGTTCGAATACCTGCTGCCCCGCATCGTGAAGCAGCATGCCCCGGATACCTTCTGGTGGCCCGCATCGCCCTCCTCCGGCGGCGACTTCGACAACGCCAACGACTATAACCGGGGCGACGTGCACTACTGGGACGTCTGGCACGGCGAGAAGCCCTTTACCGAGTACCGCAAGTTCTTCTTCCGGTATGCTTCAGAGTTCGGCTTCCAGTCCTTCCCCTGCCTGAAGACCGTCGAATCCTTCACCGAGCCCGGCGACCGCAATGTCTTCTCCCGCATCATGGAGCGCCACCAGCGCAACGGCGCCGCCAACGGCAAGATCATGGCCTACCTGGCCCAGACCTATAAGTACCCCAACTCCTTCGACGACCTGCTCTATGCCTCCCAGCTCCTGCAGGCGGAGGCCATCCGCTACGGCGTGGAGCACTGGCGGCGCAACCGCGGACGCTGCATGGGCGCTATCATCTGGCAGCTCAACGACTGCTGGCCTGTGGCAAGCTGGGCCTCCATTGACTACTTCGGCCGCTGGAAGGCCATGCACTACGCGGCGAAGCGCTTCTTCGCGCCCATCATGATCTCCGCTGAGGAGGAGGGCGAACTGAGCCAGAACCCGAAGATCAACGAGTACCGCACTACGCCCATTGAGCGCTCCGTCCGCCTGAACGTGGCCAATGAATCCATGCAGGATGTGACCGGTGTGGTGCACTGGGCGCTGCGCACGGCGGATTCTGCTGTCATTCGTGAGGGCAGCGCGGAAGTCACAATTCCGGCCCTGTCCGCCCAGTGGCTGGACAAGCTGGTTTTCGATGACGCGACCCTCACCGGCCACTATGTCAGCTATGATTTCACGGTGGATGGGGAAGTCATCAGCGATGGCACGGCCATCTTCTGCGCGCCCAAGCATTTCGACTTCTTTGATCCCCAGCTGACTGCTGAGGCGGTCGGGGACGAGATCATCGTCCGTGCTTCCGCCTTCGCACGGCAGGTGTGGATTGAGTCGGATGATCCGGACATGCTGCTCTCCGACAACGCCTTCGACATGTCCGCAGGCTTGAAGCGCATCCGCGTGCTGCGCGGCGAGGTAAAGAATCTTCGTGTGCGCAGCGTGTATGATCTTGGACGGTGATGGGCGCGCCGCATACGAACCCAGCCCGTGCCCCAGACAAACAAATCCCCCGGAATCACGGTGATTCCGGGGGTTTTTCATGGGCGCACGACTGGATTTGAAGCAGTGACATTCCGCGCCTGGATATCCGGGAACGCTGCCAGTGTGTTCGATCAGTCCAGGAAGTCCTCGCGCAGGTTGACCTTGAAGTCGCGGGCGATGGCGCGGAGCTCGTCGTCCTGAATGGTCTGCAGCTCGGGGAGGCCCGTGGACTTCTGCAGCACCCAGATTTCCGCAGCCTTCTCGATGGTGTGCATCAGGCCGAAGGTGATGTCAAAGTCGGGGCCGGAGGCGAACAGGCCGTGATGCGCCCACACCGCCGCGTCGAACTCCTCCATCTTCTTGCAGGTAGCCAGGGCGATGTCAGCGCCGCCAGGCACCATCCACGGCACAACGCCCACGCCGCCGGGGAACACCACGGGGCACTCGGTCGCGCTCTTCCACAGGGCGCGGGAGAAATCCCGGTCGGTCAGGGGCAACACGAAGGTCATGGCAATGATGTTGGCGGGGTGGGCGTGGTAAATGACGCGGTGCTCGCCGTTCGTGGCCTGGGCGCGGACGCAGTGGTTCATGTAGTGGCTGGGGAACTCGCTGGTGGGCTTGCCGCCGTTCACCAGACCCCAGCGGATGCGGTAGGAGTCGCCCTTGTCGTTGATCTCGACCACGCAGATGGAATCCTCCGGGTCGGTGATGACGTTGCGGAAGAACTTGCCGCTGCCGGTGGACAGGAAGTACTCGCCGGCCAGGTTCTCGCCGGTGACGCCCATGTTGACCCAGGGACGGGGCTCTGCGTCAAAGAAGGGCTTCATTTCGGCCACTTCCTCGGCCTTGAGGCGGTAGGTCAGGTTGCCGCCGTTGCGCTCGTGCCAGCCCTGATGCCAGCCGTCGTCGGCCATGCGGATGTATTTCTTGACGATAGAGATGTCAAGCATGCCCATTGTCTTTGTCCTCCATATCATGATGTATTCGTAGTGTGCGGAGGGAAGCTCCCTCAGTCAGCCGACGAGCGGCTGACAGCTCCCTCGGGAGGGAGCCTTCTCGCGGTGTACTTGCTAAGCCTCCCTCTCGAGCCGGGAGCCCCGGTGGCAGGAGGTGAATGCGAGCTTCAGCTCACAGACGGAGGGAGTCGTTCCTTACACGCGCTTCAGCTGCACTTCCTTTTCATAATCCAGCACCTTCTGGAACCACTGGCCGTCCTCGGGCTTGCCGCAGCGGCGGCAGTACTCATTCCAGATCTCGCCGAAGGGCAGGGTCTTCATCTCCTCCTGAGCGACCATCAGCGCCGTCCAGTTATCCTTGTCCTGCATGGATTTGTGCTCGCAGGTGGGGGTCAGCAGGGCCATCAGCAGAGCCTTCTGCACATTGCGGAAGCCCACAACCCACGCGCTCACGCGGTTGATGGAAGCATCGAAGTAGTCCAGCGCCATGTGTACCCTGCCGTCCAGACCGCCGCAGCGGACGATCTCCTTGCAGATTTCCTTGGTCTCGTCGTCCAGCAGGACCACGTGATCGGAGTCCCAGCGGATGGGGCGGGTGATGTGCAGCGCCAGCTCGGGGAAGAAGGCCAGCAGCGCAGGGATCTTGTCGGACACGACCTCGGTGGGATGGTAGTGGCCGTTGTCCATCAGCGGGATACACTTGCCGGGGTTCATCGCCGCGTAGGCCAGGGAGTACTCGGCGCTGCCCACGGTGTAGGCTTCCACGCCGATGCCGAAAACCTTACTTTCCACGCAGGGCTTGACCTTGTCAAAGTCGAATGGCTCGGACAGGATCTCGTCCATGGCCTCCTTGTAGCGCACGCGGGGGCCCAGACGGTCAGCGGGGATATCCTTGAAGCCGTCGCCGGTCCAGATGTTCATGATGCAGGGCTGACCCAGCTCCTCGGCCAGGTACTGGCTGATGCGGATGCAGGCCTTGCCGTGCTCGATCCAAAACTTGCGGGTTTCCTCATTCGGGGAGGACAGGGTCAGCGGGTCGGCTCGGGGATGGGAGAAGAAGGTGGGGTTGAAGTCGCAGCCCAGGCCGCGCTCCTTGCA
>SVGL01000031.1 GCA_015056325.1 Clostridiales bacterium | reverse complement strand
GATGTGAACGATGTGCTCTACCGACTGAGCCATGGCACCATGTCGCTTGACGACATGTGATATCATACCATGGCTTGAGGCGGTTGTCAACCCCTGAAATGAGAAATTCGCAAAAAAAAAGTCCGCCCAAATGAAGGGCGGACGGGAATCAACGTTTCCAGAGGACGAAGGAGGTGTCGCCGTAGTACTGGGTGGCCTGCTCAACCAGCAGCTGCACATTGGGCTGCTCGTCAGTGGGCGTCTGCGAGATGGCACGGTTGCGGGACGCGTAACCGTTGAGGAAGTTGACGCGCTCCAGCACGCCGTTGTAAGCTTCACCTAGGGTGATGGCGCCGTCGCCGTTGGCGTCCGCAGGGAGATACCCCAGGGACACCTGGTTCCACTCGTCATAGCCGCTGCCGTAGCACAGGCCGTAGGTGAACACGCCCCAGTAGGCACCGCCGCCGGAGAGGGACACGGACATCTGATCCTTGCGGCTGGCGGTGAGAACGATGAAGCCGCCGTCAGCCAGATTCTCGGGGGAACGGGTCTTGGCGGTCAGACCGCTGATGATGGCCCGGTTGAAGGCGCTGAGGTTGACCGATTCCGTACTGGCGGACTTGTTGATGGCTGCGCCGGAGTAGCAGCAGTCCAGCAGGACGATCTTCGTGCCGGGGATCTTCTCCAGCGCGGATCGCAATCCGTAGACGCTCAGGAAGGTGTTCTTGATGCCCACCAGCGCGCCGGCCTCGGTGCCGTGGCCGCTGTAGTAGAACAGAGAAATATCTCCCGGCTCAGCCCCGTAGAAGGTGGTTGCAATGGCACTCTGGATGCCGCTGGCGGTCAGGTTGTTGGCGGGGGTGATAATATAGGGTGTGCCCGTCATGCTTTTCAGCATGATGTTCATGGCTTTTAGATCGTTATCCGGGCCCGGGAGCGCATTGTATTCCCCGGGGTAGGTGTTGCCCACCAGCAGCGCCCGGTAGACGGGCTGTGCTTGGGTTACGGTGATGGCCTCGCTGGCGGCGTCCGCCCAGTCGTTCAGGCTGTCCACCACTCGGACGGTGACGGTGCAGCTGCCTTCCTCCATGGGGGCATACTTGATGGTGGGTTCCGCCGTGGTGGTGGAGATGGTATTTCCGCCGTTTTCAAAGGTCCAGACGAAGCTGACGTCGCCGTATGCGCCGGTGTAGCCGCTGACCGTCCAGGTGACATACTTGCCTGCAGGGGTTTCTGTGACGCTGGCCACAGGCGCATCCACGGACATGGCCGCGTAGGCGGTGGCGGACAGCCCCTCGGGGGCGGTCAGATAGCTGGGGATGCGTACCTCGGTGAGGCTGGTGTTGCTCAGGTGGAGCTGGTCGAGGCTGGTGACGGGCAGGTCATTGAGCATCTTGGGGATGGTCACGCTGCCGGAGATATCCGCGGGTTTCACCGCGCAAAGGGGCAGCGCCTTGTCCTCCAGGAGGGCATAGTACAGCCCGCTGTCGGTGACCAGGGACTCCTGGGCGTAGAAGCCGCTGAGATTCGCTGCGGCAGAGCCAGCAGGCCCGAAGATGAAGGGCACGCCGGGATTCCCGGACACCTGGGTAGCGGCTCCCTCCAGCCAGAGGTAGGAGGCATTGCTGCCTGCAAGGACATTTTCGCCCACGGTTTGCACCGCTGCCGGGACGATCAGGGCGTCAATGTCCGTGCCGGCGAAGGCTTCTGCGCCCACATCGGTGATATGAGACGGCACGGTGATGGCTGCCGATGCGCATAGCGGCAGCAGCATCACCATCAGCAGGATAAGGAATTTCTTCATTCGCGGTCCCTCCCGGGATCATTCTTCAGCAGGCAGGTAGGGCAGCGTCAGGGAGCTCATGCCTTCGGAGGATTCCATCGCCGCCAGCTCGTTTTCCTTGGAGATGATGATCTCCTTGAGCTCCTTGTTCTGGGGATTCTGCAATCGTTTGGCGTAGTTGGTGTCGATCTGCATCAGGTGCAGCACATGGCCGCCCAGGGGGCCGGTGATGAACTTGGGCTGGTAGTTGTTGATCTGATCATCGGTGCCGACACGGTCAATGGAGGTGGTCTGCACGGGGTAGAGGGTCATCTGCTGCCCCTTGTAATTGCCCTGGTCATCGAAGGTCAGCGCCGCACGGACGATGAGCGCCGGAGCCGCGTCCTGCACCTTGGAGCCCTTTTTCTGGTAGGCCAGGCGGTTGCCGCCGAAGCAGAAGTTGCCCAGGGAATAGAACGCGCTGCGGTTGCCGATCACATCCATGCCCATGACGACGTGGGCGTGGTGGCAGATGACCAGATCCGCGCCCGCGCCGAAGGCCATCTTGGTGAAGACCTTCTGCGGGTTGGTGGCGTGACGGCCGTACTCCTGGCCGCCGTGGAGGATGGCGATCACCGCATCCGCCTCGCCGGACTCCTTGATGCGCTTGATCTCGTCCGCCAGGAAGGCGCCGCAGCCCTCCTGCTTGCCCTGGAGATAATCATCCCAGTAGACGCTCATGATGCAGATGGTCACGCCGTCCTTCTCGTAAAAGAGGAACTTTTCAGTGTCGGTGGTGTGGCTGTCGTGGGTGCCGAACCACTCGATGCCCGCGCCCTCCAGGGCGGTGATGGTGTCCTTCAGGCCGGGCTCGCCGTAATCGTAGGTGTGGTTGTTGGCAATGGAGGCCGCCTCCACGCTGGCAGCGGTGAGGACCTTCACGTACTCGGTCTTGCCCTTGAAGAAATAGGAGCCGTTCTTGCCCTGCTGCACGGGGCGGAGGTCTGCGTCACTGAGCACGCCCTCCAGGTTGATGATGGTCAGGTCGTCCTCGGCGAAGAAGTCGGCGAAGTTGCCCAGGAAGTATTCCGGGCCGTGCTTCTGGTACAGGGACGCGAAGGAGTCCGGCTCCGGCTCCAGCCAGGCTTCGCCGCCCAGGGTCACGTCACCGGTGAAGGTCAGGGTGATGGTGGTGTCCGCCAGCGCAATGCAGGGGAGCATCAAAATCAGCAGCAGAATCAGCAGTCGGGAAAGTCGCATGTTATTCCTCCGTGGCCTGGTCTTCCAGTGCAGTGACTTCTGCATGGAATTCAGGCGCAAGATCCAGTCCGTAAGGGTCGTCCTTGGTGCCGGTTCCTGTGGGGATGACGATCTTCGTCAGATCCAGCCAGCAGGCCGGGCGCATGCCCTCGTCCTCGGTAATGACATTGATGTAGCCCAGCTCGCCCTTGGACTTGATGCACCGCGCGCCCTGGGTGTTGCTGGTGGACTGGGTGCGGGTCCAGTAGGGGCTGTGGCTGCCGCGGTTGGCCATGTACTTGAACAGGCCGTTATTGAGGGCATACTCGGTGCCCCAGGCCTTGCGGCTCTCGTTGGAGGTGAAGCCGTACTTGGCGTTCTTGAGGTCGTCGCCGGAGAGGAGGAAGAACATCCCGAAGGTTTCGTCCTCCGCCAGCAGGAACAGCTGACCGGTGGTGAAGTTCCCGCTGGCAAAGTCGCCGTTGAGGTACTTGGCCATGTCGGTCTGGGTGAAATCGCCGCTGAAGCCGGGGTACTTCTTGTTGGTGGGCTTGTTGGCGTACTGCTTGTAGTCGCCGTGGAGCGGCCGCGCCTCCAGGATGTACTCGGAGAGGATGAGCGCGCGACTATCCTCCACGCTCAGCACGCGCCACAGGATGGGAAGCCGCTCGCCTTCCGCCGTCTGGGGGAAGGTACCCAGGGTCAGGTACACATAGCCTTCCTTCTTGTCATAGCCGCGGAGGACGACGTCCTCGGTTTCTTCGGCCAGTACGCAGGGCAGGAGGCACAGCATTGCCATCAGGAGGCATACAAAGCGGGTCAGCTTCCGCATATAATCACAGCCTTTCGGGGTCGTGGGCATAATCTGTCATCTTATTTTAGCATATCCACGCGGACTTGTCCACCGATGGGGCAAAAGTGTTAGGATTGTAAATTGAGGCGGCGTGAGCCGCCTGCCTCGTAAAGGCTCCCTCCCCGAGGGAGCTGGCTGCGAGTTTGCTCGCAGACTGAGGGAGTGGTTCCCCATTGACTCCCTTACCATCCCCGTGATAAAATGAAACAAATCCACCTGAAGGAGACATCAACATGGCCAAGATTATCATTCTCGACGGCTTTGTGGCCAACCCCGGCGATCTGAGCTGGGAGCCCCTCGCGCAGCTGGGCGAGCTGACCGTCCATGAGTATACTGCCCCCCAGGACGTCATTGCCCGCATCGGCGATGCGCCCATCATCCTCACCAACAAGACCGTCATCTCCGCCGAGGTGATGGCGGCCTGCCCCAATCTGCGCTACATCGGCGTGCTGGCCACCGGCTACAACGTGGTGGACGTCGCCGAGGCGAAGAAGCGCGGTATCATCGTGACCAATGTGCCGGCTTACTCTACCCCCACGGTGGCCCAGTTCACCATGGCGCTGCTGCTGGAAATCTGCCTGCATGTGGGCCATCACAGCCGCGTGGTGCACGAGGGCAAGTGGAGCGCCTGCCGTGACTTCGCCTTCTGGGACTACCCCCTGATGGAGCTGCAGGGCAAGACCTTCGGCATCGTGGGCTACGGCAGCATCGGCAAGGAGGTCGCCAAGGTTGCCCAGGCCTTCGGGATGAAGGTGCTGGCCTATTCCCGCCACGGCGCGGAGGACTTCCATACCGAGCTGGATGAGCTCTACGCAAAGTCCGATATCGTGTCCCTGCACTGCCCGCTGACCGCTGAGAACACCGGCATGATCAACCGGGACACCATCGCCAAAATGAAGGACGGCGTCATCATCCTCAACACCGCGCGCGGCGGCCTCATCAACGAAGCCGATCTGCGGGAAGCCCTCCTCTCCGGCAAGGTGTACGCCGCGGCCTCCGACGTCACCTGCCGCGAGCCCATCAACGCGGACAGCCCCCTGCTGGGCCTGCCCAATATGATCATCACGCCCCACATTGCCTGGGCCGCCACCGAGGCCCGCCAGCGCCTGCTGAGCGTCGCCATCGACAACGTGCGCCAGTACCTCGCCGGGAACGTGCAGAACAACGTGGTGAAGTAAGGAGATTGCCATGCGTCCCACTATCTACACCTTCAACCTGAATGAAAACCGTCTGACCAAGCTGCGATTCATCTGCTTCAAGCTGGGCCTCCTAGTCAAGTCCATTCCGCCGGAGCGCTTTGATCACCATATCGCCAGCCTGATCGGCCAGTGCGAGCCGGAAACCGAGCCTTCTGCCAATTCCTTCGATGACGAGATGCTGCTGTTCCACAACCTGAGCGACCATCAGCTCAACACCTTCCTGGCTACTTGCAAGCAGCAGCGCTTCGCCCCGGTGGCTCTCAAGGCCATTGTCACCCCGGACAACGTCGCTTGGACGGCGGTGGAGCTCCACGCCGAGCTTTGGCAGGAGCGCCAGGCCGTGATGCAGGGCACGACCACCCACGAGGAATAAGCCATGCATGATATTCGGATCACCCCTGCCGACAGCCTGCAAGCCGCCATCGACGCCCTGCCTGCGGACGGCTCACCCGCCCGCATCCTGCTTGCTCCCGGCCTGTACAGGGAGAAGGTAGAACTGCGCCGGCCCCACACCACCCTTCAGGGCAGCGGCATCGGGGAAACCATCCTCGCCTGGGATGACGGAGCCACGGACATCCACCCCGACGGCGTCAGGCGCGGCACCTTCCGCAGCTACACGCTGCTGGTGCTGGCCGACGGCTGCAGCGTGCGCGGGCTGACCATTCGCAACGACGGGGGCCAGCGGGCGGATTCCGGGCAGTGCATCGCCCTCTTCGTGGACGGCGACGGCTTCGTGTGCGAGGACTGCCAGCTGATTTCCACCCAGGACACCCTGTTCACCGCGCCCCTGCCGCCCAAGGAGGTCATCCCCGGCGGCTTTCTGGGGCCCACCCAGCTCCTCCCCCGGAAAGCCCAGCGGCAGACCTACCTGCGCTGCGTCATCAAGGGTGATGTGGACTTCATCTTCGGCGGCGCGGCGTGTTGGTTTGAGGACTGCGAGATTGTCTGTATACTCCGTGCGGATCGCGCCCCCGGCGGCTACTGTACCGCCGCATCCACGCCGGAGGGGCAGAAGTACGGATACGTCTTCCACAACTGCCGCTTTACGGGCGAAAACGTGCCGGAAGCATCCTTTTTCCTGGGCCGCCCCTGGCGCGAGCATGCCAAAACCGTGCTGCTGAACTGCCATATCGGCTCCCACATCCGCCCCGAAGGCTGGGACGACTGGGGCAAGGAGCGCTTCCCCCGCACAGGCTTTTATGCGGAATATGGGTGCTCCGGTCCGGGCAGCGACACCTCCGCTCGCGCAGCTTTCGCCCGCACGCTGACGGAGGAGGAGGCAGCGGACATCACCTATGAGGATTTCCTGAACAGCCTGTAATGAAAAGGACTCCCGGCCGGGAGTCCTTTTCTGTGCCGTTTTCGTGATTTTCGCAGTAAAAAACGGCTTTATCCGCCGTCTCAACGTAAAATTCTCGTTGATTCTGCGTAAAATTTATGTTAAAGTAATTATGTATGACTGTCAGCCGGACAGTTTGAAAACGATTTTCCCTGATCAATCTGACCAACCGGAGGATCAATATGGAAATTGGCGCAAGCGTACTTTTTACCTGTATCCTTGAATTGCTGGCGGGCCTGGGCCTGTTCCTGTATGGCATGAACACCATGTCCGACGGCCTGGAGCGCGTAGCTGGCAAGCAGCTGAAGGGCCTGCTGGGCGCGGTGACCAAGAACCGCGCGACCCAGGTGGTGCTGGGCTTCATCATCACTGTGCTGATGCAGTCCTCTTCCGCCACGACGGTGATGCTGGTGGGCTTCGTGAACGCCGGCATCATGCAGCTCAGCCAGGCGGTGGGTATCATCATGGGCGCCAACATCGGCACCACCGTGACGGTGCTGATGATGTCTGTCAAGCTGGACTTCCACATCATCTTCTGCTTTATTGGCTGTATCGTGCTGTTCCTGATGATGTTTGCCCCCAAGAAGTTCGGCAAGATGGAAAGCATTGTGCCCGTCATCTTCGGCGTGGGCGCGCTGTTCATCGGCATGCGTTTCATGTCCGACGCGATGAAGCCCCTGCGCGACTGGCAGGGCTTCACTGATGCGCTGCAGGCTGTGAAGAACCCCATTGTCGCCGTGCTGATTGGTGCGGGCATCACCGCGCTGATCCAGTCCTCCGCCGCATCCATTGCGATTTTGATGCCCCTGGCGGAGCTGGGCCTGATCGACTTCCAGATGTGTATGTTCATCCTCTTCGGTCAGAACATCGGCACCTGCGTGACCGCAGTGCTGGCCTGCATCGGCGCTACTGCCACCTCCAAGCGTGTGGCCTGCGTGCACCTGCTGTTCAACGTGATCGGTACGGTGATATTTATCATCCTGGCGCTGATTCTTCCCATGCACACCTGGATCCAGAACCTGGTGCCGGGCAACATCAGCATGCAGATATCCGTTACCCACATCATCTTCAACTCCGTCACCACGGTGCTGCTGCTGCCCTTTGCCAGCGTCCTGGAGCAGCTGGCCTGCATCATCATCCGCGATGACGGAATGGTCGGCGAGGCCCTGAAGCTGGCCCACTTCGACCAGCGTATGCTGATGACTCCTGCCGTTGCTGCCGAGCAGCTCTTCAACGAGGCCAAGCGCATGGGCGGCATCGCCAAGGCGAACTTCGTGCGCGCCATCGAGTGCTTTGATGAGTGGGATGATGACAAGGCGGCCGAAATTGTCCGCAACGAAGAGGTGCTGGACTTCCTCAACCATGAAATCACCACCTACCTGGTGGAGGTCAAGGGCCTGGACCTGAATTTCCAGGATACCCTGCTGGTCGGCTCCCTCTTCCACGTCATCAACGACATGGAGCGCGTGGGCGACCACAGCCAGAACATCCTTGAGGCCGCCCAGCTGCGCCACAATGAGGACATCAAGTTCTCCGAGAAGGCAGTCAAGGAGCTGGATGATCTCTCCGCGATGGTCACCGCCCAGCTGGACCGCGCGATGGAGATCTTCTCCAAGCAGGATACCCGCGGTGTTGCCCTCAAGCAGGTGGAGGACATCGAGCAGGAGATCGACGACATCACCGAGGCCCTGCGTGAGCATCATGTGGATCGCCTCAAGCAGCACAAGTGCTCCGCCAAGAACGGCATGATCTACCTGGACCTCCTGACCAACCTGGAGCGTATCGGCGACCATGCGGAAAACATCGCCTCCTCCGTGGAGAAACAGCAGACCGCTCACCACGTCGCGTAACCGACATCATCAAGGGCGTCCTCCGGGGCGCTCTTTTTCGTTGACAGATACTGCTGCAAATGCTACACTATCCACAAATGCTGTGTAAGGAGCGCCGCCCATGAGCACCAGGCAACTGACCATCACCGCCATGCTGACGGCGCTGCTGGGCGGTATGCGGGCTGCCCTTCCTGCCCGGGGATGCGGCGAAGATTGCGGCTGTTCCCACCGGCGGCCATGCCATCAAGCGGCGGCTGAAGAAGGCTGCGCTGCTATAACAGTCTTCTCCTTGAGGGGGGAAGCCTGCCGCACACTCCTATCCTCTAAACTGTTGAAACAGGAGGCCACACCATGCGTCAACTCACCAACCCCAATGCTCTGCCTGTTGCTGTCCGCCTGTATGAATACATCTGCTCCCTGCAAGGGAAAAAGTGCCTGACCGGTCAGATGGAGTCCGGGTGGTGCGGCACCTTCGAGGGGGAGATCAATTATCTCCTGGCCCGCACCGGTACCATGCCGGCCATCCGCGGGCTGGACTTCATCAACAATGACTTCCAGGGCTGTGTCCAGCGGGCACGGGATTGGCATGCCCGGGGTGGGATCGTGACCATCTGCTGGCATACGGGCCCGGATTTTGCCTCTTCCTACAAGCAAAGCCAGGAGAATGACCTGGACTGGGCGGCTGCCTTCACCCCCGGCACCAACGAGCACCGCGACCTCATCGCCAACATGGACCGGGCTGTCCCCTACCTGCAGCAGCTGCAAAGGATGAATATCCCCGTGCTGTGGCGGCCCTTCCACGAGTTTGACGGCAAGTGGTTCTGGTGGGGCCGCGGCGGCGAGGAGGGCTTCATCAGGCTCTGGCGGATGATGTATGACCGCTACACCAACCTCCACGGGCTGAACAACCTGATCTGGGTGCTGGGCTTCTCCGACGCTCCTGGTGATTTGAAGCCCTGGTACCCGGGCGACGACGTGGTGGACATCCTCGGCGGGGACAGCTACAAGGGCGGCGCCCAGGGCGATCTCTACCGAAGGTGTGCGGAAATCGCCCCTGCAGGCATGCCCATCTGCTACCACGAAAACGGCGAGATCCCCTCCCGTGCCCAGATGGAAGCCGAAAATGCTCCCTGGGTCTGGTTCATGACCTGGCACACCAAGTGGATCACCTCCGACGAGTTCAACACCCCGGAGAAGCTCCGGGAAGTCTTCCAGGATGACTATTTCATTAAGCTCCACCAGGTGGCGGACTTCATTACCGAAGGCTGAAGGGCATCAAAATACCGGCTCCGGAATATATCCGGGCCGGTGTTTTTTGTTGGGAGAACTCCCTCCGTCGCCTTGCGGCGACACCTCCCTCGGGGAGGGAGGCTTGGTTTGTGGCCCTAAAGGCTCCTTCTCGAGGGAGCTGGATTCGCGAGTGGATTGAAAAACCGCGAGCGAAGACTGAGGGAGTTCGTCACTCCGGCGTGGCGAGGAGGTCGTAGACGCGGACCTCGCCGATGTTGCTGATGCCGGTGATCCAGGACTTCTCGCCTGCGCCCCATATAGTGATCATGTAGCCGTCGTCCGTGATCCAGATGGGCCAGTTTATGCCGCTGCTGGGGACTTCGCCGTGGGGCTCGCCGTATTCAGCGAGGAAATCCTCATACGACCACAATCCCCAGAGATTACGGCGGTCAAAGTCGATGGGGTCGCAGCCCACTGCCCGGACGACTTCCCGGTCCTCGTTGAACACCACAAAGGGGTACGTAACCTGCATGCCCTGCATCTCTCTGACCCTGACATCCAGGGACCAGAGCTCCACCCGGACGCCGTCGGCTGTTCGGGTGATGGTTGCATCATACCCATTGGGCGCAGCAGCGTTCTTGCGGAAGTCGACCAGAAAATGCGCGTTGGTTGCAACGACAAAATACCCGGCCAACAGCAGAATCAGCACCAGCAGAATGATCAGAAAAGTACGGATGATCTTCCATAACGTTTTCATCAGTGATTCCTCCAAATCAGAATATAGGGTTAATTCGCGGCACAGATTCCTGACTCCTGCCGGAAAAGTTGTAACAATTGCGTGGGGAAACTCCCACCGGCGGGGAGGGAGGCTGGGTTAGTGCGGCCAAAAGGCTCCCTCCCCGAGGGAGCTGGCATCGCCGTAAGGCGATGACTGAGGGAGTTCACCCTTCCACCAGCGCCCGCATGCCCATCAAATATCCATAAAACCCGAAGCCCACGATCTGCCCGCGGCAGGCCGGGGCCGTCAGCGACTTGTGGCGGAATTCCTCCCGGGCGTGCACGTTGGACATGTGGCATTCGATGATGGGCATGGGCACGGAGGCGATCGCGTCGTGCAGGGCCACGGAGGTGTGGGTGTAGCCGCCCGGGTTGAGCACCGCGCCGTCAAAGCCGTCGAACCAGGCCTGCTGCAGCGCGTCGATCAGCGCGCCCTCGTGGTTGGACTGGATGCAGCGGATTTCGACGCCCAGCTTTTCGGCTTCCGCCTGGCACAGGGCGATCAGATCGTCGTAGGTCTTCGTGCCGTACACGGACTGCTCGCGCAGGCCGGTCAGGTTGATGTTGGGGCCGTTCAGGATCAGGATCTTCTTCATATGGCAACCTCCTGCATGATCTTGAGGATGAGTTCATCGGGAATGTCGCGCTTCAGCCAGAGCTTCTCGGCCTCCACCGCCTGGGCCACCAGCATGTACAGCCCCGTGCACCACGGGACGCCCGCGCGCTCCGCCGCCTGGGTGAGGAAGGTGTGGGGCGGGTTGTACACCACGTCCGCCACGCCGAGGGCGTACTTCATCATCTCGTCCACGCGGGAGGGGTGGATGGCGCAGATGTTGTCCTCATCCTGCCGGGGCCACATGCCCGCGCTGGAGGCGTTGACGATGGTGCCGCCGGTCTGGGCGAAGAGCTCGTAGAAGGCCGCGTAGGAGATCTGCCCCTCGCCCTCCGGGTGACGGCTGACGGTGATGACCTTATCCGCGCCCATCATGCGCAGGCTCGCCAGGACGGTCTTCGCCGTACCGCCGCTGCCCAGGATATAGCTGTACTCGGCTCCGGTGGGGTCGATGCCGTAGTGCCGCAGCATGCCCATGAAGCCCGCTGCGTCGGTGTTGAAGCCGGTGGACGTGCCGCACAGCACGGTGTTGACCGCGCCGATTTCCGCGGCGGCCGGGTCGATGGCGGAGAGCAGGGGCATCACGTCCTGCTTGTAGGGGATGGTCACGTTGAAGCCGTCGAGGGTGTCGAGCAGCTCCTTTGTGCGCGGGACGAAGTCCCCCCGCGGGATCTCGATGATGCGGTAATCCGCGTTGACGCCCATCTCCCGGAAGATCGCCTCATGGATCGGCCGGGACAGGCTATGGCCCAGCTTTTCGCCGATGAGGCCGTAGTGTCGCATATGGGTCACCTCGTTTTCTATGGGGACATTATAGCACGGCGCGGGAGGATTGTCCACGGGGGAACAGGGGATGTACAATCCGCCGCGAACGTGGTACAATGGGAAAAAGGAGGTGGCGGACGTGCTGGATATGATCTTCCGGATATGGAAATCCATGCTGGAGCGCAAATGCGACAAGGAGAAAGACTGCCACTTCGACCAGGCTGCCGAGCTGGAAGCCGCCATCCCGCCGCGCCCGCCGAAGGAGCCGGTGGTCATCCCGCCCCTGCAGGAGCGCATCGACAGCTGCTATGAATCCCTGGATCAGCTGCAGGCTGAATGGGCCCAAATGGACGAGCACGAGCGCTGGTTCTATCCCATGCAGGAAGACGCCGAGCTGCTCGAAGTGATCTATACGCACAACCGGATGAACCGGGTGCGAATCTACAGAGAACGTGCCTATTACAGCGTCCACTTTGACGAATTGAACCTGTGCCGGGAGGAGCTGCTCCAGTGGATTTATGAGCCCGGCATGCCCTGGGGCGAGTGGCAGACGGCCGATCCCTGGTCCAGCGCTGATACCTTAGAAGATGCCCGCCGTATTGCTAAAACCATATTGCAGCAACTGACCTGACACGAGGAGTCTCCCCTATACGTCCCACGATCTAAACCATCAGCGTGTTTGCCACATTTCCGATTGCAACCTGTGTCATTCCGTGATATAATAACTATGTATACGCATTTTGACCACAAAGGAGCATGAATGCTTATGGATATGATGACCCGCATCGCCACCCTGACCGCCGAGTGCCTGACTTCCACCTGGCCTGAGGCGGCTGGCCTCCCCACCGCTGATGAGATCCGCGGCCTGCTGGCCGTTCCCCCGGATCGCGAGATGGGCGACTATGCCTTCCCCGTGTTCCGCCTGGCCAAGGCCCTGCGCATGGCGCCGCCCATGATCGCCAAGGCTCTCTGCGAAGTCTGGAATCACCCCGAGGTCGCCCGCGTGGAGCCCGTCAACGGCTACATGAACTTCTTCCTCAACCGCGTCAACTTCGCCAAGGAAACGCTGACTGCCGTTTTGGAAAAAGGCGAAGCCTTCGGCTCCTCCGACATGGGTGCTGGCAAGACCGTCTGCCTGGACTACTCCTCCATCAACATCGCCAAGCGCTTCCACATCGGCCATCTGTCCACCACCATGATCGGCCACTCCCTCAAGCGCATCCACGATTTCCTGGGCTACAAGACCGTGGGCATCAATCATCTGGGCGACTGGGGCACCCAGTTCGGCAAGATGATCTACGCCTACAAGACCTGGGGCAACAAGGAGGACGTGGAAAAGGGCGGCGTGGCGGAGCTGGTGCGCCTGTACGTCAAGTTCCACGAGGAGGCCGAGAAGGATCCTTCCCTGGATGACAAGGGCCGCTACTGGTTCAAGAAGATCGAGGACAAGGACGAGGAAGCCATCGCCATCTGGAGCTGGTTCAAGGAGATCACCCTTAAGGACACCGCCCGGGTGTACAATCTGCTGGGCGTGGAGTTTGATTCTTACGCCGGTGAATCCTTCTACATGGACAAGATGGACGTGGTCATCGACGAGCTGCGCGAAAAGGGCCTGCTGACCATTTCCCAGGGCGCGTCCGTGGTGGATCTGGAGGAGGACAAAATGCCTCCCTGCATCATCCTGCGCTCCGACGGCGCGACGCTCTACCACACCCGCGACCTGGCCGCCGCCGTCTACCGCAAGAACACCTACGACTTCGACAAGTGCCTGTACGTCGTGGCCTACCAGCAGGATCTGCACTTCCGTCAGCTCTTCCGCGTGCTGGAGAAGATGGAGAAGCCCTGGGCCAAGGACTGCGTGCATGTCTCCTTTGGCATGATCTCCTACGAGGGTCAGGCGCTGGCCACCCGCAAGGGCCACGTCGTGTACCTCGAAGATCTGCTGGAGCAGGCTCAGCAGAAGGCTCTGGCCATCATCAACGAGAAGTCCCCCAACCTCCCCAACAAGGAGGAGGTTGCCCGTCAGGTGGGCATCGGCGCGGTCATCTACACCGACCTGTCGAATGGCCGCATCAAGGACATCGACTTCTCCTGGGAGCGCTCCCTCAACTTCGACGGCGAGACTGGCCCCTACGTGCAGTACACCCACGCCCGCTGCTGCAGCGTCCTGCGCAAGGCGGCGGAGGTCGAATTGCCCGAGGTGGACTACAATGGCCTGGCCGACGACGAGGCCCAGCACCTGCTGCGACTGCTCTCCCGCTTCCCCGACGTGGTGAAGGAGGCCGCCGACAAGTACGAGCCCTCCATGATCACCCGCGCGGTGACGGAGATCGCTCAGGGCTACAACAAGTTCTACTACGAGCACCGCGTCCTGGACGATGACGCCGGCGTGGCGGCTGCCCGCGTGGCGCTGACCAAGGCGGTCAAGGACGTCATCAAGACCGGCCTGTGGCTGATCGGCATCGAGGCCCCAGAGCGCATGTAATTGCATATTCACCCCGCTGTGCCGCGTGCATGGCGGGGTTTTTGCTCAGGCCAACAAAAAAGCCCGCAAACGCAAAGCTTCCTGTCTATAGACAGGAAGCTTTGCTTGCTGTGTTGCCTTGAAGCCTTTTTGATGGTCGGTGGGATTCATTTCTCCTGGAAGTCGATGACGTACCTGCGCTCGTCCATGGGGTCGTAGATGACATCCACCGTGTCGCCCACGGCAGGGCGGATGTTCCACAGGTGGGGGCTGGTCAGGGTGACTTCGCCGCTGGGGAAGGGGCAAAGCACCTGGGCGATCAGCGGGTTGCGGCCGTTCACCCGGATGGAATGATTGACGCGCACCTGGGTGACGGTGCCCTGTACGCGGCTGCCCCAGGCGAGCAGCTCCTCCTTCATGCGGGCGCGGCGCTTGTCCTTGATGACCAGGCAGAGCGCTGCGATCAGAAAGCATGGTCCCAGCACGCTGAAAATTGCGCCCACGGTGGCGACCTCCCGCAGCTCGCCCTGCAATGTGAAGATGGCGTTCAGCGAGCCGGCTGCGTCGATCCCCTGCAGCAGGCAGATCAGTCCGACGATGGTATATACAAGGCCTATTCCGCCAAAGACAAGCTTCAGGACGATGTTTCCGTGCTTCATGCGGTTCATCCTTTCGCGCCCGGGCATGGTTTCGCAATCCACGGGGCATGGTATACGGGAAGTATAGCACATCTGCCGGAAGAATGCAACTTTCCCCGGTGTTCGCCTTGCGGGGTGGGAACAAATGTGCTAAAATGAATAGGTGCATTCAAGCAGAACCCCTCTTTGGAGGTCTATATATGAACGAAAACATCGTCATCAAGGGCGCGCGGGAGCACAACCTGCGCGATGTGAACGTCACCATCCCCCGCGACAAGCTGGTGGTGATGACGGGCCTCAGCGGCTCGGGCAAGTCATCCCTCGCCTTCGACACCATTTATGCCGAGGGTCAGCGCCGCTATGTGGAGAGCCTCTCCAGCTACGCGCGGCAGTTCCTGGGGCAGATGGAAAAGCCGGATGTGGACAGTATTGACGGCCTCTCCCCCGCCATCTCCATCGACCAGAAGACCACCAGCCGCAACCCCCGCTCCACCGTGGGCACGGTGACGGAGATCCACGATTATCTGCGCCTCCTGTGGGCGCGGGTGGGCCATCCCCACTGCCCCAGCTGCGGCAAGGAAATCCGCCAGCAGACCGTCGACCAGATGGTGGACGCCATGTGTGCCTATCCGGAGCGGACGCGCTTCCAGGTGCTGTCTCCGGTCATCCGGGCCAAGAAGGGCGAGCACGTGAAGGTCTTCGAGGAGGCCCGCAAGAGCGGCTTCGTGCGTGTCCGCGTGGACGGCGAAATCCACGAGGTGGACGACGTTCCCGCGCTGGACAAGAAAAAGAAGCACAACATCGAGATCGTCGTGGACCGCCTGGTCGTCCGTCCCGGCAAGGAGTTCCAGTCCCGCCTGGCGGACTCCATCGAGACCGCCTGCCTCAAGAGCGGCGGCCTGGTCATCATGGACATGATGGATGGCACGGAGAATCTGTTCTCCATGAACTACGCCTGCCCGGACTGCAACATCTCCATCGAGGAGCTGGCGCCCCGCATGTTCTCCTTCAACAGCCCCTTCGGCGCGTGCCCGGTGTGTTCGGGCCTGGGCAGCCGGATGGTCATCAGCGAGGACATCCTTTTCCCCAACAAGGAGCTCTCCCTGGCGCAGGGCGCGCTGAACGCCATGGGCTTCAACTCCGCCGAGAAGGGCGGCGTGTCGGCCCAGTACTTCACCGCCATCGGAGACAAGTACGGCTTCACCATGGACACCCCCGTCAAGGACATCCCCGAAAAGGGCATGAAGGCTATGCTCTACGGCACCGGCGCGGAGAAGGTCACCCTCGTCTACGACACCCCCACCGGCAAGGGCCAGTACGCCACCACCTTTGAGGGCATCATCCCCGCGATGGAGCGCCGCTATGAGGAGACCTCCTCCGAGGCGATGAAGATCGCCTACGAGGAGTACATGGCGGAGGAGCCCTGCCCGGCCTGCAACGGTCAGCGCCTCAAGCCCGAGGCCCTGGGGGTGACCGTGGGCGACAAGAACCTGGCGGAAGTGTCCGCGATGTCCATTGCGGGTGTGCGGAATTTCTTCCGCGGCGTGGAGCTGTCCGAGACGGAAAAGATGATCGCTGTGCAGATTTTGAAGGAGATTGACGCGCGACTGGGCTTCCTGACCGACGTGGGCCTGGGGTATCTGACCCTGGGGCGTGCGGCGGGCAGCCTTTCCGGCGGCGAGGCACAGCGCATCCGCCTGGCGACGCAGATCGGCTCAGCCCTGATGGGCGTTTTGTACATCCTGGACGAGCCCTCCATCGGATTGCACCAGCGGGACAACCACAAGCTGATCGCGACCCTCAAGCGCATGCGCGACCTGGGCAACACGCTGATTGTCGTCGAGCATGACGAGGACACCATGAAGGCGGCCGACTGGATCATCGACGTGGGCCCCGGCGCGGGCATCCACGGCGGCAATATCGTCGCCGAGGGCACGTTTGAGGACATCTGCAACAATGAGGACAGCATCACCGGCTCCTTCCTCAGCGGCCGGCGGAAGATCGGCGTGCCTGCCAGCCGCCGTACGCCCACGGGCTTCCTGGGCATCCGCGGCGCGAAGGAGCACAACCTCAAAAACGTGGACGTGGACGTGCCCCTGGGGTGCCTCTGCTGCGTGACGGGCGTCTCCGGCTCCGGCAAGTCGAGCCTGGTGAACGAGATCCTCTACAAGCACCTGGCCAAGACCCTTAACCGCGCCAAGACCCGTCCCGGCAAGTTTGACGCCATGGAGGGCGTTGATCAGCTGGATAAGATCATCTGCATCGACCAGAGCCCCATCGGCCGCACGCCGCGCTCCAATCCGGCGACCTACACGGGCCTCTTCGACCAGATCCGCAAGCTCTTCGCCGCCACGCCCGAGGCCAAGGCCCGCGGCTACAAGGAGAACCGCTTCTCCTTCAACGTCAAGGGCGGCCGCTGCGAGAGCTGCTCCGGCGACGGCCTGGTGAAGATCGAGATGCACTTCCTGCCCGACATTTACGTCCCCTGCGAGGTGTGCAAGGGCCGCCGTTACAACCGTGAGACGCTGGAGGTCACCTACAAGGGCAAGAACATCTACGACGTGCTGGAGATGAACATCGAGGAGGCCATGAGCTTCTTCGAGAACCACCCCAGCATCCTGCGCAAGCTGGAGACGCTGTACGACGTGGGCCTGGGCTACATGAAGCTGGGCCAGGCGAGCACGACCCTCTCCGGCGGCGAGGCGCAGCGCGTGAAGCTGGCGACGGAGCTCTCCCGCCGTGCTACGGGCAAGACCATCTATGTGCTGGACGAGCCTACCACGGGATTGCACATGGCGGACGTGGAGAAGCTGATCAGCGTGCTGCAGCAGCTGACGGACGCGGGCAACAGCGTGATCGTGATCGAGCACAACCTGGACGTGATCAAGGTCGCGGACTGGCTGATCGACCTGGGCCCTGAGGGCGGCGATGAAGGCGGTACCATCCTGTGTACCGGCACGCCGGAAGATGTGGCGAAGTGCGAAGAAAGCCACACGGGGTACTTCCTGAAGGGGCTGCTTCCGAAGGTAACGATCTAAAAGTACAAGGCAGCCGATGATGTTCCTCATGCTGCGGCTGCCCCGAGAACCTGCACAGAAGCCCGAGCGGCGACTTTGCAGAGGATTGCTTTATTCGGCCATCGCCGAGACAAGCCCGGCGCTGGCTACACTTGCTCATTGCTTGCAATGAGCTGCGTTAGTCGGGCGTTGCCCGACCTTCACCGCTTTTGCGGAAATTCAGGCAATCCTCTGCAACGCGTTGGTTTGTCAAGGGGAAATTCCCCAAATGGCCAAAGTTTTCTGCAGCTTATTTCCTGAACAAGATAGAACACAAACAGCTCCGCACGGCATAGCTGCCTGCGGAGCTGTTTTCCCGGTTGCGATTGATTTACTGGCGTCAGAATTCTCTCAGGAGTAGACTGCCGTCTTCGCCGCTGATTTCCACGAATACGAAATGGTAAGTGCCGTCTTCGTCCGCATAACCAACGGCCAGATTTGGAGTATCTCCCCAGATCACAGTCTTGACGAAAAGCGGATGCTCGGGGTCCACCTGATACTGGATGTGTTCCAGCGTCGCGTCATACACCGTATCGCCGGATGCATCGTCCCAGGACAGAAGAGTCAGGTTGAACAGGTGCACATGATTCAGCGTCGCGTCCGAATGCAGGATGAATTCCACCGCAGGCGTATCGGCGTCCACGCCGTCGGGCAGCCCGAATTCTGCGAAGTCGTACTTGCTGTAATCGTATTTTTCGAGGGGAAAATCCGCCGTGTAGTCGATCCGAAGGACGGGCTCGGAGCCCTCGTAAGCAGCATCAAAAGGGTTGCAGTGCAGCGTGATCTGCTGCGGGAAGTGCAGCATCTCGTTGTAAACCTCCGTATGCAGCAGGCTGATGAATCCGCAGCGGCTACCCCATTCCACATAGACTCTGTCATAATCCGTCACATGACAGTTGCGGACGATGGTGTTTGCCGGAATGCAGTCAATCGGCTCTGTGCTGTCAATCGTGGCGTAGAAGGGCGCACCATCAAGGATGGTGACCATCATGGCGCTGAAGGTGATGCGTCCGTCGCTGGGCTCCAGATATTCTGCGAGGATGTAACCGCTGTAGCCGTCGTACTCCGCGTAGATCCACGCATCGTTAACCTGCCGGCAGTTGCTGACGATGGCGCCCAGAGACACCTTCACCAGCCTTTCTGACCGGGTGCTGGGTTCTTCCCGCAGGGAAACCCATTCGCTGCAGTTGACAACCTCCATATTGCCGATATACCCGCTGTCTGCCGTGGCCGGCATGGCGGCGAGCACCATGCACAGCAGCAGGAACAGCGCAATGTAACGCTTCATGCATATCCTCCTTGCGTCAGTTGATTTCTGCATGCCAATAGAAGGAGCAGTTATTCTTCACTGTCCAGGTGATGGGTTTAGCTGACACACCATCGCGGTAGCTGCCGGCATTGTAGCTACCGGTCCAGTAACCTGTGTAGGAGCCGCCGATGGGCGTGATGGTAATCTTCGTGCCATAGGGAACTGTGCCGGATTTGGCATTGCTATAGCCGCCGCCGGAGAAGGTACAGCTGGTGCAGTTGATGGTATACTCAGGAACGGGCGTGGTCTTGGTGTAGAACACCGGCTGATAGAGCATGCTCTCCGCCAGGTTCTCCACAACGAAGGAAGACACGTCGGAGTTGAAGTTCAGGCGTGCACCATTGAAACGCCAGTAGGTGACCAGCTTGCCCTCGGGGATGCTGGCGGCCACGCGGACCGTCACCCGACCCCCCTGTTCGGTTTTGCCGGTGGCGTTGTTGATGAAATCGTCGGTGAAGTCAAACTCGGTGAAGGAGCCGCCGGAAGCCTTGTTCTTGTCGTTCACATGGGACATACGGGCACTCTTGGTTTCCACCAGCAGGGTTTCGCTGGTGCGTTGTTGCTGGATCTCTTCCGTGGAGGGCAGCGTCTGAGCAGTCTGCCCACTCAGGACGGCCTCGATCACCATGCCATAGGGCACCTCGCGCAGGGTGAAGCTTTTCACTTCGTTGTTGAAGGTGTACTTCGCGCCATTGATGACCCAGTAGGCGACCCTCTTTCCCTTGGGGATTTCAGCGGAGATCTTCACATCCACGGAGCCGTCGGTGACGGTCTTGCGGGTCAGGGTGTTGTAGTACTCCTCGCCGAAGTTGAGCTCGGTGAAGGAATCTCCCTTGATGTTACCGTCCTTGTCCACAAAGTGGATGACGCAGCCGATGGCACGGAGGATCTTCTCGCCCTCAGCCGGCGCGAAGGTGACCTCCTCGTCATCAGCGGCAGGAGCAGGCGTAGCAGCAGGTGCAGCGGCATTGCCGTTGATGCGGTTGCCGCTGCGGTCGGTGACGAAAAGCGGAACCATGTCCGTGTTCGTCTTGCCGGCCTTGCTGGAATAGCAGCAGTACACCAGCCAGCCGTCCATCTCGCCGGGGATGCTGCTCAGGGTGAGCTTGTTGCTGTTCTTGCCGGACACCTTGAGACCGCGGAAGTGCGTGGGCGCGTCTGTGAAGGGGAAGTCCTTGCTGCCGTCGGGGCTTTGGATGCGCCAGGTGATGCCGGTGTGGCCCTTTCCAGCCGCTGTGAACGTGCAGGAACCGCCCTCGATGACGATCTGCGGTTCCGGGTGGCGGGTGACGGTGATTCCGCCCGCAGCATAAGCCGACGGCAGCTGCACCATCAGCAGAATCATCACTGCCAGCGCAGCCAACATGCGTTTCATCTTCATAACGTATCCCTCAAATCTCAGTCAGCGCTTTTCTCGATCTTCTTTCGTTCCTGCTTGGTGTACCGGTAGCTGTCCGATTCAATTGTCAGGTTCAGACCGCCCTCGCAGGCATAGCCGGAAGCGCCGCTTTGCGTTGTGGCCTGTTTGAGCTTGCCGATCATCGTGCCCACAATGCCGATGGTCACAAACAGCGCGAAGATGGCGGCCATCAGCAGCGTACCGCTCCCCAGCGCTCTGGTCAGGTGCAGGATCAGCGCTGTCAGCCCCAGGACGCCGGCGAAGGAGACAGCCCCCCACAGGAAGGCTTTACCCTTGGCCGTGGGCACATTGCAGGTCAGGCGGCCGGTTTGGCCGTTGATGGCGAAGGTGTAGGTCTTCCCATCCTTTACCGTGGTGATCAGCCACACGGGCAAAAGCACCGGCGTGACCTTGCTGCCTGCCACATGCACGCTGCTGCTTTTCTCAGAGATGCTGGTATAGCCATCAATGGTGTCCTGCAGCGCAGACTTGAAGCTGCCGGTGGCACGGTTGACGGCGCGGGCCTCGCAGGCGTCGGCATCCACGTCGGCATGGTCAGCCATCGCGCCGGAAAGCACCGCGGGCGTGAAGGCAACGGCCTTCGTGAGGTTGTAGGGCTCCAGCGATTCGCTGATCTTGTCATCCATCTTGACGCTGCCATCCACCGGGATGTTCTCGAAGCTCATGCTGCCTCCGCGGCGGACGATATAGTGCTCCACCTCGGTGACCTCTTCATCGCCGTCAGTGTAGCTGGATTCCTTCTCTGCATCATAGACGACGCTGCCGCGGGCCTCACAGTCAAACAGCCAGCAGGGCACGAAGAGCTTGCGCATCTCGGCGATCTGGTTATCCTTTTTGAAGAGGTTTGGCAGCAGCGCCTTGCCCTTGAAGTAGCCATGGAACATCTCCTGGGCCTGCTCCCTGGTGATGACGAAGGGAACCACCATTTCCGGGCGAATGCCGCCGTCGATGCGGTCAGGCAGGATGGTCGGGCTGCCGCAGTAGGGGCACTCGGTGGCGGTGGTGGTGCTTTCGGTGATCAGCTCCGCACCGCAGGTCTTGCAGTTGTAAGCCTGCAGCTGCGCCGTGTCGCCGGCCGTGTACCCCTCCGTGGGAACAGTAATATCCACCGTACCGCTGTCAGCCGGAGTATTGGGAAGTTCGATGATCTCCTGATCAAATTGACTGTCACAGGCCGTGCAGACCATCTTGCCGCTTGTGCCGTCGTATATCAATGGGGACGCGCAGTTGGGACATTGATAGGCAACAGTCGCCATGATGATGCCTCCTTTGCTTTTATTCAGCATTCTGCAGCCCGTCCACAATGGGGCACAGCGTGCAGCATTGTTCCATCAGCATGCTGCGGATCATCTCCAGCGTCTGCAGGGAGTCCACACCGAACTGGGAGCCCCACAGCGTTTTCTGGCTGTTCAGGTAACCCATGAACATCGTCTTGTGATTGATGACCATCGGCTGCTCCTCCGGCGCACAGAGTGCCAGCCAGGTCTGGTAAAGCACGTCCAGCTCCGCCTGCCAGGCTACGATCATACAGTTGAGGCGCTCGGCTTCGCTGGTATCCGCGGCCAGACCGGCAGTTGCCTGCATTTCGTAGGGCAGGTGCGTGTCGCAGAGCACCCAACGGATCGTCCCATCTTCCAAGAGCGTCATTGCGCAGCATTCGGCTTCGCCCCGTCCGTCTGCCATGATCCCGCCGTAAATGGTCTCCTTCAGCGCCTGCAGGGTCTGGGGCCAGGCGATGCCGTCGGCATTCAGCCCATACTCCTTCTGGAAGGCCTTCACAGCCTTTTCGGTCTTCGCGCCGAAGATGCCGTCCACCTTGTCGTTGAGGAAGTCCAGATCCGTCAGCATCTGCTGCAGCTCCTTGACCTCGGTTTTCTTGTTCTTGATGTTCTTGTAGAGCGTTCCTTCGGGATAGTAGGTTTCGGTCTGCTTCTTCTTGCAGACCTTGCAGGTGCGGGTACGGGTGCCCTTGGAATGGTCGGTGGCTTCCTCTGTTACGGTCCAGGAGCCGTACTTGTGGCTCTTTTCGATCTTACGGGTACTGGACAGGCCACAGACCTCACAGACCGTCCGCATGGAGCCTGCTTTGGTGCAGGTGGCTTCCTCCAGAACATGGGAATCCTTCCACTTATGTCCCGGTGCAGTCAGGGTCTCCATGCGGGTCTCACCGCAGTTGCCGCACATGTACCGTTTGAAGCCATTCTCGGTACAATCAGCCTCCTGGCCAGTCACATACGCCCAGTCGTGGCCATAGGCCTTGTCAGTGATGTCCTTCACGGTATGGCCACAGTCGTTGCACTTCAGGAGATAGTAACCGTCGCTCTCACAGGTTGCCTTCTTCACATCAACCATGTCGTAGGTATGATGACATTCCGCCTGGGCGGTCACAGACAGCAGGACAAGCAGAATCAGCATCAATGCCAGCGGAGTTTTCTTCATCGCATGATCCTCCAGTGTTGTCATAATAGGCACACTGCCTGCCGGGGTTCTCCGGCAGGCAGCATGGGATTCAGTTATGCTTATTCAGCCGGAGTAAAGGTCATCAGGGTGCCGTAGTAATCAAAGGTCAGCGCACCATCGGCGGGGACGAATACGTACTCCATGACAGGCACGCCGTTGACGGAGTAGTCGATGACATACTCGCCTGCGTCGTTGGTGGACCAGGTCAGGTACTCGGAGGGCAGTTCAAGGCCGGACTGCACCAGCGCAGCGGAACCATCGGAATTGAAACGCACATTGTACTCGCCGAAAGCTGCTGCATCCACAGGGAAGCTCATCCCGTTGAAGACCGTCTCTGCTTTGGTCAGCACAAAGGTCGTGTCCGTATAAGAGGAACCGTCCTGGGGCTGCTCCGCTTCGCCACCATTCTCCTGCTCGGCCATCTGGGCCAGGAGCGCCAGGAAAGCCAGCATCTGCTCTTCCTCGGACATTTCGCCATCGTTGCCGGCGGCTTCTTCAGTTTCCACCTTGGTGAAGACGATTCCCATGGATTCGTACACCAGGTTACCATCGCCATCAATGAAGATCTCGTCGCCCATGATGTTGGCCTTGCCGTCCACAATGGACCAGACGCCGGGCTCGGATTCGCCCATCATTTCCATGGCGCAGGTGCCGTCCTGATTCAGGCTCAGGATGACCTCCATGCCGAACATGTCACCCTTCCAGGTGCCGAAGTAGGGTTCGCCCTCCGTGCCGATGGGCTGGGCTTCGGGCATGCCGTCTTCGTCATCCTCGCCGTAGTAGGCAGACAGGTCGCCGTCCACGCTGAAGAGCTGGAAGATGCCCTCGTCGTTGTCGATAAACACGATGCCGTCCCGCGTGTAGATGTCAGCGCCTTCCCAGCGGCCTTCGGTGACGACCGCAGCGCCGTCCACAACGGCCCACTTCTCCTCGTAGGTCCAGCCGTCGGAAGCATAGGTGAAGGTCATGGCACCGTCGGCGGACAGAACCAGCTTGTTGCCCATGTCATCATACCAGGTGCCCAGCAGGTGCTCGCCGCCCTCGGTGGGGTTGATGACGGGTTCGGGCGTAGGAGCGGGGGTGGGCACAGCGGTGGGGACGGGCGTTGCCTCCACATGGGGTGCAAAGATGATCTTGGAGCCGTCCTGCAGCATCTGCAGGTTGCCGTTCATGTCAAAGTAGATTTCTGCCAGTGCGCTCATTGCCGGGCCGACATAGGCGGAGTAGCTTTCGGCGTACCAGTACAGCTCGTAGCCTTCCTCCTCGCCCTCGATCATCTGGGCGGTACCGTCAGCGTTCAGGATCAGGGTCGTGGGGCCAACCAGCTCGGCGGGATAGGTCTCGCCGTCCACGATGTAGCTCACCGCATCCCAGGTACCCACGTAGGGCTGCGCCTTGTCGGCATCCAGTTCGGGCCAGGGTTTCTCGGGGATGGCAGGCACGGCATACTCCGCGCCTTCCTTCTCCATCAGCACGATCAGGCCGCCCAGGTCAAGGCACATGCGGCCGTTCTCGTCCAGCGTGAAGGGCATGGCCTCCTCGGGCACGGGCTGACCGCCCTCCTCCAGGATGGGCGCGAAGATGGCCACGCCATTCTCCACATACCAGCCGCCGGGGGTCGCATCGCCATCCATATCCACGGTGCCGGCGCCGTCATCATTCAGCACAACATTCATGCTCATGCCCAGCAGATCCATGCCGTAGAAGTCGGTGCCGTCAGTGACTGCCACGGCAGTCCAGTTGCCGATGAAGGGAGCGCCCGCTTCGGCGTCCAGTGCGGGGAAGGACGCCACCAGCTCAGGCTGGTTCACCTTTGCGCTTGCGTAAGCAACGGTCAGCTGTTCCACATAGCTGTTGTACACTTCCTCGGTGATGCCGTCCATCAGGGTGATGGTTGTGCCCTTCTTGGAAGACTGGAAAGCCTTGGGGTCGATGGTCATACCGTTCTTGTTGCGGATGACGATCTCGGTCACGTTGTGAAGCGTGCTAAAGGACGCTTCGGGCAGGGACTGAACATTTGCACCGATGACAACCTTAACAGGCATGCAGCTGTAGAAAGCTTCCTTGCCAATGCTCGTAACCGAGTCGGGAATAACCAGCTCGTCGATCTTGTTGATGGCGCTGGCGAAGGCGCTTTCGCCGATCGTTTCCAGACCTTCAGGCAGCGTCAGGCTATCCAGCTCAGAGGCCCACAGCGCGTTTTTACCGATGGTCTTCAGCGTGGAAGGAAACTCCACACAGTAAAGGCCCTTGCCGGCAAAGATAGAGTACATTTCAAGGGTCTCCACGCCTTCGGGGATGATCACCACCGTCATGAAGGGATGCTGGTAGAAAGCCTTCTGACCAATGGTTTTGACTTGCACACCGCCGATGGTTGCGGGGATTTCGATGTAGGAGGCCGTGCCAGTGTACTTCTTGATGGTGCCGGTCGCAGCGTCGAATTCAAAATCGCTCTCCGCCACACGGACGCGGGCATCCACTGCCTTCTTGCCGGAGGGCTGAACGTTCAGCCCCTCGGGCAGGGCGGCCTTGTAGGCATCCAGCTGGTCGTCGGGAACATACACGACCAGGTCTTTGGCCGTGCTGACGAAGGGGCGGGGGCCAAACACAGGGCACAGGCCGGTGAAGGTCACCTTGGTCAGCACGTCGCAGTAGCTGAAGGACAGTGTGCCCACATAGGACACAGCGGCGGGCACCGTCACCTCAGTCAGCTTATCGGTCTGATAGATGTTGTTGCTGGCGATCACTTCCAGCGTGCTGGGAAGGGTCAGCTTGGTGATGTCCATGCTGGCGATATTCATGCTGCGGATTTGGGTCACGCCTTCCTCAAAGGACAGCGTCACAGCCTTCTTCGCGCCATTGAGAGCCCGATCGTGGATAATGGGAGTTGGCGCGCCGTCAACACTGGCAGGCACAACCAGGTTCTCATCCGTACCCTTGTACGAGGTGATCATGTACGTCTTGGCGTTGGCGGTAAAGGTGCCAGCTTCTGCCATCGCAGGGATACAGCCCAGCAGCATCATGACTGCCAGCAGCAGGGACAGGAACTTCTTCATGGGATCATTCCTTTCAGTGTAATCAACATTTGCGCTGACCGGGAGGGACACAGCCTCCCGGCCAGCAATTGTTCCAATGGATTATTTACTTGACCAGCTGGCACAGGTCGTTGACGCGGTCCATGAGGATCTTTGCCATGATCTGTGCAACCACTTCGGGAGTCTCGGGGTACAGGGCTGTCAGGGAAGCCTCGCGGGCTGCAAGCCACTGGGTCAGTATGGCGCGTTCAGCCATGGCTAGAGCGGCCTTGTCGCCCAGCTTGACGCAGAGCAAATTGTAAGCCTTGTTCAGCTCCACGGTCCAGGCCTGGCGTACTGCGATCCAGGCTGCGGCAGTATCCTGACCAGCAAGCACGGTATCGATCAGGCTGAAGGGGAGAGCGTGCAGCGGGCAGTAGGCGGTCGTGACGGACTTCTTACCGCTTTGCTCAGCGGTGACTGTGCAGGTGCATTCTGCAGCAGACGCGCCGGTGGAGGCAGCGATACTCAGCAGGCTGTCGGTGCGCTCAGCAGCGCTGGCGTGGCTCTCGTAGCACAGGGTGATGCACTTGTCTTCCCACATGTCGGCAATCTTTTGTGCCACCAGTGCGGGCTGATCGGGATGCAGCGCCTTCAGCACAGCCTCGTAGTTGGCAGCCTCAGCCAGGAAGCTGGTGTACTCCAGCATCACATTCAACTTGGCAGTGGGATCAGCCGCCTGGAAGAGCTCCTGGCTGATCTTCTCCACCTCGGCACGCCACATAGCCGCAGCGTAAGCGGCGGTCTGCTGCCGCATTTCGGGGTTCACAGCAGTCTGCTTCAGCATCAGCAGAGAGGCCTGGATGGGGCTGTGTACGGAGCAGTAGCTGATATTATAGCTGGCGGATGCATTGCTGCGGGCAGTGATCGTCAGCTTGCAGTAGTCGTCGCCAGCGGGCAGCTTGTCCTGATCGATGCTGCCGGCGGGCGGGGTGACGCCCTCAAGGATGTCTTCAGGGTAGTAAGGGTGTACGTACCAGATATCTTCCCGGCCGTTGGTGTCTACCACCACGGTGTTGGAGTTAACGGAGTTGAGCTGGCTGTTGATGAAGTACTGGCCAATCGCCGTATTGGAGATATTGCCCCAGAACACATCCATATCAGTGACGGTGTGGCTGAAGAAGCAGCTGCGGCTCTCGCCGGGATGCAGCAGTTCAGCAGACGCAACCTCGCTCAGACCAGACAGCGAATCATAAATGCACACGTCGGTCAGAGCAACCTCGCCTGCGTTCACATAGGTGATCTTGTAGGAGACTGTCTCGCCCTTTTGGTAATAGCTGCCGTTCAGGGGCAGACTCTCCACGGACTTGACAACTTCCAGGGCGGTGCGGACGCCGAAGGGA
>SVGL01000030.1 GCA_015056325.1 Clostridiales bacterium | reverse complement strand
TCGCTGCTGACCGAAAACAAGCTGATAGGTTTTGACCAAGTTTGTCTGAATCTGACCAAAGTAAAATAAACCCGATACGGAGCACACAGTGAACGACTTACTGTGTGCTCTTTGTGTTTGTCGCATTGCAGAAAGATCACTTGAATTGGAGGTGAACCATTTGTCTGCAACAACGATTGCCATCGCCAACCAGAAGGGCGGCGTGGGCAAAACGACAACGACTGCTAATCTGGGAATCGGATTGGCACATGAAGGAAAGAAAGTGCTGCTGGTGGATTGCGATCCGCAGGCCAGCCTGACCATCAGCCTGGGAGTCGCTAAACCGGATGATCTGCCAGTTACTCTGTCTACGCTCATGGGGCGGGTACTTGAGGAGTCCCCTATCAATCCCAACGAGGCAATCCTTCATCACGAAGAAGGTGTTGACCTGCTGCCAGCCAACATCGACCTGGCAGGAACGGAACTCCGCCTGATGAGTGCCATGAGCCGTGAAACCATTCTACGCCAGGTGCTGGAGCCCCTGAGAAAGCAGTATGACCACATACTACTTGACTGTATGCCTTCTCTTGCGCTGCTGACGGTAAACTCCATGACCGCTGCTGACCGAATTCTGATTCCGGTACAACCGCATTTTCTTTCGGCAAGAGGTTTGGAAGAATTGGTGAAATCCATAGAACGTGTTCGCAAGAACATAAATCCCAAGCTGAAGATCGACGGCATACTGCTGACCATGATGGACAGCCGCACCGTGTATGCCCGTGAGATCGCCACGCTGATGCGCGATAACTACGGCAGACGGATCAAGGTGTTCGATACGGAGATTCCTCATTCTGTCCGCGCTGCTGAGATCAGCGCAGAGGGCAAGAGCATCTATGCTCACGATCCCAAGGGTAAGGTAGCAGCTGCATACCGCGCCCTGACGCAGGAGGTGACTAAACTTGAAAAGCAGCGCGAAAAATATAAGGCTGACCCCTGTCGATGATCTGTTTTCCACCGATGAAAGCAGAGCTGACGCCAACCGGGAACGGGTGGTAGAACTGCCGCTGGCAGACCTGCACCCCTTCAGGAATCATCCCTTCAAGGTGCTGGATGATGAGAAGATGCAGGATACAGCGCAGAGCATCCGGGAACACGGCGTACTTGTTCCGGCTATTGTGCGTCCACGGGAAGAAGGCGGCTATGAGATTGTCGCCGGTCACAGGCGACACTTTGCCAGCCAAATCGCTGGACTTGACACGATGCCTGCCATTATCCGTGAGCTGGACGACGATGCTGCGACCATCATCATGGTTGATTCGAATCTCCAGCGCGAAACGCTTCTTCCGAGTGAACGAGCTTGGGCGTACAAAATGAAGCTGGATGCCATGAAACGACAAGGCAAACGCACAGACTTAACTTGTGGCCAAGTTGGCCACAAGTCAGAGAAGTCGGTAATGCGTGTCGCTGATGAGGCTGGTGAAAGCGTCAAACAGGTTCAGCGCTTCATCCGGCTGACCGAACTCATTCCACCCCTTCTGGACATGGTGGACGAGCGCAAGATCGCCTTTAACCCGGCCGTTGAGTTGTCCTATCTCAAGCCAGAAGAACAAGTTGAGCTACTGGACGCAATGGACAGCGAACAGGCGACCCCCTCCCTTTCCCAGGCGCAGCGACTGAAGAAGTTCAGCCTGGAAGGACATCTGTCCATTGACGTGATGCGAGCCATCATGTCGGAAGAAAAGAAGGGCGAGCTTGACCGCATCACCCTGACTGGTGATAAGGTGAACAAGTATTTCCCCAGGTCTTACACACCGCAGCAAAAAGAACAGGTGATCCTGAAACTGCTGGAAAACTGGCACCGCCATCGCCAGCAATCCCAGGAGAGATAACGCCCTCACATTCATGTGATGGGCGTTTTTCATTTTCAGGGGAAAGGAGGGATGAAACGTGGCTGTTTTCAGGATCGAGAAAACGAGGGATTACACCGTCATGTCCAACCATCATCTGAAAAACAAGAACCTGACGTTGAAAGCAAAGGGCCTGATGAGCCTGCTGCTTTCACTGCCGGATGACTGGGTACATACCCTGGCAGGGTTAGCGCAGATCAGCGTTGAGGGCGTAGACGCCATCCGCATGGCAGTGCATGAGCTGGAGCGTGAAGGGTATGTTGTTCGCAACCGCATCCGTGATGAAAAAGGGCATCTGGGCGAGATGGAGTACGTTGTCTATGAGAATCCGCAGACGCCGGTAGTTGCAGAAGCTCCTGCATCGGCTTCTCCTACGTTGGAAGAACCTATGTTGGAAAATCCAATACAGGGAAACCCTACACAGGGCAATCCTATGTTGGATCATCCTACGCAGGAAATCCAATGCAATTAAATACTTATAGATCAAACACGCATAAAGAAAAGAAAAATGAATCAATTCCTTATGCAGCAAATCCTTATCAATCAATCCCTTATCAATCAACGCGCGGGCATGAGCAGCCCAGCATGGTGGCCCAGTACAAGGAGCTGATTCGTAACCACATCGAGTACGACATCATGTGCGAGCAGTATGGCCATGAGCGTCTGGATGAGATTGTGCATCAGATCGTGGAAGTCTTGTGCTCCAAAGCGCAGTATTTCACCATCTCTGGCGAGGAATTGCCCGCTGAACTGGTGCGGGATCAGCTGCTCAGATTCAGCAGCAGCCATCTGGAATATGTCTTTGAGTGTCTGGAGAAGAAAACCACCTATGTGGGCAATATCAAGAACTATCTGCTGACCACGCTGTACAACGCCGTTGGAACCATCAAGCATTACTATGACGCCCGTGTGCGTCATGAACACCTACTTTTATGAGGAGGTACATATGTCCCAGCATAAGCGCACGAAGCGCCGTTTCCCGATGACCGCTATTCTGGCGGTTCTTTTGATTTTGGCGGGTGTAGCCGCCATCGTCGGTTCTCTGTGGATGCAGGAGAATGAGATCAATACCGGTGCCGAGCTTTATGACACCCTGTCCGAACAGCTGAAGCTCCCGCCCGCCACGGAGGAAGATACCGAACCCCAGCAGGATGAAGCTTCTGCTGAGGATAACGCTGCTGCCGAAAATGATTCAGCCGAGCAGGATGAACATGAACAGGAGCAGCCTGTGATTGCGATTCCCGAAGAACTGTCGGCAGAGGAATCGCCTGTGCAGCCCGATGTGACGGTGGTTCCGCCACTTACTTTGCAGCCTGTGGAGCAGCCGGCGTATCAGTTCGATCCGACACCCGAAGGCAACGGCGGGGTTAGTTCCGGCCTCACCGGCGCAAACCTTGCTGCATGCAAGGAAGTCAACAACGATTTTGCTGCATGGCTGAAGATTCCCGGTACGGATATTGATTACCCCGTTGTGCGGACCAATGATATGGATTACTACCTGGATCATACCTTCACCGGCGAGGAAAGCATCGTCGGCTGTCTGTTTTCCCTGGGCCGCACTGACTACGATGCACCCAGCCAGAACATCGCCATCTATGGCCACCACATGCGCCGCAGCCGCTCCACCACCATGTTCCAGCCCCTTCATGAGTACAAGAGCGCCAGCTTCCGCGACGCTCATGCTACCATCCATCTGGACACCCTGAATGGCTCCCGCAGCTACACCGTGTTTGCTGTGATTAGCAAGCGCGAATCCGATTGGGATGCCTCTGCAGCGGACTTCTCCTCTCAGGATGAGTATCAGGCATTCCTGGATCGTGCGCTGGAATGGTCGCTGTACGATACCGGCGTTTCCGTCACAACGGATGATCACATCCTCACCCTGATTACCTGTGACCGAGACTACAATTCCGAGGATGGTCAACTTGTGGTGATGGCTGTCCAGAACTAATGCAACAGGAGGAAGTTATGAGAAAATCGACACTGATCAAGGCATTGGCCTTTTTGTTGTCCTTTGCCATGCTGATGACCGGCCTTCCGGCTCCATCCATTGCAGAATCCGTTGACACATTGATGGATTCGGTGGTTGAGCAGACCGAGGATACGCCGAGCTCTATGGTCAAATGAAGAAGACATACCTGTTGCAGACTGGGATCAGGTTGAGGAACTCGCCCGAAAGCAAGGAGTTCTTTCGCTTCTCTACTTGGGTGTAAATCGGAATATCGGTGTAGTCCCTCAGGACCGAGTTCGCATTTGGCGAGGAGCTATGCTTGCTGGTGTTCTCCAAAATGAACAAATGAATGAGGATCAGCAGGAGCTTTTGAATGGTCTTCACGAAGCCTCCATCAGATGCTCAATCTTGAAAGGAACAAGCGCGGCAAGATTCTATCCGCATCCCGATGCGAGATGCTTGGGAGATATCGATCTTTTGGTAGATCAAACCAGTTTGAACCAAGTAGAACAGATCCTGATAAAACTACAGTACCGGAAAATTGAGCATGAGCATGACTTCCATATCAGCTATGTTAGAGGAATAACGACGGTAGAAGTACATTATTCGGCTTCGGAGGTTCCAAATAAAGCGGGTGGAAGCGCGGTACAGAAGGAAATGAATAACTTTCTGGAGTACACTCACGTAGTTTTACTTAATTGGGAATTTGTATTGCACAACCTTCTCAAGAGTACCGAACTCTGGAAGAATGCTTGATTTACGGCCTTTCAAAACCTATTTTGAATTGTTCAAAGAGCCGCTTGAGGGCGGAGGAGAGGTTACAGGTCTGTTTGCATGGTTTATGAAAGATACTTCCCCGCTGGTTGGCCTCATCCTCAACATCCTCCTCTACTATCCGCTCGGTTACTTGCTCCCTCTTCTGTTCCCGAAGCTCAAGCCCAAGCACGTTATCCTCATTGGCTGTCTGTGCTCCATTGCCACCGAAGCAACCCAGTACCTCCTCAAGATGGGCTGGTGTGAAACGGATGATGTTATCCACAACACCCTCGGTACTGCCATCGGCGTGTGGGTGTGGCTCTGGCAATCGAAACGACTCAACGCACAAAGGAGTGCTAATCCCGGGATAGGTGAAACGTAATGAACACTGCTGAACAGATCTATCTGCAGTATCATGACAAGGTACGCGCCTATGTACGCGGTAAGATTCAGGATCTCCATGACGTGGAGGATCTTGTTTCGGCTGTGTTCATGAAGATCGTGCAGAAGCTGGACAGCTACGATCCTGCCAAGGTCTCTGTTTCTACCTGGGTGTACACCATCACGCGTAACACCGTAACGGATCACTTCCGCACCCGGCGCACGCTGGTGGCGCTGGAGGATTATATGGTGGACGAGCAGCCGGAGGAACTCACGGACGATGAGCTGGACAGCCTGGCCGACGCGCTGCTGGCCCTCAGGGAAAAGGCACGCGACCTGATCGTCCTTCATTACTACACCGGTCACACGCTCAAAGAGACGGCGGAGATGATGGGCATGTCCTACATCAATGCCAAGGTGATTCACAAAAAGGCGCTGGAGAGCCTGCGGGCGTTCTTCGCGGCCAGGTGAGGGAGAAGGAGCAGTCATGCTGAAGGGATTACATCACATTGCGATTCTGGCGTCCGACCGCGCGGAGACGCTGGCATTTTACGAAGCGCTGGGCTTTGTGGTGACGGAAAACCATGTCCGAGCCGAGCGCAAGGATGAGATCATTTTCATGGAGCAGGCGGGCGTGGTGCTGGAGCTGTTCATCTCCGCAGGCAATCCGCCCCGCGTGTCCTTCCCAGAGGCGTACGGCTTGCGCCATGTGGCATTCCGGGTGGAGGACGCGTCTGCTGCGCGGGAGGTGCTGATCCGCAAGGGCTATGCGCCCCAGGAGCTGCGTCACGATACATTCACCGGAGACGCGATGTTCTTTGTGATGGATCCCGACGGGCTGCCCATTGAGATTCACGAATAAGCGATTGTCAGCAGACTTGCTGAACCCTGAAAAGGAGGTAATCCCATGCAGAAACTGATCCATCTGCTGTGCGTGCTGCTGGCTGTGTGTATGCTGCCGGTATGTGCATGGGCGGAGGCTCCGGTCGTTCCCTCCATGATTGACGAGAGGGCTGAGATCACGGTGGTGGGCGAGACGGATCTGCCCGGCCATTTCTTCCTGTCCTTTCCTATGTCCCGCAACCTGATGGTGCTGGACGGCAAGGGGAATGTGATTTGGGAGAAGTACGAGCCCTTCCTGAGCCCGGAGCAGCCCGGTGCATTCTGGGATTTCAAGCAGCACACCGTGGACGGCGAAGTCTACTACAGCTATCACGACCAGACCGGCACCTACGACAATTACGGCCTGACGGGCTACGGCCCCGGCGAGCGCGTGATCCTGGACAAGGATTTCAATGAGGTCAAGCGCATCACTTTTGAAGCATCCGAAGTGGTGCCCAAGGGCTTCCCGCTGGACGGTCATGATTTTCTGATGATCGACCTGGATCACTATATCCTCAACGGCTACATCAAGGATACGGTTTACAACATCCCCGGCTACGAGAGCGGCTCTGACGTGGTCTTCTCCTACCTGCAGGAGGTCAAGGACGGCGAAGTCGTCTGGGAGTGGAAGAGCATCGACTATCCCGAGCTTTATGATCAGGTTGCCATCCATTCCATGAGCCAGAACGGCGTCAATAACTTCGCCAACGCGAATGGGATGGCCCCCGATTACATCCACTTCAACTCCATGGACCTGGATGCGGAGGGCAATCTGATCTGTTCCTTCCGGCATATCCACGCGCTGCTGTGCCTCGACCGCAGTGCCAGTGAGAATCAGATCCTGTGGACGCTGTCCGGCGCGGCGGATGAATTCGGCCTGACGGAGATCCAGAAGTCCTCCGCCCAGCACACGGCCTTCGTGGACGGAAATTACATCACCATCTTCGATAACGGCAACCGCAACAGCACCTCCCGTGTGGTGGGCTACTGCATCGACCTGGAGACGAAGACGCTGAAGGCCTTCCGCTCCTATACCCTGGGCGGTAAGTATTCCGAGGCCTGCGGTTCCGCGCAGCATCTGTTTGACGAGGTGTACGTCATCGGCTGGGGCATGACCTTCGGCAACCCTGAAGCCATGTCCGTGGTGAACTTTGCCACCGGCGAGACGCTGATGTCCGTGTACCTGAAGAATCCCATGAACAACACCTATCGCTGTCTGTACTTCGATTGATTCCGAAGTTGTCACTGAAAAACGATCAAGCGTGCAAAGGAATGAATTACAATGAACGGCATCACGATCATGCTGATCGCCATCGCGGTCCTTGGCGGCGGTTATCTGCTGTATGGCCGCTGGCTGGCGAAGCTCTGGGGTGTGGATCCCAAGGCTAAGATGCCTGCGTATGAGATGGAGGACGGCGTGGATTATCCTTTAGGTTGTCTTTTGCCGATTCTGTTCCCGAAGCTTAAGCCAAGCACGTCATCCTCATCGGCTGCGTGTGCTCCATCGCTACCGAAGCCACTCAGTACATCCTCAAAATGGGCTGGTGCGAAACGGACGACGTGATCCACAACACCCTCGGCACCGCTATCGGCGTGTGGGTATGGTACCTGCAGTCGAAACGGCTGAACACCCCCAAATCAAACAACCTACCAAAGGACTGATCCGCATGAAAAAGCTGACCTCACTTCTGTTCGCGCTGGCGCTCCTTCTCTCAGCCTCCAGCTGCGCAGAATCCCTGACCGACGAGCTCGGTCTGACCACCGATGCCAAGCCTGCCACCACCTACACGGTGGAGGTCAATTCGGCTGTCTATTCCCAGCTGGATTTTGCTGATACCAGCGAGTACGACAACGCCGTCCGCGGATTGATCGACGCACCGGAGGTGCTGGAGCTCACGGACGCGGAGGACAACGTGATCTGGAGCCAGGCGGCGTACAGCTTCCTGGACGACTACGAGCAGGCCCCCGACACCGTCAATCCGAGCCTGTGGGAGAACACCCGCAATAACCACGCCTACGGCCTGTTTGAGGTGTGCCCGGGCGTCTATCAGGTGCGCGGCTATGATATGGCGAACCTGACTGTCATCAAAGGCGACACCGGCTGGATCGTATTCGACTGCACCATGTGCTCGGAAACGGCGCAGGCGGCGATGCAGCTGATCGAAAAGAACCTCGGCAGCTACCCGGTCAAGGCGATTGTTATTTCTCACTCCCACGCGGATCACTTTGGCGGCATCGGCGGCGTGATCGCGGCGGAGGATGTGGCGGACGCCTCCCTGTCCATAGAGGAGCAGATTGCCAGCGGCAAGGTCCCGGTCATCGTGCCCGAGGGCTTTGCGGAGCACGCCATTTCCGAGAACATCTACGCGGGCAAGGCCATGAGCCGCCGCGCCAATTATCAGTACGGCGTGCTGCTGACCCCCGGCGTGACTGGCAAGATGGCACAGGGCATCGGCATGGGCCAGTCCACCGGCACCGTGACTTATTTTGCGCCCACCTATGAGATCAAGGAGACCGGTACGAAGCTGGTGATCGACGGCGTGGAGATGGAATTCCAGATGACGCCCGGCACCGAGGCGCCCGCCGAGATGAACACCTGGTTCCCGCAGTTCAATGCGCTGTGGATGGCGGAAAACTGCACCGGAACGCTGCACAACCTCTACACCCTGCGCGGTGCGGCGGTTCGTGACGGTGCGGCATGGGCGAAGTACATCACTGAAGCCATCACCCTCTACGGCGACGAGACGGAAGTGGTGTTCCAGTCCCACAACTGGCCGCACTGGGGCAATGAGGTCGCCATCGAGTACCTCGAAAACTCCGCGGCGGTGTATAAGTTCATCAACGACCAGACGCTGACTTATCTCAATCAGGGCTACACGTCTGACGAGATATCCAACATGATCGAGCTGCCTGAGGCGCTGGAAAAGAACTGGTACACCCGCCAGTACTACGGCACCGTGGCGCACAATTCGAAGGCCGTGTACCAGAAGTACATGGGCTGGTACGATGCCAACCCCGTGAACCTCAACCCGCTCATGCCCACCGAGAGCGCGAAGAAGTGGGTGGAATATCTGGGCGATACCGACGAAGTGCTGCGCATGGCGAAGGCTGACTTTGACAAGGGCGAATACCAGTGGGTGGCGGAGATCACCAACGTGCTGGTGTTCGCCGATCCCACCAACGAGGCCGCGCGTCTGCTGTGCGCCGATGCGCTGGAGCAGCTGGGCTATCAGGCGGAATCCGGCCCGTGGCGCAATGCGTACCTGACCGCCGCGCTGGAGCTGCGCTACGGCAATCAGGCTGCGAATGCGAGTCTGCAAAAGGGCGGCGGCGTGGTGATGCAGATGACGCCCGCCATGATTTTCGACTACATGGGCATCCTCATGGACAAGGAAGCCATGGCGGAGAAGGACTTCGTCATCAACGTGACGCTCTCCGACCTCAAGCAGCAGCATGTGCTGCACGTGAAGAACGGCGTGCTGCTGGTGTACGAGAACACCCATCGCGAGGATGCGGACGTCTCCATCGCCTGCCCGAAGAATGCACTTCTGTATATCCTGCAGGGCAATGTCAAGGCGCTGGACGGCGTGCCCATGGAGGGCAATGTGGAGCTGATCACCCTGTTTGCTCAGAGCATGAATCAGGTGCCGGTGCAGGGAACGGTGCCCTTCAACATCATCGAGCCCTAAAAATTTTTCGGATAGATGATACCAACCTCCGTTTTCAATCGTATCAATAGACAAAGAAACAAAAGGAGGCATTACGATGGAAGAGAAGAAGCTTGAACTGGCGGAAGATCAGCTGGAAGAAGTGGCTGGCAGCTGCGAGGATCATGATCCCAACTATTATGCTGCGACGCCTCCCTGCGTCCGCTGCGGTTACAAGTACATGCAGGTCGGCAAGGCTTGCCCCTGCTGCGGCGCAAGCGAAGCAGAGCAGCTCGGCGGGTTCTGATATCAGCCGATGATGGCGTAAGGAGAAGGCAGGATGAAAGGACTTCATCACATTGCGATTCTGGCGTCCGGGCGCGCGGAAACCCTGGCTTTTTATGAGGCGCTGGGGTTCACCGTAACGGAAAATTACGTCCGCCCGGAGCGCAACGACGAGATCATCTTCATGGAGCAGGCGGGCGTGGTTCTGGAGATCTTCATATCTGCCGGAAATCCGCCCCGCGTGTCTTATCCTGAGGCGTACGGCCTGCGCCACGTGGCATTCCGGGTGGAGGATGTGGCGGCCGCCCGGGAGAATTTGATCCGCAAGGGCTATGAACCTCAGGAACTGCGTCATGATACCTTCACCGGGGACGCGATGTTTTTCGTGATGGATCCTGACGGCCTGCCCATTGAAATTCACGAATAATTCTGGTCGGATTATACCCGAGGCCCCTTTGCATCGTATATAATGACAACAGGAAACAGAAAAGGAGCATCTGCTATGACTGAAAACAAGAAGATTCCCGAAAACACGCCCCTGACCGATGATCAGCTGAAGGAAGTGACCGGCGGCGAGGATCTGTCGCTGAGTGCAGTGCCGATGATTTATCTGAAGTGCGCCGTTGATGCCCGGCACAACTGGCCTTACGGGTACGACGCTTGCCCGGTATGCGGATCAACGGAATTCATCAGAACCGTCGTGCCGGAATGATGGCGGAAGCGTCACAATTGCCGAAGATTCAGGGCGCACAAAAGGAGTGAATATCATGACCGATCCCAAGAAAAACAAGCCTGCCGAGCTGACGGAAGATCAGCTGGAGGAAGTGCCCGGCGGCGAGATCGTGAAGATCATTCTGCAGCCCATGGGAATGAAACGCTGTGCAGCCAATCCCGATCATGTGTATCCGGATATTCACGCTGCATGCCCCATTTGCGGCTGCAAGGAATTCACCCGTGCCTGATCATGACGGATATGAAAGGAGCATCCCTATGACTGATCTCAACAAGAATACTCCCGCTGAACTGAACGACGAAGAACTGGACACCGTGGTGGGCGGCGTATCCATCGGCGATACGGTGCTCTGCTCGCATAGCGACATCGTTTACTGCTCGAACTGCGGTAGACTCCTGAAGAACTACGAAGTCACGATCACCGGCGTGCGCGGTGAGCTGGACGGCCATACGCTCTACTGGGTCACCCGGAATTGCTGTGGCTGGAAGGCCAGCATCATCGATACGGAGATTCATGGCTGACGGCGAAAGGCGGGAGGATACATGAAGAAGCTTTCACAGGCCTTTGATTTCCAGAAGTTCCAGCAGAATCCCAAGCTGGCGGGCATCGTCCGCGAAACAGAAGGACGCTACGCCAAGGCCGCTTTATCCGACGACGATCTGGAGCTGGTCAGCGCGGCGGGCGAAACCACCGTTCCGACCATGAATCCGGAAGTGCTGCTGGGTAAGCATGCACGTCCCGATAATCCGGAGGAGAACAGGCCGTGATGCGGCCAGAGATCCTGAAAAGGGGGAACGGGTATGAGAAAAACGATCATCGCGTTGCTGCTGCTCTGCCTGATGGCGGTCTGTCTGACCGGATGTCAGAAGAAAGCTGACTCGGCTGCGGACAAGGCCGGACTGGCGGATTATCTGGCATCTGTCGAGGTACAGTCCAATGCGCTCAAGTCCTCTCTGGAAAAGGACGCGCTGACTCAGCCCGAGATGAATCAGAAGTCCGGCGAGCTGCGCGACCTCTGGGATGCGGCAATGAACCGTATGCTGGAGGAGGCGAAGAAGGTGCTGCCTGCGGCGGAAATGGAAAAGCTGACCGCCGAGCAGAGTACATGGCTGGAATCCCGGACGCAAGCGGCGGAAGCTGCCGGGAAAGAGGTCGAAGGCGGATCCATGTACCCGCTGGTTGTAAATATGGAGGCTGCAGGGCTCACCGAAGCGCGCGTGTACGAGCTGTATGAGCGGCTGAAATAATCCGGCTTCAGTATTCGTGGGTTTGTGGTTTTACTGATTCGTCGTGCCATAGGGGAGGATAGGCATGCTGCTGAAAGATAGAATCCTTCTGAAAATGATCGACTTTGAATCCGGCTGTCCGGGCAGAGCGCAGCATTTCCTCAAGGTCTACCAGTTCGCGCAGATCATCGCAGATGCGGAGTGTATGACCGGCGAGGCGCGGGAGATTCTTGATGTAGCAACGCTGATGCACGATATCGGCATTCGTCCCTGCGAGGAGAAGTACGGTCACTGTACCGGCAAGATGCAGGAGGAGGAAGGACCGGCGCACGCCCGCGCGATGCTTGAAAAAGCGGGCTGCGAATCGGACAGGCTGATCGAGCGCGTTTGCTGGCTGATCGCCCATCATCACACCTATGATGGGTTTGAAGGGCTGGACTACCGCATCCTCATCGAAGCGGACTATCTGGTCAATGCCTATGAGAACAACGCGAGCAGGGAAGCCATCCGGAACATGCGGGAGAAGATATTCCGTACAGATATGGGTAAGTATTTGTTGGACACCATGTTTCTGGCAGAGTGAGCCATTCGGCCCTTGGAGGAAATCCTCCGGGGGCTTTCTCTGTAAGTGTCAATGCGTCCTTGCGTGCGTTGGTCACTTCCGCAGGATCTTCTCCATCGGCTTGCCCTTGGCGAGCTCGTCCACCAGTTTGTCCAGGTAGCGCAGCTCCAGCATCAGGGGATCATCGATCTCTGCCAGCTTCACGCCGCACACAGAGCCGGTGATCTTGCGGCGGTTTTCATTGGGGCAGGGCATACCCTTCAGGAACGTGCCGTAGTCGGCGTCGCTGGCAAGCAGCGCATTCAGCTGGTCGGGCGTGTAGCCGGTGAGCCATGTGGTTACCTCGTACACCTCGATGCGGATTCGGCCTTTCCGTTCGGCCTTGGCGATCAGCAGGGGAAAAACCTTGGCGAAGGGCATGGCGAATATCTTGTCGTTGCTCATCAACATCTCCTTATTGCGCTTTGGTCATGTCCGCGCCCAGCTGGTAGGCAGCCTGACGCTCCTGGGGGAAGATGGTTTCCCGGCGGACTTTTTTCTCCTCCGCATTGAACATCGTCCAGTTGTAGCGCTCGTAGTCATTGACCTGCAGCGTGCTGCCGGACGCCAGCGTCTGCGTCGGGCCGACAAAGGCCTCCAGCGTGCCTTTGTAGCGCTTAAGCAGCTCCGCATCGTACTCTGCAGGGACGTTGCTTGTCACGATCAGCACCACCGGGATTCTGCGCTCGTTGTAGCTGCGAATTTCTGTCTTGTAGGTGATGTACTGGAAGATCAGCCGCTCATAAAGCGCCCGCAGGCCTGCGCTGATGTCGCCCAGATACACGGGGCTTCCGAGAATCAGGCCGTCCGCCTGCCGGATTTTCTCAAGTACCTCGTAGAGTCCATCGCGGCGGATGCACTGCCCCAGATGCCCCTCCGTCTTGCAGCCGAAGCAGGACACACAGCCGGTGAACTTCTCCAGCTTGTACAGATCGATGATTTCAACCACCGCACCGCTGGAGGCAGCGCCTGCTGCGGCTTCGCGGACGAGGATATCGGTGTTCCAGCCCGAACGTGGGCTGCCGTTGATGGCGATGATTTTCTTCATAATGCTCCCTCACAGGCCCTTTGCCCAGGACTTCCATGCGTCCAGATCCTGCTTGCTGCGCTGCAGCATGCCTTCTTCGATGACCGCGCCGGGGACGCTGTCCTTCAGACTGTCGATGGTCTTGCCAAAGTCGCTGCCGCCGGAGGTCGCGAAGAGGATGATCTTCTTGCCTGTGAAGTCGTGCTTCTCTAGGAAGGTGTTGACGATGGTCGGCGCGACATACCACCAGATCGGGAAGCCCAGCAGGATTGTGTCGTAGTCCGCAATATTCGCAGGCGTGTCGGCGATCTCCGGACGGGAGGACTTGTCCCGCATTTCGATGCTGCTGCGGGAGTTTGCGTTGCGCCAGTCCAGGTCTGCATCGGTGTAGCGGACGGCAGGGATGATCTCGTACAGATCGGCGCGCAGGGCGTCAGAAAGCGTGCGGGCAACGCTGCCAGTCACGCCGCTGGCGGAAAAATAGGCTATCAAAGTCTTGCTCATGATGATCCTCCTCAATGGTTATTTAGCAAACATATGCCGGATATACGCGGTGCGCTTCTTCAACATCGTCTGGGATGTAGGGGCCTTGAACACGGTGTCAAAGCCGTGCATAGCCCGTGGTGGGATCATATTGATCATAACACATGCTGATGCGAATTGAAATATAAACTTGACAATTATACAAAGTTTTTACACAACGAGCGATAGAGGTCACACCTTGGTGTCAGATATTGTGTGGTCGCTAGTTGGATTTTTGCGATTTTTATAGCTTGCTGCTTGTATTGGAATGAAACTCCCTGCGTACCGAATTCCGATTTGGACCGATTGTAGGTGCATATGTGATTTTTCACAGGGAACCGCATGATAGAAATGGCAGCCATTATCTGAATGTCAAAGAGCATCTGAACAGTTGGGGGCAATCATTGTCTATCTCACGTGCAGACCGTAACCTGCCATGCTTTCATGAACGGACATTCGTTTTGGCTTTTAGCACCTTGGTTCAAACCCATTCACTTATCTGCTTCGCGTTGCAGAAATATGATAACAAAGCCTGTCTGCGATGGGGAAAACCGAGAAAAGTTGAGATCACAGGCGTTAAGACATGTTGAGAAAGGGCGCTAGAGTATAAAGAAAAAGCTCGAAACATTGTTGTTTCGAGCTTTCATACGTGTGGCTCAAATAGGATTCGAACCTATGACCTGCCGGGTATGAACCGGACGCTCTGGCCAGCTGAGCTATTGAGCCAAATGGTTGCGGGGGCAGGACTTGAACCTGCGACCTCCGGGTTATGAGCCCGACGAGCTACCAAACTGCTCTACCCCGCGTCATGCGTGTCAGCCGGTATCGTGCGGCGACAGATGATATAATACACCATATCAGCAGAATTGTCAACCCCTAAATTCAACTTTTTTGAAAAAAGCCGGAAACGTTTTGAATTCCGTTTCCGGCGGCGTCAGTCGGGGAGATCGGTACAGTGGGGAATGGCGTCGGCCTTACGATTGCTGCGGAGCACGGCCGCATTCCAAAGAACCCGCATCAGGGTACCCGCGAGGGTTGCAATGGCTGCACCGTACAACCGTATGCCGGGCAGTGGGCAGAGCAGTGCCGTCACCCCCAACGACAAGAAGGACGCGCATACTGTGCCCGTCAGGGCCTTGTTTTGAAGCCCCAGGCCGGTGATCAATCCAAATTGTACCTGCTGGATGGCCATCAGCAGCGCAGCGGGGGCCATCAGCCGCAAAAGCGGCGTCAGGGCTGCTTGCCGGTACAGGCGGGTGCTGAAGAAGTCAGCCCCAAGGAACAATGCGATCATCGCGGCGGCGCCCACTCCGGCGGCGCTCCATAGCAGCTGGCGCATGGTGCGTTGCAGCCGGGTGTGCTGCCCCTCCTGCCGGGCGACGGCGGGAGTTGCCACCATGCAGATGGCGCCCGTCACGATGCCAGGCAGCATCAGCAGCGGCATGGCCATGCCGTTGAGCAAGCCGAACTGGGCGGTTGCTGCGTCGGCGGATAACCCGGAGCGCCGCAGGCAAACCGGCAGCAGCACCGCATTCAACGCGCGCAGAGCCGTCTGGCACAAGCGGGCACCGGTGGTGGGCGCAGTCAGGCGGAGGATCTCCCGACGGATGATGGGCGAGGGGATAACACCTGTCAGCCGGGGACTTTTGTGGTGAAACATCCACCATACCACGATCCCTGCGCTTACCTCTGCCAGATTGGGCAGCGCGGCAGTTACCGCAATGCTGCTGTGGCGGAAGCTGATCAGCAGCAGGAGTGCCAGCATGCAGCGTACCGTCTGCTCTGCACATTCGCTGAGTGCAGGGGTAGCTACGTCGTCACGCCCATAGAACCAGCCGCTATATACTGCGCACAGGCCCAGCAGACCGATCATCGGGAGACTGGTGAGGATGGAGAGCAGCGTCCGCATATCGCCCAGGAGCCAGGCGATTAGCGGTGACAGCAGCAGCATTCCTGGTACGAGCCACGCTGTCAGCCGCTTCACCAGGGATAGTCCGGCCCTCAGCACAGCCCGCTCGTCTGCGCCCTTTTGTGCGGCGAGGCGGCTCATGGCAGTCGGGACGCCTGCTGTCACCGGCGTGATGGCGAGCATCACTGCGGAGGAGGCAAGCTCCATCACGCCCAGGGCCTGCGCGCCCATCAGCCGGGCCGTCATCAGCCGCAGCACGAATCCCAGCGCCCGCGTGTATGCGTTGGCAATGGTCAGCACCAGCGCCTGTTTTTTCAGCGAAGACACCTCCGCCACCTCCCTTTGCAGGGGAGGATATGCGGGCTTGCCCGTTGACAGCACTGCGACGGCTGAAGTATAATGGAAAAAAACGCGACATGCGGGAAGAGAATACGGCAATGAGACGTTGTATTGGTAAAACTTCCTTTTGAGGTGATGCGTGATGAAACGACTGCTTGCGCTGCTGGTGACGCTGTTGATGCTGCTGCCTGCTGCGATGGCGGAATCTACCCCGTACTACATTGACGGCGGAAACGCTGACCGGGTGCATCTGCGGGTGGCGCCCACCACCCAGTCGGATTCCATGGGCCTGTACTACACCGGCACGGATGTGATCCTCTTCGACGTCCAAGGCGAATGGACGGGGGTGCTCGTCGGCAGCGAGGTTGGCTACATCATGTCGGAATACCTGACCGCTGATCAGCCCGCCCAGGCAGGTCCCTGGTATATCGTGGATAATCCCCAAAGCACTTGGGTCAACCTGCGCATGTCGCCGTCAATGGATGCCCCCATTGCGTTGTGTCCGGACAACGGTACTTCTGTGCGTGTCCTGGGTGAAACGGCCGACGGCTGGAGCTATGTCGACTGCCAAGGCGTGAAGGGATATATGATGACCAGCTTGTTGAGTGAAGTAGCGGAGGCAGGCACCGAAACCACCATCCTGGGCAGCACGGCGGACTTTTACTACATCCACCAGTACATGGCGCCCAATGGACAGAGTATCTGCTTCACTGCTTGGGAGGATAACGTGTATCTTACCTTCCGGGATGTGAACTTTGATGGTATTGAAGACATTGTGGTGGATACCGTTGCGGGGGCAAACAATCTCTTCAGCGAGTTTTTTGTGTATGATAGGGCCAGCGGGGAATATATTCGCGTGGTAAGTGATGGAACTGAGGAACGATGGTGCAATTACAAGCTCTATCCGGAACATGACCTGGTGGCCACCTATACCAATAGCGGCAACGCCGGTCTCCTGCATGTATGGAATCTTTATCGCTGGGAGGGGAATAAACTCAAGCTCATCCGCAGCGCTGTCAGCGATGAATGGTCTGAAGAAATCTTTGAGGGCCAGACCTATACGAACATCATCCATGGTGATATCCTTCACATCACCGTCCGTGACCACACCCAGGCATATGATGAGTCCATTCTCTGGGAACTCATTATCCCCAGGGAAGACGCCGAATACCGCGATGTTTTCACCGAAGAAATGGAGGCCCTCTGGCAGGGCATCAAATAAAGGAGTGCAATACCAATGAACAAATGGGATATCCGCTTTATGGAAATGGCCCACGTCATCGCGACCTGGACCAGCTGCAACACCCCCGGCCGGGCCATCGGCGCGGTGATCGTGAAGGACAAGCGCATCATGACCACCGGCTACAACGGCGCGCCTGCGGGCCTGAAGACCTGCAAGGAGCGCGGCGAATGCCTCCGCCGTAAGCTGGGAATTGCCTCCGGTACCCGCGCCGAGGTCTGCTACGCCATCCATGCCGAGCAGAACGCCATCATCCAGGCGGCCAAGCTGGGCGTGTCCATCGATGGTGCGACTCTCTACTGCACCCATCAGCCCTGCAGCGTCTGTGCCCGCATGATCATCAACGCAGGCATCAAGCGCGTGGTGTATCAGGAGGGTTACCCGGATGACTTCACCCTGGAACTTTTTGCGGAAGCCGGCATCCTGCTGGAGCGCTTCGAGGGTGAATCTGCTGAATAAGGAGAGATGGACATGCTGCATCTGCTGCCAGTCCCGCGACAGGTAACCCCCTGTGACGGTGCGTTTTTGCTGACCCATGATATGTGCATCGTGCTGGAATGCGGCTGCGAGCTGGCTCGTACCGGTGCAAAGCAGCTGCAGGAGGAGATCCTCCGTGCCAGCGGCATGCAGGTGGACATCCGCAGCGGCAAGGCCCGCGCAGGAGATATCTGCCTCGCGGTGCAACATGCTGAGCCTGCACAGGGCTATGCTCTTGCCATCACGGCGGAGGGCGTGTCCGTTACCGGCCATGATGAAGCCGGATTGCTCCACGGCGTGCAGACTCTGCGGCAGATCATCCGCCAGAGCGGCTGGAAGCTGCCCTGCATGGTGATCAACGACGCGCCGGATTACCCCGTCCGCGGCTTCTATCATGACCAGACCCGCGGCCGCATCGGCACGCTGGATTGGCTCAAGCACCTTGCGGATGAATGCTGCTTCTACAAGCTCAACCACCTGCAGCTGTACGTCGAGCATACCTATCTCTACCGCGACCTGACCGAGCTGTGGGCCACGGCGGTGGATCCCCTCACACCGGAGAATATTATGGCGCTGGATGATTACTGCGCTGCGCGGGGTGTTGAGCTGGTGCCGTCGATGTCCTCCTTCGGGCATCTGTTTGAGCTGCTGCACACCAAAACGTACGCGCCCCTGTGCGAGACCGAGGGCAGCGAAAACATGCCCTCCACCATGCCCCACCGCATGCATCACCTGACCATCGATCCCTGCAACCCGGCGTCCTTCGAGCTGATTGTCTCCATGCTGGACGAGTATATGGCGCTTTTCCGCACGAAGCTGTTCAACATTTGCGCGGACGAAACCTTCGACCTGGGCAAGGGTCGAAACAAGGGCAAGTCCGAGCAGGAACTGTATATGCCCTTTGTGAAGAAGCTCTGCGAGCATGTGGCCCAAAGTGGCCGCACGCCCATGTTCTGGGGCGACATCGTGCTGCGGTTTCCGGAGGCGGTCAATGAGCTGCCTGAGGGTACGATCTGTCTCAACTGGGGCTACAGCGAGAACGAAACGGAGGACGCTACCCGCACCCTGGCCCAGGCCGGCGCCAGGCAGTATCTCTGCTCCGGTGTGCGCGGCTGGAATACCCTCATCCCCCTGATGAACCCCAGTCACGAAAATATCCGCCGCATGGTCGATTACGGCCGCAAATACGGCGTGGAGGGGCTGCTTAACACCGACTGGGGCGACTATGGCAATGTCAATGATCCGCGCTTCTCGCTGCCGGGTCTGGCGGCTGGCGGATGCGCGTCCTGGGGCGACCTCCCTGCGCCGGATAAGCTGTGGGAGGGACTCTCGGTGCTGATGTATGCTGACCGCAGCGGCAAGGCCCTTCAGCATGTGGCTGCGCTGGCGGAGGCGCAGGTCTACAAGTGGTGGCACATTGTGCAGCACATGGAGTGGAAGCGTGACCGCCTGGATCATCATCGGGATGCATCTCCGATGGGGCGTCTGCCGGAGGAAAAGCTCCTTGCGGCTGATGCCATTGTGGACCGGGCTGTCGAAGGCCTGCAGGAATGCTGTATGCACATGGATGCGTCCCAGCGTCCGATGATCGACAAGTGGCAGCTGTCTGCCGAGGGCATCCGGTTGTGGAACCATGCGGCCCATGCCGTGTCCGTTGGGGAGAAGAATCCCATCCTGGCAGCCGCCTTGGAAAAGTGGCTTCGTCGCTATCAGCAGATGTGGCGCGAGGTCTCCCGGGAGAGCGAACTGTGGCGCATCCGCGAGGTGTGCACCTGGTACGCCAACGAGATGAGGTGACGGGATGTACAAGAAGAGCTACAAAGGCTTTGTGCTGGGGCTGCTCGTCTTTCTCGTGCTGCTGATGTCGATTGCCTTCATCCCCGCGGAAGATGAGCAACTGCCCATGCGGCTCATCATGCTGCTGACGGTCTGGTACATGGCCGCGCTGAGCTTCCAGGTCTGGCGGACGGAGCAGGTATACTGGTACAACGGCACCTCCTTTGAGGATGCCGAGGCTGCTGGCTCCGAGCGCAGGAAGGAATTTGCTTGGCGGCACTTCCGTATCTTCGGGATGTTTGCACTGGTGATGGCCGTGCTGTCCTGCGCGATGCAGCTGCTGGGCTGGTCTGCGTGGATTGACTTTACTGTGGGGACTGTGGGGATCTGTGTTGCCTGCTTTATGACCATCCCCATCAAACTTTGAGGTATGAAAACGCTCCTGCTCTGATCAGAGCAGGAGCGTTTTGTGTGTTACAGCGTGCGTTCTTTGCCGATGAAGCAGAAGGCCAGGGTGCCGGGGCCGGCGTGGGCACCGATGACCGGGCCGACGTTTTCGATGCGGATGGTCAGATCCGGGATGCGATCGTGGAGCATGATGGCCAGCTTGGCGGCCTCCTCCCGGGCGTCAGCGTGGAGCACCAGACCGATGGACTCGGTGGGGTCGTCGATACACTCGGCAGCCTTGTCGACGATGAAGCCCAGGGCTTTCTTGCGGCCGCGAACCTTCTGGGCGGCGGCGAGCTTGCCTTCGCGGGTCTCCGTGAGGATGGGCTTGAGGTCGAGCAGGGTGCCCAGCGCTGCTGCTGTGGCAGATACGCGGCCGCCGCGCTGCAGGTACTTCAGGTCATCCACCGTGAAGTAGGCCTGGGCACGGAGCTTGTTGTCCTCTACCCACTTGGCGACATTCTCAATGGATTCGCCTGCGCGGTACATTTCATGGGCCTTCAAGACCAGCAGGGTTTGGGGGCCGGAGATGGACAGGGTATCCACCACGATGAAGGTTCGCTCGGGGTATTTTTCCAGCAAGGTTTCCCGGGCAGCGCGCAGGGAATTGATCGTGCCTGACAGCTGGCTGGAGAAGGCCAGAAACAGGATGTCCTTGCCCTGGGAAAGAATGGGCTCGAAATACTCCTCGTACACCATTTCGCTCAGCGAAGAGGTGGTGGGATGAGCGCCCTGACGCATGGCGTCAAAGAAGGACTTGTGATCCAGGGTCTGACCCAGATCATCAAAAAACTCCTTGCCGTCCAGCGTGTAGGGCATGTACACGACGGGAATGTCGTATTGGACCTTGAGCGCGTAGGGCAGATCGCTGTCGCTGTCGGTCATCAGGATGTAGTTCTGCATGGTGAGCCTCCTGTTATGAATGAAGAATGAAAATAATATGAACAGAAGCTATCATGCCTATTGTACCGCGAAATGGTCAAAAAAGCAACCGGATTTGTTTTGAAATACAAATGTAATGCAAGTTTATTCCTTGGGATGGGGTTTGAAGAGCAGGGCTGCAAGGGTACCGAAGAACACCGCCGCTGCGATACCGGCTGCTGTGCTGGTCAGTCCGCCGGTGAAGGCCCCCAGGACGCCAATCTCCTGAACGGCCTTTTTGACGCCGTTGGTCAGTGCGTGGCCGAAACCGGTGAGCGGGATGGTCGCGCCCGCCCCGGCGAAATCTACCAGGGGAGCATAGATGCCAAAGGCGCTGAGGAGCACACCCAGCACAATGTAGCCCACCAGAATCCGTGCCGGGGTCAGCTTGGTTTTGAGCACGAGAAATTCGCCGATGACGCAGATCGCCCCGCCCACGGCGAAGGCTTTCACAAGGTTGAGCAGCAGTGTGGTCATGAATCTGCCTCCAATGCGATGGCGTGGGCGATGCCGGGGATGGTGTCGCCCTGCTGGTTGGATGTGGGGGAGAGCAGCGCGCCGGTGGCCATAAAGAGTACCCGTTGAAGCTCGCCCGCTTGGAACCGACGGAAGATGTGCCCGCAAAGCGTCACCGCGGAGCAGCCGCAGCCGCTGCCGCCGGCGTGGGTGTCCTGGTCGGGGGAGAAGATCTCCAGGCCGCAGTCGCTATAGCGGGAGGGGTCAAGGGGCATGCCCCGCTCCTGCATGAGGGTCAGCAGCAGGTCGTGGCCTACCCGGCCCAGGTCACCAGTGATGATGAGGTCGTAGTCCGCTGGCGTGCGGCCGGTGTCAGTCAGGTGACGGTGGAGGGTATCCGCGGCAGCGGGAGCCATGGCGGCGCCCATGTTGTTGGCATCCTTGATGGCCATGTCCACGATACGCCCCAGGGTGACGTGGGTGCTGCGGCAGATTGCGGGGAGTTTCTCATCTGCCGATACCACCGCCGAGCCCGCGCCGGTGACTGTCCATTGAGCCGTCGGCGGGCGCTGACTGCCGTATTCCAACGGAAAACGGTACTGCCGCTCCGCCGTGCAGAAGTGGCTGGACGCCGTGCACACCGCGTGGTGCAGATAGCCGCCATCCACCAGCATGCTTGCCAGGCAGAGGCTCTCCGCCATGGTGGAGCAGGCTCCATACAGCCCGATGAAAGGCGTATGCAGCTCCCGCACGGCCAGGGAAGCCGCCATGATCTGATCCAGCAGATCACCGCCCATGGCTGCATCGATCTGTTCATGGGTCAGCCCGGCCTTGCGGATGGCCAGGTCGGCGGCGGTGTACTGGAAGCGGGACTCCGCCTTCTCCCAGGTTTCCTCGCCGAAGAGGTCGTCGTCAATAATCTGGTCAAAATCGTCATGCAGAGGGCCTTTTCCCTCCTTCTTTCCGACGATGGCGGCGCTGCCAACGATGCGCGGGCGGTTTGGCAGCAATATGGTGTGCTGCCCGATGCGGTTTGTCATGGTCATCCTCCTTTACCACGGCACGATGGCGTACACCACGCCCACCACCACGGAGATGCTGATGCCCCACACCAGCACAGGGCCGGCAATGCTGAAGAGCTTCGCGCCCAGGCCGAGGACGAGGCCCTCCCGGCGGAACTCCATCGCCGGGGAAACCATGGCGTTGGCAAAACCGCTGATGGGCACGAAGGCTCCTGCACCGCCGTACTGGCCGATTCGGTCAAATACGCCAACGCCCGTCAGTACGGCAGTAATGAACACGATCATCATGCTGCCAAAGGTGACAGCGGTTGTGACGGTCATGTCCATGTACCTAAGGCCCAGCTCGATGAAAACCTGCCCGATGGTGCAAATAATTCCCCCGGTGATGAAGGCGCGGAAAAGCCCCTGTCCCAGCTCTGATTTGGGAGAGATCTTATCCACCAGCTGGGAATAGCGGTCTAGCTGGCGCTGTCTTGCCGGGCTGGGTTTTGCTTTTTTGTCAAACATGGGCGGCCTCCTTTCGCGGACGGTGGAAGGTCACGTCCTTCGCCGGACGGAAGCGGGTCTCCCGGTCGGCTGGGCGCGGCTGGCGGATGAGGGTGAAACGCGTCGTTCCATATCGCTCCATGGGATTTCCTCCAATATATATGTTATAGTGTGAATACCAGGGCGGCCAGGATGGCGCCCAGCCCCTTGCCGAGCATCATCACGAAGCGCACGCCGGTGGAGATGTTGCCCAACCGGAAGCGTCGCATGAGGACAGGCGCTACCTCGAGGATTTCCTCCAGGGCGGCGGCGAGCATGCCCACAAACATCCCGCCCAGGAGCAGACCCAGCGCGCCAAAGATTTCCGGCAGACGCAGGCTGAAGTCCAGCATGTCATGCCAAGCGGAGAACACCATGCCCAGGCAGACAGCCCAGCTGAGGCTGCGCGGCGAGGCGGCCTGCAGCCTGTCCTGCACGCGGGCGGGAATGAGCAGCACAGCCCACACGCAGCTGGCCGCCACGGCGGTGGAAGCCCCAGCCAGAAGCCCGGCAAGGATGGTGAGGGTGTCAGTCAATGTCGCGGGCCTCCGTTTGCTCCATGTCGGATTGGTACTCGGTCAGCTTGACCTCCAGGGGTGTGGTGGCCCTGCGGGAGGGCAGGGCGTAGAATACAGCTACCCCCAAAGCCACGCCTGCCGCATAGGGGATGGTGATCAGCCGGGAATCGCGGGGTTTCTCGCCGGTAAGGGCCTCGTACACGGCGAACTGAGCCCGGGGCATGTCCACGTCTGCATGAAACCAGCACAGCCCCAGCGTACCGCCCAGGCACAGGATGAGAAATGCTGCTGCCGTCCGGAGCGGACGGGTCGGGTCGCGGCGAAGCGCCTTCACCCGGTGGACGTAGCACACATCTGCGCCCATGAGGGTGATGGCATCATCCGGGTATGCGGCTTGCAGCGCTTTTGTAACATGCAGAGCGGTCAGCTTCCAGATGCCTTGCTGGTCGGGGCAGGGAAGACGAAGGTTTTCTACGCCGTGGGGTCCGATGAGCTTTGCGGCGTCTCCCAGATGGAGGGACTGGCCCAACTCGAGCTTGGCTCGGTTGCTGAGCTGCACGTAGATCATGCCGCCACCTGCCCGAATTCCAGCTGCAAGATCTTCTCCAGGTGGACTTCTGCGCCGCTTAGGGCGTCAATGTAGCTGATGTAGGCGTCATCTCCCTGGGAGAGGGTGAACTGCCAGCACAGGCGTTCCTGGCTGTCTGCTGGCAGCAGGCAGAGCCGGGCGGACTCCACCACTGCACTGGGGGCAAGGGACGCCCGGGCCTCTGATTGCGTCAGCAGGGGCGACTGCAGCCGCCGGGGGATGTGGTTTTCCCAGTAGCTTCGGGCCTCGATGCCCACCACCTCGGCGGTGTCCATGCGTACCTGTACGAGCACCCGATCCGGCCAGACCAGCACGCCATTTTGCACGAAGACGCAGGTCATCACGCACAGGCCGTCGTAGACCTGGTAGTAGGGGACCTCCATCTCTGCAAAGCCGCGACTTTTGAGGAAGGCCAGGGCGGAAGCGGCGCATTGCTCCGGTGTTTTCGTCATGGCGAAGGAGGCGGTCTCCGGGGCCATGAGCAGCACCTTGCCGCCGCGGCGGGTGATCTCCAGGTTGAGCTGAACGTCCGCTGTCTGCACGGTCACGCCGTAGGCCGGCAGCGCACCAGCGGTGTCCGGCGCGTGGGACACGGATTGTACCTTCTCGGTGCCGACAAATTCCCTGGCGATACGCATGGCTTCACCGCTGCTGATTTCATTGGAGGGAAGCGCCTTGTAGGAGGTCAGCTCCTGGGCAGAGGGCGGACGGGTCACCTGAGAGGCAGGCATGGCGGCGGAAATCTCTGTACCGATGAGCGTTTCCTGGCTGGCGATGGACAGCTCTGCCTGGAGCAGCATCAGCCCATCCCGCAGTTCAGACAGGTCTGCGCGGGCGTCATCATCGAAGCCGCCGCCCTCTGCCAAATCCGCCAGGCAAGTCTGGGATAAATGGGCCAGCCGGGAGAGGTACGCCAGTACGGCGCCCTGCTGCCCCTCGCGATCCGGCAGGGTGCTCAGGCTCAGCTGGGAACGATCCGCTGAAAGGATGATCTGGGACAGCAACTTGGCCTGCTGACGGGAAGACGTGGTCAGCAGCAGTTTTTCCAGGGAGAGGGTCAGGGCTTCCAGCTCGGAGGCAGCTTCCGCCACGGCGGCCTTGGTGGTTTCCGTCAGCACAAGTTCAGCCGCTGCGCTGCGCCGCTGAGACGCATTGAGCGAGATGAGCAGCGTCACACCTGTCACGAAGGCAAAAATGTATGCGAGGGATCGTTTCATGTCGGCACCTCAGATGGCAAAGGCATGGCGCCCGATGGTCAGCTGCACCGCCCTTGTCCAGATCCACTCGTTGGTGGCGGTGGAGGGATTATAATAGTAGGTACAGCCGCCGGTGGGATCCCAGCCATTCATGGCGTCCCGGGCGGCGCGGATGCAGGAGGCGGTAGGCTCCATGTCAAACTGTCCGTCCCACACGGCGTCAAAGGCGCCAGGCTGGAAGATCACGCCGGAGATGGTATCCGGGAATGCATCGCTGCGGACACGGTTGAGCACCACGGCCGCTACGGCGACCTGTCCGATATAAGGTTCGCCCCGTGCTTCGCCGCTGACGAGTCGGGCCAGCAGACTTAGCTCCGATTCGCGGTAGAGGGAGGCGCTGATTGTCCCTGTCAGGGGAACGCCCATGGCGGCTGCGGTCTTTTTCCCGACCTGGCCATCCACGGAGAGGCCGTTCTTCCGCTGGAAACGTACCACTGCGTTGTAGGTTCCTCGACCAAAGACGCCGTCCACCTTGCCGGTGTAATAGCCCCACTCCTTCAGCCGCTGCTGGATAAGCGCGACCCGCTCGCCACGGCTGCCCATGGTGAGGGTAGCCGCGTCAGCGGTGAGGGTCAGCGTCAGCAGCACTGTGAGAAGAAGCGCGCACATCAGCTGCTTATGCATGGGATGCATTGGGTACCTCCTCCATCAGCAGGGTCTGTCCAAACAACGCTGCCAGGAAGCCTCTCCAGGAGAAATCCCACATAACGGGGGTGTCCTCCGCTTCCTCCAGGGGCAGTCGGGAGAACCACAGGGACAGCTCCGGGTCGATCAAGCCCCACCACAGCCTGTACTCCTGAGGAAGGGGGGGCATATTCGGGGCTGGCTGAGCCGGCTGACTGATCAGCTGAGCTGCAAGAAGCAGGGAAAGAAATGCGGCTGTCATGAACGGCGACCTCCTTATCGGGTCAGATTGTCTAAAAAGAGCATGTCCGGGACATGAAAGGTTTATACAGTTCTGTCAATAATCAGAAGGAATTGCGTGTTCGCCTTTACGCAAACAGCGAAATGTGGTATGATGGTGGCAGCGAAGGAATACGACTGGCAAATTTTCGGCCTCTTGGTGGGTCTGCTGGTCTGATTACGGAGGATTATTTATGGAACGTTGGGAAAATCGCTATGCAAATGGCCGTAAGGGCAATATCCGCGCGGCGGAGCACTCCCGTGCGGACAGGATCAAGACGATCCTCATTATTCTGATGGCGGTGGCGCTGCTGGGCGTAGGCATTGCTGGCGGCAAGGCCATTGCATTCCGCGGCGAGGCCAAGGATCTGATGATTGCCCGTGCGTTGACCGAATGCAGCAGCGCGGTCAACCAGGCCAATACCCTGTCCCGCTCCGGCGGTTCGGATACTGCGGGCGCTTTGGGTAAGATTCGCGCTAACGTGAAAGCAGTGGATGTGCTCAGCGGCATTCACCAGTCTTTGTATGGCAGTGCGCTGGTGCCCCAGGATTCCTTTACGAATATCTACGATATCATTGACAGCTACTCCGCCAAGCTCAAGAACGGTACCTCGACCATTGAGGAGTTGACTCTTCTGGGCGACGCGCTGGGTAACCTGCAGATGAGCCTGCAAAGCATAAAATAAGCCTCGAGCATGAAGAGCGTTCCTCCAAACGTCGGAGGGGCGCTTTACTATTGATTTGGTGGACGTCCCAAAACCGAACGATTCTTTGGGGAAACACACAAAATGTACTGACTAAAAGCGGAACAAGCGGATGCGCTTTGGGAAATGAAGTTCGGGAATCCCAAAAGAACGCAAAAAACCGCGAAAAAGTTGAAAAAACCTGTTGACTTTCGTCTTGAAGTCTGTTAGGATATACAAGTCGCACGGCGCTCCGGCGCAAGCGGCACTGAACCTTGAAAACGATACAGAGAATGAAACGCAAAATTATGACAGTAATTCCGAATGAGTTGATTCTTGGCCGGGAAACCGGTAAGAAATAAACAGGATTAAATGAAAGAGTTTGATCCTGG
>SVGL01000059.1 GCA_015056325.1 Clostridiales bacterium | reverse complement strand
CCATGACGTCCAGCGACCTGTCGCTGGCGGACGAGACCGTGCCCTTCTATGCGCGGATGCTGCAGGGGCGGGTGGGCTTCTCCGGTGCGGCGGTCAACCTGGCGGACGAGCCCCGTGCGGCCTTCCTGCAGGCGCTGGAAACCGGCGCAGATCTGGCCTTTACCGTGGCTGCGGAGAACACCGATGAGCTGCGTTTCTCCGACGACAGCGAGCTCTACGCCATCCGCTTTGAGGATTGGAAGGAAACCATCACTGTCATGCATGCCGAGCTGGCCGCAGCCCGTGCCCAATTGGGCAGCCTGGTCAGCCGGGAGACGGCGGGGGATATCGTTACCTTGCGCTATGACAGCGGCGCAGTGCTGGTGGTCAACTATGATACTGCGGCGGCGCAAACCGCCTATGGCCCGGTGGAGGGCCTGAATTACCTGATCGTTCCGGGAGAGGAGGCGGCAGAGTGAAACAGCATCGCATGGGATATACCCGGCGCAAGCAGCTGGCGGGAATTGCCTTCATTACGCCTTGGCTGATTGGCTGCGTGTACTTCCTGGTCATTCCGCTGATGAAGTCCCTTTACTACTCCTTCGGCAAGGTGAAGGTGGTGCTGGGCGGCCTGGAATGGACGCCGGTGGGTTTTGAAAACTACATCCGCCTCTTTGTGCAGGATGAAGAAGCGCTGCCGAACCTGGTGTCCTCCCTTGGCTCGATGGCGATGTCCCTGCCGGTCATCGTTGTGTTCAGCCTGATGATCGCCATGGTGCTCAACCGCGAATTCCGCGGCCGCACGGTGGTGCGCGTCATCTTCTTCCTGCCGGTGATCATTGCGTCCTCCGTGGCGCTGGGCTTGTTGGAATCGGATAGCGTCAGCGATATGTACCTGTCCGGCAGCATGGGCGGCATGTCCGTGCAGTCCACTCAGCTGACCAATCTGCTGATGAACATGGGTATCAGCGAGAGCATCGTGACAGCCATCTCCGGTTTCACCAGCGACATCTTCTCGCTTGCGTGGAAGTCGGGCATTCAGATCCTGCTGTTCCTGGCGGGCTTGCAGACCATCCCGCCCCAGACCTATGAGGCGGCGAAGATCGAGGGCGCCACGGCTTGGCAGTCCTTCTGGAAGATCACTGTGCCCCAGTTGAGGCCGATCACGCTGCTGATCCTGGTGTACACCATGATCGACTCTTTTACGGATTATGCCAATCCCTACATCATCCTGCTGCTGGAAACGATCCGTAATATCAACATCAGCTATGCGTCTGCGCTGGCATGGGTGTACTTTGCGGTGATCAGCATCGTGCTGGGCGCGGTGTTCTTCCTGGCGCGGGAGAAGAAACCGGTCTCCGAGGAGGTGAGAAGATGAAGTATCAGGAAAAGCTGAACAAGATGGGTAAGTCTCTGAGCAAAAAGCTGACGGGTCTGCTGCTGGCGGTGCTGGTGGGCTGCCTGGCCTTCATCCTTCTGTACCCGGTGCTGTACATGGTGACCATCGCCATCCGTCCGTCGGAACAGCTGTACAATCCGGCCTCCATCTGGATCCCTCGTGCGCTGACGCTGGAGAACTTCAGCGAATGCATCGACACGATGAAGTACTGGCAGTCGATGGGCAATACGCTGTCCATCTGCGTGGTCAGCGCAGTCCTGAGCGTATGCTCCTGCATGCTGGCCGGCTATGGCTTCGGCCGCTGCACGATTCCCTTCAAGAACGTCCTGTTTGCCTTTGTCATCCTGGCGATCATGGTGCCTCCGCAGGTCATCATTCTGCCCCAGTATCTGCAGATGAGCAGCTTCGACTTCTTTGGCCTGGGCTCCCTGTGGGGACTGATCACAGGCGAAAAGGTGGCAGTCAACCTGCTGGATACCAACTGGAGCTTCTACCTGCCGGCAATGCTGTGCCACGGCATCCGCGGCGGACTGTACATCTTCATCTTCCGCCAGTTCTTCTCCGGCATGCCCAAGGAGCTGGAGGAGTCCGCCTACATTGACGGCGCGGGCAACTTCCGCACCTTCTTCCGGGTGATTCTGCCCAATGCGACCCCGGCGATGGTGACGGTCACGCTGTTCTCCATTGTCTGGAACTGGAATGACTACTACTATTCCACCATGTTCCTGTCTACCCGCATGACGGTGTCTTCGGCGCTGCTGCAGCTCAAGTCCATGCTGAGCGTACAGTATGGCTATGTGGCGATTTCCGACCCCTACACCGTCCTGACTCAGGTGCAGGCGGGCTGCCTGCTGCTGATCGGGCCGCTGATCATTCTCTTCGTGGTGCTGCAGAAGCATTTCGTCGAGAGTATTGAGCGTACCGGACTGGTGGGCTAAGCATTTGTCCTCCTCCCTGCATGTGCGGGGAGGAGGTATGAAACTCTTTCATCGTGTAAGATACTGTTGACAAATTGCTGTAAGGGTGATAAAATCAACAATAAGGGATGATGCAAAATTGAACAAGCGGAAATCAAAGACAGCATGTTCATTTGCACAAAATGAAACAGTTTCAAACGAGAAACAATTTGACGCACCATTTGTGAAGGAGGAAAACGCATGAAGAAGCTGCTTGCTCTCATGATGGCCCTTGCTCTGCTCCTGACGACAGCCATGGCGGAGGACCTGGTGTTTACCGGGGCGGTGGAACAGGAGGAGATGACTGACGAAGAGCTCATCGCCCTGATTCATCCGGAATACCCCGAGTCCGACCTGCTTTCCCATAAGCTGCCGGAGGACAAGAAGACCGTTACCGTGCTGACCCATTACAGCATGGGTGCGACCAAAGAGAATTTCGAGAAGCTCTTTGGCGGCGAACTCGTTGAGGTCATCTGCGGCGTGAACGAGTATTCCTCCAAGCTGCAGAACATGGTCGCTGCCGGCAATCCGCCGGATCTGGTGGCGGGCGAATCCAACTCGAACAATTTCATTCTGACCCTGGTGAAGCCTGGTCTGGTGCAGCCCTTTGACCCCTACATTGATTACAACGCGCCGGAACTGGCTGATATGAAGGCCCAGTATGATGCCGGTATGTGGAATGATCAGCATTACCTGGCACCTTATACCCAGCGCCCACTGTACTACATGATCTTCAATCCCATGATTTTTGAAGAGAATGGTCTGGAAACGCCCTGGGAGCTGTGGGAGCGCGGCGAGTGGACGTGGGACACCTTCCGCGAATACGCCCAGCTGCTCAATGTGCAGGATGAAAGCGGCTCCTGGGTATCCTTTGGCACTGCGATCCCTCCCTATGCGACGCTGACCACCACCACGGGCGTGGACTATGTCACCCTTGGTAATGGCCAGCCCGAGATCAATCTGCGGCATCCTGATATCGTCCGTGCAGAAAACTTCATGAACAACATGATCTGGCAGGACGATATCATCAAGATCAAAGCGCAGAATGCCTGGAAGGGCTACTGGAACCGCGGCATGCTGGCCATGCAGATCATTGAAAGCTGGACATTTGCCGGCGATGCGGACATTGCCAAGGCAGCCCGCAACGGCCGTCTGGGCGTTTGCCCCCTGCCGCAGGATCCGGAAAACTGCGAGGCGGGCGTATACAACACCTGGGGTCAGAGCGGCGGATTCTGCCTGGTCAAGGGCGCCAAAAACCCTGAGGGTGCGGCGCTGCTGCTGCGCATGCTGGCCTACACCAGCCGTTACGAGGTGCCGGAGCATGATATGACCTGGCAGAGCAAGCTGGACAGCCTCCACGAGCAAGGCTTCACCAATGAGGTGCTGTATCAGCAGTATGAGTCCTTCTCCATGGAAAACGCCCTCATTTCCTTCGGTTATGGTATCATGGCAGACCGTGGCGTCTGGGATTTCATGGGCAGCCAGAACAATTGGACCAGCCATGTGGAGACGATTCTGCCTGGCGTTGAAGAAACGATCCGGGAGATGACTGCTGAATGAGAAAGACAGTCTTCCTGCTGGCGCTGCTTCTGGCGCTTTGCCTGACCGCATATGCCCAGGCAGCTACGGTATCGGATGTGACCCTTTCGTCCGACAGCGTTGGCCAGTACGAATTGCTGGAGATCACTTTCTGCACGGATGCGGAGTTTGTCAACCCCTTTGATGCATGCGAGATCGACATCCAGGCGGTGTTTACCACGCCGTCCGGCCAGGAAGTTCGCTATCCTGGCTTCTACCAGCGGGCGCGGCGTGACCTGAGCCAGGATTTTATCCCCGAGCGCGATCAGTTTGATTACGATTACGATTATGCTACCAAGCGCTTCAGCTTCGTTCCGGCGGAGGGCGACAACTGGTGTGTGCGTTTCTCCTGGAACGAGGTGGGTGCATACACCTTCCGCTTTGAGATTGTCCTGAACGGCGTGATGTCCACCTGCGAGGGCGGTGCATTCACCGTTACCGAATCGGCGGACAAGGGCATCATCGCCCGCAGCGCAACCAATCCCCAGTACCTGGCCTACCGTGACAGCGGCGAGCAGTTCATCCCCATCGGCATGAACAACGCCCAGAACTGGGATACCTTCGGCTACACCAGGGTCATGAAGGCCATCGCGGAGAACGGCGGCAACTTCGCCCGCATCTGGACGGGTACTGATCTTGGCTATTCCTCCCTGACGATCGAGAACTGGAACTACGGCCCCAACCTGTACAATCTGGACATGGCGGAGGCCTTCGATCGCGTCACTCGTGTGGCCAAGGAGGAGGGCGTGAAGCTGGAGGTCTGCTTTGACTCCTTCTCGGCGCTGAATACGGATAATCAGTATGGCCAGTTTGAAAGCCACAGCATCTACAATGTCAAGAACGGCGGCTACATCACCGACTCCACCGCCT
>SVGL01000058.1 GCA_015056325.1 Clostridiales bacterium | reverse complement strand
GGGCCGTGGTTGGGGCCCTTCGCGACGCATACCATTTCTTCAACTTCCTTGGTGTAAAGCATCGGATTGGTTCCTCCTATCATGAGATAGTCGTGACATGGGGACATTCATTGTCCATGATAGTATAGCACACTTTTTCCCGGATGAACAGGGGGAATTGACGGATTCTGTGAGAAATTTATCAAACTCTTTTGTCAGAAAAGCCCGGGCCTTGGCTGTCACGTTTTCCAAGGCCCGGGCATATTCTGTTATGAAAGGTCGGTGATCCTGATGACCCTTGGCGATCTGAAACAGAAGGACGTGATCAATACCCTGACCGGTGCCTCGCTGGGCAAGCCCATGGACATCGAATTCTGCGCCAACGACGGCCGGGTGAACGCCCTTGTGGTGCCGGGCGAATTCAGCCTGAGCGCCTTGTTGCGCGGCGAGCGCTGCGGCGTCGCGATCCCGTGGGATAACATCTGCAAGATCGGCGATGATGTGATCCTGGTGGAGATCGCCGAGTGCCTCACTTCACGATAGGCGCTGCACCTGCCGGGCTGGCAGGCATGGGTGTAACGGTATGCAGCGCAACGGTTCCGGTCGTCGCGTTGGGCAGTCCCTCCGCAGGCTCCTGCGTCTGCATAGGCTGGAAAGTGGGCGCCACTGTTACATAGGGGTAGAGGCCATCGTACACCGGTTCACGCGTCCCGCCATCGGGCTTGCCATCATCCTTGACCTCGATGCTGGCCACTGCGTGCAGCACATATTCCGCTGTCATCCATTTCAGGCTCTCCTTGGTCTCGGATCTGTACAACAGCGTTTGCTCCACCTCTGGCGCACCCTTGTAGATCGTATCGATCTGATACTCCCAGCCGTTGATAAGCCACGCGCCACCATCTTCCCAGTAAACCTTGTCAAATCCATAATAGTTGTAATTGGTATAGCCGCAGTTATCCAGGTCGGTAGCGCGGGTAGTGGTCGCCCAGATGTACATTTCCCGGTTGGGACGTATCTGCTGATTGGCGTCCATCACGGTGCCATTCTTCCGTACTTCGATGTGCAGCTTGGCCGGTTTGGGCATATTTTCGGTTCTGATGATCACGGGGTTGGCTTGACTCGATGAGGTGTTTAGCGTCAGCTCCATCTGGTACAGATCAACAGGCAGGGGGACCTCCTCCACAAAGTACCAGTAATAGCCATAGGCCAGACCGGCGCACACCACCAGGGCCATCACGATGCCCAGGAGCACATTGCGCACTTTGCGCCAGGCATGCTTGTGCTTCACCTTCTTCACCGCCGTATCGAACTGCTGCGCCTCCTGCTGATCAGGCACGTCCAGGTCGATCTGTGTCTGCATTTCCTGATAAACCGTGGCGCAAGGTGGGCAGTCCTTCACGTGCTTTTTTACCCTGCGCTGGCTGGCATCGCTGGCAGTGCCATCGATGCACAGGGGCATCAGGTCACGGGTCACGGCGCACTTGTCGGCCAATTGCTGCTTATCACTCATCGCATTCTTCTCCCTTCATCAGTCGGACAAGCATCTGCCTGCCCCGGTAATAGGTCACCCTTGCCCACCGTTCGGGCTTGCCGAACAGCGCGCCGATCTCCTGGTGGCTCAACTCGCCAAAGGTGCGCAGCGTCACGACCTCTTTGTAGGGCTCCGGCAAGCTGTGCAGCAGCCGGTGAGCCCGCAGACGCTGCTCCTTGTCCAGCAGCGTATCGACGAAATCCTCCCCCGACTTTTCCGGCGCCTCGTCAATGGAGACCGACTTGGGCCTGCGGCAATAGGTATAGAACAGATTCTTGGCGATGCCGCACAGCCACGTGGATACCGCACACTGGCTGCGGAAGGTCTTCCACTTGCGCATAGCCTGGTAGAAGGTCTCCTGGGTCAGCTCCTCAGCCAGCTCCGCGCTTCCGCTCAGGCGCAGCAGGAACTTCCGCACTGTTTCATACTCCTGGTGACACATTTTTTCAAAGGCTTCCATGCAGCGCCCCCTTTCCGGCCGGATTTTGTTGCTTCCATCTGTTAGTCGCGCCATTTCGGCAAATGTTTCACGCTCTGAAGAAATAATACCATATATAAGGGAAAATTTCGATCTTCCCGCAGAACCTTTGAAGCTGTCTGGCCAGAAAAAAGAGATTGCAGGATGCCGGCAGGGTGGGCTGCAAAAAAACTATCAAAATGCGTCCCCTATATCGATTTTCCCCCATTGACATAGCATTTTCCATTTGATAGCATATTTGTAGATCCCCTATCAAAAAAAGAAAGGAGCCCTTACCATGAAGAAACTGCTCTCCCTGGTTCTGTGCCTGTGCCTGCTGCTGATGGCAGTGCCGGCCCTGGCCTACACCGCGGGCGACTACACCGCCACCGGTTCCGGCCTGAACGGCCTCATCGAAGTCACCGTGACCTTCGATGCGGACAAGATCGTCGATATCAAGTTCGGCGCCCATGCCGAGACCCCCGGCATCAGCGATCCCGCCTTTGAGAAGATCCCTGCTGCGATCATCGCCGATCAGACCCTGGCCGTGGACGTGGTCGCCGGTGCGACCTTCACCTCCAACGGCATCCTGGAAGCTGTGGAAGCCGCTGTGGTCGCCGCTGGCGGCGATGCGGAAGCCCTCAAGAGCGCTGCCGCTGCCGAGGCCGCTGTGGCTGAGGACGAAGTGCTGACCTATGACGTGGTCGTCATCGGCGGCGGCGCTGCTGGTATCGCGGCTGCCTCCAATGCCAAGGACGCCGGCGCCTCCGTGCTGCTGCTGGAAAAGCAGGCGGCCCTGGGCGGCAACACCATTATTTCCGGCGGTATCGTGTATGCCACCGGCACCCAGGCCCAGAAGGACGCTGGCGTGGAAGACAGCGTTGAGGCCCTGGTGGACTACTGGTACACCCGCGCGGAAGGCAATGCCGATAAGGACATGCTGACCCTGGTGGCCGAGAAGTCCAACAGCACCATCGAATGGCTGATGGAAGGCGGCGTGGAGCTGGGCAACCTGGGCCCCACCGGCCTGTCCCCCGTGCCGCGCGCGCTGTACACCAGCAATGGCGGCGCCGGCTTCATCGTGCCCATGACCCAGTTCATCAAGGACAAGGGCGTGGACATCCGCACCGAGACCCCCGCTGTGTCCCTGATCATGGACGAAAGCGGCAAGTGCGTGGGTGTGGAGGCTGTGGCTGCTGACGGCCACAAGGTCACCGTGAACGCCAAGTCCGTGGTCATCGCCAGCGGTGGCTTCGACGGCAGCCGTGACATGATGCGCAAGTACGCTCCCGAAAACACCACCGACTACTTCCTCGCTTCTCCCGGCAACACCGGCGACGGCATCAACATGGCCATCGCTGTGGGCGCTGACACCGTGTTCAAGGGCGGCGTCATCGGCCTGCGCGGCATCATGGACACCTCTTTCGCCGATCCCATCAACGGCCTGGTCTGGATGCCCTACCTGATGGTGGATCAGGATGGCAACCGCTTCGTCAACGAGTCCACCGACTATCCCGTGGTGCACTCCGCGCTGGAGAACAACAAGCACTCCTTCCTGATCGGCGACAGCACTCAGCTGTCCGCTGACATGGTGGCTGGCCTGATCGACGGCGGCTATGCCTTTGTGGCAGATACCCTGGAAGAGCTGGCTGAGATCACCTTCATGGACAAGGACACCTTCCTGACCACCGTTGCCCGTTACAACGAGCTCAAGGGCCAGGAGGACGTGGACTTCGGCAAGGCTGCCGCTGCAATGACCGGCGTGGGCGAAGGCCCCTATGTGGCCATCCGCATCATGCCCGCCACCATCGGCACCATGGGCGGCATCAAGGTCGACCTGGACATGCACGTGCTGAAGGCTGACGGCTCCATCATCCCCGGCCTGTACGCTGCCGGCGCCTGCGCCAACGGCGATTTCTTCTATCAGGAATATCCCGCTTCCGGTACCTCCATCATGATGTGCTTCACCGTGGGCCGCATTGCCGGCACCAACGCTGCTGAGTGCGATTGATGATTAACCGGTAAACCCAGCCGTCCCCCGCAGCCATGCGGGGACGGGCAAATCAATAGCAAACCTCCGGCTGAATCAGCTGGAGGTTTGTTGTTTGTCGAAAACCGGCGAGCCGGAACAAGTCAGCCGATGAGCGGAGGCAAAACATCTTTCAATTTGAGCAAGTAAGCGGTATCCAAATAAAGGCTGATCACGATTATTTTGTGATCGGCCTTTGTGTTACATTATCGGTTATTGAATATGCACTTTGAACACAGTTGCTATTTCAGACCCCATTTGGAGCCCCTCAAAGCCCCATTTTCCGCGAACCTCTTTTACAGTCACAAAAAAACGAAAAACACGGGAACCCTTGAAACATCAGGGTTCCCGTGTAAATCGTGAGGTGCCACCCGGATTCGAACCGGGGGAATAAAGGTTTTGCAGACCTTCGCCTTACCACTTGGCTATGGCACCGGATGTGTGGAGCGGTAGACGGGATTCGGACCCGCGACATCCACCTTGGCAAGGTGGCACTCTACCACTGAGCTACTACCGCACACATGGTGCCTTGGGGCGGAATCGAACCACCGACACGCAGATTTTCAGTCTGCTGCTCTACCGACTGAGCTACCAAGGCAAATATAATGGCGACCCGGAAGGGGCTCGAACCCTCGACCTCCAACGTGACAGGCTGGCGCTCTAACCAACTGAGCTACCGGGCCATATTTGTAAGTGGGAACAACAGGGCTCGAACCTGTGACCCTCTGCTTGTAAGGCAGATGCTCTCCCAGCTGAGCTATGCTCCCGTGCGCCATAGCCAAGTGGCTTGACTT
>SVGL01000009.1 GCA_015056325.1 Clostridiales bacterium | reverse complement strand
GAGTAAGACCCCTGGAGGACTACCAGGTGATAGGTCAACGCTGGAAGTGTGGTAACACATGCAGGTTGTTGATACTAATCGGTCGAGGGCTTGATTCAAGCGCTTGATATAACAAACCCGAATAACACCACGTTATTCAAAGAAACAATGAGATCAATTGTAAGGTCTGAAGTATTGAATCGAAACTTGTGCAGTTGTCAGGGTGCAACCCGAAAGGGTTGTGATCGACCTGAAGCCGAGTAGCTGAGAAGCGAAAGGAAAGAGGTCGAAGACCCTCGATGCCCTACCGGTGGTAATGACGGAGAGGTCCCACCTGTTCCCATACCGAACACAGCAGTTAAGCTCTCCAGTGCCGAAAGTACTTGGCTGGACACGGCCCGGGAGGATAGGTCGCTGCCGGTTACCCTTTATTCCTCAGTAGCTCAATGGCAGAGCACCCGGCTGTTAACCGGGTTGTTGTAGGTTCGAGTCCTACCTGGGGAGCGTAAGGCCGATCGCCATTGCGGTCGGTTTTTTCGTTGCAAATATTCTATGATTGTGATATGCTATCACTATCAACGCAAGGAGGTGCAGCATGTCCGGCAGTCGCAAACGCATGCTCATCGCCAGAGTATGTTTGCTCTCTGCTATCGCTTTGACAGCGGCTTTCTTTATTTATGCTGCCATGTTTCCGCTTCCTGATCGTTACGAGGCTGTTCATAAGGCATCGCCTGTGGAACCTTTGAAGGGCTTTGGGGCTGACTCCGTGTTCAACATTGGGAACACAGAGGCGCTGGACGTTTTCCCAGGCATTGGTGCCGTGCTCGCGCAGCGAATCGTGGATGGACGCGATATTCTGGGAGATTATTTCCTCCCCACGGACCTTCTGCTGGTAAAAGGGATCGGACCTAAAACACTTGAGGGTATCATGGAGGTACTGGCGGAACCTTTGTACCCTCGGGAAGAATAATTTGAACCGAATCGTAAATACTGCTTGACAGGGCCTGCTGATAGTGCTACAATAATTGGGCCGGTGGTAATGACGAAGAGGTTCCACCTGTTCCCATACCGAACACAGCAGTTAAGCTCTTCAGTGCCGAAAGTACTTGGCTGGACACGGCCCGGGAGGATAGGTCGCTGCCGGCATTCATATTCCTCAGTAGCTCAATGGCAGAGCACCCGGCTGTTAACCGGGTTGTTGTAGGTTCGAGCCCTACCTGGGGAGCGCAAGCCGATCGCATTCGCGGTCGGTTTTTTCATGCGAAAAGACTTCCCCTGATGGGGAAGCCTCCTATTACAGATACCATTCCTCCGGGATTTCCTGGATACCGATACACACGTCCCGGTCTGCGTGCTGCCAGATACGCATGATGGTGTCGGTCATCCTGCGGCAGTCGCAGCAGTAGGTGAGGGCGTTGCCCATCCAGCCGTACTGCACCGCGCTGGTCACGTCCAGGGCGTGCTTGTAGTTGCGGTAGTATTCACTCAGGCCGATGCTGATGCCCTCCGTCTGGTGGGGGTGGAAGTCCTCGGTGCGGAGGGTGTTGCCGTCCCAGTCGGTGATTTCCACGGCAAAACCGGTGGGGGCGAGACGGTTGGGGCGGTCGATGCGCTCATCCACTGCGTGAAGGTAGGTGTTGCGCTCGTGACCCACGCCTACCAGGAGGACTTTACCGCCCAGCTCGTACAGACGGCTGAGCGCGCCGCCCATGGGGCCCGGCGTGCAGGATTTTTCTTCACCCTGGATGTATTCCCGGGCGTTTTTGCCGAAGACGGCCATGGAGTGGGTCGGGTGCAGGGAGCGCACGCCGTCCTTGCGGAAGGCGGCGACCTTCGCCAGGGTGCCGATGCAGGGTACGGTGGAGCGCACGTCAAAGTGAGGGTTGGCGGCGTTGACATTGGCCCAGGTGTGGGTCGGAATCAGCAGCAGACCATCGCAGAGATAGGCCTTCAGCGCGTCGATGAGGCCGTCCGCGCCGCCCTCGATAGGGCCGATCTCCCGAAGGGAGGAGTGCATGGTGACTACGTCGTCACGGCGAATGCCGAAGGATTCAAGCAGCTGAAATACGTCGTTTCGGGTGAGCATGAGGGCCCTCCTGTATCTTTGGGAATCGTCATGATAGGATTCTGCCTGAAACGCGGAAAATCCTGCCGCGTGGACAAAATTCGCGGGATGTGCTACAATGGAGGCAACACACTGAAGAGGTGAAAATGATGTCCTCCTGGAAAACCTGCTACCCTCGCCCGCAGCTGCGGCGCGATTCTTTCCTGCCACTCATGGATGGCTGGAAGCTCAACGGCAACTCCATTACCATGCCCTTCTGCCCGGAGAGCCTGCTCAGCGGCTACGAGGGCGAGCTGGGCATGTCCATGACTTATGAGACGACCTTCACGCTGCCCAAAACCTTCCTGCCCAGAGGGCGTCGGCTGCTGCTGCATTTCGGCGCGGTGGATCAGATCGCTGAGGTGTTCCTCAACGGGCGGCCCATCGTGCGCCATGAGGGCGGCTATCTGCCTTTCAGCGGCGATATAACCCACGCGCTCGTCCAGGGGGAGAACTACCTGACCGTCTGCGTGATGGATGGCCTGGACCGCGACTATCCCTACGGCAAGCAGCGCAAGAAGCGCGGCGGCATGTGGTACACGCCCGTCACCGGCATCTGGCAGACGGCGTGGCTGGAGGCCGTGCCGGAGAAGGCTATCACCGGGCTGAAGATCACTCCCGACCTCACCGGCATCGACCTGCAGGTGGATACGGCGGCGGAGCGCTGCGAGGCCATCGTGCGCCTGGAGGGCATGGAGGTGGCGCGAACCGCGTGGGACGGTGCAGACCGTATCCGCATCGACATCCCGGCGGAGCATATCCGCCTGTGGACGCCGGATTCCCCTACGCTCTACGACCTTGCCATCACCGCCGGGGAAGACCAGGTAGCGAGCTACTTCGCCCTGCGCACGGTGGGGATCAAGCCCGATAAGCAGGGCGTCAGCCGCCTGTGCCTGAATGGGGAGCCTGTCTTCCTCAACGGCGTGCTGGATCAGGGCTACTTCACCGACGGACACTACCTCCCCGGCGACCCGGCGGAGTACGAGCGGGACGTCCGCCGCATGAAGGAGCTGGGCTTCAACATGCTGCGCAAACACATCAAGGTGGAGCCGGAGGCCTTCTACGAGGCCTGCGACCGCCTGGGCATGCTGGTCGTACAGGACATGGTGAACAACGGCGGCTACAACTACGTCTTTGACACCGTGCTGCCGACCATCGGCTTCCAGTGGCGGCCCAACTGGCCCGTCAGCAAGCGCCGCAAGGAGATCTTCGAGGCCTGCGCAGCGGAGACCATCGCACACCTGCATGACCATCCCTGCGTCATCGGGTACACGATCTTCAACGAGGGCTGGGGCCAGTTCGATGGGGAGCGCCTCTACCGCACCTTCAAGTCCCTCGATCCCACCCGTTTCTGGGACACGGCGTCCGGCTGGTTCGTTCCCAAAGAGACGGACGTTGACTCCAAGCATGTGTACTTCCGCAACAAGAAGCTGAAGCCTGGCAAGCGGCCCATGTTCCTCTCCGAGTGCGGCGGCTATGCCCGCAAGATCGACGGCCACCTGTGGAATCCCGCTAATGAGTACGGCTACGGCAAGACCGACACCGAGCAGCAGCTGACAGACGCCATCGGCAGGATGTACGCCGAGATGGTGAATCCCGCCATCCCTGCGGGCCTGTGCGGCGTGGTGTACACCCAGCTTTCCGATGTGGAGGACGAGATCAATGGCCTGTACACCTACGACCGGCAGGTCTGCAAGGTGGAGGGGGCGAGGATGCGTGCTATCCTCAGGGAAGCGGAGGAGATCCTGCACAAGGCCACGGAATAACAAAAAAACGCCAGGAGGCCATCAAGCTTCCTGGCGATTGTTTTATTGGTTGATCCAGTGTTTTGCCCAGGCGAACAGGGCCTCGGACATCGGCGTGAAATCGACGGCACCGCCCTGCTTGAGGAGCAGGAAGGTTTCGGCGATGGGGCGATCCACCGCAGAGAGCAGGGGCAGCAGATCCACCTGGCGGCGGACGTACTTCCCCGCCTGGGCAAAGCAGATGGCCTGCAGCACAAAGGATGCAGCCTTGTACAGCCCATGGAGGGCTTCCCCGCTCTTTTCATAGAGCATATTGTGCACGCAGCCGTGGTAGATGCTGCAGGCGCCCATGTGGATGGCACGCTTCACCGCGGCTTCGTCAATCATGGAAAGCAATGCATCCAGGCTGCCCCGGATTGGCGTGGTATCATGATAGAACTGGAACAGGTCAGCAGCGTCCCAGTGGAGGATTTCTGCCTTGCCGGAGAGGAAGCCGCAAATCAGCTCCCGGTGGGGGAGGGCGTCCAGCATGGCGTTGTAAGCGCGGATATCGGCAGGGGTCACTTCATCCAGGATGACAACCAGGTCGATATCGCTATTTTCCGTCGCTTCGCCCCGGCCATAGCTGCCCTGGAGGCCCAAAAACCAAGTGCGGGGGCCAAAGGTGTCATCCAGGGATTGGACAAACTGGCTGATCCAGGCGGTGATGTCAATCATGGCTTGCTCCTTGTTTACTTCACGATGACCTTCGTCTTTACCCATTTGAGGGCGGGTACCAGGTCGATCTCCTCGGTCATATCCAGCACCGGGTAGCCCTCCACATTGAAGTGCACCCGGCGGATGCCCGACGAGCGGGCGCCAAAATCGGCGTTGCCGTCCGTCTGGGGCCTGCCGGCAGGGATCAGGCCGGGCCGGGCGTGGTAGGTGTTCCAGACCAGGCCGTCGTCATCGGTGACGTAGGCGTTGTGGCCAGGGCCGTACTCCCCGGGGACGCTGCGGGAGGTCAGCAGGGGATAGTTTTCCTTCGTCCAGGAGGCGGGATCGAGGGGATCCGCGCCATCATCCATGTTCAGCATGCCCACGACGTAGGTGGAGTCCACCAGCGCGCCGGAGTAGCTGAGGTAGATCCTGCCCTCCCGGTACAGCGCGAAGGGGCCTTCCACCACGAAGGTGTGGTTGTTCTCCCAGCCGTACTCGGGGACGGTCAGCACCTGGGGCTCGGTAAGCAGCTGCCAGGGATTCACTGGGTCGATCTCAGCGATGTAGAGCCATGCGCCCAGATCAACGGGTTTGAACTGCCGCTGGCTCCAGGCGGCGTAGAGCCGCCCTGCTGACCAGAAAACCGTCATGTCCAGGGTGATGCCCTCTTCACCGTAGAGCATGCTGCCGTCGGGCCGCACGACCCGGCGGGGCATCTCCCAGTCGGCAGCATTGATGGGGTTGCCGCCTTCCTTCAGCGCCATGACATGGCTCTGCTCGCAGAAGAAGCTTTCCGGCGTGCCCGCGTGGAAGATGTACAGCCTGCCCCCGATGATATGCATTTCCGGCGCCCAGAGCAGGTTGCCCAGGTGGGGGTAGGTTTTCGTATCCAGGATGAGGTGCTGCTGGGCGGTCACCAGGCCGGGCACGCTGTCCGCCTGACGGATGTACAGGCTGTGGTTGCCGTCCAGGTCATTGGTGCTGATGAAGTAGTACTTGCCCTCCCAGCGGCAGATGGCGGGATCCGCCTTGTGCCAGGCCACGGGGAATTCATAGCGATCCTGGTGGACGCAGCCCTCGACCTCGTATTCGCCGGGGGTGGCGAAGTCCACGTCATTCAGCAGCCAGTCCACGGGCTTCACTACGGTGGAGCCATCGGAGTAGCGGGCCCGCGCCTTCACCCGGCGCAGATCAGCGGGGGAAGCAGCCTCCACGCAGGCGGGCACCTCGTTGGCCACGTTCACCGGGGTGGTGAAGCGATGGCGCATGCGGGTGGCCACATCCTCCGGGATGTCGATGACTCCGGCGGGTATGCAGCCCTCGGGCAGCTCGAGACCATCCACCGGGGCGGCGCCGCGGGCTGCGTAGCCCTTCGCCAGGTCGGCGGATTCGGGCAGCAGCGCCTCCTCAGTGAAGTGGATGAGATCTCCGGAGGTGAAGTGCAGCAGCATACCCTCGCTGGAAGCGTCGGGGGTGCCGTTCACCTCAATGCGTCGGGCAAGGATGTGCCACAGGCCATCGGCGAACATCATCCACGGGTCGCGGAGGGAATAGGGGTGCAGCACACCCATCTCACCGGGCACAGCCTTGGCGTACACGACGCCGGAGTTGTGCAGCAGGGGCAGGGCCTTGCCGTCCTCAATGAAGGCGAAGTGCACGCTGTCAGCCAGCTTGGGAGCGTAAAGGTTCTCGTCCATGGGGACGCGGGTGTAATACAGGAGCTTCATAACGGGCCTCCTTGTTTGGTGCTGGGTCTATTGTCGCACATTCGGGGGTATTTGGCAAGGGGAACTTGACGGATAGCGGGCATGAAAAGGGCGGGGGCATATGCCTCCGCCTATTGCTTACTCAAAGAATGCGGCAGCTTCCGGGCACTTTTCGATGACCTCATCCTTGGTGAGGATACGGTAGTGCTCGTACATGAATTCCGGCACGCACACGCAGGAGCAGAGCATGGCTCCCTGTGCGCCCTTGACCGGCTTTGCGCCGAAGGTCACGCCGGCGGGCATCAGCACGCAGGGCTGCGCGCCTTCGCCCATGCCCATACGCTCCACCTTGAGCGCGCCGTCCTCCCCAAAGGACCACAGCTCGATGTCCGGGCCCGCATGCCAGAGCCAGTATTCATCCGCATCCAGCACATGGAAGTCGGAGATCTCATCATCGTTCAGCATGTAGTAGATCACGCCGTGGGCCGGGCGGGAACCAGAGCGGTCAAAGCCCTCGCGGTACAATTCGCGAAACGCGCCGCCCTCCACATGGGGCTCAAGGTGGAAGCGGCGGATCAGTTCATCAGCGGTGTAATGCATAGGGAATCCCTCCTTTGCGTCTATTGTAGCGCATTTGCACCGCTTGTGCAAGGGGCAAAGCTGTGCTATAATAGGGCGGCGGGAGCCCCGCTGGCAATCACATTTACAGGAGGCCGCTTATGCTGCGCAAGATTGCATCCTTCACCATCAACCACGATACCCTCACCCCTGGTATGTACATCTCCCGCGTGGACGGAGACTGCATCACCTACGACCTGCGCTGCAAGTGGCCCAACAAGGGCGATTACCTGGCCCAGGCGCCGCTCCACACCATCGAGCACCTGGTGGCGACCTATGTCCGCTCCTCCGACTGGTCCGATCAGGTGGTGTACTTCGGCCCCATGGGCTGCCGCACCGGCTTCTATCTCATCATGCGGGATGCGGTCACCCACCAGCAGGCCATCGACCTGGTGAAGGCGGCCTTCGCCTTTGCGGCGGATTTTGAGGGCGACATCCCCGGCGCGAAGCAGATCGAATGCGGCAACTACCTTGAACATGACCTCCCCGGCGCGAAGAATGAGGCCGCTGCCTACGTCCGCGTGCTGGAGAACGTCACCCCGGATACCCTGACTTACCCCGACTGAGGTTTTTATCATGAAGATTGCAATGATCGGTGACCTCCACGGCAATTTTGTTGCTACCCAGGCCTTGGAAAAGGAGATCCACCGTCACAATGTGGACGACATCTACTTCCTGGGCGACGCGGTGGGTAAGGGCCCGCAAAACGCCGAAACCTGCGACTGGGTGCGGGCGAACTGCTCCCTCTGCGTGGGCGGCAACTGGGACTACGGCATCGGCGGCAAGGAGTTCGCCGAGGACGGCTACTTCTGGGCTCAGCTCGGCCCGGAGCGCATGGAATGGCTGCGTACCCTGCCCCCTGAGCGCGACGTGTGGATCAGCGGCGTGCACTTCCGCCTCTTCCATGGCCGGCCGGTGACGCCCCTCATCAGCGTGCAGGCGGACAAGGAGATCTTTGCCCAGGCCTTCCGTGCGGGCGGCGAGACCTATACCGGCATCATCTTCGCCGACAGCCACCGCCCCTTCGTGCGCACGCTGAACGACGGCTATGCCCTCAACACCGGCAGCGTCGGCAACAGCCTGGGCATCCCCCGTGCCCACGCCCTCATCATCGACGGCGAGCTGGGCTGTGAGACCGATGCCCCCATGACCATGACCATCCTCTCCGTGCCCTACGATAACGAAGCGGCTGCTGAGCTGGCCCGCCAGGATGTGAACCTTCCCCATCGGGAAAGCTTCATCACGGAGGTGCTCACGGGCATCTATTCCCGAAAATAAACCGAAGCCCATCGGCCATGCCGATGGGCTTTTCGCATGCGGTCAATTCCGGAGGATAGTCAGTCCCGGCAGCTCCTCCTGCGTGGGCGGGATGAACAGGCTGTTCACCTTCTGGAGCAAGCCCTCGTCCACAAAGTAGTCGGAAGGGTCGCCCTCACCCGCCTGGATGGCGGCGTTGCGCTTGGCGATGCGGCGGCGCCATTCGTCCTCGGCGATGTCCAGGTAGCGCCAGTCCAGCTCGAAGCCGGAGAGGATGTCGGCGGCCTCCCTGCGCAGCGCGGGCGTCCAGAAGCCGAAGTCCACCACGGGGGTCACGCCTGCTTCGGCGCACTGGCGAGCCAGCTGCAGCAGATACTTGCGGGCTCGCTCGGCCAGCATGTCGTGATGCTCGCCGCAGCCGCCGGGGAACATCGACTGCATCAGCTGGTCGCAGGAGATGAGCATGCCGCCCAGTTCCTTGGCGTAGGTGCTCTTGCCGACGCAGATTTTACCGATGAGCAGGATGATCTTCATGGGTACCCTCCTTATCAGGGCTTGCTTTCGTAGAGGACGCCGGGATTCTCGGTGCAGCCGCAGTAGTACTTCGCCCAGGCGATGCGGGGCAGGCGGTGTTCCTGAGCGCCCTCGGCATACAGTCGCACGATGTGGACGCTGTCATACCCCACCGCCGCCAGGAAGGTCAGGTGGTGACTTTTCTCCATCGGGTGCGTCCAGGTGAGGAGCTTCTCGGTCTCAATGTCAGTGATGACCATGCGGTGCGTGTCGTCCGCCGGGGCGACGGCCATGGGTGCGAGCAGCCGACCGCAGCAGGAGAGCTCCGCCTTGCCGGTGGCGGTCAGAATGTTGCCGCAAGCCGGGCACTGAAAAAACTTGATGCGCTTCATATTGCCTCCGTCAGGTGGATTGGGGTTGACCCGCCCGCTGAGCAGGCTTTCCGCGCTGACACCCAGGGTCTGGGACAGGGCCGGCACGATGGATGCATCGGGCATCCCGGCGGCACGCTCCCACTTCGATATGGCCTTGGCGCTGATGTGGATGCGCTCGGCCAGGGCGGCCTGGGTCAATCCGAGTTCCTTCCGCCGCTGGCGGATGAGCTGTGCGACATGCTGCATGGCGGTCACCTCCTGATGGCAGGATAGCATGGCGGGGTGCGGCGCGTCAACCGACGGTGCGTGGAGTCATGCCTTGAAAAAGAAGCGAAGGTTCAAATTGAAACGCAGCTTCCGGCATGGTATCATATCATTGCGGCCATCCCCGGACGTGAAGTCCGGCTGGCTACGCTCGGCGAATGCGAGCATTCGCTGTCGCTAGTCGGCCCCTGCGTGGCCGACCTCAGCGACCGGTCAATCAACTGAAAGGATGAAACACTATGCAGGAAATGTACACCATCAACCACGTTGCCCTCATGAGTGGATTGAGCAGCCGCACCATTCGTAACTACATGAAAATGGGGTTCCTCGAGGGCGAAATGATCAACGGCGTGTGGCATTTTTCGGCGGAAGCCGTTGGGGATTTCTTTGCCAATCCTAACGTAGCCCCGGCCATCCGGGCGAAGCGCAATGCCTTGATCTACGATTTTCTCGCCGACGACGGTAAGCAGGGAAATGAGATGTGCATCGTGATCGACAATTGCGCTACCTTGGATGAAGCCAATGCTATGTCGGAGTTCTTCTGTGATACGATTAACCGGGAGTGGCCGGGCTGCATCCGGTTTGGATTCAGCTTCAACGGTACCCATGCGCGGGTCATTCTAACCGGCCCAGAGGACGTGGTGCAGCAACTGCTTGCCCGCTACAACGCAGAATAATCGCGCCGCCATCGCAGTGTACAAGCTGCGATGGCTTTTTGATGCAAAGGATTCATCCTTACAGGTGCAGATCCGCCTTTTCGGGGATGTCGAAGTGCGCGAAGTATTTCTCTTCCATGGGGATCCACCGTGTGCGGAACATCTCCGCCATCTTCGCGCCGTTGCGCAGCAGGATACGGCCCATCTGGGTCATTGCGTCCACCGTGGAGAAGACGCGCAAATCGGCGTAGTTCCCCAGGGCAGGATGGTGAGCATAGCTGCCCTCCACAATGCGGATGGGTGCTGCGGGAATGTGCTGCCCGCCGGCGTAGTCCATCTGTCCGCAGTCGAAGATGCGGTAGGAGAGGTCTTCGCCGGAGTGCAGCCCGGGCAAAACCTCCTCCGCGAAACGCTCGTAATGCACGTTGCCGCCGGGCTGGCTCAGACGCTCCGGGGTGCGCAGGGCCGGGGTCAGGAAGAAGTCGTCCATGTGGATGACGGGGGCCTCCAGCATTTCACTGAGCAGGGCAGCTTTGGTGGTCTTGCCGGAGGCAGCCCGGCCGTCAATGGCGATGACGCGCACGTCGGGCTGGTCATTCAGTCGCTGAAGCAGGGGCAGGATGCACCGGAAGCGACCATTCACGATGCGGTAAGCGGGATGCTCGCCGGCGCGGTAAGCCTCTGAATGGTGAACTGCAGGCATGCCCGCCGCGCGCCAGGCGGCGAGGGTCTCATCCCAGCCGGGCAGGTCGCTGACGATGGCAGAAGCCTCGGCGATATACTGCTCCAGCAGCGTCATACCGCCCATGGGGACGCTGGCGGTGCGTACAAACATGCGGAAGAGCCACTCTGCCGGGAGGTCCGCGGCCTTCCAGGCGGCGATGTTCACCCGGGCGACGTTATCGGAGATGTTTTCAAACAGGGGCAGGGAGGCATTGGCGGGGGTGGCGGCGTACTCCTGGTCGAAATACGCGCGGGCGCGGGTGGTGTCCGCCAGCAGATGCTCCGCGCCTCGGGCGGCCTGGTAACACAGCTTGATCACGTCCTGGGGCTGCATGGAGGCGTGCAGGCGCCGCTGCTCCTGCAAACAGGTGGTGAAATCCATATCAATCTCCTTGGTACAGCTGAAGGGTGGAGGTCAGCGTGCGCAGCGCCGAGGCGGACAGGTGCGGCAGCGTGACCACATAGAGGGCGTCGGGGCCCTGGGCGTGCATGCGGATGGTGGAGGCGTTCTCCATGCGCACGGAGCGCAAACCGGCCAGGGGCAGCCCCGTGGTGGCGGAGAAGGTGTAATCAGCCTTGGCCATGGGCGTGCGGGCCGGATAAAGGCTGACCACGGTGACGGCGGCGCCCTCTGCGGTATGGTAGGTGAGGGTTACCCGGCGGCCCAGACCGCCTTCAAAGGGCACGTCCTCGCACAGACCCTGCTGGAAGGTCAGCGCGGCGGAGTTCATCGCTGCCATAACCGGCGCGGGGAAGGCACTCAGCAGCGTGCCGAGCTGTCCCTGCTCCCGGATGAGGATGGGAGAGGACATCGCCTCCAGCAGCGGCTGATCCATCCTTGCGGTGATGGCGGAGGATTCCTCCTCTTGCGGGTTGCCCATCACGACGGCGATGTAGAACGCCGCCAGCAGCACGAGGGTCAGCAGCATCAGCAGCGCGGCCTTGACGATCCGCCGCCAAAGGGGAAGCTTTTCTTGCATGAAAACCTCCGATTCCGGCCATCACTGGGCGTAAGGCCCAGTGATGGCTACACTTGGCGATTACAGGGAATCGCCTGCGTTAGTCGGGCATGGCCCGACCTCCAAAAACGCGCACGCAGATATTCAGCTTGCGTGCGCGTTGGATGTTAAGTTGGCACTTACGGGTAAACCCTGGGAGGTGTCGGAGGGCCCGCAGGCCCTCTGACTGCATTCGTATCGTGGGGCTTTGCCGCGCGGGCGGGGCGAATTTTGCCCTGCAAAATTCATTCCTTACACGGAGGCGCGGCCGGAAGGGCTTTAAGCCCGACCAGCGACGGAGTGCAAAACCTCGCAAAAGTGCCGGAAGCACTTTTGCGAAACCCCTTGGGGTTTAGAATTCGCAGTTCATGGGCGTGCGGGCATAGGGAATCACGTCGCGGATGTTGTCCACGCCGGTGAGGTACATCAGCAGGCGCTCGAAGCCCATGCCGAAGCCAGCGTGGGTGCAGCCGCCGAACTTGCGCAGGTTGATGTACCAGTCCAGGCTGTCCTTGGAGATGCCCAGGGTATCCATGCGCTCGGTCAGCTTGTCCAGACGGGTCTCACGCTGGGAGCCGCCCATCAGCTCGCCGGAACCGGGCACCAGCAGATCAACGGCAGCGACGGTCTTGTCGTCGTCGTTCTGGTACATGTAGAAGGCCTTGATGTCCTTGGGCCAGTTGTACACGAACACCGGGCCGTGGAAGTACTCCTCGGTCAGGTACTTCTCGTGCTCTTTGGCGGTATCCTCGCCGTATTCGGGCTTGAACTGCCAGTCCTTGCCGGAATTCTTGAGGATGGTGATGGCCTCCTCGTGGGTGATGCGGGCACACTTGGCGCCGGCCAGCGCCTGCAGCTTCTCCACCAGGCCGGAGGTACCCTTGCCGCCGGCGGCGAAGGTATCCAGGAAGGCCAGCTCGTCGGGGCACTTCTCCAGTACGGTCTTGACCAGGTACTTCAGGAAATCCTCCTCCACGTCCATCAGCTGATCCAGGTCGCAGAAGGCGATTTCCGGCTCGATCATCCAGAATTCCGCCGCGTGGGTCTTGGTGTTGGAGTTCTCCGCGCGGAAGGTGGGGCCGAAGGTGTAAATCTTGGAGAAGGCCATGGCGAAGGTCTCGCCCTCCAGCTGACCGGTCACGGCCAGGGAGGCCTGCTTGCCGAAGAAGTCCTCATCCCACTTGCCCGCGTTCTTGGGATCGAGGGTGGTCACGGTGAAGGTGTTGCCCGCGCCCTCGGCGTCATTGCCGGTGATCAGGGGCGTGTGGACGTACAGGTAGCCGCGATCCTGGAAGTAGGTGTGGATGGCCATGGACGCCACGCTGCGCACGCGGAAAACAGCCTGGAACAGGCGGGTGCGGGGACGCAGATAGCCGATCTCGCGCAGGAACTCGATGGAGTGGCGCTTGGGCTGCAGGGGGTAATCCTCGGGGCAGTCGCCCTCCAGGATGATCTCGGTGGCCTGCACCTCGGGGGTAGTGGGATCCTTGTAGGAAGGCACCACGGTGCCCTTCACGGTGATGGCGGAGCCCACGCGCAGGGCCTGGATCTGCTCAAAGCCCGCGATGTTATTATCATAGACGACCTGGGGGTTCTTGAAGCACAGGCCATCGAAGAAGTCGATGAAGCCCATGTTCTTCTGCTTGCGGTGGTTGCGGATCCAGCCGCGCAGGGTGACAGTGGAGCCCTGCAGCTCCGCCAGGCGGTCCTTGAGTTCAAGGGTGGTAATGACGCTCATGGGTATATACCTCCATATAGCCCCGGGAAACCCCGTCAGGCCATGAAATGACTGACTTATATCATATCACATATTTGGAAAAAGGGCAACTGCTTTCTGCGTTAATCACGTATCAATGCGGACGAGCTCCGTCAGGCTGCGGTTGCGGTAGACGAGATCCTCCCGCGTGGTGAAGCCCATCTTCTCCCAGAAGGCGTTGCCGTTCACGTTGCGGTCAAAGACCACCAGCGCCACCTTGTGGATGCCCTCGGTTTTGAGCGCATCCAGCGCAGCTTCCACCAGCGCGCGGCCAATGCCCTCGCCCTGCCTGTCCGCCCGGACGCAGGTATGGTGGATGAATCCCCGCCGTCCGTCGTGTCCGCACATGATCGCGCCGATAAGTTGACCGCCCTGCTCTGCGACGAAGCAAGTACACGGATTGCGCTCAAGGTATTTGGCGATGCCCTCGCGGCTGTCGTCGGTGGTGTTGAGGCCCATGCCGGGGGTGGACAGCCACAGGGCGTGGAGCTGATCGTAATCGGCGATGGTCATGGGGCGGATGCCGTAAATGGCGTGTTTCACTTGCGTAATGAGGGTTGTCAGCTCCATGGCACCTGTGGTAACGGTCAACGGACAGGGAAGGAGCTTCTGCCATTCGTCGTGGCAGGCCTTGCTGCGCATGGTGACGTCGCCGGTATCGTACTGGGCGGCCCAATCCAGGAAGGTAAGGTGGTTCGTGTACATGTCGCCGCCCTCGTGGATGCGCTCGCCGAAATAGGCGTACTCCCGCTGACGCAGGCGCTCAATGCGCACCTCTGTCGGGGTGGTCAGGCGCACTACATGGGTAAATTGCGGGATCAAAGGATCGCCCCAGCCGGTCAGTGAACCGGAAATGACTACGCCCTTCTTCGCTGCGTCGATGTCAGCGTTCATCAGGCGGAGACGTTCTTCGATGGGGCGCTTGGTGGTGAATTTGGGGTCGGTGGGCAGCCAGTAATAGTCGTCGGTGTCCATATGGACGAGGCCCATATCCGCAGCCAGCGCCCGGCCCAGGGTGGTCGTACCGGAGCCGGACGCACCGAAAATGTGAATCACATGCTTCATTTGTGCGCCTCCCAGTCGGTCACCAGGTTGTACAGCCCGTCCTGGCTGAGCACGCCGCGCGGCATAGCGTGGGGGATGCGGCCCTGTTCATCGGCGGTGTAGTCCTGCAGCCAGTCGCCGCTGTCCAGGTAGGCGGCAAGGACACGCATGTCCTCCTCCGTGGGGTGGGTACAGGCGCGGACGAAGATTTCCTCCATCGCAGCGATGCGCTCCAGCCGCTCGGCGGGCAGCATGGCCCATTCCGGCAGGTGCTCGAAGCGCAGCTCGCGGCCTTTCCACGGGAAGGTCAGGCAGCAGGAGTACAGCATGGGTTCTTTGTGATCGTCCCGCGCGCCATACTTGTGGTCGCCTACCAGCGGGTGCTTCCGGCTGGCGAACTGCACGCGGATTTGATGGCTCCGCCCCGTGTACAGGCGGATGCGCACCAGGCTCGGGTCGCCCGCTTCCAGCCGGGTGAAGGTAAGGCGGGCGTCCTTCACGCCCTTGCGCATGCGGTCCACCACGAAAACCTTGTTCTTGCGGGCATCTTTAAGGAGGAGGTCAGTCCAGTCGCCTTCCTCTGCCACCGTGCCGTGGACGAGCGCGACGTACTCCTTCACCACTGTACCCTCCTGAATGGAGCGGGAGAGAGCCGCTGCGGCGGATTTCGTCCGGGCATAGACCATCACGCCGCCTACGTTCAGGTCGAGGCGGTGCACGGTGTACGCTTCGCCGCCCAATTCGCTGATAATGGCAGCGGGCACGGCGGATTCGGAGTCCAGCCCGACGGGCTTGATGACAACGGCAAGGTCTTTGTCGTGGTAGAGGAATTGCATGGAGGCCTCCTTGCGGTATTTCGTAGCAGCAATGTGAGAGTGTATTCTATATCAGACGGTTAGGTTCCTGCGAGCTGCTGATTACGATGCGAAATTAATTTGCTTCCATAGATCCACGGAGGAGATTGCTGGGGGATGTCGAATACTATAAATTTATTCATCATGCATGATATGGCTGCTGATTTTCATAGAACATCGGCTTGCGCGGCGACTGAGAATGTAGGAACAGAAGGTAAACGATATGACTCAAAATTGTACCATCAGGTATACCAAAGGAAACAGGCGTGATATTTTTCTGGTGATGCTTGGATTTGCGATCCTAATGTGCCTTTTAGCTGTCTCAAGCAGAGATGTGCTGTTTGACCATGCAACAGATTCGGATTCTTATGTTGTTGTGGCAAGAAACCTTTTAAGCGGCAACGGCTTTATGGATTCAGATGGAACGCCTGACGGATTCAGAACGCCAGGATATCCGGTGTTTATTGCATTTGTATTCATGCTGGGCGGGGATATCAATTGTGTCGTTGCAATACAGATTGTGCTGGCGGTGCTATGCCTGTATCTGGTTTATGCCATTTGCAGAATGGCAGGGGTTGGACACAAATATGCGATGTTTGGAGCGATCATGCTGGCTGCAGACGTCATGACAAATTTGTTTACCTGCTATGTTTTGTCGGATGCTTATTTTGTCTATTTTCTGATCATTGCCGCATATTTCCTGGCAAAATACCTCAGCGTCAGAAAGGGTCGTTTCTTTTTCCTGTTTGTCATAACGCTGAATTATGCATTGTTGGTACGCCCGATCCTGATATATTTCAACATGCTGCTTTGTGTCCTCCTGGTGCTGCTGTGGCTATTCAGGAAAATTGAATTCAAGCATGCGGCAGCTGCTCTGGGTGTCTTCTGTGTCGTTTTCTGCGGATGGAGTTATAGGAATTATCTTCAAAACGGCGTGTTTGAAATGAGCAGTGTGAGAAACTATAACATGATGAGCTATGATGGCGCGCAGCTTAGAAGTGACATTGAGAATATCTCTTTTGATGAAGCCAGAGAAAAGCTGTATGAAGACTTTGCGAACCTGTACACCGAGGATCAATTGGAGGGATTGTCAAAACCGCAGGTATATGCCTTGCGGGCAGAAGTCGGACGTAAGTATATCAAGGAGCACTTCGGGGAATACCTGATCATGAATGTAAAGGGATTGATCAATACGATGCTGGGGCTGAATCGTGGATTGATCAATGAGGTTGTGGGGAGCTCATTCCTTACAAATGCAATCGCAGTATTGTATTTTGCTTATTTAGCCTTTGTGTATATGGCGTATCTTGTTGGCTGGATTGTCAACATCAGGAGGATCAATGCACTGGATCTTTTCATTCTGACAGTGAGCGGATATTGTGCGGTTGCAAGTGCCAGCGTGGGCTATCCAAGGTTCAGGGTTGCATTCTTTGGTTTGATTACAATTGGAATGGTTGTGATCTGGAAACAAACGGATGCCTTGGCATTTGTTCGGGGGAAACTGCTCAGACAAGAATCAAAGCAATGAACGTGTAATGAACATCATATATAAACTGAGCGCACAGTTTGCACTGTGCGCTCAATTTGCATGAATGTATTTTGTCGTTGGGGATTGGTGTGAGATTACAACCCCAGTTCCATTGCGGATTCATCCACATTCAGCGTGGCGAAGTAATCCTTCGCAGTCTCAGCGCGGCGGATGAGTCGGAAGCTGCCGTCCTGCTGGTGCAGTACTTCTGCGGAGCGCAGGCGGCCGTTGTAGTTATAGCCCATCGCGTGGCCATGGGCGCCGGAATCGTGGATGACGATCAGGTCGCCGTTCACGATCTCCGGCAGCATGCGGTCAATGGCGAACTTGTCGTTGTTCTCGCACAGGCAGCCTACCACGTCGTACTGATGGTCGTGGGGCAGGTTTTCCTTGCCGCAGACGGTAATGTGGTGGTACGCGCCATACATCGCCGGGCGCATCAGGTTGGCGCAGCAGGCGTCCACGCCGATGTAGTGTTTGTAGGTGTCCTTCTTGTGGATGGCGCGGGTGACGAGCCAGCCGATGGGGCCGGTCATCCAACGGCCCAGCTCGGTCTTGATAGCCACGCCGCCCTCGGGGAAAATCTCCTCATAAGCCTGACGCACGCCCTCGCCCACGGCGAAGATATCGGTCTTCTGCTGATCGGGGCGGTAGGGGATGCCCACGCCGCCGGAAAGGTTGATGAAGCTGAGCTTCAGGCCGGTTTCTGCTGCCAGATCGCGTCCTGCCTTGAACAGGAGCTTCGCCAGGGTGGGGTAGTACGCCGTATCGGTGTTGTTGGAGGACAGGAAGGAGTGCAGGCCGAACTTCTTCGCGCCCTTTGCCTTGAGGATTTTGAGGCCATCCTGCAGCTGAGCGTAGGTGAAGCCGTACTTGGCGTCGCCGGGGTTGCCCATGATGGCCGTGCCGATGCGGAAGTCTCCGCCGGGGTTGTAGCGGCAGCAGATGGTCTCCGGGATGTCGCCGTTTTCCTCCAGCACGTCAATGTGGGTGATGTCATCCAGGTTGATGTAGGCGTCCATCTCCCGAGCGATTCGGAACTCATGGTAGGGCATGGCGTTGGCGGAGAACATGATCTCCTCGCCATGGAAGCCGCAGGCGCGGGCCAGCATCAGCTCGGTTTCGGAGGAGCAGTCCACGCCGCAGCCTTCCTCCTTGAGGATGCGCAGGATCACGGGATTGGGCAGGGCCTTCACGGCGAAGTACTCCTTGAAGTCCTTGCACCAGGAAAAAGCCGCGTTCAGGTCGCGGGCATTCTGGCGCAATCCGGCTTCGTCATACAGATGGAAGGGCGTGGGGAACTTGTCCGCCGCCGCCTCGAAAATGCTGTCGTTCAGGGTGAAGTTCGGCAAGATTGTGAGCCTCTTTTCGTCAAAAATTTACCCGCCCAATATACCATATTGTCGCTTCTAATGCAAGTATTTCCGGTGTTTTCCAGGAGCGGAGGGATGACGCTTGCCTTTGCGTCCCAACGGTGGTATCATATAGGTACCACCACCGAAGGAGAATCCGCCATGCTGATCACCGCCCGCATCGACCGTCCCCTCGGCTCTGCCCACCCCAAGCACCCCGACCTGATCTATCGCGTCAACTACGGCGAAGTGGTGGGCGTTCCTGCGCCCGACGGCGACTGGCAGGACGCCTATATCCTGGGTGTGGACGAGCCCCTGACAACCTTTACCGGGCGGCGCATCGCCGTTATCCACCGCCGGGACGACGTGGAAACCAAGTGGGTACTGGCTCCTGAGGGTATGTCCTTTACAGAGACGGAGATCATGGCTGCCGTGCACTTCCAGGAGCAGTATTTCGATTCGTATTGCGTGCTGGAGGAAGCAGGCGAGCCCGCTGTCCTCCGGGCGGACGCCTCCAATGAGGCTGACGCTCTGCGCATCCGCCTGGATTGCCTGCGGGCGGTGGATCATCTGCCGAAGGGGTACGCCTTTGCCCCGGAGTTTGCGGAAGCGACCCGCGACTTCCTCCGCCACGCCGATCAGACCACCCTGCTGGCTATGGACGGTGATATCCCCATCGCCTGCGCGACGCTGTGCTACAAGCGCTGCATCCCGACGCTGGGCCACCCCACGGGCAAGCGCGCCCACATCATGAACGTGTACGTTGCAGAGGGCTATCGCCGTCAGGGGATAGGCAGGCAGCTGATGCTGGCCTTGCATGAGGAGGCCAAATCCCGCGGCGTGACGGAAATCACCCTGGACGCCACCGCTGAAGGCCGCATGCTCTACACCGCACTGGGCTATCAGGATAGCGACGAGTGTATGGTTTTCGACATGAAGCCTTGAATCGCAAGCAGGGTTTCCGCCCCTTCGCGGCGAATCTACCCATGAAACCATTCCCCGCATCACAGAGCATGAGGTTGCAATATGAGTAACAAAAAATCCATCGGCATCCTGGGCTCCGGTACCTGGGGCGTGGCGCTGGCGCGGCTTTTGCAGCGCAACGGTCACCACGTCACCGTATGGTCGAAGTTCCAGCAGGAAGTCGATTCCCTCCATAAAACCCGCGCGCATCCCAATCTGCCGGGCCTGAGCATCTCTGAGGACATCGTATTCACCAGCGATGTTCAGACTGCCTGCACGGGCAAGGACATCCTGCTCTTCGCGGTGCCGTCGGTGTTTGTGCGCTCCACGGCGGCGCTGGCGGCAGCCTTCATCCCCGATGGGCAGATCATCGTGGACGTGGCCAAGGGCATTGAGCCGGACAGCCTCCTCACCATGACCGAAGTCATCCGGAATGAGCTGTGCAAGGACGGTCGTCACGACAATGTCAAGCTGGTGGCGCTCTCCGGCCCCACCCATGCCGAGGAAGTCGCCCTGGACATGCCCACTGCCATCGTCTCCGCCTGCACGGACATGGATGTGGCAGAGGTTGTCCAGGATACGTTTATGGATACCTGCATGCGCACCTACACAAATGCGGACGTGCTGGGCGTGGAGCTCTGCGGCGCGCTGAAGAACATCATGGCCCTGGCGGCGGGCATTTCCGCGGGCCTGGGTAACGGTGACAATGCCAAGGCGCTGCTGATCACTCGCGGCATGGCGGAGATCGTCCGTCTGGGCTTGGCCATGGGCTGCTCCGAGCAGACCTTCTACGGCCTGGCTGGTATCGGCGACCTGATCGTGACCGCCACCTCCATGCACAGCCGCAACAACCGCTGCGGTATGCTGATCGGCCAGGGCAAGACCCCGGAGGAGGCGATCCGTGAGGTTGGCATGGTGGTGGAGGGCATCAACGCCCTGCCCGCCGCGATGCAGCTGGCCGAGCGCTACCAGGTGGAGATGCCCATCGTGGCCGGCGTGAACGCCGTTGTCACCGGGAAGATCACCCCGGCCGAGCTGGGCCACGCCCTCATGACCCGAGACAAGACCCGCGAGGTCAAGCAGAGCGAAATGAACGTGCGCTTTGAGAGCGCCCTGCAGCGCCGCCGCATGCACGGGGAGACCCGCCGCGTGCTGGTGGGCGGCACCTTCCCCATGCTGACGGCGGAGGAGATTGCCTGGCTGAAGGCCGCCAAGGAGCGCGGTACCTGGCTGGCAGTCGCCCTGGTGGATGACGGCGATGCAGTCAAGTTCGAAAGCCGGCGGGAATCCCTGCGGGCATTGCGTTGCGTGGACAGGGTGCTGCCGGTGTCCGACTGGACCGACCTCAAGGACGCGGTGCACAACCTGCGCATTGACCTCATCGTTGCCAAGCCTGAACAGGTGCAGCAGTTTGCTGACCAGGAGGGGCTTGGGGTGGAGGTTATCATCAACTGATTTTTGCCGGGGGTCCATCCTCCGGCTTTTTTGCTGCCATCCTTTGCAAAAGGGTTGACGCAGATATCCATATATGATACCATCACTTCTTGGTGCGCATTGCCGCACTCGTAATCCATCCGAAAGAAGGGGTTCCCATGCAGCGGGAAAAGAGCAGCATGCTGGGCGAGATGCCCATGGCCAAGCTGGTTCCCACCGTATCTGTGCCGATCATGATCTCCATGCTCGTGCAGGCGCTTTACAATATTATTGACGGCATCTTTGTTGCCAAGTACTCCCCGGCGGCGCTGGGCGCGGTCAACCTGGCCATGCCCCTGCAGATGCTGATGATCGCCCTGTCCACCGGCATGGGCACTGGTATCAACAGCCTGATTTCCCGCCGCCTGGGTGAGAAGAACCCCGCTGAAGCCCGCCTTGCCGCGAAGAACGGCCTTTTCATCGAGGCCTGCGGCTGGCTGCTGTTCGTGGGGATCGGCCTGTTTGCTGCGCGGCCCTTCATGTCCGCCTTCACCGATGACGCCGCCCTGATCGAGCAGGGCGCCACCTACCTGACCATTGTGTGCGTGTTCTCCATCGGCCTGTTTATGGCCATCTCCATGGAACGCATGCTGCAGGCCTCCGGCAACACCAAGGCCTCCATGCTGACCCAGCTGGCCGGCGCGGTGACCAATATCATTCTGGATCCGGTGTTCATCTTCCTGTTTGACATGGGTGTTGCTGGCGCGGCGATTGCCACGGTCATCGGCCAGTGGGTCAGCATGATGATCGGCTTCATCCTCAACCAGAAGACCAACCCGGAGCTCCGCCTCGCCTGGGACCGCTTCCGCCCGCAGATGCACATGATGAAGCCCATCTTCGTGGTTGGATTGCCCTCCACGGTGATGCAGGCCATCTCTTCCCTCCTGAACGTGCTGATGAACATGATCCTCATGGGCTTTGGCACCACGGCGATGAACGTGCTGGGCGTATACTTCAAGCTGCAGTCGTTCATCTTCATGCCGGTATTCGGCCTGAGCAACGGCATGGTGCCGATTGTGGGCTACAACTACGGTGCACGCAACCGCAGCCGCGTGTACGAGTGCATCCGTGTGTGCCTGAGCTTCGCCGGAGTGATCATGCTGGCGGGCATGCTGCTGTTCATGCTGGCGCCCCAGATGCTGCTGAGTCTGTTTGACTCCTCCGAGGGCGGCGAGCTGATCGCGCTGGGCGCGATTGCCCTGCGGACCATCTCCACCTGCTTCCTGCCGGCTGCAGTGGGCATCACTATTTCCACCGTGTTCCAGGCGGTGGGCAAGGGCATGTACAGCCTGATCATGAGCCTGAGCCGTCAGCTGGTGGTGCTGCTGCCTGCTGCCTGGCTCCTGGCCAGGATCAGCCTGAATGCGGTGTGGTGGGCCTTCCCGATTGCAGAGGTTGTCTCGCTGATCATCTGCCTGTTCCTGTTTGCTCGCTGCAACAGGAAGCTCCTGCGCCCGTTGGGGGATGAAGCGTAAACAAAAAACGGCTGTCGCGTGTATGCGCTGCAGCCGTTTTGATTTGCTATGAGGGGGATCAGCGGTCGTAGATCTGGGCAATGACGTACAGTGCCTCGAAGGTGCGGTAGGAACCATTGGCGATCTGCTGATAGACGTTATCGGCGCGGGTATTGCCGCTGCGGTAGCTGGAGTAGATGCTGTCCAGGGTGCTGGTGTAGGCGCCGGTGGTGTCCAGGATCTGCGCGATGACGTAAGCGACCTCAAAGGAGCGGTAGGAGCCATTGGCGATCTGCTGGTAGACATTGTCTGCGCGGGTGTTGCCGCTGCGGTAGCTGGAGTAGATGCTGTCCAGGGTACTGGTGTAGGAGCCGCGGGTATCCAGGATCTGCGCGATGACGTACAGCACTTCAAAGGTGCGGTAGGAACCGTTGGCGATCTGCTGGTAGACATTGTCTGCGCGGGTGTTGCCGCTGCGGTAGCTGGAGTAGATGCTGTCCAGGGTACTGGTGTAGGAGCCGCGGGTATCCAGGATCTGCGCAATTACATAGCAAGCTTCGAAGGTGCGGTAGGATCCGTTGGCAATCTGCTGATAGACGTTATCGGCACGGGTGTTGCCGCTGCGGTAGCTGGAGTAAATGCTGTCCAGGGTGCTGCTGTAGGAGCCGCGGGTGTCCAGGATCTGCGCAATCACATAGGCAACTTCAAAGGAACGGTAGCTGCCGTTGGCGATCTGCTGATAGACATTGTCTGCGCGGGTGTTGCCGCTACGGTAACTGGAATAGATGCTGTCCAGGGTGCTGCTGTAGTCGGCGTGAGCCACAGCGCCAAAGAGCATCAGCAGAGCCAGCATCAGGGAAGCTGTGCGCTTAATCATTTGTATGTCCTCCTGGGAAGTATTTGCATTCAGTGTACCATGAGAATGTCGGAAATGCAAGGGGCGGCAGCCTCATTCATTCACAATTTATTTACAAATTCACGACGGATACCTCGCCCCGATCCGTGACGGGGTGTTTTTTTGTCCATACGGCGACGGCGGCGGAACCATCGGAGAGCAAAGCCACGCGGGGATGTTTGTGGTCCGGGTGCGCCTCGCGCCAGGCGCGGGCGGCGGCCTTCACGGCGGGTGCGTCGCCCTGCAGGAAGGGCGGCAGGTAGCCGGTGTTGTCCGTGGCCAGGCGGTCGAGGATCATCGCATCACGCAGAGCGCTTTCGTTCAAGCCCAGGCTGAGGAAGGCGTCATACACCAGCCGGGTCAGATTGTCCAGGCTCCAGCGGCCCTGCTTGGCAGCCATGCGCTCGCCCAGCATGAGGTATAGGTCGAAGGGACGAATCGGCCCATCCCCGGGTGCTGCCCGGTGATAGGCTTCGCTCGGCGATTGCGAGCAATCGCTGTCGCTCGTCGGAGCAAGCTCCGACCTCAGAATGCCTGTCTCCAGCGCCAGCGCCTCCGCCAGGGCAAAACGACTGCTGTTGTGGATGCGCTCCACGGCTTCGGCAGCATCATGGAGCCGCCGCAGCTCAGCGTAGGTCATCCAGGGGGTGGACAGCACTTCATAGGGCGGGTCAGGGGCAAATCGTGCGCCCCATTTCTCCGTGCGGAGCTTGCTGCCGTGGATGAATTTCAGGAAGCCCAGCTGCAGCTGATGGGGCCGCAGCCCGAATGCCTGGTCGAAGCTGCGTCCGAAGGTGACGAAGTCCTCCTCCGGGAGGCCGGCGATGAGATCGATGTGCAGGTGGATGTTATTGGGGGTAAGAACACGCTGGATGCGGTCCACCAGTTTGTTCATGTCGGTGTGACGGTTGCAGGCATCCAGGGTGGCGGCGTGGAAGCTCTGCAGCCCTGCTTCCATCTGGAACAGGCCTGCCGGCGCAGTTGCCAGCAGCTCGAGGGCTTCGTCGTCGAAGAGATCAGCCGCCACCTCAAAGTGATAGCACACCTCGCCGATATCGCCGCGCAGCTTGGCGTCGATCAACCCCTGCAGCAGCGCCATCGTGCGGGCCTTGTGGCAGTTGAAGGTGCGGTCGATCAACTTCACGACTCGGCCTGTTCCGGAGGAAACCTCCGTAACAGGCTTCGCTCCGCCAATGCCAGCATTGGCTGTCGCTCGTCGGGCTTCATCAGCCCGACCTCGGGCCTCGCATCCGCTGTTGCCGATGCGGATGAGCAATTCAAGCGCCTCATCCACCGGCATAAACTGCACCTGGCGGGCGTCGGGGGCTTCCTTATTGCCGCGTCGTAGGTCGGGCTTTTGCCCGACTAGCGAGAGCGATTGCTTGCAATCGCCGAGCGTAGCCAGCGCCACTTCGTGGTGATGGCCGGAGAGACAAAAAGCACACTGGAACGGACACCCGCGGGAGGTCTCCACATAGGCCATGCGGCCGTTCAGCGCGGCGTGCCAGCCTTCGTCGTAGAGGTCGCTGCGGGGCGCGGGGGCCGGGGCGGGCAGGGAAGTGTGCAGGGCATCCGCCAGGCGGAAGCAGCAGCCGGACACGGCACTTGCATTCCCGCCATCCGTGATGACACGCAGCAGGGCAGGCAGGCTTTCTTCGCCCGCGCCGCGCAGGAGGTAGTCGATGGGCATCTCCCGGAAGGTCTCGTCCACCGAGAAGGTTGCCTCCGGGCCGCCCACGATGACCACGACTTCCGGCCGCAGCGCCTTGATACGCCGGATCAGCCGCGCGGCGCACTCCCGGTTCCAGATGTACAGGGAAATGCCCAGCACGTCGGGCTGAGTCGCCATCACGCGGGCCAGGAGATCCTCCTGGGTATCGTTGATGTTCAGGTCGCAGATGGTGGTCACGACGTCGGGGCAGTCTTCGTCCACTGCCTTTTTCAGGCAGAAGGGCGCCAGGGGCATGTGGATGTATTGGCTGGCAAGGCCGGTCAGCGTCAGGCGAAGGGGCATGGGCGTGTCCTCCCGGGATGTTTTTCGTCAGAAACATTCTACCATAATTCCATTATGAATTGCAATTCCCGTCAATCAAGTGTATAATAAGATGAATATATATGGACTTTTCACGCGGAAAGGAGACTTTTCATGACAAAGAAGCCTGTTTTGAAGGAAAGCCTTCGCCTGTACAAGAAGAATCTCGGCCCGCTGCTGCTGGCGCTGCTGGTTGAACTGGTGCTGCGCGGCATTGCGCTGTCGCCCCTCATGTTCCTGGCGGACAAGGCCCTTGCACCGCTGGCGTATCTGGCCATCCCCCTGTACTTGCTGATCGTGCTGCCTGCCCGGCAGAATTACGCCCTGGCCCTGCAGGACATGATGAACGGCGGCAGCGTCTTCTCCACCCAGCTCGTTTGCCCCAAGGCGTACGGCTGGAAGCTGCTGCGCGGTCTGCTGGGAACGGTCCGCATCCTGCTGTGGAGCGCGGTGACCATCGTCAGCGCGGTGCTGCTGTATGCGGCCTTCGTGGGCCATTGGGGCCTGGACGTCATCACCCTGATGCGCATCTGCTCCTCCGTGGGCGGCGGCGACATCGTGAACGGCCTGGTGATGATCATGGGCGCCATCGCAGGTAGCATGCTGCTGATCCTGCTGGGCTGTGCGGTGCATTCCGGTACCCGACATGCCTTCGCCCTGGGCAGCAAGAAGCTGCTGCGCGGCAGCCGCCTGCGCCTGGTGGCGCTGTGGTTTGGCGGCCTCGTGCTGCTGGTGCCCTTCGCGGCGGTGGTCGTGTACGCCCTGGGGGACTATGCCCTGACGATGCTCAGCGCCCTCAAAAATTTCTCCTTCCCCTCTACCTTTGCGCTGAACGCCAGGCAGGCCGCCATGCTGGCCGGCGGCGCGGTGGTGCTGCTGCTCCCGCTCCTGCCGCTGAAGAACCTGCTGCCTGCCGTGTACCTGCGCATGGTCAAGGAGGAACGCGATGCTCAGGCTTGACCGCTGGCTGGTGACGCTGGGCATCGGCAGCCGCTCGGAGGTGCAGAAGCTGGTGAAGCGGGGCGGCGTGAAGGTGAACAACGCCCCCGTGAAGGATCCGGGCATGCAGGTGGATGAGACCACCGCCGCCCTCACCGTGAACGGTGCGTCCGTGGATGGCCGCCTCACCCGCCATGTGATGCTGCACAAGCCTGCCGGGCTGCTCACCGCTGCCCGCGACAAGAAGCAGCCCACCGTCATGGATCTGCTGCCGGAGGTGTACGCTGCCATCGGCTGCATGCCTGTGGGCCGCCTGGACAAGGACACCACGGGATTGCTCTTCCTCACCACGGATGGCGAGCTCAACCATCGGCTGCTCTCCCCGGGCCGCCATGTGGACAAGACCTACCTCGCTGAGGTGGACGGCACGCTGGACGACAGCCACGTCGCTGCCTTCGCGGAAGGCCTGCACCTGTCCGACTTTGATGCGCAGCCCGCCAAGCTGGAGATCATTGCGCCCAACGTGGGCCGCGTGACCGTCCACGAGGGCAAGTTCCATCAAATCAAGCGCATGTTCTCCGCTGTGGGACGCGAGGTCACGAAGCTCCACCGGGAGACCTTCGGCAGCCTCAAGCTGGATCCGAATCTCCCCGAGGGCGAGTGGCGCGAGCTGACCGAGGACGAGCTGGCATCCCTTTATTCCGACGCACAAATGGAGGCCGTCAAATGAACGACCAGTATTACACCGCTGACCCGACCAGTGAATCCAGACCCACGCCCTGCGCCTTTCCTTATCGCGGCTATGGGCTGAACTTCATGACCGATGCGGGCGTGTTTTCCAAGGGCGAGCTGGACGTGGGCTCCCGCCTGTTGCTGGACGCGCTGCCCGACCTCGCCGGCGACGTGCTGGACATCGGCTGCGGCTGGGGCGCCATCGGCGTGGCCATCGCCAAGGCAAATAAGGCCGCGAAGGTCACCATGGTGGACGTGAACCGCCGCGCCCTGGGCCTGTGCCAGGAGAACTGCCAGCGCAACGGTGTGACGGCGGAGGTCATCGAGTCCGACGGCATGGCGGAGGTCCGGAGTAGGAAATTCGACGCCATTGTCACCAATCCGCCCATTCGCGCGGGCAAGCAAGTCATCTACAAGATGTTTGCCGATGCAGCCGTCAGCCTGAAGGATGAAGGTGCCTTATACCTCGTCATCCGCAAGCAGCAGGGCGCGGAGAGCTGCATGAAATATTTGAAAACCCTCTTTAATGAGGTCGAAAAGTTGGATAAATCCGCTGGTTTCTGGGTACTGAAAGCATATGAACCAAAGGAGGTCGGCCAAAAGGCCGACGAGTGACAGCCAATGCGTGCATTGGCGGAACGAAGCCAGCCCGCGGCCTTACGCCGGGGGATGGCCGGAGACGAAGGAGGATACGAACGATGAAGTTTGATCACGAGTATTTTGATGCAGGTCTGTACCGCGTTGGCACCCGGTGCGAAAAGTGGGACGGCGCCCGCGAGGACAACGGCGATGTGCTGCCCCTGTGGGTCGCGGACATGGACTTCCCCAGCCCGCCCGCCGTGCAGGAGGCCATCCTGCACCGCGCCGGACATCCCACCTTCGGCTATACCGGCGTGGAGGCGGACGATCATCAGGCGCTGATCGGCTTCTGGCAGCGCCGCCACGACCTGACCATCGAGGCGGACTGGCTCACCATGATGCCCTGCGTGGTCACCGGCATCAAGCTGGCCATCCTGGCCCTGACCGAACCCGGCGACGGCGTGATCATCCAGTCCCCGGTGTACGGCCCCTTCCGCATGAGCGTGGCTGCCACCGGCCGTATCCTCATGGATGCCCCCATGACCCGCGACGCCAATGGCCGCTACGACATGGATCTTTCCGCTGTAGAAGCTCAGCTGCAGGCCGGCGCCAAGCTGATGATTCTCTGCAGCCCCCACAATCCTGCCTCCCGCGCCTGGACGCGGGACGAGCTGGCTGCCCTGATCGACCTGCTGGCGAAGTACAATGTGCCCCTGGTGTCCGACGAGATCCATGCGGATTTTGTCTTCGCGCCGGGCAAGTTCGTGCCTGCGCTGGCTGTCTCCCAGAAGAATGTGCTGTCCTTCTGCGCCGCCAGCAAGACCTTCAACCTGGCGGGCCTGCAGCAGGCCACCTGCATCTGCCCCGACGAGACCATCCGCAATGCCTTCCGCGCCCAGATGGCCAAGGCGGGCGTAACCTGCGGCAACATCTTCGCCCTGGAGGGCACCCGTGCCGCCTACAATGAGGGCGACGCCTGGCTGGACGGTCTGATGGACTACCTGGATGGCAACCGCAAGCACCTGGCGGCCCTGGTCGCCGAGCACCTGCCCCAGGCCATCCTCACCCCCATGGAGGCCACCTACCTGGGCTGGCTGGATCTGCGGGCCTACGGCTTCAACGATGAGCAGCTCCGGGAGCGCACCATCGCCGCGGGCGTGATGTTCACCGGCGGCAAGTTCTTCGGTGACACCGGCGACGGATTCCTGCGCATCAACCTCGGCTGCCCCCGCCGCTACCTGACCGAGGGCGTCCTCCGCCTGAAGAAGGCGCTGGGGGGCTAAGAGATGGCAACGATTCATTCTGCGGGCGCGGTGCTGTACACCGTCATTGACGGCGAGCGGCGCTATGTGCTCGTGCGTGAAAAGAACGGCAGCTACGGCATGCCCAAGGGGCATGTCGAGCCCGGCGAGACCCTGGCGGAGACGGCCGTTCGCGAGATCCGCGAGGAAACCGGCGTGACCGCCATCCTCCGCGCCCAGGAGCCCGTCATGGTGGATGAATACCCCATCGCCGGCGGCGACGTGAAGCGGGTGAGCTGGTTCGTGGCCCGCTATGCGGATCAGACCCCCGTGGCTGACCGCACCCAGGTGCTGGGCGTGCTGGTGCTGCCCATTGAGGCAGCCCTGAAGACCCTGACCTACAACAGCACCCGGGAGATCCTGCGCAAGGTGGACCGGGAGCTGGGGGCGGCGTGATGTGGCCCTTTGGCAGGCGCTTTTCATTCAGGGAGGCGCCGGATACCGCTGCCATCACCTGCTGCCACGTACTGGCGGGCGCCCCTATCCTGCGCGTCACCCACGACGCTGAGGACGGCATGTGGCAGTTCCTCTGCGGTGGCGAGCATGACGCCAGCGAAGCGCGGGTGATCGCCCTAAAGGAAGCGTACGGCCTGGACGCATCCATCGGCCAACTGGCGAAGATGCCCTGCGGATGCGCGGCGCAGCGCAGCAGCAAGATGGCCGGATGGCAGATCGGTGAAAGCTAAAGTGAGGCCCTCTCCAATCGGAGAGGGCCTTTTGCGTTACTTGAGGGTGACAGGGAAGTAGTTGTTCAGGCTGTGATCATCCCAGTTGCGCAGGAGGATCATCAGCTCCGTAGGAGGCTGTTCCATGGCATTGATTGCACCGGTGTAGGTCAGTTGCTGACCATTGTATTCCGGCATGGCGCTGCCGCCCATGCCCAAAGCTCCGCCGTCGATGTATTTCTTCTCCATGTCCACAATGTTGGCGTTCCAGGGGGTGTTGCGGGCTGTCTCCACATCGGTGACAGTGTAGCTGATCGTCCAGTAGCTCTGCACAGGCGTGCCGGTGATGGTCACGCCGTCCACCCGGATGCCAAAACCAGGCGCGTCAAAGCTCTGCTTGCTGCTGACCGTCCACAGAGGTTCGCAGGCCGTCAGGGTGATTTCGTCGGAGATACGCTGGAGTTCATCCATATGGTAGGTGGTATCGTAGGTGTAGGTACGGGAGCGGAACTCAAAGGGCAGCGCCAGCTCATCTCCCTCTGCACTGAAGGAGTACAGCACCGTCAGTACATTGTTGTTCCAATGCTCAATCTGGGATTCATCCCCTGCATTGATCCGCACGGATGCACTGGCAAAACGGGTATAGCCGTTTTCGGCAGAATACTGGACGAAGGTACGCTCGTCGTTGGCCTCAACACCTTCCATAAAGCTCTCGTACCAACCTATCTGCTCATCCGGCGACCAGATGGATCCCATCAACATGGTCTCCTCATCCTTCGCCCGCATTTCCACCAGCAGCGACACGGATTTGCCGTCGTACACCGCCTGCTTCACGGTGAAGGTCACATCGTCGGTTTCGCCATAGGCCACGTTGGTCTGCACCAGCTCGTTCGCGCCGGGCAGCACGCTCTGTCCCATTGTCTTCTGAAGGAAATCAAACAGCCCCAGCTCCGCGGCAACCGCAGCGGTGGTGGTCAGCATCAGTACCACCGCCAGTACGATGGCCACAAATTTCTTCATTCTCACAGGTCGTTCCTCCTTTGTCGCCAGGCGGATGCGCCGCCGGGCTGCGTCGGAGAGGTGCACGTCCTGCACGCTTTCATGCAGTACCCGTTCCAAATCGCGTTCAGTCATGCTCGTCCCTCCCTTCGTCAAAGTCGAGGCGCAGCAGATTCAGCGCCTTCTGCAAGCGGTGATGCGTGCTCGAGCGGCTGATGCCCAGTGCCTGCCCGGCCTCCTCCAGCGACATGCCCTGATAGTACCGCAGGATGATGACCTGCTTGTACTTCTCCGGCAGCTGGTGGACGGTGAGGAGCAGCGTCCTGTCCTCGTCCGGGGCCGAAAGGGGCAAGTCCTCCGGGGTGACGGAGCGGTCAAAACGCCGGAACCAGGCCGTGCGGCGGGTGTTTCTGCAGACGTTGATGGCGATGCGGGTGAGCCATGTGCGCGGGGACGCATCCCCTTTGAATTGGGCCATCGACTTCCACGCGCGGATGAAGGTCTCCTGCGCGGCGTCCTCTGCCAGCGCCCTGTCGCCCAGGATCAGGCAGCATGTGCGGTTGATCAGGTCGCCATACGCCTCGAGCCATTCGGACAGAAGCTCGTCACGGTTTGCCGTGCTCACTGCGTTCACCTCCTTGCACCTATATTGACACCTGTGAAGCCGGATTTGTCCAACATAATCAGAAAAAAGCGAAAACCGCCCGTAGATATGTGCCGGGCGGTGGAGATTATGCTTTTTTGCGCGCCTTGAGCAACGCGGGCAGGTACACTGTCAGCCAGCCGAAGGCGACTACCGGCAGGGCGGCGAAGAAATCCAGGATGGAATGCTGCTTGATGAACACGGTGGAGGCGCAGATCATCAGCGCGAAGATCACGAAGAACACCACCCACTTCGGCTTGCGGAAACGGGGTATGTCCAGCGCGGCAAAGAGGATCGCGAAGGCGCCGATGCAGTGCAGCGACGGGCAGACGTTGGTGTTGGAGTCCACGGTGTAGATGATATTCACCACCCATGTCAGCGGGTTTGCGCGGCCCAGGGAGGCCAGATCCACCCGCAGCAGCTGCTGGTTGGGCCAGATGATATAGCAGGTTTCCGCGATGATGGTGGTCAGGATCAGGTTGTACATGAAGCGCTTGAAGGCAGGAATATCGTAGGCAAGCGTGTACAGCGACATGAACAGCAGCGCCACCATCCAGCCCAGGTAGGGGATGACAAACCACTCGCAGAAGGGGATCAGGTCATCCAGGGGGGAGTAGATGGTATAGCTGACGGGCAGCGGCTCCAGGATGATGAAGGTCAGCAGGTACATGGGCCAGTAAATCAGAAGCAGCACATGGCGAAACTCCGGCGCAAGGAGGTTGTTCAATCGGAGTTTACGGTAATCGACAACGGGGGGATTCAGTTTCATGATGCATCTCCTGTGGTTCAGTTTCCGGCGATGTAGAGAACACCCAGGGTACCGGGGCCGCAGTGGCTTGATACCACGCCGCCTGCGCGGGTGACGTGGATCTCGTCAAATTGGTGGAGCTCCTCCAGCATGGCGTGGACGGCAGCGATCGTTTCCTCATCGCAGCCGGAGTGGGTGATGAACACATGCCCCTTGCGGGCCTGCTTCATTTCATCGGTCAGGTCAGTCACATAGTCGCGGATGACACGATCCATGCGGCCGCGGTACTTCTTTGTAGCGGACATTTTGCCTTCTGCCACGGTGATGCGGGGGTGGAGCTTGAGGGCGCCGCCCATCAGCGCTGCTACAGAGGAGCAGCGGCCGCCGCGGTGCAGGTAGGCCAGCGTGTCCACCACGAAGGATGCGCGCACCAGGTTGCGGTCCGCCTTGATGACATCTGCGATTTCGGCAGCGGACTTGCCCTGGGCAGCCATTTCAGCGGCGGCAATCACCTGCAGGCCCACGCCGGTGGAGAGATTCTGGGCGTCAATGACGTGGATGTGCGCTGCGTCTGTCTGTTCTGCGGCCATGCGCAGTGCGTTGTAGGTGGAGGACATATGGGAAGAAATCGTGAAGGCGATGACTTCCTTGCCCTTGTAGGGCCTGAAGGCAGCCAGTGCATCCTCCATGGAGACGGCGGCCGTCTTGGGGGAGAGGCGGTTTTCATCCGACCAGCGGTAGATATCATCCGGCGAAATCTGGCCGTCCTTGTGGTCCTCTTCGCCCAGGATGATGTGCAGGGGGACGATATCGATATCATAGCGTGCGATCAGCTCCGGGGAGAGGTCGCAGGTGCTGTCTGAAATGATCTTGACCATATGAAGATTCCTTTCGTACTGTAGGCTTTCGGGGGATGAAACCATGCTATCATAACATGGATGCATCAACTGAAACTCAACTGCAGATCAAGCCTTGTTGAGGTTTTGAAAAAAGCCTCACCTATAATAATGCCACAAAATATGATAAGAATCAAGAGGACGAGCGGCTTTTGTGGAAAACAGTTGACAAGGCAGCAGAAATCTGGTTCAATGAGTGCGTATGGTTTCATCAAATCAATCATGAGGTAAAGTATGCGCAAATGGTTCAAGAACCTGGATAAACAGACCATCAGCGTCATTCTGGCTCTGGCTTGGCCCACCATGCTGGAGCAGCTGATGCAGACGGCGGTGCAGTATGTCGATACGGCGATGGTGGGCAGCCTGGGCACCAATGCCATGGCCGCTGTCGGCGCGACTACCACGGTGGGTTGGCTCATTGGCGGTATGGTCAGCGCATGGGGCGTAGGCTTCCTGGCGTTTATTGCCAAGGCCTGCGGCGCAGGCGACAAGAATGCAGCGGCCAAGGCGGTGGCGCAGGCCGTCACGGTGGCAGTGAGCGTGGGCGTAGTCTTTACGGTCATCACCCTGGGGCTGAGCGGCATGGTGCCCCGCTGGATGCAGGTTGCAGATGGCGTCCGGCCCATGGCCACGCAGTATTTCTTCATCCTGTATACGCCCATGCTCTTCCGCGCGGCGACGATTATCTTCGGCACCGTCCTGCGTGCGGCAGGCGATACCAAGACGCCCATGAAGGTCGGCGTGTGGGTGAATATCATCAATGTGACGATGAACTTCCTGCTGATTTATCCCACGCGCCCCCTGACGGTGTTGGGCCTGACCTTCACGATGCCCGGCGCGGGCATGGGCGTGGTGGGTGCGGCGCTGGCCAGCGCGATCTCAGTGGCGGTGGGCGGTATCTACATTACCATTGTGCTGTGGAAGCATCCGGTCATCTCACCTCGGGGACAGAATTTCCGCCCGGATTGGTCCATCCTCAAGCCTACGCTGAAGGTGGCCATCCCCAATATGTTCCAGCGCTTCGGCACGTCTCTGGGGTATGTGACCTTTGCAGCTATGATTAACGCCCTGGGCGAGGTGGCCACCTCTGCCCACACCGTGGCCAATACGGTGGAGAGCCTCTTCTACATCCCAGGCTACGGTATGCAGACCGCAGCTGCAACCCTGGCTGGCAATGCCTATGGCGCCAAGGACGCTGCCCGCATGAAGAAGCTGGCCCGGATGTTCATTCCCATCGAGGTGGGACTGATGATCGTCTCCGGCGGTGCACTGTTTCTGTTCGCGCCGCCGCTGGTACGCCTCTTCTCTGCGGATGCGGCGGTCATTGCGCTGGGCGTGACAGTGCTGCGGATGGTGGCGGTGTCCGAGCCCTTCTACGGCTTCTCCATCATCGTGGAGGGCATGATGCAGGGTGTGGGCCGCACGAAGCTCCCCTTTATCTTTAACGTTGCGGGCATGTGGGTGGTGCGCATTGTGGGCACCTTCATCTGCACCAAGTTCCTGGGCCTGGGCCTGGTGAGCGCATGGGCCTGCATGATTGCCCACAACCTGCTGTTGTTCGGGCTGTTCCTGTGGTGCTATATCCGCGGGACATGGAATCCTTTGCATAAGCAGGCATGAGAAAACGCCGCATCCGGAGATGCGGCGTTTTTGATATCACACGCGGCGGGGCGGGTGGGAAGGCTGCTCAGCGCGGTACTGGTTGGGCGGCATGCCGCATTGGGCCAGGAAGGCGCGGTGGAAGGTGCGCTGATTGCCGTAGCCGCACAGATAGGCGATCTGGGAGATGGAGTAATTCGGGTTGCGCAGCAGCGTGCAGGCGCGGTCAATGCGCAATGTATTGATATACTGCCGGAAGTTGATGTGAAGCTGCTGGGAGAAAATATGGCTGAGGTGAATGCGGCTGATGCCCAGGGCATGGGAGGTGTTCTCTAATGTCAGCGGTTCAGCGAAGTGCTCGGAGATGTACTGCAGCACCTGATCCGTCAGCGTGGAGTGAGGATTGCGCGCCCGGGGCGTCAGGGGCAGGGCGGTGAACAGATAGGCCAGGAAGAGGTGCAGGTACCCCAGCATGAGGGGGGCTGCCTGACTGCCGGAGGTGATCGTCAGCAGGTGGCGGATGATGCTGGTCAGTTCCGGAGCCTGATCCTGGTGCAGCAGCAGGGGATGCAGTGGCTGCATCGTGCGGAAGACATGGCAGAATTCCATGATGGTATCCGGCAGGAAGATCAGCGTCAGTCCGCTGGCGTCCTTGGAGACGTAATCATAGCTGTGGACCTCTGAGGGAAACGTGATGGCGATATCTCCGGGCAGGAGCATGATGTTCTTGCTGGAGATGGTCATTTCCATGCTGCCCGTCTGCAGGCAGACAATTTCCACCACGTCATGCACGTGGGACGGGAAGGGGTGGTCGCAGATCTCGCCCATGAAGATGGTTTCTGCGCGCTGCTCATAAAAAACGGGCTTCATGGTTCAAATCTTCCTCCCTCTGTATACTTTTTGTCCACCTACAGTTTACTCGAATTGGCCCAATCTGTAAATAAAAAGGATACTTTTGTCCATTGTTTTGCACATTTGTGCATTGCATGGCAGTACCCCCGGGGCTATACTTGTGGCAACAGGATGCGTTCGTTTGCCAATGAGGCTCCTTGCGTTTGTTGAAATGAGGAGGTTTTTCCATGATTCGTCGAGTCAAAACCGAAAACGGATGGGTTCGCGGCCTCCCCGCGGCGGATCCCCGCATCACCAGCTACAAGGGCATCCCCTTTGCGGACAAGCCCATCGGCAAGAACCGCTGGCGTGCGCCCCAGCCCTGCCCCGATTGGGAGGGTGAGCTCTTCGCGGCGGATTTCGGCCCCATTGCCATGCAGGCCAACTGCGCCGGCGACCCCATGAAGGACATCTACGCCCGTGAATGGGCTGTGGACGCCGAGCTCCCCATGAGCGAGGACTGCCTGTACCTGAACGTCTGGGCCCCTGCGGACGGCCGCAAGAACCTGCCTGTGTATGTGTGGTACTTCGGCGGCGGCCTCCAGGTGGGAAACACCACGGAGATGGAGTTTGACGGCGAGCGCATCGCCCGCCGCGGCATGGTGGTGGTGACGGTGGGCTACCGCCTGAACTGCTTCGGCTTCCTGTGTCATCCGGAGATCACCGCGGAGGCCCCCGAGGCCCCGGCGAACTTCGGCTTCCTGGATCAGCAGTGCGCCACCCGCTGGGTCAAGCGGAACATTGCAGCCTTTGGCGGCGATCCGGAGAACATCACCATCGGCGGCCAGAGCGCCGGCGGCATGAGCGTATGTGCCCAGATGACCAGCCCGCAAAACAAGGGCCTGTTCAGCCGCGCTATCGTGGAGAGCGGCACCTTCACACAGCCCTATGGTGCGAAGATGGGGCTGTTTCCCCGCACGATGGCGGAGGCGGAGGCCCAGGGCGTGCGTTTCTTCGAGGCGCTGGGCGTCAAGACCCTGGAGGAAGCCCGTGCCCTGCCCGCCCGCCAGGTGGAGGACATGTCCCTCAGCTGGCCCTGGGGCTGCTGGGGCGAGACGGTGGACGGTGTATTCAGCACCTACCGCTCGAGTGAGTGGTACCTGCATCCCGAGCGTGTGATCTGTCCGGTGATGCTGGGCCAGACCAGCACGGAATTCACCGCCCTGCCCCCTGTGGACTGCGAGGAAGCCCTTGTCGCCTTTGCCAAGGAGCAGTTCGGTGAGGACGCGGAGGAATTCCTGGGCTTCTTCTCCCACCCAGCCACCAAGGAAAGCTTGGCCAAGGAGGGCCTGCAGCACGCCATCGGCTTCGCCATCCGCTCTGCTGCGAAGAAGAACGCGGACAATGGTATCACCGCGCCCCTCTACGCCTACAACTTTGACGCGGAAATTCCCGGCTGGGACAATCCCGGCACCTTCCACTCCGTGGATCTGTGGTTCTTCTTTGAAACCCTGGCCAAGTGCTGGCGTCCCTTCACCGGCAAACACTACGATCTGGCCCGCAGCATGTGCGACTACTGGGTCAACTTCATCCGCAACGGCGATCCCAACGGCCTGGGCAGCCAGGGCAAGGCACTGCCTCTCTGGCCCGCGCTGACGGTGGACGATCCCGCCTGGATGGTCTTTGGCGACCGCGCTCAGCCCGAACGCTGGCCTGCGTCCTCCCTGGAGGCCTTCCTGCTCAAGCATGCGCTGCAGAATTAATCGAAAATACCGGCGGATACCTGCGATAGGCGGGCATCCGCTTTTTCATGGGGGATACAGACAGGCTGGTGTGGCTCAAGGAGATGTGCCCTGGGCCTCCTGATGGTGCGGATGCATGATACGGGCAGTACTTGTGTGCGGCAGAAACAAACAACGCCAGCCTCCGCGATGGAAAGCTGGCGCTTGTTATGTCATGTCTTACTTTTCAAAGTCCGGAACGAGCTCGCTCACGCCGATGCCCAGGAGCTCGGTGGTCTTGCGGGCGTAGGAATTCTTGTTGCTGATGCCGCCCACAAAGCTGATCTGCTCACCCATGAAGATCATGCAGGCGGTTTCGCCGCCGTCCAGGTTGATGGCCAGGGTGCAGCCCTTTTCCAGCATGCGGTCGGCCAGGAAGTCCAAATAAGCGCCGACGCTGCCGGTATGGCGGCCTTCCAGCATCATAGCGAAGGTATGGCCCTTTTCCACCATGCCAATGGCCACGCGGGGGTTATTGCCCAGGTTCATGGTGGAGATATCCGCATCGTTTCGAATACCATCACGGATCAGAAGGGGACCAAAGGCCAGGGTCGTCTGTACGCCCATATCCAGGTACTCCTGGGCGGTGTGTTCGTTAGAGATGTAGACTTCCATATTGCCGTCGGGATAGAGGGCCAGGATGTCCAGGGGCGGCCACTTCTTGGAATTCTCCGGCCGCGTCTTTTCGGAGAAAACCTTGCCGTTACGGATGATGATGCCCACGGAGGCGTCCTTCTTGGGATAACGGAGTTGGGCGAAGTCAGTGGAGAGGCCCAGCACCAGCTGATTCTTCTGGGCTACAGCGTGGGGCCAGTCGTTAGAGGACATGTGCTTGCCCTCCGTATTGGTGAACACACCCCAGGTTTCGTCACCGCGGCTCCAGACCTCTGCCTCGTACCAGGTGAGGTTCTTGTTCTTGTCGTTCTTACCGGTGCGACGGTAGATCTCCACCTTGAGCTGGTCGTCCACATAGCGCCAGACGCCGGATTCCGGGTTTTCGTAGACATACTCGCCCACATCCAGGAAGCCTTCCTCATTCAGTACAGGGAAGGCGCCGGGCTCATTGGCGGTGGTTTCTGCCGACGCAGCGGGGAGGAGCATCATCAAAACTGCCAGCAGGCAGAAAATGCGTTTCAGCATGGAAATCATCCTTTCGTATCGGGATGGACTTTTAACCCACATATTATAGCATACAACCCGGGCAATGCGCAATGGCAAATGCTGCGGCGAAAGTTGACGAAATGTAAAAACTGCCGAAAAAAACCGGCCCCCAGGAGGGAGCCGGTCATTCTTATGCCTGCTGGAAGGTCACACTGGCCTTGAGGCCGCTCATGGTGTAGGCGTACAGCGTTACATCACCCGGGAGGATGCCCGCCCGCAGGTACACGATGGCACGGCCCTGCTTGGTGGAGCGGTGCTTTTCACTGTAGGGGGTGAGGTCCACGGGGATGCCGTTCTCAATGCCGAGGATGACTGCGGCGCCCAGGATCTGGAACCTGATGTCCTCGTCCTTGGTGGTCAGGCGGCCCTCTGCGTCGTGCAGCTCAACCTCTACCTGGATCACGTCCAGGCCGTCGGCCTTGAAGGCGGTCTTGTCCGGGTGCAGCACGATGGCGGCAGCCTTGCCGGTGGTACGCAGGGTATCCTCCGCGCCGTTAACCACGGCCTTCAGTTCGCCCGCAGTGTAGGGAACTTCCCAGGTGGCGCGGCATTCAGTGTCGAGGCTGACTTCCTTCTTGCCCAGGGACACGCCGTTGAGGAACAGCTCCGCCTCGGGCTGGTTGGTGGCGACGGAAACGTACATCGGATCGCCCTCGTTGCCATCCCAGATGAAACGCTCGGCCCACACGCCGTGCCATTTCTCGCCCTTGTTGGGTTGGGCGGAGATCTTCACGAAGGGCGCCTCCGTCCAGAAGGCGCGGCGCTGATAGTACAGGGGCTTCTCGTTGCCGGCGAGGTCAAGCAGGCCTGCCTGGCTGATGCGCATGGGCCAGCCGTGGCATTCGCCCAGGAAATCCACGCCCGTCCACAGGAACTGGCCGCAGATGTAGTCGTTGTCCAGGACGGCGCGCCACTGCTTGGCGCCATGGCCGTTCTCGCTGCCGTAGATGACGCGGCCGGGGAAGCGCTCGTGATCCTCCTGGTAGAACTGCTCCTTGTAGTTGTAGCCGGAGGCGTCCAGCACGTCGGCATAGCCGGTGCGGGTGGACAGCTCGGGGAAGGACAGCGCGCTGGTGACGGGGCGGCCGGGAGCCCCGGTGGCAGTCATGTCGATGGCGTGAACGATGTCCACCAGCTTCTTCGCGATCGCGGCCAGGCGGCCTGCGTCCGGCTTGCGGTCATCGTACATGCGCTCCTGCTGGGGCTTGCCGGCGTCGTTGTTGCCCAGCACCTCGTTGAACAGCGGGGTGACGTAGGGGTCGTTGGGGTAGTCGATCTCGTTGCCGATGGACCACATGATGACGCAGGGATGGTTGCGGTCGCGCTTGACCATGGCCTCCAGGTCGAATTTGTGCCACTGGGGGAAGTCCTCGGCGTAGCCGTAGCGCTTGGGCGGATAGACATTGTGGCCCTGCCACCACTTGTTCTTGGCGCCCTCCCACTCGTCGAAGGCCTCGTCCTGCACCAGGATGCCCAGCTCGTCGCACAGGTCGAGCAGGTGGGTGTCCGGCGGATTGTGGCTGGTGCGCAGGGCGTTGGCGCCTACGGCCTTGAGCTTCAGGAGGCGGCGCTTCCACACGGCCTTGGGGACAGCCGCACCCAGGCAACCCGCGTCATGGTGGACGCAGAAGCCCTTGAGCTTCATGTTCACGCCGTTGAGGTAGAAGCCGGTGTCCGCGTCAAAACGGATGGTGCGGATGCCGAAGCGGATCTCGGTCTCGTCGGTGGTTTCGCTGCCAGCGGGGCTCCCGTCGTCAGCGATGCATTTCGCCTTCAGGGTGTACAGATTGGGTTCGTCGCAGCTCCACAGGGCGGGGGAGGGCACGATGATGTCGCACTCGCCGCAGGGGCCGTCCGCCTTGCCGGAGGCCACCACCGCGCCATTGGCGTCCACCACGTCAAAGGCCGCGCCGTTGCTGCCAGCGGGGCTCCCGCAATCAATCGTCTCGTACTTGACGTTGACGATGGCCTGGCCGTCCCCCACTTCCTTGGTGGTGACGAAGATGCCGTTGTCCGCAAAGCAGCGCATGTCGCTGATCTCCAACGTCACGTCGCGGTAGATGCCACTGCCGGTGAACCAGCGGGAGTCGGCGATGTCATTGTGCTCCACGCGGACGGACAGCACGTTCTCGCCCGGACGCACGAACTCGCTGATGTCGAAGGTGAAGGTGGTGTAGCCGTAGGCGTTGCTGCCCACATGGTTGGAGTTGATGTACACCCGCGCATGCTTGTACACGCCGCCGAAAGTGACGCGAACTCTCTTTCCCTTCACGTCCTCGGGCAGCTCGAAGTGCTTGCGGTACCAGGCCGTGCCGCCGGGAAGATAGCCGGTGCCGGAGGCGTTGGAGGGGTCGAAGGGATGCTCGACGGACCAGTCGTGGGGGAGGGTCACGACGCGCCAGGCGCTGTCGTTCATGCCCATAAAATCAGGGGACATATGGGGTGCGCCCAGGAGCATATCACCCAGGTGGAAGCGCCAGTCGCGGTTAAGGTTGATCCTGATGCCCATAATAATGCACCTCGCTTATTTCTTGCTGCCGGGCCACGGTACGAATTCCTGCACCGCGCCCTGGCCGTCCACGTAGGGATTGAGGGTAAAGGTGGTATCCTTCTGCACCTTCTTCATGATGGCCTGGGCGGCTTCGCCCTCCACCAGGATGGGCCGGTAGTCGTTGGCGTAGCCCTTGCCGTCCATGCCGGTGCCGTCCGCCGCGCCGGTGGTCATGATCGGCCAGATGGTCACCTGATGGCCGATGTACACACCGTCCTTGAAGTGCAGGTCGATCTGGGCGATGATGCTCTCGGGGGAGTAGAGAGCCTCATTCACGCCGGTGTTGCCGCCGAAGGAGAAGTTGCCCAGGGAGTGCAGCGTGGTCACGCCTTTTTCCACCCACAGGCCCTGAGGAACATGGGGATGGGTGCCCACCACGATGTGTGCGCCCAGGGACATGGCCAGCTTGCGGTAGGTGTCGGTCATCTGGGAGTGGGTGGCCTGGCCCTCCACGCCGCAGTGGATGGAGGCGACAATCACATCGCAGCCGGCATCCTTGAGCTTCTGGAAGTCCTGTTCCACCTTGGTGGGATTTTTGCCGCGGTAGCTGGGCAGCAGACCGATGAAGCCGATGCGCACGTCGTTCTCGAAGTCGAACCAGTACAGATCACGACCGAAGTCGGTATCGCCGGAGTAGGCGATGCCCTCGGCCTGCAGCGCTTCCACGGTGGACTGATAGCCGGGCTTGCCGTAGTCGTCGGTGTGGTTGTTGGCCAGGTTGACGATCTCCACGCTGGCGGCGGAGAGGATCTTGGCATAGTCCTGGGGGCCGTTGAACACCAGGTGACTGGTAGCGAGCTCCTTGGGTTCATACAGCACGCCCTCCAGGTTGACCAGGGTGATATCATCGTTCTCGGTCAGGTGGCGGATGCCGTCAAAGGGGTATTCGTAGCCGTACTTTTCGATATAGGCCTGGTAGGAGTGCTCGGCAAACTTGGTCTGCACGCGCTTGCTGCTGCCCAGGGTGGTATCGCCGGTACAGGTGATGGTGATGACCTGGATGTCGGATTCCGCCTCCTCTGCCAGGGCTGCGATGGGCAGCAGCATCAGGCACAGGAGGAGGGCAAAAATGCGTTTCATGGTGATGCGTCCTTTCATTCCTTGAGGGGAGATTTGGTGAAGACCGGCTCCTCCTTCAGCGTTTCGCGGTAGCCGCGGAAGTTGGTGTTTCCGCCGATGCCATTGAACCAGTTGCCGGTGCATTCGTTGATGATGCTCAGCTTGCCGCGGCTTTCGTCCATTTCAAAGAGCAGCATGCGCTTCTTTGGGTGGATATTGGGGCAGTGGAGCGACATCATCAGCTGCCCAGAGAAGGTGCGGAAGAGCATCGAGTGGGCGCCGTCCAGCGCATAGAGGGGATCCTCCTGCTGCACCCAGGGGCCGAAGATCTCGCCCGAGCGGCTCACGGCATAGCCTGTTGCATAGCCCTCCTTGCAGAAGTTGGACCAGAGCATGATGAGCTTGCCGTCGGGCATGCGGTGGAGGAAGGGGCCGTCGGTGACGAAGCCGTTGTGGGCGTCCTGCCCGGCCAGGCGGGCGCCCCAGGGGGCGTCCGACGCGCGGAAGAGCACGATGGGCTCGCCGATGGCGCTGCCCAGATCATCGCTCATGGGGATGGCGCAGATCTGCCCGTCGTACACCTGCAGCCACTCATGGCAGAAGACCATCCAGGGCTTGCCCTTCTTGTCCACATAGAGAGTACCGTCCAGGCACTGCCAGCCCTTGGGGGTGACGGCTTCCTGCTGCACGGGCTTGAAGGGGCCTAAGGGGCTGTCCGCCACCAGGCACTGACAGCGCCGGAAGCTGCCCTCTGCCCGGAAGGAGGAGATGATGTAGTACTTGCCCTGCCAGATGTGGCATTCCGGGGCCCAGTAGTCCAGGTTGGCCCAGAAGCCGGTTTCTTCGGCGTCAAAGACCTGGATGGGCTCGGACCAGTTCACCAGATCCTCCGACACCAGAGCATGGAAAACGCCGCGGCGCTTCTGGTTGGGGAAGCGGTCGGGGTTGAAAAAGGCCGCGTAGAGGTAGTACTTGCCGCTCACGGGGTCGGCAAGAATGTAGGGATCGCTGATGTGGACGTCGTGTACGTGGAAGGGATACTCCATGTGCAAGGCCTCCGTTCTATCGTATTTCTGTATGTTCATGATACACGAAAATGGTTGCGCAGTCAACCAAAAACGGGGGTTATTTGCGAAGAAAAAGCCCCTCCTGAGAGGGGCGAAATGGCTCACTTCAATACGTCCTGATTGATGTTCAGGCTGGCGCGGCGCTCCAGGTTGGGGCGGCGGCGCTCGATGGCGGCCAGGGAGATCTCGATATCCTCCTCGGCCTCCTCCGGGTCGAAGCAGCCCACGGTCACCATGTCGCAGGGGCGGATGGTGTTCCAGGAGAAATTCAGGCCCACGAAGGGCGACACCCGGCCCGCCGCCATGGATTTGATGGTCATCACCGGCTTCTTGGCCTCGTGGATGATGCGGTGCACGCCCTCCACCTCTACCTGCATCAGGAAGCCCATGCAGTTGTAGATCTGGATGTAGGTCTGCACGTCATATTCGTTCTCGTCGGAGTAGAGCACCAGCTCCGGCATATGGGCGGACAGGCCGGGGATCATGCCCTCCTGGCGGATCATGTCCAGATAGTCCGGCAGGCGGTCAATGGTGCGGTGGAGCTTGCTGACCAGCTTCTCAGCGCTGGAGTGGTGCACCAGGCAGAAGGTGGCGCCGAATTCCTTGCTGCGGCGGATGGTCTCCCGGGCCTGACGGCGGCCCTCGGCGGAGTCCTCCACGTTGATGACGGGCGTGTCAATGAGGATGAGCTGCTTGCCGGTCCTCTCCTGGGCGATACGTACGGCGTCCTGCAGCACCTTCTCCTGCTGCAACGGGCCCATGACGGTATCCACGCCGTGATCCAGGAAGGTCTTGAACAGGGGGAATGCCTTCTCCCCGTCGGAGAACTTGCGCTTGATCTGATGGTCATGGGCGGGGGTGCGATGGCTCCAGCCCAGCACCCAGTTGGTGCCGATGATCATGCGGGACAGGGACACGCCGGCAACCTCCGTGCGCGGGAAGAGAATGTCACTCATGGGGATACCTCCTTGTTGTGTTGAATGGATGTCTCAGGGGAGAGGAACAGCGGGTTGGCTGACGGCAAAGGGGTTTCATCTTTCATCGGCGATCAATACAGCTCTGCAGGGGGAACCATCCGCACCGGCCAGATTCAGCGGCGCAGCATTCAAAAAATAAACCCCTTCTGAAACCGCTGCCAAACGGATGCCTTCAAGCAGGATAACATTCGCGCTCAGAAGGATGAGATGCACGGCCATTGGCGCATCTTCCGGCCCGACCGTCTGGGACTCATTGCCCAGCAGCAGGATGTCGGAGGCTGCAAAGACCATAGCGGCCTCCGAAGAAACGACGGCGGCGCCCTTGATCAGAATTCTCCTGGCAGATTCCGGGTTCAATGCTTTCGCTTTTTCGATCATTTTTGCGGCGTCATCGCCGGAGACAATCCCGTGATGCTGCGTCACGTAGGCCATGCCTACAACCGCCTCCAGGCATATGGAATCCACCGCTTTGCCGTCTTTGATGAAATGAACGGGTGCATCGACATGCGTGCCGTTGTGAGCGCACATGCCGATCGCCGTCAGATTATACAAAGCGCCTGTTTCCATGGACGAGAGCACCTTTCTTTCCGGTGAGGGGTCGCCGGGAAAAACCTTGCAGCTGAAAACTTCCTGGGAAATATCGTAGATTTTCATGGCGTGTTCTCCTGTTCAAATTCAAGCATCTGTCCTGTTGTTTTCATTTTAACACATCGGTGCTGCAAACACAAGAAAAACCCGGCAGTTGTCTGCCGGATTTGCGATGTCTTATTCGGAGAGCACGATGGTAATAACGCTCTGCATGGGCAGGCTGACCTCGGTTTTCACCGCGCCATTGTAGGTGCGGGCCAGGTCGCGGTTGGTGGAGGTCTCGTGCACCTGCATGGTAGCGTAGGCGGAGAAATCGCCGGCGAGATTGACCTTCTGCGTGGCGTACGCCTCGTTGATCAGCACGATGACCAGCTGCTGCTTGCCGTCGCGCTCGCCCTTGAAGGCCACGGGGTCCAGGGATTTAGCACCATTGGCGTCCACGCGGACAAAGCCCGGACGGATGTAGCGGGTGTAGTTGCCGTAGGCCCACAGGCGCTTCAGCGGCACGATGGACTTTTCGCCCGTGCCGTTCTCGGTGGCGTGGATCAGGCCGTCACGGTAGCCGCCGGGGGAAACGCCCACCCAGGTGCACCAGGAGACCGCGTCCAGCACGGTCAGATCCTCCTGCACGCACTGGGCCAGGTGGATGGCGCTGTCCATGGTCAAATCGGTGCCGTTGACCATTTCGCACCACTCGCTCATGCGGATCTTCTTCTCCGGGTAGAGGACGTCCATGAAGTTCTTGAAGCTCACCTTGGACTGGGTGTTGGACCAGTAGGAGTGGCAGTCCACGGCGGTGAAGTGGTCGCGCAGCTTCTTCTCGCTCAGCAGGGCGGAGACGTACTCGGGGGTCTGACCGCCCCATTCGCCGCTCTCAGGACCGGAGAGCTCCACATGAGCCAGGGCCGGGCGTTTCTCCATCTCCTCCAGGAAGGCCAGGTACACGCCGGCGATCTGGCGGGGCTCGTAGTGGCAGCCCTCCTGGCCGTCGGTCCAGTCCCACTGGGGCTCGTTGATGGGGGAGATGAACTTGACCGGCACGCCCTGGGAGAGGAAGTATTCCGTCACATCGCAGGCGTACTTGGCCCATTCGGCGTAGTTTTCCGGCTCGATGTTCTTCTTGGCGCCCGGGGTGACCTGAGCGGTGCCAGAAATGGTCAGGCGCTCGAGGGGGCTGTTGAAGAAAAGGACGACCTCCTCACAGCCCAGTCGGGTGACCTCCTGGAGGAACCACTGGGCGCCTTCGTCCTTGGAGAAGTCGTACACGCCGGGGGCAGTTTCGAACGACTGGGCGCGGCGGTTGGGGTCCCAGTAGTTGCCCAGGCCGCTGTCGGCGGAGCCGGCGCCCAGGTTGTAGCGGTAGTTGGTCAGGCCGATGCCGTAGGTGGGGTGGTACAGGAGCGTGGCGATGCGGCTGCGGTTGGTGACCTGGGTGTTCTGGTACTTGTCGTCCCACAGGCCGACGTACTGGCTCCACCAGGCGCCGCTGGTTCCGAAGGAATCAATGGTCTGATGGGTGACGCTCTCGTCGATGGTGAGGGTTTCCGCGGCGAAGGCGGAGACGGGCAGGACGAGCAGCAGTGCCATCAGCAGGGAAATCAGGCGGATCATGAGGAGAAACCTCCTTTGAAAAAGCCGGGCACCGGCGGAGTAGCCATGTGCCCGGCGAAGTTGTGGGGGACGGGTGAGCAATGCTCGCCCCTACGGGGTTCGGGTGCAGGCAGTCATCAGCCCACAAGACCCGAGTTCTCCAGGTTTTCGACCAGCCAGCGCTGAGCGAAGAGGTAGAGAACCACCAGGGGCACCAGGAAGATCAGGATGCCGGCCTGCTTCAGGGCGTCGAAGGTCATGTCGGTGGTGATGGGCACGCCGTACCAGGCACGGACGCGATCCAGCAGGGTCTGCTTGTTGGCGTCGATGAAGGTCGTAGCCAGCTCGGAAGCCATATGCGCGCCTTCCGGATCGAAGTACCGGGTGTAGTAGGTGTCACCGTAGTTCCACACGAAGGCCAGAATTGCCACGATGACCACCGCCGGAATGGCGTTGGGCACCATGATCTTGAAGTAGGTCTTGTAGAAGCCGCAGCCGTCGATCAGGGCGGCCTCCTCCAGCTCCTTGGGGATGTTCTTGAAGAACTGGGAGAAGATCAGGATCATCAGGCTCTGGTTCACACCATTGCCCAGGGCTGCCATCATGTACAGGGAGGCAGGCTGGTTGATGAGCATGATCACGCCCTCCTTGCCTGCAACGGGGTGCTGCAGCCAGGCGGCGTTGGGGAAGATCTTCTGCAGCAGGGGCACCAGGCCCAGGCCGTCGAAGTTGGAGAAGTAGATGTACTGTGACATCAGCAGGGACTGACGGGGCGTCAGGAACACCAGGACGACCAGCACGAACATTACCGGGGAGAGCCACTTGTACTTCACGCGGGCCATGGTGTAGCCGGTCATTGCAGACACGAACACCTGGATGACCATCAGAACCAGGGCGAAGCCGATGGACTTGGCCATCGTCATGATGCCCTCAGGCATGGAGATGCGGGCAGCAGCGGTGAAGGACAGGGTGGACCACTCTTCAGGGATCCAGATGACATTGGGGTTGCCCAGGTCCTCCAGGGCGGAGAGCACGGTGGGGACCAGCTCAATGAAGGGGTAGAGGATGACGAAGCACAGACCCAGGATCAGGATCAGGCTGATGATGTTGAAGGAGAAGTTCGAAACCTGCTTCTTGGCCAGGTAGATGTTCTGGTCAGCGGAGAGCTTGGGCTTCTTCTTCTTGCCGGGCGGAGGGGGCGTCGCAACGGTGGTACGGGTAGGGATGAAGAGCTCCTTATCAGCCATTGTTGGACACCACCTTTCTTGTGAACAGCAGCACGATGCCCAGCACCAGCAGAACGTTAAAGATATACACCACGGAGAGCGCCGAGCCGATGCCGATCTTGTTGGCCTGCTCGAAGCCGAAGGAGTAGACCTCCTGAGCGACCTGGCTGGTCAGGAACACGTCCACAATGGTGTAGATGACCACGAACACCACGATGTGCAGGATCGAGGGGATGGTGACCTTCCAGAAGGTCTCGTAGCCGGTAGCGCCTTCGATCTTGGCCACCTCGTACATGCTGGGGCTGATGGACTGCAGCGCCGCCAGGAACACCAGGGTCTGCACGCCGGAGCGGGAGATGACGGAGAAAATGTTCTCCACAAAGTCGATGATGGGGGTGAGGTAGATCATGGGGATGGAGGTATAGCGCACCAGCATGCGGGCCACAAAGCTCTCGGCAAAGAGGCCGCCGGTGGCGATGGTTTCGGAACCGGTGGTGATGGTCATCATGTCGGTGACGACCTCCAGGCCCAAGATGATGGGCAGGAAGAAGATCATACGCACGATGGCACGGCCCTTGAACTGACGGTTGGCCAGCAGCGCCAGGAACAGGGAGAGCAGCGTGATCAGCGGCACGTTGATGAGCATGTTGGTGTTCTCATCAAGCAGGACGCGGAGGATCTGCGTGTTGGTGGTGGAGACTTCCTTGGTGAACAAATCGATGTAGTTCTGGATGCCGTTGGGGGTGAAGACCATGGTGCCCACTTCATCCAGGGTGATGGTGTTGAAGGAGTATTTAAAGGTTTCCACCAGGGGCTTGGCAAAGAACATGAAGAAACCAAGCAGGAAGGGGATCAGGAATGTGAAACCCAGCAGCTTGCGCTTGGTTGCGTAAGTCATTCTCACAGGGCGCCTCCTTCCTGGACGAGCAGCCAGGTGCCGGCTTCGACCATGCCGTCCGCAGATTCATAGGGCTGGGCAGTGTAGTTGGTGATGACGCGCACGCCGTTTTCGTAGGTAGTCTGGAACACGTTCTCCGCAAGGATCACATGATCGGTGATCTGCTGACCGCCGATGACAGCGCTTAGCTCCGCGCACTGCCTGGCAGCTTCGGCGATCTCGTCCTTCCATTCCGCCCAGTAGGCGGCGTACACGGCTTCAAAGTGGCTGGACTTGAGGATGTCCGGGTTCTGGGCGGTAACGGTGTACTTCACGCCCATGCCGGTCTCTGCGGCCTGGAGCAGGTAGTACTGCAGGCTGCGGGAATTCAGGTTCACATCCTGGCCAACCAGCTGGGTCAGACCGCGCAGGGCAAGCTGACGGAAGGGGATGGTGGCGTAGAAGGATGCGTAATCGCTGGAGGTGCGGGAGACGTTGACGACGTAATCCGCCATGGGGGCCAGGGAGGCGGCGGAGTCGTTGAGCGTCAGGGCGGACTCAGCGGCGAGAGTGTCCAGGGCGGTCTTGACCAGGGCATTGGCCTGGGCCTGATTGATCACGTTGTTGTAGCGGAAGTCCGCAAACACGTCGTGACCCAGATCGCCGATGGCCAGGTTGATGTCCAGGCCCTGCTCCTTCACCTCAGCCACGAAAGCCTCTGCCAGGGTGGGCAGGTACTTGGGCGAGACGCGGGTATAGGAACGGATGGGATCCCAGCGGCCGTTGAACTTGGCGGTGTCGGGGGTGTACAGGTAGATCTCCGCCACTTCATTGCTGAAATCGCGCAGGGCGTGGAGGAAGGGGATGTATGTACGGCCGTTGTCATACACACGGGAGAGGTTCACCTGCCAGTACAGCTGGACGCCCTTCTTCTCCGCGGCGGCCAGGAGGGACTTCATCTCCTCCAGGGTGCCGTTTTCTTCCACCAGGCGGGCGCCGTTGTTCAGCTCGGAGATGACGCCGCCGTTGAAAGCGCCGTCATACTGCACCACGCTGCCCTCGGGGAGCTCTGCGATGATGGCTTCCACATCCTTGTAGGTGGACATGGAGGTGATGTTGTCATAGGGCACGCCGATGAAGCGGTCGATGAGGGTCACAGCGCCCATGACCTCCACGTAGGTCTTGGGGCCTTCGGGAGCAGTGATCTCCACGTCGGACTGGGCAGCCAGGTAATCGCGGTAGTCCATGGCCAGGTCGAAGTAAGTGACGGCCTGGGTGTAGGGCTTGTAGCGGATGGTGAAGTCCATGGCAATGTGGCCGGAGTCGGACACGTAGGTGGGGCTGTCGGCCTCATAGGCGCCGTTGATGCGCACACGGGCGTGCTCCAGCGTATCAACGGACACATAAGCGGCGTTGGTGCCGGTGTAGGTAGCCTTCTTGCCGGTGCCGGTGGTGGAGCCCAGGGTGATGTGCAGGTTGGCGGTATCCACGCCGCTTTCGATGATGGCGAGCATACCGTGGGTGGAGGGCTCAATGCCGTTGATGACGCCGAAGATGGGCATGCGCAGCTCCTGGGCGTATTCGGACTGGAAGTAGTAGTCGGCATAGTAATCGTTGTCCATGTAGGGACGGTCATACTTGGCCATGCTGCCCACGAAGGTGTTGAACTGCATCAGCGCGCCGGAGCCGTCGGGGGTGAGGAAGTAGCCGGTGTTCTCCGCCGAAGCGGGCTGGGCCACGAGATTGGGCAGCACAGCGACGCGCTGCATCTTGTAGAAGGAATTGCCGGAAGTGATCTCGCCGGTGGGGATGTGGGCCACCAGATCGCCGCCATCCAGGGTGAACTCGATGGCCAGGTTGAACTGGGCCGGCTCATGGAAGGTGGGCGTGACGCCGAACATGGCGCAGTCTTCAATCAGCATTTCGCGGGTGTAGCCCAGCAGGCTGGTCAGGCTGATCAGCGCGTCACGCAGGGAGGGGGAGGGGCTGACGCCGGCAAAGAACTGGTCGTAGCTCTGGTACTCAGGCAGCCGCTCCGGCTCATTTGCCTTGGGGTTGATACGGTAGCACTGGTGGAGGTAGTCCTTGTAGCGGGAGTGCTGCCGTTCGTCGATCTTGCCCTCTGCCAGCAGCTGATCCAGACCGCCAAGGATGAAGTTCTCATAGCGATCGCGGGGGAAACGGCCGGGCAGGTACTCCAGGTAGACCTTGGAGTCGCCCTCATTGATGTCCATCTCGATGCGTACGCCGCCCTCGATCTGGAACAGCTTGTAATCCTGGAAGGCCACGCAGTTCTGGTAGGTGTTCCAGGTGGTTTCCACATTGTCCTCGCCGCGGAAGGTTACCTGCAGCAGGGCGTTTGCGGCCAGATCGTCGGCAGAAGCGCCCGCCATGGCGGAGGACCAGGTGCGGCCGGTGGCGTCGTCCTTCAGGGTAAGGATGAGCTTTTCCGTGTCCAGGGTCAGGGTGCGGCCGTCCGCCTGGGCCACGGTGACGCTGCCGCCCACGGGGATTTCCTCGCCCTTGGCGGTGGCTTCACCGGTCAGCTGGGGAACGGGCGCCGCCTCCAGGCTGAAGGAGGGGTAGTAGAAGATCAGCGCTGTTACGGCAATGACGAAGGCCAGGATGCCCAGCGTCCAGGAGATGGGGTGCGCGCCATAGATATTTTTGATTTTTTCCATCATAATGCGTGCACCTCCTTACAGCCGGCGCATCAGCTCTTCTGCGACGGAGGAGAAGAAGCTGATCATGCGCTCAAGCATGGTGAAAACGAGAATGCCGATGAACAGGATGATTGCCGCCGCAGCGACGCTCATGATGATCGACATGATGCTGCCGCCGAAGCCATACTCGTGGATGGTGGTAAGTCCCGCCACCACCAGGAAGGCAAAGTAGACGTAGCAGATCATCTGGATGGAGGTGAGGATCATCACTTCCTCAGTGGCGACAAAGTTGCTGGCAAAGGTGACGATGGCGTCGCCGATGATGAGTACCGTCAGGCTGTAGCACAGAACGATGAAGATGTCCTTCATCTTGCCCTTGCCGTTGAACAGGGTGGTCACCGTCCAGTTGGAAACGGTGAAGAGCACAACCACCGAAATGACGGACACGAACAGGGACAGCGCGTCCATCTCCTCGATGTTGTTCATGTTCATCACGAAGCCGGTGTACTGGAACTTCAGACAGTTGAGCACCGCGTAGGCGATGAGCAGCAGCGTGGCAATCAGCATGCTGCCGTGGTTGCGGAAGCGGATCTCGAAGAAGCCGTCAAAGGGATGAACCAGGGCATAGCCCCAGTATTTCAGCTTATCGTTCTTGGCAAGCTTCATTTCTTCATCCTCCTTTTCTGCTTCTTATGGTAGGCAACTTCGCTGCCCAGCACCGAACCGATGAAGAGCACGGCGACCACGGCAATGATCCAGAAGTTCTCCTTCATCACGTTGGTGCGGTGGCCCTTGTAGGCCCTGGAGTAGAACTCGCGGTTGTTGCCGAGCTTGAAGTTGTACATAGCGCCCTCGTAGTCTTCCTTCATCAGCAGGTTCTTGCCGATGCCGACGTAGGCGGTCTCAAGGTTGGCGCACAGGCGCAGGACCTCTTCAAAGTAGGCGGTGGCAGTGTCCCACTCACCGTTGTAGTACGCCTCGCCTGCCTTGAGCAGGGCGGAGCCGAAGGCGGTGGGCTCGTAGATGTAGGCGCACTTCAGGTCAGCGTCGCCGATGATGAGCTTGTCGCCCAGCCAGGCGATGGTGGAGGGCGTCTTGAACTGGCCCACCGCATTGCCCTTGGAACCGAACACGCACAGCAGCTCGCCGTCGAAGTTGTACAGGAACACGTGGCCGTAGGTCTTGTCCAGCAGGGCGTAGGTGCCGTAGGGCTTGACCGCGATGTCCACGAAGGCGGAGGGGTTCTCCGTCTGCAGGTCGCCGACGACCTGGATGTTACCCATCTCGCGCAGGACGTTGGCGCCGGCAAAATTGAGGCGGAACACCTTGTCCGCAGAAGCGGAGTCGCTGGTGACGGCCATGACGAAGCCTTCGCCGTCCAGGGTGACGTTGTTGAAGGCGGGGGCGTAGGTCTTGCCCATCTTCTCCTTCTGCTTGTCGGAGGCGATGGACTTCCACAGGAAATCAACCATGTTGATCTGGGGTTCGTTCACGCCGAAGTAGCGGGAGAAGGTACCGTCCTCGTTCAGCTCGATGATGCCCTCGTAGGAGGACTGCACAACCACATAGATGCGGTCCGCGTTGTCCACGGCGATCTTGGAGGGTTTGAACTCGGTCACGCCGGTCATGTCATCGGGACGCAGGATGCCGCGCTTGAAGGCGAAGGTCTGGCCATCCAGCACCAGGATGCGCTGGGCGCCGGTGTCACAGACGTAGAGCTCATCCGCCTTCTCGTGATAGAACACGCCCTCGGGGCTGGTCAGCTGAACGTTCTGACCGTTGATCTGGGCATTCTTCTTGTTTTCATCCTTGATATTCTTGATGAAGGACAGGTACTGTCCGTTCTCATCCAGAACGTAGATGATGGAGGTGGTTTTGTCCACGATGAAGATGCGGCCGTCCTTGCTGGTTGCCACGTCGGTGACGGTCTCAATGGTGCGGCCGGTCTTGGTCACGGAGTTGGAGTCAATCACCTGGCTGAGCACGAAGGGCGCGGGGGTGGACTTGATGTTGCGGAAGAAATCGTAGGTGTAGCCCTGGTAAACATTGCTGGTGCCGTCCGCTGCAAAGGCAGAGGTGAAGAGCATCAAGGCGGCCAGCAGAAGAAGCACGAATCGTTTCATCATCTGTACGCCTCCTTAATCCTTCATGCCCGAGGTGGACATGGTCTCGATAACGTTGGACTGGGAGATGACGAACACCGCCACAGGCACCAGCATCATGATGAGGGAAACCGCGGAGGAAACGCCGGTACGGGCGATACCGCCGGAAACCAGCTGGCTCAGCACGTAGGACACGGGCTTGAGTTCCTCGGAGTAGATGAACACGCCGCCGGTGGTGCCCCACATCTGCTGGAAGGACAGGATGACCAGGGTGATCCAGGCAGGCTTGCACAGGGGCATGATGATCTTCCAGTAGATGGTGAACTCCTGCGCACCGTCGATGGTGGCGGCTTCCAGCAGGGAGTCCGGGATCTGGCCGATGAAGTTCTTCATCAGGTACAATCCCAGCGTGCCGCCGATGGCCGTCAGAATGACCGCCCAGTAGGTGTCAACCAGGCCCAGGTAAGTCATGATCAGGTAGTTGGGGATGGCGGTAACCGACGCGGAGAACATCAGCGCGTACACGATCAGCTCGCTCATCACCTTGGAGCCGGGGAACTCGTACTTCGCCAGCGCAAAGGCGGCGAGGCTGCCCAGCATGACCGTGCCCAGGGTGCCAAGGCCCGTGATCACCAGGGTGTTGAACAGGTAGCGGGAGAGGGGCACATCGAAGCCCTCGAGGATGAAGGAGAGGTCGAAGAAGTTATCCAGGGTGGGGTTGTCCACCGTCAGCTTGGGCGGGAAGATGAAGATCTCGCTCATGGGCTTGAAGGCGGAGACCACGGTGTAGATCAGCGGGAACAGGGAGAAGATACCGAATGCTCCCAGGAAGATCATCAACATGATATCTGCAGCCAGGGAGCGGCGGGTACGCAGCTTGCGGCGGCGCAGCCAGGCACGGAGGCCGGTCTTCTTCGGAGGCTTGGGGTAAAGATTCTTCTTTTTCTTAGCCATTGTCTCTTTACCTCCTTAACCGAGCTTGCGCAGCAGCTTCTGCACCAGGATGTTGCAGAAGAGCATCAGCAGGAACAGGAACACTGCGATGGTACAGGCGTAGCCCATCTCATAGCGCAGGTTGCCGAAGTCATGCAGGTGGGTCATGATGGTATGGCCTGCATAGTTGACGGACGGGAAGCCCACCAGATCCAGGGAGATCTGGCTGACGGAGAAGGCGCTGGTGATCTGCATAACCGCGCCGAACATCAGCTGGGGCTTCATGGCGGGCAGGGTGATGTACCACAGCTCCTGCCAGCGGTTCTTGATGCCCTCCACGGCGCCGGCCTCGTACATCGCGCGGTCAACGGTCTGCAGACCTGCGATGAAGGACAGGAAGGAAACGCCCAGGCTCATCCAGATCTGCACAACGATCAGGATGGGCATGATGTAGGCTTCCGTGGTCAGCCAGTAGATGGGCTCCTGGAGGATGCCCAGCTTCATCAGCCAGGCGTTGGCGTAGCCGTAAGTATCGGAGGAGAAGATCAGCTTCCACACCAGGTACACATTGCCGGAGATGGAGGGCGCGTAGAACACCAGCGTCATGATGGCGCGGGGGATGCGCGGCAGCTCGTTGATCAGCCAGGCAAAGATGAAGCACATGATGTAGGAAACGGGGCCTGTCAGGATGGCGAACACCAGGGTGTTCTTGATGGCGGTGAGGAATACGTCGTCCTCAACGATGAGGGTGACGTAGTTCTCCAGGCCCACCCAGTCGGGCATGGAGGTCATGTTGAAGGAAGTGAAACTGAGGAACATGGCGGCAGCCACCGGCAGCACCGTGAACAGAATGAACACGATGGCGAAGGGGGCCACCATGAGGTACTGATTGCGATAGCGTTTCAGCGAGCCGACGAAGCCCAGCTTTTTGGCAGTTGTCATGCGTGGTTCCCTCCTTTACTCATTGGTGGCGCCCGAGGCCAGGCTGTCCTTGGTGCTCAGGCCGAACTCGATGCGCTTCTTGGTCAGTTCCTTGTCGATATCGCGGATGTTGAGGTACAGCGTCTCGCGGGGATTCGCCAGGTCAGCCACAACGTCCTCGAAGGCATAGGAGATCATACGGGTGTTCATGTAGTAGCCGGGGATGGCGGGCATGCTGGTCAGATGCTCGTACTGAGCCAGCAGCTGAGCGCTCTCGGCGTTGGACCAGGGCAGGTTGCGGATGACGTTTGGGTCAGCTGCGGGGTAGCGGGCAGCGGCGCCCATGATGGCCTCCAGGGTGGTGGCGTAGGAGGTCTGCTGATCGGTCTCGTTCCACCACTTGACGAACTCCCAGGCGGCGTCCTTGTTCTTCGCGCCATTCATGATGACGGTCTGGACGGTATCGCAGACGTAGGTGTTGTCAATGCTGCCGTCTTCCTTGACGGAGCCGGGGAAGGCGGAGAAGCTCCACAGACCCTTGATTTCCGGCGCGAAGATCTCCAGCGTGCAGTAGGTGACGTAATCAGTCACGCCCACGGGCATTTCACCGGTGCGGAAGCGGTTGGAGAAGTCCGCCTGGACCTCCAGACCGTGCACGGTGAACAGGTCGGTGAACCACTTGAAGGCCTCCATGGCGGGGTCTTCGTGCAGGGCGGAGGCCACGCCGTAATCGACGCCCTCGCCCTCGTAGATCTCGCCCTCATTCTGGTAGACCATGGCCTGGAACACGTTCAGGCCGGTGGCCACGCGGGTGGAGGGCATATAGAACATGTAGTTCTCGCGGTTGAGCACGGGGATCATCTCCATGACCTCCGTCCAGGTGGTGGGAACGGTGAGATTCAGCTCCTCCAGCACGTCCTCGCGGTAGAAGAGCATCTGGAAGCTGACCTGCTCGGGGATGCCGTAGGAGCCGCCGTTGTACTCGGTGGCGCGCATGACGCCCTCGGAGTAGCGGGAGACGTACTCGGCGAAGTCTTCGTAGTCGGAGAGCTTCACGGTTGCGCCGCGCATGGCGAAGTCCTGGGCGGTGGACTGGTTCAGGCCGATGACCACATCAGGGCCATTGCCTGCCAGCGCCGCGCGCAGCACCACGTCCATGGGGATCAGCTGCAGGTTGACGGCGATGTCGGTATTGGGGGAGAAGGTCTCGTCGATCATGTTCTGAATGATCTGGGCCTGCTCACGGCCGGCGGAGGCCATCCACACCTTGATGGAGGCGCCCTTCTTGGTGGCGGAGTCCTCGCTGACCAGATCAGAGGTGGAGTGGAAGAAGGTGGCCCAGAATCGCTGGAACTCGGCCACAACGCCCTCCAGGGAGCCCTCAGTGGGCTTGGGCAGGGAGGCGGTGTCTGCGCTGAGCATGACGCTGTCCAGCTCCACGGGCATGGTGGAGATGTTGACGATCCAGGTACCCAGGGCGGAAATGTTGTTCTTCAGCTGGCTGAGCTCCTTGACGATGTCCTCAGGATCCTTGGCCAGACCCTGAGCCTGGATGGCCATCTTCTCCAGCATGGCGGTGCTTTCACCCTTTTCGCCGGTGATTTCGACCATCTTGTCAACCAGCGCAAAGAGGCGCTGGCTCTCCGTGTTCATGGTGTCCACGAAGGTCGGAATTTTCTTGGCGATCTCGTAGTCGATGAACTGGCTGGGCACGTTGCCGGTGATCTGGATGGTGGCCAGGTACAGGGCATTGAGGTTGCGCAGGGCTTCCTCAACCTCGCTCAGCACGCCGCCGATGCCGCCCATGACGCACTCCAGCTTGATGTCGTTCAGGCCTTTGTGCAGGTAGACGTAGTAGGGCTCGCCCTTTGCATTGGCGAGGGTGTAATTCTGCATGGTGCCGGAGTAGCCAAAGCCGATGACTTCCGCCTCGGCAAAGGGCACTTCGCCGTTGACGGACAGGCGGCGGTAGCTGGTCACGCCGCGGGAGGTCTGACGGCCCTTGAAGGTCAGGACGTACAGGCCGTCCTCGGGCACCTCGAGCTGCCAGGTCAGGGCATCGCCGGGCTGAGCCCAGTTGCTGGCGCCGATGGTGGGGTAGAGGATGTGCCAGGCGTGGTAGGGCTCCAGCGCCGCGTCAGAGTAGTTCTTCTGCACGGTGATGGCAGGGGAGGACTTGAGGATGTCCTTGGTGGCGTTGGCGTAGGACAGCTCGGTGGTCTCGTGACCCTCGGGGGCCATGCGGCGCTCGGCCTGGCCGACGATGGCGTCACCGGCGAACAACTTACCCTGCTGCTGCCACTTGGCCAGCACGGTCTCGTAGCTCTCCGGCTGGGGGGCCGCCTTGAAGGTCAGGCTCAGCACTTCCAGAGGCTCCTTGACCGCTTCGAAGGTGAGGGTGTGCTCGCCTTCGGTCAGGTGGAAGATCAGCGGCGCGCCGGAGCGGCGGTCGTAGTCCTCCAGGAAGATGGTCTGCTGCTGGAATACCTCGTCCGCGTTGGGACGGATTTCGTTCTCGTTCTTCAGCCGGATATCCTCATCGCGCCAGATGCGCTTGAAGACGATCTGGGTCAGGGCCTCGTAGGGAGCCTCGCCGTCGAGAAGGACGCGGCGCTGGATATCGGAGGTGGTGCCGGCCAGGGCCAGATAGCCGATCTCCAGGTTGTAAAAGCCGGTTTCCTCCACGTTAAACTTCCAGGTGATGGCGCCGGTATCGCCGGTATCCACACCCTCGGTGAGGGGCTGGGCATTGGAGTCCTCGCTCTTTTCGAAGGCGAAGACGTCCAGGGCGATTTCCGCCTGGGCCAGCTCATCCGCGTAGCCGAAGCTGTCTAGATAGGCCTGGTAAGTGCGCTCGCGAGCGATGGTGGTCTCCGTGGCAGGCATGGCGAAAAGGCCCTTCTCCTTGCCGGTGAGGGCGTCAATGCCCAGCACTGCAGCCGCAGCCACGACGATCACGAGCAGCGCGATCAGAATCTTCTTTTTCTTGGTCACGGGTATGTTCACCCCTTTTGAAATATTGGGTCATCGCTGCATAACGCGGACTCCGTGCGAAGTCCATGCAGCAGTTGGCAGCCCCTGAGTGCGGAGCCTGCGTTATGCAACGGTGACGATCCCATTGGTGTGGGGATACATCAGGTGGAAACAATTGACAGTATTTAGATCGGGAAAGGGCGGGCGCTGTCAGGCATCAGCCATCCAGCACCCGCCCGATTCAGTTAGGGTTTACCTTGCCGTTTCGATTACTCGACGACGACCTCAACCTCGATCTCCACGGAGGCGGTGTTGCCAGCGTAGTCGGTCACGGTCAGGGTGACGGGGTACAGATCGGGCATGGAGGTATCCAGCACGGACACATCAGCCACAACCAGGGCCTTCAGGTCCAGGCCGGAGGCATCCTTGGCCTCGGCGACGTAAGTGGTCCAGTCGATCGCGGAAGCGTCAGCGTCCATAGCGATGGTGGGCAGCTCGTCAACGACGGTCAGGGTGGGGGCAACGGTGTTGGCGGGATCGTAGACGATCACGTCGATCTCAGCAGTGCCCGCGTTCTCGGACTTGTCGGTGAAGGTGGCCTTGGCCTTGTAGGCGCCGGCGGTGGCAGTATCCACGCCAGTGACATCGATAGCGGCCAGAGCGGGATCCATCACGCCGTCGAAGCCGTCCTCGGCGGAGAAGTGATTTTCCCAAGCCACGGCGGACAGGTCATCGCCAACGGGCACGATGATGGTGCCAGTGACGGTGATGACGGGAGCCTGGTTGTCGTTCAGCTCGTCGGTGCCCAGAATGGCAGCGGTCTCAGCCAGAACGTCGTCGAACAGGGACTTGCGAGCCTCGATGGCGACCTCGTAAGCGGGCATAGCCTCAACGCCCATCAGGCCCTTGGCGATGGTGTGCTCCCAGGTCAGGGTCAGGCCCAGGTTGCCAGCCACGTTGTTGGGGATGCAGTTCTCGGAGTTGAAGATCCAGGCATTCAGGACCTGAGCGCCAACGTCATGCTCAACGCCGTCGATGACGACCAGCTTGTTGATGTCAACGCCGAACTTGTTGGCCTGATCCTTGGCAACGGCAGCCTTGTACTCGTCCATGGAGGCGATCTCGGCGCCGGCCTGCTTGGCCTGCTCGATGTAGTAGGTCTCCCAGTAGGTGCGGTAGCACTCCAGGGCCAGCTTGGTCATTTCGGGGGAGATGCCCTTCAGCACGCCGTCGATGTCGCCAACGGAGATAACCTGCTGGTAAGCGGGATCGTAGGTGACGGTGCCGTCAGCAGCAACAGAGACCAGACGGTCAGCAGCGGGCCAAGGCATGATGGCGTAGGATTCGCCGCGCTCGGTCAGGTGATCGCCCTCGCCCTTGACGCCCCAGGAGTGGCAGTCAGCGAAGACGGCAGCGCCGCGGCCCCAGTCGTAACCGGGTTCGCACCACAGGGGCTCCCAGCCGTTGTAGGTGCCGGGATCCTTGGCGTAGCCCAGCTCCATCAGCTCACGCAGGAAGGCAACGCCGGCGATGGACTCTTCGGAGTTGGCGATCAGGCCGGTATCACCGTAGATGCCGCCGCCGTTGGCGAACATGGCGGACAGACCGGACTGACGGTAGTCGATTTCATAAGCAACGATAGTGGGGTTCGCAGCGCCCTCGGGAGAGGGAGTGTTGCCGTAGAAAGCGTGAACCTTGCCCAGGTAATCCTTGAAGTTGGACCAGGTCCACTGGCCGCGCTCCAGCAGCTCCATGGGGTACAGGGTGGAGCCGTCGGCTTCCTTCAGGGCGGGGATGGCCTCCAGCATGGTCAGGTTGACCACCAGGGGGAAGTACTGGGTGAAGGCCACGTTGGCGTTGAGGAAGTAGTTATGGCCGTACACAGCAGTGGGCCACATCCAGTCAGCGCCTTCGAAGATGTAGGCGTAATCGTCCAGGGGCTGCAGGACGTTCTGAGCCAGAACGGTGCTCTCAGAACCATTCCACATACGGGCGATTTCGCAGCAGGGGTTGCCGGCCAGCACGGACAGAACCAGCTCGGAACGGACGTCCTGAGCGTACTGCACATGCTCGATCTTGACGTTGTGCTTCTGCAGCACGGCTTCTTCGGCCTTCAGGCGCAGCTGACGGTCGGCCTCGTCGGTCATGGTGTAGGTGCCGGTGGCGGGATCGATCTCATTGGGATTCCAGCCAGCGGTCCAGTGGGTGCCGTAGCGGATGATGATGGGTTCCTCAGCGGTCGCCATGGGGACCAGGGAGAGAACCATCGCCAGCACCAGCAGCAGGGCGGCAAACTTCTTCATGGGGGATTCCTCCTCTACTTATTAAGCACGCCGTGTCAATTCGGGAAGGGCGAAAAAATTGCCCCGACCGAGGAAGGGGCACAGCTTGCTTGTTGTGTATATTTTATCTACATTTGGACATTTTGTCAAGTATTTTGCCGTGTGGAATTGGCGGTATACACAAAGGGGAAAACGTTTTCAGTCGCGAAATGCACATATTTTGCCGCAAAAAAAGCGAATGTCCCTCCCGGAAAAGGAAGGAGGCATTCGCGCAGCGGATTTGAGGGGCGCCCGGATCAGCCCAAATCAGGATAGTCCACCAGGAAGGCCTGGCCGGATTTGCCCTCGGTTTCTACGATGATGAGGGCGTTCTCGCCTTCCTTCAGCAGGGGCGCGGGGATGTACAGGTGCTTCTGCGGACCGATCTCCCAGAAGCGGCCCAGGCAGAAGCCGTTCAGGACGACGGTGCCCTTGCCCCAGCCGGGGAGGCTCAGCCAGGTGTCGGCCTTCTCGTCCACGCTGAAGGTCAGGGTGTGAGCGGTGGGGGCCTTTGCGGTGGTTTTACCGGCGGGCTGCAGGGAGGCCATCACGGCCTCGTCGCAGATGAACATATCCCAGCCGAACTTCTGGTGGTCGTTGATGACCACGCCGGAGTCGATGCCCTTGCGCTGGTGCTCCAGCTTGAAGGAGTAGTTCACGCGGCCCATGTTTTCCACGAGAATCTCCAGTCGCGCGCCCTTGCGGACGGGCACGGGGGTCTCGAAGTTGTATGCCTTCTGCAGATCGTGGTCGTACAGGGTGGCGATGCTCTCGCCGTCCAGCATGATGACTGCGCGGTCATTGGCGCCCACCAGCTGAATCTTGCGCAGCTCCACCTCGTTGGTCAGTACGGTGGAGTACAGGGTGTAGCCGTAATTCTGGCCCAGGCGCTCCATGCTCATGGGGCAGACGCTGTAGGTGCTCCTGCGCTGGGTGAGCAGCTCGCACAGGGGCTGGGAGGCCACGCGGGTTGCCGCGCCATAGGCCTTGCGGGGGATTTCCGGGATGTCGATCACCGGCGCGGGACCCTTGCGGGCCTCGATGGCAGCCTTGAACAGGCGGTACTTCTCGGTGATGCGGCCATCCTCGGTGAGCAGCGCGTCGTAATCGTAGCTGGTCACGTCGGGGGTCAGCTTGTCGTAGTAGTTGGAGCCGTTCATCAGGCCGAAGGACGTGCCGCCGTGGAACATGTAGATGTTGATGTGGCCCAGGTCGAGGCAGTCCGCGAAGTCCTTGGCGGAGGAAGCGGCGTCGGTGTGGGCGTGCTTGCCGCAGCCCCAGTGATCGAACCAGCCGCACCAGAACTCCATGCACATCAGGGGATAGATGCCCTGTTCCTTCATGTAGGCGAAGCGCTCCTTGGTGTGGGATCCGAAGTTGCCGGTCTGGAACACGCCGTCCACCTTGCCGCAGGCCAGCATATCATGCTCCGGGCCGTCGGAGGTGACCAGGGGCACGTCGATGCCGCGGGCAATCATGCCGTCCCGCAGCAGGGCCAGGTACTCCTTGTCGTCGCCGTAGGAGCCGTACTCGTTCTCCACCTGCATCATGATAATGGGGCCGCCGTGGGTGATCTGCAGGGGCGCGAGGCGGGGCAGCAGCTCGTCAAAGTAGGCGAGGAACTCCTTCATGTAGGGCTCGTAATTGCAGCGGAAGCGCATGCCGTCCTGGGCCAGCAGCCAGGCCGGGAAGCCGCCGAATTCCCACTCCGCGCAGATGTAGGGGGAGGGGCGGATGATCACCCACAGCCCCAGCTCCTGGGCGATGCGGACGAACCGGCACACATCGTGGTCGCCGCCAAAGTTGAACTCGCCCCGGTTCGGCTCATGGAAGTTCCAGGGGATATAGGTTTCGACGGTGTTGCAGCCCATGGCCTTGAGCTTCAGCAGGCGGTCGCGCCAGTACTCCGGCACGACGCGGAAGTAGTGGATGGAACCGGAAATCACCTGAAACTTTTCGCCGTTCAGGTAGATATCGTCCTTGATTTCAAACTTGCCCATGCGGGAATCCTCCGTATATCCTATGTTATAGTAGGGATTTTACTTGTCTGCCCACGCCAGTACGGCGGAGAGCTCCTTTTCGCTGACGTAGTCGCCGCCCTTGATGAGCAGATCGAGCATCTTATCCTCGCCGGGGGTGCGGTTCTTTTTCGCAGCCATCACCTTGGTGAGAAGGCGGATGCCCACCTTGTAGCCGCCCTTCAGTTTGGCATGATCCATACCGCCCTGTACGGTGAAGACCGGAACGTCCGTCGGGAGCTTGCACGCCTTGCGGGCTGCGTCATCCTGCGCGCCGGTGTCACCCAGGCCTACGCCGATGACCGCCTCGATGGCAAAGCGCTTGGAGGCTTTCTTGCAGCCTGCAACGCTGCCGGCCATCAGCCAGCCCATGTAGATGACCGGCGTGCCCGTGGGCAGCTTTGTCAAGGCGTCCGAGAGGGTATAAGCGGGCAGGCCGAGCTTCTCCGACAGCATCGCGGCGTACCGCGCGGTGAAGCCGGTGTTGGATGTGTAAACGATCGTGGTGGCGTTCATGGCAACCTCCGGATTACTTTCTATGGAGCAGGCCGTCCTCTTCCACAACCTCGAAGAAGAAGGGCCTTTCCTCCAGCGTCTTGTTGGGGGAGTGCAGCGTCATCATCAGCTTGCCTTCCTTGGTGCGGAAGATCATGCCGTGGCCGCCGTCCTTCATGAACAGGGGCTTCACCTGCTTGAATTCGCCGGTGATCTCCCCATTGGAGCTGCGGGCCAGGCCCTGGGTGTAGCCGTCCTTGGAGAAGGCGGCCCAGAGCATCAGCAGCGTGCCGTCCTCATTGCGCCACATGAAGGGACCGTCGGTGACAAAGGAGGGCTTGCCCAGCACAGGGCGGCCGGGGACGATCCATTCCGCCTCGGAGGCGGTGAACAGCAGCCGCGGCGGGCCGGCGGGGGCAGTCAGATCGTCATTCAGACGGACGGCCCAGATCTCGCCGTCGATGGCTTGCACCCATTCGTGACAGAAGACCATGTAGGGCTTGCCTTCCTTGTCCACGTAGAAGGTGCCGTCCAGGCATTCCCAGTCGGCGGGGGTGATGGGGCCGTCGGAGTGGGGGACGAAGGGGCCCAGGGGACTCTCGGCCTTGAGGATGCAGGTGCCGCGGCACACGCCCTCCGCCTTGAAGGAGGCGAACATGTAGAACGCGCCCTGCCACTTGTGGACTTCCGGGGCCCAGTAGTTGTGGGTACCCCAGAATTTGCCGTCGTTGCGGAAGATCTCGATGGGATCGGACCAGTTCTCCAGGTCATCGGAGACATACACGTCAAAGCCGGTGCCTTCACCCCAGCAGCTGGGACCGCGGGTACCGTAGAGATAATACTTCCCCTCGTGCAAAAGGACATAGGGATCCCGGATGTTGATATCGGAAAGCTTCATATAGATTAACCCTCCTGGCGGTGATTGCTATGCACAGTATAACAAAAGCGGGGATAAAAAGCAATCGCAAAAAGCGGCAGGGATTTCGGTGACGATGTCGAATCCATTGCATCAAATGGAGGTATTGACCATGCTTGAACGTTATTTTGCCGCTCATCCCATCGGGGAGGTGCGCTATGTGCCCCAGTTCCCTGTGTATGCTGACCGCGCCGCATGGGAAAATGTCGCCCTTGCTGACCGGGAGGCGCTCCTCGCCTGCGCAGAGAACTGGCATGACAAGCCCTGGCCTGTGCTGACGGCAGGAATGTATGCGTCCTTCATCCGCACAGGCAGCAGGCGCGATTGCGAAAATCCCTACTTCGACCGCCGGAGAAAGCTGTGCAGTGCGGCGCTCCATGTTTGCCTGACAGGCACAGAGGACATGCTCCCTGACGTAGAGGACGGCCTTGTGCTCCTTTGCGAGGAGACGGCCTGGGGTATCAGCGCCCACCTGGGGCTGAATGCGGCCCATCCCTTCCCGGATGATACCAACATCGTGCTCGACCTCTTTGCCGCCCAGACGGGGATGATACTGTCCTTCATCTGCCAGCTGCTGGAGGGCGTGCTGCATCCTGACCTGCATGCCCGCGTCCGGCGCGAGGTGGAGCGCCGCGTGCTGACACATTTCATGGAGAACAACGGCGAATGGTGGATGGGCTATGTCCGCAAGGACCTGAACAACTGGACGCCGTGGATCATCTCCAACGTGCTGATGGCGGCCAATGTCTGGCATTTCGGTGGCGCGGCGCTGGTGGAGCGCGCCTGCATGATGCTGGACCGCTGGCTGAACGTCGTCCCGGCGGACGGCGGCTGTGACGAGGGCGCGGGCTACTGGAACATGGCCGGCGGAGCGTTCCTGGACTGCCTGATGGTGCTGGAATCCATGTGCGCCGTCGACCTGTGGCAGGATGAGAAGGTGCGCCGCATGATGGCCTACCCGGAGCTGGCGCATCTGGGGAATGGGTGGTTCGCCAACTTCGCGGATTGCGACGCCCGGCCCTACCTCAGCGGCGAGCGCCTGCAATACGCGGGCCGGAAGACGGATAATGCTGCCCTCGTCCGCATGGGCATGGACATGTGGGGCAGTCCGCTGAAGGAGCTGAACGACACGCCTCATCTGTCCCGCGTGCTGATGCGGATCTTCGCCAAGCCGGCAGCGGTGGAGGCGGTGGAGGGTCGGCCGAAAATGGAGGTCGGGCAGGATGCCCCACTAGCGGCAGGCTTTGCTTGCAAAGACTGTCGCGTAGCCAGCACTCGGCCTTGTGCCGAGGGATGGCCGAAAGATGTGTGGCTGCCGGATCTGCAGGTGCGCATCGTGGAGTCACTCGACTGGTGCGGCGGCGAAGACGGACCGAAGGCGCTGCACACCACCGTCGCCATGAAGGGCGGTCACAACGACGAAAGCCACAATCACAACGATGTGGGCAGCTTCCTGCTGGCGGTGAATGGCGAAATGCAGGTGGTGGATGCGGGCAACATGGTCTACACCGCCAAGACCTTCTCTGACCGCCGGTATGAATTGTGGAACTGCCGCGCGGCATACCATAACGTGCCCATGATCGGGGATTCCGAGCAGCAACCCGGCCGCCAATACGCCGCCCGCGACGTGGAGAAGCTTCCCAATGGTATGGCGCTGGATATGGCTGCGGCCTATCCTGCGGAGGCCGGCGTGCAGCAATATCGCCGTACCTTCCGTGTTGCTGGCGGCAGACTGAACGTCCGCGATGAAATCGTCTGCGCTGAGGCCAAGCCGGTCACCTGGGTGTTTATGCTGCGGCATGAGCCGGTCATTGACCATGAACGCCAGTGCTGCCATCTCAAGGAAAGCGGTTTCTGGATTGACTGGTCGGAGAATGCTGACCTGTCTGCCGCTGCCGAGCCCATCGAAATCACCGATGGCCGCATGAAGCACAGCTACCCCGGCACCCTCTGGCGGCTGACGCTGACTGCTGCGCCCACCATTCGTCACTTGCAGGAATTCCTCTTTGAGGCATAAAGCATCCCCCGGCCTGAACGTGCAGGTCGGGGGATATTCCGTGTGCGGCAGCTTAGGCTTCCCTTTGTAGGGTAGCTGCCCGCGAAAGCGGAGCGAGGGATTACAGCTTGAAATGCTCCGCCAGCCTGGCCAGCACTTCCTCGCGGGTATCAGTCACAAAGTCAGACCGGGTGATCGAGAAGAACCCTGTGTGCGCCCAGTCGATCTCCACCGGGGGATGATAGGTCGCCCAGGCGTTGAAATTCTTGAGGGTGGCCTCGGGGTCGGGACACTCCTTGATGCGGTCCATCATGAACTTCTTGTCCGGATCGTCGCGGTCGAAGAACTTCTCCTTGGTGATGTCCGGCGGGTCGCAGAGCATGATGGCTACATGGTCGTAGTCGGAGATCTCCCGCAGCACATCCGGCGGGATGTTGGTGTCCACGATGACCTTATCACCGTTTGCGGCACGCTTGATGAGCTCGAGGATCTCCACCTCGATGCACTCCTGGGAGACCTGGGTCGTCCAGCGGAAGTGCTCCTCGGGGGTCTGGTTGAGCCACTCCGTCCAGCCGGACATGGTGTCGAAGTAGCAAAGTCCCGGCTGCTTCCAGCGGTCGAGCTTCTCCCGGGGGAAGGCGTCGTGGTAGTTTTCGCCGCAGTGGATCATGCCGTAGCGCTCCGCCAGCATCCGTACCATGGTGGACTTGCCCGCGTAGCTGTGGCCGTTGATAAAGTACACATTGCGCAGATAGTGGCGGATGAGGTTGTCGCTGATCTGGATTTTCATGGGGCCTCCTCATATATCGGGGTGTGTTACCCTTGCTTCTCCTGCACATGCACATCCACCTGCTGGTGGGGCATGATGATGCCGTTTGCGTCAAAGGCCAGCTTGATGGCGCGGTTCAGGGCAAAGCGGGTGTTCCAGTACTCTGAGCCGGGGCACCAGATGCGAACGCCGTAGAGCATGGCGCTGTCGGTGATCTCCATCAGCACGACGGAGGGCTCCGGATCGGTGAGGACGTTCTTGTTGGCGGCGAGGACTTCGCCGATGACGGCTTCGACCTTTTCCACGGGCGTGTCGTGGGCGACGCGGAAGGTCAGGTCGCAGCGGCGGGTCTCCGGGATGGACAGATCCTGCACCACGGAGTTCGCCAGGGTGCCGTTGGGCACGGTCACCTCAATATTGTCGTAGGTGCGAAGGACCGTGTATACCACGGTGATGGCTGTGACGGTGCCGGCGACGTTCAAATCGGGGGCAGAGATGTAATCGCCGGTGCGGAAGGGCTTGAACATGAGGATCATCAGTCCGCCGGCGAAATTGCTGAGGGAGCCCTGCATCGCCAGGCCGATGGCAGCCATGCAGGAGGCCAGCGCCGCAATGAAGGACGTGGTCGGGATGCCCATGATCATCGCCACGGAGATGAACAGCAGCGCGTAAAGTAAGATGGCCAGGGTGCTGCAGATGAAGGAGCGCAGACCTGCATCCAGCTTCTGCATGAAGGGGAAGCCGGGCAGCCTCTTTTTCAGCCATTTGATCATCTTCAGGCCGATGATGGTGATCAGGATCGCATAGATGATCTTCAGGCCAATGGTGGTGAACAGCTCCAGCATGGCTTCAAAAAATATTTCCAGGTTCATTTGTATCACCTCGCGGAGGATTGTATCGCTTATTTTATTGTACGCTTGGTAAATGGGGGTGTCAAGCCAAAAGGCGCAAAAAGACCTCCGGCATACGCGCGGAGGTCAGTGAATCGGGGCTTGTACACCGGGGCGGCTTCATTCGCCCAGGGATCTTGCGATGGCGACCATGATGGCACACTCCATGCGCTTACGGAACAGCCTGCAGCCCTGCTCGTAAATGCCGGTGACCTTGCCTGTGGCATGGTAGGCATTGGCCGCGCAGCCGCCGGAGCAATACAGCCTTGCCCAGCAGTCGTGGCATTCGGGATGGGCGTACACGTTGCAGGCGGCAAACTCGCCCTGCACATCGGTGTTGGTGACGCCTTCCCAGATGTCGCCCAGCTTGAAGCGCTCCTCGCCCACAAACTGGTGGCAGGGATACAGATCGCCCCAGGGGGTGACAGCTATGTATTCCGTGCCGCTGCCGCAGCCGGAGATGCGCTTGTAAATGCAGGGGCCGCCGGAGAGATCCAGCATGTAGTGGTAGAAGGTGAAGGGCTTGCCCTGCTTGTCCTTTTCCAGCATCAGCTCGGCCAGCTTCTCGTACTGCTCCATGACGATGGGCAGATCCTCCTCCGTCAGCGCAGAGGGATCGTCGGCAGCGCAGACCACAGGCTCCATGCTCAGCTCGTTGAAGCCCAGATCCAGCATCTGCTGGATGTCCTTCAGAAAGTCGGGATTGGCGTGGGTGAAGGTGCCGCGCATGTAGTATTCCTTGCCTTTGCGGGCTTCCACAAACTTCTGGAACTTGGGAACAATCTTCTCCCAGCTGCCGTTGCCGGCGTAATCCACGCGGAACCGGTCGTGGATCTCCTTGCGGCCGTCCAGGCTGAGCACCACATTGCTGCATTCCTTGTTGGCCCATTCGATCACGTCGTCATCCACCAGCACGCCATTGGTGGTCAGGGTGAAGCGGAAATTCTTGCCCTTTTCCTTTTCGATGCTGCGGGCGTAGCTGACCAGATCCTTCACCACCTGGAAGTTCATCAGCGGTTCGCCGCCGAAGAAGTCGACCTCCAGGTTGCGGCGGGTGCCGGAGTTGGCGACCAGGAAGTCCAGCGCCTGCTTGCCTACCTCGTAGCTCATGGTAGCCCGGTCCCCGTGATACTTGCCCTGGCTGGCGAAGCAGTAGGAGCAATTCAAATTGCAGGTGTGCGCCACATGGAGGCACAGCGCCTTGACCACGCCGGAGGTGCGCTGCTTGAGCGTGCCAGCCATGGGGGCAAAGGTGTCGGGGGCGAAGAGCTTGCCGGCGCTCTTCAACTCGGCAATCTGGTCATAGCATTCGCCGAGTTCCTCCGCGGGGATGCCGGGATGCTTTGCGCTGACGGCGTCCAGGACAGATTCCCGGGAATTGCCTTCAAACAGGGCGATCATATCGTATGCAGCCTCGTCCACCACGTGAACGGAGCCGGAACAGACGTCCAGCACGATGTTATAGCCGCCCAGCTGATACTGATGAATCATGGTATATAGTCTCCTTCAAGAAAAATGCCGCCGTTTCCGGCGGCACCTGGTTTGCAATTACTTGCTCTCCTTGGTGTTTTCACACTTCTGGTTGGCAATACCGCAGCTGGTCTTGCAAGCGGACTGGCAAGAGGTCTGGCACTCACCGCAGCCGCCCTTCTTGGCGCTCTCGCACAGGTTGCGGGTTTCGATGGTCTTGATGTGCTTCATAACAGTTCACCTTCCATTTCAGAATAGGATACAAGTTCAGTTTATCATAATTGGGCAGGGCTGTCAATCGAAAATTTCGACTTTTCGCGGCGGAAGCAAAAACGCTCCCCGATGATGTCGGGAAGCAAGAGAGGCTTCACTGGTCAGGAAAAGCTGGTGAAGGATTCCGTCTTGGCGACGCTGTCCACATGGATGTATACGTCCATGTACTGGACGCCGTCCTTTGCGTATTCGTGCTCAAAGCAGGACAGGACGTCTGGATGGGCTTTCTCCTTGAAGCCGTTGGCCTGCAGGTATTCCATGAGCTTGTGGTATGCCCTGGGGATGCGATGGAAGGAGGAGGCGTGGGGATTGGTGATGGTGATGACAGCATAATCCGCCGCGGCCTGCTGTGCAAATTCCACGCCGGGGCAGCTGGTGGAGAAATCCTCCGGCAGGACATATGCGGCCACATAGCCCCGCAAACCGAAGCGGTTCTGCTGCTCGGCGGACACAAAGGGCCAGTCCCAGCCGATGCGCATGACGTCGTGCTTCAAATCCAGCAGGCCACAGCGCCGGGCCCAGGCTTCGACATAGTTCTGCACATCATCCTCCGGGTTGGGGGAGACGATCAGGTAACGCGCCATGCGGAAGGCGGCCACATGGCGAATTTCGATGGGAGAGTAGATGTCGTCATCGGCAAAAAGCTCCTCCCGGACCAGCGCGTCCAGCTTGCAGGAGAACAGCTCGCACAGCTCAATGAGCTTGGATAATTCGGGGATCATTTCGCCGGACTCCCACTTGGAGATCGTCTGGCGGGAGACATTCATCTTTTCCGCCAGCTGCTCTTGCGTGATGCGGCGCTGCCGACGCAGCGATTGTATGTTTTTGCTCAGGTACATATCGTGTTCCTCCATGATGTGATGATGCGCTGCAGTGCATGTGCTGATCATAGCATATCTGCGGTAAATGCGCCACCATGCGCAGGATGCTTTTTCAACCTGTGATGTAAAGAGTGGGTTGCGAAGGAAAAGAAAAACGACCAGCCAAAGCTGATCGTCTTGATGGAGGTGCCACCCAGATTCGAACTGGGGAATAAAGGTTTTGCATACCTTTGCCTTGCCCCTTGTTCATGGCCTCACGTCTACCATGCTGGGTAATCGATGCTGTCAAAGGCTGCTGCGGATCTGATCCCGCACTTCCATCAGAGCAAACCCCAGCAGGTTCTGTCCGCGCCAGGAAGCGGGCTCCAGCGCCAGGGGATCGCTGGCGGGCAGGCCGATGCCCCAGATGCGGTCATAAGGGCTGGCTTCCACCAGAACGGCGTCACCGGTAGAGAGCAGGAACTCCCGCAGCGGGACGTTCTGGCTGAATTTGCTGTAATTTCCCGCGACAATCAGCGCATACTTGATCTCGTTCCAGGCGTCCTCCTGGAAACCCTGCACCTTGCGTCCCAGCGCCTTGATGACCTTGGGATCGTCGCTGGCCATGATTTCCTCCAACGTGGCATCGTCATCGAACAGGCGCGCCTTGCCGGCCATCATGCACTGCTCCATGCAGCAGTAGCGGACGTCGTTATAGGTGAAGTCGGCCTTCCACCACTGGCTCAGGCAGCTTTGCGTGATGACGCCGCGCTGGTCGGGGGTATGCCCCCAGAAAAAGCAGAACTCCGGCAGGTCGGGGGAGGCAAGCAGCAGCTCGCGGCTGTATCTGGGTGCGATGGGCTGGATGATCTTGCTCATGGGGAACCTCCATAAAAGTTTAGAGAATAAGCAAAAAACGACCAGCAATGCTGATCGTTGAGAGGTGCCACCCAGATTCGAACTGGGGAATAAAGGTTTTGCAGACCTTTGCCTTACCACTTGGCCATGGCACCATGTTGTCCTCGTTGCCGGAGCAACGCGGGCTATGTAAAGCTGAGCAATGCTCAATCTTATTAATAAAGAGAGAGCGGTAGACGAGGCTCGGACTCGCGACCTCCACCTTGGCAAGGTGGCGCTCTACCAACTGAGCTACTACCGCATAAAAGTGCCGCGGGGCGGAATCGAACCACCGACACGTAGATTTTCAGTCTACTGCTCTACCGACTGAGCTACCGAGGCATATATATGGCGACCCGGAAGGGGCTCGAACCCTCGACCTCCAACGTGACAGGCTGGCGCTCTAACCAACTGAGCTACCGGGCCAAGATTGTGTGTGGGAACAACAGGGCTCGAACCTGTGACCCTCTGCTTGTAAGGCAGATGCTCTCCCAGCTGAGCTATGCTCCCGTTTTCGGCCATCCCCGGGTATGCCCCGGTGCTGGCTGCGCACCATGATTGCAAGCAATCACTGGCGCTGGTCACGCTTCGCGCGACCTCCGCATCGCCCCTGTCGCGGCGACGTGTTATATAATAGCACGCTTCCTCCGCCTTGTCAATAGGGAATTTCAAGTTTTTTTGAAATTTCTTGCGGGAAATGATCGAAAAATTCCTTTGCAGCTGGCAAATGAAAAGGAGGGACACACTGAATGCATGTCCCTCCGGGATCGGTTTAGTCCACAATGGCGTAGAACGCGGGCTTGGGCTGGCTCATACCGTCAAAGAGCAGGGGATAGTTCTCCTTGCGCCAGCTCAGGTTGTCCACCGTACCCCAGGTGTGTACGGCTTCCATCTGGTCGGCAAACTGGATGTAGAGCTCCATCAGCTGGCTGTAATAGCGGGCCTGGGTCTGCCAGTTGCTGTCGGTGTTGGAGGGGATGCCCACATCCAGCTCGGACACGCGAAGGCGGATGGGCGTGCCGTCGTTCAGGACGCGCTTGGCCATCTCCTTCATGGCGATCTCCACATAGAAGAGGTTGGTGGAGCCCACGGAGTAGTGGCTCTGGAAGCCATAGCCGTCGATGGTGCCGTCAGCGATCAGGCTGTCCACGATATCACGGGTGACCAGGGCCTTCATGGTCACTTCGGAGTTGTAGTCGTTGTAGTAGAGCTTGACATGGGGTGCGGCGTACTTGCGGGCGTACTCGAAGGCGCGGTTGATGAAATCCTGGCCCACGACCTGCGTCCACAGGGAGGCGCGCAGCTGGCGGCCGGAATCAGCGGCAGCCTCGTTCACCACGTCCCAGGAGACGATGACGCCGGGGTAGTTTTCTTCCGTCCAGGTCAACACCTGCTTGATGTAGTTCTCCATGCGAGCCAGCATGACCTCGCGGGAAACCAGAGGGCTGGTGGAGTTGTAGCCCTCATGGAAGAACTGGTCGGGGGTCTGGGAGTGCCAGACCAGGGTGTGGCCGTGCACCTTCACGCCGTTGGCCTGAGCCCAGTCCAGCAGCGGCTTGCAGCGGTCGAAGCGCACCTCGACCTGGGTCTCGTCGCCGGTCTTACGCACGGCGGACTTGCAGGCGGCGATGTTGATCAGCGCGTCGGGCTTCATCTCGTTGCCGGGGGTGAAGATGTCAAACTGGCTCTTGTAGAACTCCATGCGGTCGGCGTCCAGCACCTCATTGCCGGTGACGGCGGTGCCGAAGACGAAGTAGGGCGCGTAGACCTCCTTCAGGCTGGGGATGTCGGCCTTGCCGTACTTGAGGGTCTGCTCGTGGCAGGTGAAGTCCTTGATCTGGTAGGAGGTATCCGCCGCGCCGCCCTCCACGTAGAGGACGTACTTGTCATAGCGGCCGGCGACGTAGGTACACTGCATCAGGGTCCACTCGCCCTTCTTGGCGGTGCAGGTGGCCAGGTTCTCGTAGGATTCCTCGCCATTGCGGGTATGGGCGATGGACAGGATGAAGCCGGTAGATTCGATCTCGTCCTGCTTCACCAGCACGGACAGGGCATAGGTCTTGCCGGTCGCCATCTCGAAGTCGCGGCCGGGGGAGTTCCAGGTGGCGTCGCGGCCCACGATCAGCAGGCCCTGCTCGTCGGTGACGGAGATGGACGCGCCGCCGCTGGAGCGGGCATACCAGCCGTCGGTGCCGGCGGAGAAGTCGGATTCATAGCTGAGGGCGGGGCCGGTGGATTCCTCGGTTTCGGGCGCCTGACCAACGGTGACGACCATGTCGTCGATGTAGTATTCAGCGTTGTTCCAGTTTTCGGACAGGTTCTGGAAGCGGATGTTCACCGGCTGATCCAGGTCGATCTTGGCGGTGATTTCCGTCCAGGTGCGGCCCGCGCACTGCACGGAGCCCAGGGTGGCGTAGTCGCCGCCGGCTTTGGCGATGACGAAGGTGCCGGCCTCATCGCTGTCCACATACACCCAGGCGGTGATGGTGGCAGGCACGCCGATGTCGATGCCCAGGGCCTTGGCGTTCAGGTCAACGGCGTCCCAGTTGTTGCCGCTGCGGCCGGAGACGTACAGGGCAGCATTGCCGCCGTGGGCGACGGCGGTGCTGGTCCTGGGGGTACTGGAGCCGCTCTGCAGGAACTGCCCCGGCACGCCGGATTCAAAGTCATAGGTGGTGACGGTGTCTTCCGCTGCGGCAAAGCATGCGCACAGCAGAAGCGCCATCAGGAGAACGAGGAATTTCTTCATCTTGGATGAACTCCTTTCTTGATCGGCCATCCCCGAGGCAGGCTCGGTGCTGGCTACGCCCGGCGATTGCAAACAATCTCTTTCGCCAGTCGGGCCGTGCCCGACCTCATTATGAAATTGACGGGTTACTTTGTACTCACAGTATACATGATTGGCAGAATCCCGTCAATAACGATGCAAAAGATAAGGAGAACTCGGCAAAAAAAGAGAGGCTGCACGCCTCTCTTATTCGCGGCTGTTCTGCTTCAGCATGCCCTGGAAGGTGTTGGGCCACAGGTCGTACTCCTCCAGATAGGAATGGCTCTCCCCGTGGATCTTCCAGCCGGGGAAGGTATCCAGGGTGACGGTGTGGATGCTGTTGAAGATGCTCTTCTCCACGTCGGGATCGCGCTGACGCAGCTGGCGAAGCAGCACCTTGACCTCCTGGCGCTTGGAGTCCCCCACGCCGTCGAGGCTGTTGTCCCGCTGCTCCACAAAGCGGCAGGCGCACTGGATGAAGGTCAGTTCATTCGCGGCGCACCAGGCTTTGATCTCGTCCTCGTGGATCATGTACATCGGGCGGATGAGCTCCATGTTCTCGAAGTTGCGGCTGTGCAGCTTGGGGAGCATCGCCTGCAGCTGGCTGCCGTAGAGCATGCCGATCATGGTGGTCTCAATCACGTCGTTGAAGTGGTGCCCCAGGGCAATCTTGTTGCAGCCCAGCTCCTGAGCCCGGTCGTAGAGGAAGCCGCGGCGCATCCTCGCGCACAGGTAGCAGGGATTGCGCTCGGCGTTGGTTGCAGCATCAAAAATGTCGGAGTCGAAGATGCGGATGGGGATCTCCATCAGGGCGGCGTTGTCGATGATCTTCTGCCGGTTGATGGGGTTGTAGCCCGGATCCATCACGATGAACTCCATCTCAAAGGGGATTGCGGTATGCCGGTTGAGCACCTGGAACAGCTTGGCCAGGAGCATCGAGTCTTTGCCGCCGGAGATGCATACAGCGATTTTGTCGCCTTCCTTGATCAGTTCATACTGCTTGATGGCGGCGATGAAGGGCTTCCACAGCGTTTTGCGGAAGTCGGTGAGGATGCTGCGCTCCATCCGCGCGGCAGGGGAGAGGGTGCGGGCCATGTATTGCCTCCCAAATATATGAATATTAAGAATAGTAGTTGAAATGTCAGGAAAACTGTGATATAATACATAATATTGATGGATAACGTGCGTTATAGGAGGGGGACGGATGAAGATTTCCACCAAGGGACGCTACGCGCTGCGCATGATGATCGATATGGCGCAGCATCAGAAGAACGGCCCTGTTGCCCTGAAGGATATTTCTGAGCGGCAGAACGTGTCCAAGAAGTACCTGGAGCAGATTGCGTTGGTCTTGTCCCGGGATGGCGTGATGCAGGGCACCCGCGGCCATCAGGGCGGCTATTGCCTGATTGTCGATCCCAGGGACTGCACGGTCTATGACATTCTGCAGAGCGTAGAAGGCTCCATGCACCCTGTGGCCTGCCTGGATCATGCGCCCAACGACTGCGAGCGGTGCAACGGCTGCGAGACCCTCTACATCTGGCAGGGGCTGGACGAGGTGATCCAGAATTACCTCCGGAGCATCACGTTGCAGGATGTGCTGGACAAGGTGCAGGTGAAGGAGTAATCCATCAGGTCTTCCCGAAAGGGGAGTCCTTTTTATTTCGGAATTGCAAGGGAACGCACCACGTGGCTGGCGATGAGCAGGCCCATCGCACTGGGCACGAAGGCGGCTGAGCCGGGGGGCCTTCGCCCCTTTTCCTCTTCAAGGACGGGGCCATCTGCAGCAGGGCGGATGGGCTCCTCGGTGGAGTAGGCCACGGTCAGGTGCTTCACGCCCTTCTTGCGCAGGGTGGTGCGCATGGCCCGGGCCAGGGGGCAGACGCTGGTCTTGTAGATATCCGCGATCAGCAGCTTGGAGGGGTCGAGCTTGTTGCCCGCGCCCATCGCGGCGATGAGGGGTACACCCAGCCGCTCGCAGCGCACCGCCAGCTCGATCTTCGCGGCAACGGTGTCCACCGCGTCCACCACGAAATCGTAGGCCGTCAGGTCGATTTCGTCTGCGTTCTCCGGCAGGTAGAACATCTTGCGCTCGTGGATGACCACGTCCGGGTTGATATCCCGCATGCGGGCGGCGATGACGCTCACCTTGTCCTGCCCGACGGTGGAGTGCAGGGCGATGATCTGCCGGTTCAGGTTGGTAATGCTGACGTCATCCTTGTCGAAGACGTCCACCGTGCCCACGCCGGAGCGTACCAGGGCTTCCACCACATAGCCGCCCACGCCGCCCACGCCGAATACGGCCACGCGGGCATCGTGGAGACGCTGCATGGCTTCCTCGCCGAGAATGGCGGCGGTACGGGAGAATTGCTCAGACATGATGGATCACCTCACGTTGTTATCGTGTTTATGATAGCCGGAAATGCGGTAGATGTCAACGGGAAAGCGGCACATCCCAGCTTTTTGCAGCAAGCGGCAGGAATTTGCTCTTCCCTGGCGAATCATGTAGACAATCTTTTCCCACAAGGGAGGAACGTATTAATGAAGAAAATCACCGTAGCCATCGCGGGCCTGGGTTCCCGCGGCTTGCAGACCTATGCCAAATGCCTGGAGAAGTTTTCTGACCGGGCGGAGATCGTTGCTGTTGCGGACATCCGGCCTGACCGCATCAAAGTGGCGGCGGAGCGCTACAACATTTCTCCGGAAATGTGCTTCGACAGCGTGGAGAGCATGCTGAAGGTTCCCAAGCTGGCGGACCTGATGCTCATCTGCACCCCGGACGACGTGCACTACCTGCCCGCCATGGGCGCCCTGGAGAAGGGCTATCACCTGCTGCTGGAGAAGCCCGCGGCCCGCTCCGTCAAGGAGTGCCGCGACATTGCCGAGCTGGCGGAGCGCAAGGGCCTGAACGTGGTGGTCTGCCATGTGCTGCGCTACACCGTGTTCTACCAGAAGATCAAGGAGCTCATCGACGATGGCCGCGTGGGCGACATTATGAATATCGAGGCCATCGAGCGCGTGGGCTACTGGCATCAGGCGCACTCCTTCGTGCGCGGCAACTGGCACGTCGCTGCGGATACCACGCCCATGATCCTCGCCAAGTGCTGCCATGATATGGACCTGATGCTCTGGCTCACCGGCAAGAAGTGCGAGAAGGTCACTTCCTTCGGCCACCTGAGCCACTACAATGCCGCCAACCTGCCCGAGGGCGCGCCCGAGCGCTGCGGCGACGGCTGCCCCCATGCGGATACCTGCCCCTACAATGCCCAGCGGTACTACCTGGACTGCTTCAAGCGCGGCGGCAACTGTTGGCCGGTCAATGTGGTCGCCCCCGAACCCACGGAGGAGAAGCTCATCGAGGCACTGAAGGTCAAGGACTACGGCCGCTGCGTCTACCGCATGAACAACGACGTGGTGGATCACCAGGTGCTGCTGCTCCAGCTGGCGGATGAGGCGACGGTGTCCTTCACCATGTCGGCATTCTCTGACAAGGGCGGCCGCTGCATGCGCATCATGGGCACCAAGGCGGAGATATTCGCGGACATGGAGAAGGATATCATCCAGCTGATGCCCTTTGGCGGCAAGATGGAGGAATTCGACATCCGCAAGCTCGCCACGGACCTCTCCGGCCACGGCGGCGGCGACATCAGGATGGTGGAGGACTACCTGGACGTGCTGGAGGGTAAGCCCATGCCCAGCGCCATGACCACCATCTCCCGGAGCGTGGAGAGCCACTACGTCTGCCTGGCCGCGGAGGAATCCCGTCTCCAAGGCGGTCAGCTGGTGTACATCGACGAGTTCTCCAAGCGATGATAACGTCATAAACAATCGCCCTCTGCAGCTGCAGGGGGCTTTTGCATTACGGAAATACTTGTATTTTCTCCCGCGATGTGGTATTGTAGAGAAAACTTGCATCCAATAGAAAAAGGTCGTGAAATAGATGTCTGTACAGCATGTTGCAGCGCTGGCCAAGGCGCTGAAGGAAAATGTATCCAAGGTGATCATCGGCAAGGAGCAGGAGATTGACCTGGTGCTCACCGCGATGCTGTCCTCTGGTCATGTGCTGCTGGAGGATGTGCCCGGTACCGGCAAAACCACCCTGGCCAAGGCTCTGGCGAAGAGCCTGCAGTGTGCCTTCGCCCGCGTGCAGTTCACCCCTGACCTGCTGCCGGCGGACGTTACCGGCATGCGGGTGTACAACCAGCATGAGGGCAGCTTCTCCTTCGTGAAGGGCCCGGCGTTCACCAACATCCTCCTGGCGGACGAGATCAACCGCGCCACGCCCCGCACCCAGTCGGCTCTCCTGGAGTGCATGGAGGAAAAGCAGATCACCGAGGGCGGCGTGACCTACGCGCTGGACAAGCCCTTTGTGGTCATCGCCACCCAGAATCCCATCGAGACCCAGGGCACCTTCCCCCTGCCCGAGGCCCAGCTGGACCGCTTCCTGATGCGGCTGTCCCTGGGCTATCCGAAGGGGGAGGAGGCCGTCGCCCTGATGCAGCGCTTTATCGCCGCCCAGCCCCTGCAGGAGCTGGCGCCCGTTGCCACGGCGGAGGACGTCGTTCAGGCGGCGGAGGACTGCCGCGCCGTCCGTGTGGATGTGGACGTAATGAAGTACATGGCCGCCCTGGTGGAGGCCGCCCGCGACGCGGACAAGGTCCGTCTGGGTCCGTCTCCCCGCGCGCTGCTGGCGCTGATGCGCGCCTGTCAGGTGTACGCAGCCATCCACGGCCGGGACTATGTCATCCCCGATGACGTCAAGGCCCTGGCGGTGCCGGTGCTGGCCCACCGCATCGTCCTTCGCGGTGTCAATTATCAGACCAATCCCGAGCATTTCGTCCGGGAATTGCTGGGCAAGGTGGAAGCTCCCACCGAGGTTCTTAAATGAGCGTGCTGGTGCTGCTGGTCGCCCTGGTGAGCGTGTACTGCCTGCTGGGCTGGCTGCTGGTGAAGTTCGGTTTGCGCGGTTTGCAATGCAGCCGCGCTTTTTCCCGTGTGGCAGTGTTTGAGGGCGAGGAGGGCGAGATGATTGAGATCGTCCGCAATGACCGCCCGATGATCGTGCCCTGGCTGCGGGTGGAGAGCCATATTTCCCCCCATTTGCAGTTGGGCCGGACGAAGGCCACCCAGGCAGATCAGGATAATCTCCGTGTGTCCGGCTCCCGGTACTACTGCAGCCTGTTCACCCTCATGCCCTATCAGCAGATCAGGCGCCGCCACCGGGTGAAGTTCCTCCACCGGGGCGAATACGACCTGGGCAATGCGTCATTGTCCGTGGGCGACCTGCTGGGCTTTTTCGAGGCCACCCGCGAGCAGCAGATGCACGTGCCGGTGATGGTCTTCCCCCGCCTGCTGGATGAGAAGGAGCTGCCCCAGCCCCTTTCGCTGCTGCTGGGCGAGGCGCTGTCGAAGCGCCCGCTGCTGACGGATCCCTTCCTGGTGCGGGGCATCCGCGACTATGTCCCCGGCGACCCGGTCAGGGATATCCACTGGCCCGCCACCGTCCGCATGGGCACGGCCCAGGTGCGCGTCTTTGACCACACCGCCCGGATGAAGCTGATGGTCATCCTCAATGTGCAGCGCAAGGACGCTCAGTGGGGCGACCACCTGATGGAATACGAAGAGGGCGAGATTGAGCACGGCATCTCCGTGGCGGCAACGATGTGCATCCGTGCGCTGCGGGGCGGCCTGGCCGCGGGCTTTGCGGCCAACATGCCCTTCGGCGAGGAGAACGAGTCGGTCATCCTGATGCCCGACGGCGGCCCCGCCCGCGAGGAGGAGCTGCTGACGGCCTTCGCCCGTCTGACGGTGCGGCGCACGCTGGCTTTCCCCCTCTTCCTGGATACGCTGACGGACGTCACCGATATGGACGTGCTGGTGCTGTCCTGCTATGATTCCCCCAGCGTGCAGGAGGGCATCGAAAAACTGCGCCGCCAGGGCAACCAGGTCACATTGCATATTCTGGAGCCCTCCGCTCCCGCCGGAAAGGAGGGTGCGGCATGAAGCTGAACACAAATGATTTCCGCAGGAAAATGCAGCATCCCCTGGTGCTGGCGCTGGCGTGCTTCCCGCTGGTGCTCTTTCTGATGGCGCAGAACGCCCCCGAGGCTACTGGCCTGATGTGGGTGCTGCCGGCTGCCTATGTGCTTCTGGCCTGGGTTTGCTTGCTGCTGCCGGGCAAGCTCCGGCTGCCGGGTGGCCTGGTGAGTATTGCTGCGATGATCGCGGTGACTGCCGCTGCCTGGCCCATCGCGGCGCATCCGGTGCTGATCGTGCCGGTCATCGTCTACGACGTGCTGATGCTGATCACCCTGCCCATGGGCCGCTGGGAACGTGGACGCGAGGTGGGCCTGGAGTGGCCTGTGATCGGCATGTGCACCCATGTGCTGGTGCAGCTGCTGATCAACGGTGCGCAAAAGCTGGGCAACACGGCCTTCGACGCCTGCGAGGGCGTGCTGGTGGTCAGCTTCCTGGCGCTGGCGGTGCTGGTGGTGCTGGCGATGAACCGGATGAGCCTGAACACCGCCTCCCAGTCGAGGCAGAACATCCCCCTCCTGATGCGCCGGCAGAACCTGGTGCTGGTCATGGCCGTGCTGGTGATCGGCGTGCTGATCTCCATGATCCCCGCCATCGGCCAGGCGCTTGCCTTTATGTGGGACAAGCTGATGCAGCTGATGCTGTTGATTGGCGCATTTCTCGCCTCCATTATGCCGCAGCAGAAGTCCGGCGGCGGTGGCGCAGGCGGGGGCGACAACGATCCTCTGGTTCCGGGTGCCGCCGCAGAACCCAGCCAGCTGGCCCTCATCATGGAAAAGGTGATGACCGTGCTGGCGGTGGTCATCATCATTGTCGGCGCCTTCTTCATCCTGAAAATGCTGCTCAAACGCCTGAAGAAGCTGCTGCTCTACCTGTGGGCGAAGCTGGGCAGGTACAGCGCCGCGGTGGGCGAAGACTATGAGGACGAGGTGACCTCCACCCGTGAGGATGACGCCGAGCGCGAGAGCCTGTTGGGGCGTCTGCGCCGCTTTGCCCCGGAGGATGAGCGTGGTCTGGACGCTTCCCAGCGGGTGCGCGTACGATATCGCAGCCTCAAGCGCCGCCGCCGGTGGACGACGGCTTCCACCGCTCGCGAGACCCTGCCCGAGGAGGCAGCCCGCCTCTACGAGCGGGCCCGTTACAGCGGCGAAGCCCTCACGGATGAGGAAGCCGAGCGCTTCCGCGAGGCCACAAAGAAGGTGTAATGCAACGAAAAGGTCCCTCCAGTGGAGGGGCCTTTTTGTGGGGGTCAGCAGCCGCGCTGGAGGCGGAACTCCACGGAGCGCTTGAGATAATCCAGGTAGTGGGGGTCACGGCACATGGCCTTGCCGGGGGTGTCGGAGAGCTTGGCGACAGCGCGGCCGTTGACGTACTGCAGCTTGATGACGATGTTCAGCGGCTTTTCGCAGGTGTCGTTGGAGCAGAAGGTGCCGATGCCGAAGGAGACCTTGGCGCGATCCTTGAAGTATTCGTACAGGGCCTGGGCCTTGTCGAAGTCAAGGCTGTCGGAGAAGAGCAGGAGCTTCTGTTTGGGATCGGCGCCGTACTTTTCGTAATGGGCGATCAGCTTGTCGCCCCAGGCGAAGGGGTCGCCGCTGTCGTGGCGCACGCCGGTGAAGTTGTTGACCATCGCCCGGTTGAAGTCCAGGAGGAACAGATCGGTGGTGATGGTGTCGGTCAGGGCGGTGCCGTTGTCGCCGCGGTACTCGTCGTACCAGTCTTCCATGGCGTAGTGGTTGGTGAAGGCCAGGGGGATGGAGTCGATGCCCTGGTACATCTGCACGAACTCGTGGGCGTAGGTGCCGATGGGGGTCAGGTTGTACTTCATGGCGAAGTACACGTTGGAGGTGCCCACGCAGTTCTTGGTTTCCGTGGTGAGGCGGCGGATGACAACGTCCTCCCACTCCCGGGAGAGACGGCGGCGGCTGCCGAACTCCGCAAACTGGAAGGTGTACTTGCCCGCCTGAAAGTCGGCGATCTTCTGGTTCAGCTTCTCTTCGGCGGAGGCGCGGAGGGCGGCGTAGTCATACTGCATGCGGAAGTAGACCTCATTGACGATCTCCAGCAGGTAGATCTCAAACTGCATCGCGGAGAACAGCGGGCCGCGGACGATGATATCCATGGTGCCGTCTTCATGCAGCGCGGTCTCCACATAATCGCGGATGGGCCGCCACAGCCGCAGGAACTCCACATAGTCCCCCTTGATGAAGCGGATGGAGCGCAGGTAATCCAGCTCCTCCTTGGTGAAGACGAGGGTGCACAGGTGGTCGATCTGGGCGTTGATCTCCTCGAACATCTCCCGGGTGAACCTGATGCCCTCGTTGCGGCAGCGGAAATAGTACTCGCCGCTCAGGTCGGTGTGCTTGTGGAAGATCACCTGATCCATGTTGAACTTGTACAGATCCGTGTCCAGCAGGGACAGGACGATGGGCTCGAGCTTCATAAATGCTCCTCCTCTTGTGTTATCAGGCCTTGAAGGGGTCCAGCACCGGCGGGCGGGAGCGCTTGTGCATGCCGGCGCGCTCCAGGCGGGCGATGCGCTCGTCGGCCTCGCTATTACCGCTGCTGCCGTGGCGGATGTAGTCATGGATCTGCTGGTAGGTGACGCCCAGGCGCTCCTCGTCGCTCTTGCCGGAGAGGCCGTCGGAGGGCGTCTTCACAACCAGGTCGCGGGGAAGCTCAGCCATGGTCAGGCCCACCTGCACGACCTCCAGGCTCGTCAGGGAAGCCAGCAGCGCAAAGTCGCTGGAGGTGTCGCCATCCTTGGTGCAGTAGCCCACGGTGATCTCCGACAAATTGCCGGTGCCAACCAAGCGGGCGTTCAGCGCCTGAGCCATGTAGCGCAGGGTGGTCATGCGCAGGCGGGGACCGACGTTCAGGTCGCTCTCGCGGTGGTAGGCGACGGCAAATTCGCCCTCCTGGGCGGTGCATTCAACCTGGTCGGTCACGGCGCGCAGGGCCTCGTGCATCGGGCCGATATTCACCGTGCGCTGGTTGATGCCCAGCACCTCGCATACCCGCTGGCTGTCGGAGATGTCCTTCTGTACGCCGTCGGGCAGCATCACGCCGTAGACATTTTCCTTGCCCAGGGCGCGGACGCAAAGGGCTGCTGCAATGGTGGAATCCTTGCCGCCGGAGATGCCCAGGATGACCTTGGTGAAGCCCTGCCTGTCCGCGATCTCCCGGATGGCGGCCACCAGGCCGTCGCGGGCGGATTCCGCGTTGAAAGTGTAAGCGCTCATGATAATCCTCCTGTGAGGTCAGATGATGTCGATCTGGCAGCTGGCCATCACGCTAAGGGCGGCCAGGTGCTTTTCTGGGGTGACGCCGGCGCAGCAGTCCGCCTTGACCTGCATGGCTGCGCCGGGGAAATTCGCCTTGAGCAACAGCGCATTGGACACCACGCAGATGTCGGTGCACACGCCCAGCAGCTCGATGGTCACGTCAGGGTCGTCAGCGACGATGTCCGCCACGATGCCGGGCAGGTCAATGCTGCCGAAGGTGGGCTTTTCCACCAGCAGGCAGTCGCCCAGGGCAGCGGCTACGTCAGGGTTAATATGCCAGCCTTCGGTGCCCTTGATGCAGTGGGGCACGGGGAGCTTCGCGCCTTCGGGGGTGGCCATGTAGTCCTCGCCGTGGGTGTCCAGGGTGGCGATCAGGGTGTATCCCTCCGCTTTGCGGGCGCGGATGTGGGCTGTGGTGGCGTCCACGATGGCCTGTGCCTCGGCAGAACCCAGCGCGCCGGTGATGAAATCGTTCTGCATGTCCACAACGATGAGCAGCTTCTTCATGGCGATTCCTCCTTTTCGGGGGATCCATCCCCCAATGAGAGCATACCCTGAAAGGCCGCTGATGTCAAGGGAAAGGGGATGAATTGCTAATTGTTTCACAATTACTGTGAAATAAATAGCAAAACGGCTGGTGGATCCCGCAGGATACGCCAGCCGCATGGTTTTATAGGAATCTGAACAGGTTCAGGCCCAGCTCTTCATCCCGGACGCGCTCCACCTGGCCGTCGATCACCTCGACCACCATCTCGCAGGTGGCGCTGACGATGGCCTGGTTCAGGTGTCCGCCGAAGACGCGGCCCTGCTCGTCGCCCGCGCTCATATGCAAATGAGCGTAGTATTCGCCGTCCATGGTGTTGATGGTGCCGGTGAGGGACACGATCTCAAAATCGCCGGTGAAGCGGTTGGCGTAGTACTTCTTCTCCGCGGGCTTGAACACGCCCACGGTGAAGTCATCCACCGCGCCCAGGGCCCGGACGCTGGCCAGCTTGATGTCTTCCCTGATGGCCATGGCCTTCATCTGGGTGAGGATCTCCTCGCCCCGGTCAATGCGCATCACGATGGTCTTGCCAAAGCGGCGGTAGTCCATACAATACTCCTTACAGGCTGCTCAGCACGCCTTCGACCTTCTTCAGCAGCTCGCGCACCTTCAGGTGCTGGGGGCACTTGCGCTCGCAGTAGCCGCAGTTGACGCAGGCGTCGGGCTTGACGCCAGGGTTCTTCTCGTTGTTGAGGTAGCCGTTCCAGGTGTTCTTGGCCAGATCCTTCAGGCCGTAGACGTTCAGGTAGGTGTAGGCCTGGAAGATCTTGGGGATGTTGATGCCCTTGGGGCAGGGTTGGCAGTAGCCACAGCCGGTGCAGTACAGCTCGGAGAACTTTTTCAGGTTCTCCAGGCTCTCGCCCACGCGGCGCCACTCTTCCTCGCTCATGGGATTCTCCAGGGAGGCAACCTTCTCGTTCTTCTCCACCATGTCGATGGTCTGCATGCCGGAGAGCGCGCAGCACACGCCGGGATTGCCCAGCACGAACTTGAACGCCAGCTCGTAGGTGTTGACGGCCTCGGTGCCCAGCTTGGCAGCCAGCTCGGTAGGAGCCGCCAGACGGCCGCCGCCCACGGGACCCATGACCACCACGCCCAGGCCCTTCTGGGCCGCGTACTGGATCATCTCCTCGTTGGCGCGGTCCAGCAGGTTGTACTGCAGCAGCACGCTTTCGAGGCCGACGCCGCCATGGAGGTCCGGCACCTGCCCGACTAGCGCGAGCGATTCCTCAGAATCGCCGTGCGTAGCTGCAGCCTGGGCTTCGCCCTGGATGCAGCCGTAATCGATGATGTGCTTCAGTGCTTCGGGAGAATCATGGAAGGAGAAGCTGATGTGGCGGATGAGGCCCTCCTCCTTGAGCTTCTGCGCCTCAGCGATGAGGTTCATGGGGACGATCTTCTCATCAAAGGTCTTCTGGTTGATGCCCCAGAAGTGGTAGAAGTCCACATAGGGGGTGTCCAGCTTCTTGAGGCTGGTTTCCAGCACCTTGCGGAAGTCACCGGGCTCCTTGACCAGCTCCAGGGGGCACTTGGTGGAGATGTACACCTTGTCGCGGATGGGCTTGAGAGCCTTGCCCACGGCGATCTCGGAGTTGGAGTGGCAGTAGTACAGCGCGGTGTCGAAGTAGTTCACGCCAAGCTCGTAGGCGCGCATGAGCATCGCGTCGGTCTTCTCCTGGTCAACCTCCCAGGAGCCGTCCTCCTTCTGGATCTCGGGCAGGCGCATGCAGCCAAAGCCCAGGGTGGAGATGTTCACGCCGGTCTTGCCAAAGGGGCGGTATTGCATCGTATTGTCCTCCTTTTGTAGTGAGAAATCGATTGGGATAAATTGTACCATATGATGTAAAAATGCGCAAGGGCTCACAAACTGCCTTAGAAGACAATGTTGACAGACAAATGAGTCTCTGATAAAATTAGTGCGAGATCGACCACATCTGGAGGGAAGCGAAAATGCGGACAAAGATATATGGGGTGCTGGCGCTGGTCTGTGTGCTGGCGCTGTTGTGCGCTGTTCCGGCGGCGCAAGCGGCTGGCAAGGTGAAATTATGGGTGTCCAGCACGGGCGAACATGAGATAGACGCGATTGACTGGTATCTGGATAAGAATGTATATTACCTGTTTGTGCCGGGTAATGTAGCGATGGAAGACCTGAAGATAGGCTTTGAAGGAACGAAAAGCTGGAAATACGGAGGGAAGGAAGTCGAACAGGGCGATTCAGCAGCGGTGCTTTCGTTGGGGAAAAGTGTGATTGAAGATGCTGCTGGCAAGAAGTATACCATTCAGGTGATGAGAGGCTCTGCGGGGCTCCCGGCATTGTATATCACGACAGAGACTGGAAAGCTGGATAAGATCCATGCCAACAAGGAGAACAAAGAGAAAGGCACGCTGCTGTTTGTTAATCCGGATGGTACAATGGCATATGATGGCGCGCTGAACCATATCAAGATGCGCGGCAACTCCTCCACTACGTTCAAGAAGAAGAACTATCAGATCAAGCTGGAAAACGGTGAAAATCTGATGGATATGGGCAAGAGCAAGACGTGGATCCTCACCGGCAATTCGCGGGACAAGTCGCTTTTGCGCAATCAGATCACGCTTGACATGGCGATGCAGTCCGGGTTGGCCTATACGCCGGAGCATATTTCCGCTGAAGTGTACATCAACAATCAGTATATGGGTGTGTATCTCTTTAGCGAGAAGGTGATGATTGATGATGACCGCATTGACATTGCCGACCTGGAGGCAGAAAACGAGAAGCTGAATGACGCGGTAGAAAAAGCGGCCCAAGTGGGCCCGAAAAAAGCAACCAAGGGTCAGTACAAGGCATATAAGCTGGAAAATGAACCCGCAGATATATCCGGCGGTTATCTGGTGGAATTTGAGAGCTATGCCACCCGCTACAAGGAAGAAGCCAGCGCTTACCACACGTCCCGCAGCATGACGCTGGTCATCAAGAGCCCGGAATATTGCTCGCAGGCACAGATGGAATACATCACCGGCTTCATGCAGGGGTTTGAGAATGCCATTTTCAGCAAGGATGGCATTGATGCGGAAAGCGGCAGGCATTATACCGAATATATAGACTTGGCCTCCCTGGTCAACAAATACCTGGTGGAGGAGATCTCCAAGAACTATGACGGCAACAACAGCAGCATGTTCTTCTACAAGCCTGCTGACGCCCAGAGTACCGTGGCCTATGCCGGCCCGGTGTGGGATTATGACAGCGCCTATGGCAGCTATGCGCAGGAGTACAACAAGCGAGTGCTGGATGGCAGCGGCTTCTGGATCAACAATGATACCAGCAAACGCTTCTGGTGGCCCGCGCTGTATAAGCAGGAGGACTTCAAGGCGGCTGTGGTGGAGCAATATCAGGCGGTATTCAAGCCCATGCTGGAAATCCTGCTGGGCATGAAGCAGGCGCCGGAGGGCAGCGCTCTTCACTCGCTGGATGATTATGCCGCATCGCTCAAGGACAGCGCGGAGATGAACTTTGTCCGTTGGCCCGCGATGAAAAATCCCAGCACAGTGGCGAATACAGGACATACCTTTGAGATGAATATCGACTATCTGCGCAATTTCATTGAGGAACGCTATGACTTCCTGAATACGGAGTGGGCGAAATAATGAACCTTGCGCATCCTGCAAGGGGTGCAAAGGTCCAGGTCATCAAAAAAGGCTGCAACCACAAAAAAGTCCGGCTTCCAAGCCGGACTTTTTGCTTCCTGCGTTGTCTGTGTTTGCAAAATCGGTCATTTGCGTCTGTGTAAACTCTCTGATCTGCAGCCTTGACGCCTTGGCTTGGTTGCGGTTTTGAACCTGTGCGTCCTGAAAGGGGGCACAGGTTTTTGCGTGCATACAGGGAGAAAACGCGTTGGGCCGATATGGATTATATCTTGCTATGCTGCGCGTGGAAATGCAAGGGATCACTTGCAACCTGTCCGGTACACGCACCGTCCGCCCAGGAAGGTCTGGAGCGCGCGGATGCGGTGGATCTCCTGCGGGGGTGCGTCGAAGGGGCTCTCCTCCAGGATGACGAAGTCTGCCGCCATGCCGGGGGCGATGCGGCCCTTGAAGTCCTCCTCGCAGGAGGCATACGCGCCGTCAGCGGTGTAGATCTGGAGTGCGTCCTCTATGGTCATGGCCTCCTCGGGACGGTAGGGCGGGATGGAAGCGTCCAGGGGCTGACGGGTCACGGCGCACTGCAATCCGCGCATGGGATTCGGCCATTCCACGGGGCAGTCAGTGCCGTTGGAGACGGTGATGCCCATCTCCCGCATGGTGCGGAAGGCGTAGCTGGTGTCGGCCAGGCTGCCCACGCGCTGACGGACGATGTGGCTGTCGTAATCGATGAAGATGGTCTGCACATAGGCGTGCAGGCCGAGCTCCTTCATGCGCTGGAGCTGGTCGGGGCGGGTGAGCTGCACATGCACCACGCCGGAGCGGACGGGGATATCCGGGTACTTCTCTGCAGCGTACTCAAAGGCGTTCAGCACCCGGTCGAGGATGCCGTCACCGATGACGTGGATGGCAGCAGACATGCCGCCGCTGCGGGCCAGAGCGATCATCTCATTGAACTGCTCCTGGGAGAAGATGGCCAGGCCCTTCACGCCGGGGGCGTCGGCGTATTCGCCGGAGAGGTAAGCCGTGCGGGCGCCCAGGGAGCCGTCGCCCAGGAGCTTCAGCGGGCCGATCTTGAACATGTCGCTGCCTGTGCCGGTGGTGTAGCCCATGTCCAGGAAGCTTTGGAGGCTTTCCGGGGTGGTGAACTGGCTCTGCTCATACACGCGGACGGTGAGGCCGCCCTCCTTTTCGACCTCCTGCAGGGCGGTGAGGACGTCCTGCCAGGGCACGTTCTCGAAGGAGGTGAAATCGTCGGACTGGCAGGAGGTCACCCCTACCCGGTTCAGGGCGGCGCAGGCATTGCGGATGCGGCGCTTCAGGCCTTCCATGTCCGGCTTGGGCAGATTGGCTTGGGCGATGACCATTGCCGTGTCGCGCAGCACGCCGGTGGGCACGCCGTCTTCATCCAGGTCGATCGCGCCGCCCTCGGGAACTGGAGTATTGCCGTCAATGCCCAGCAGCTCCAGGGCGCGGGTGTTGACGACGAGGCAGTGGCCGCAGCAGCGGGTGATGCAGATGGGACGGGTGGCGTCCACCGCGTCCAGATCGTGACGGGTGGGAATATCCCCGGCAGGGGAGAAGTAATCGTGGTTCCAGCCGCGGCCCACCAGCCAGCCATCGGGATGGGCGGCGGCAAAGTTCCGCAGGGCCTGCTGCACGGCTGACAGAGAGGTGGTGGCCTCGCCGGTCAGGTCGCACATCTCCATGGTGTGGCCGTAGCTGACCAGATGCATGTGGCTGTCGTTGAAGCCGGGGCAGACGAAGCGGCCCTCCAGGGGGACGATGACGTCCTCCTCCCGGTGCAGGGCGAGCATCTCCTCATTTGTGCCGGCGGCGAGGAACTTGCTGTCCTCCACGATAAAAGCTTCCTTCAGGGGCAGCGCGCCGGTGAAGACCCGGCCGCCCAGATAGATCGTTCTCATAGGTAAATTCCTCCACGGAGTCGTATTACTATTCATTATACTGGTTGGCGGCGTTTCGTCAAGTCTTGCTTGTGTACAGGCGGCCCCTATGGTATAATAGGTGCAAATCAACGTTCACAGGAGGAATACCATGCTGAGAATCAAGCGCGATACCGTCGTATACGCCATGTCCCCCGATAACGCCCCCGCCGCCCGTGCCAAGGACGGCGACACCATCCTCTTTGAAACCATGGACTGCTTCGGCGGCCAGATCCAGAAGGAGACCGACCAGCTCGGTACCCTGGACTGGAGCCGCATCAACCCCGCCACCGGCCCTGTGTACATCGAGGGCGCCCAGCCCGGCGACACCCTCAAGGTGGAGATCCTGCTCATTGACCTGGCCCCCCAGGCGGCTACGGTGGAATCCCCCGACAGCGGCGTTACCGGCCTGGCTGCCACCGAGGAGCACACCAAGATCCTCCCCGTGGGCGAGGGCAAGGTGGTCTTCAATGAGGCCATCACCTTGCCGGAATGTGCCATGATCGGCGTGATCGGCACCGCCCCCAAGGCGGGCGCCATCTCCACCGGCACGCCCGACCTCCACGGCGGCAACATGGACTGCAAGCGCATCGGCGCGGGCACGACGCTGTATCTGCCCGTCAACGTGGAAGGCGCACTGCTGGCCATGGGCGACCTCCATGCGGTGATGGGCGACGGCGAGGTCTGCGTGTGCGGGGCGGAGATCGCGGGCGAGGTGACCGTCCGTGTCACGGTGGTGAAGGGTGCAACACTTCCGCTGCCCTTCCTGGTGACGCAGGATGCGGCCATGGCCATTTACTCCGCCCCGGGCCTGGACGCCGCAGCCGAAGGCACTACCCTGCGCATGCGCTCCTTCCTGATCGACGCGGTGGGCATGCAGCCCCACGAGGCTGGCATGCTGCTGAGTCTCACGGGCGATCTGCGCATCTGCCAGGCGGTGGATCCCAACAAGACCTGCCGGATGGAAGTGCCGCTGAGCATTCTGGACAAGCTGGGCTATGTCTTCCCCTGATACAGTAACCCTTCCGGAGCCAATGCGCCGGGAGGGTTCTCTGGTTCTGAAGGAGTGGTGTTCCCCAGGGTCTGCATCGAAAAGTCGGAGAGCCGCTGCGGCTGCACCGAGATCTGCAAAGGAACGATGCGGCGACTTTGCAGAGGATCGCTTCCGTTGAAAATGGAAATTCAAAGCGATGCTCTGCAACCGGAGCCGCCCCGCATATGCAGCCGCGATACCGACCTCGCAGTGGTAAGAGGGGGACGGGGGGGAAGCACTTTTTTGCTTCCCCCCGGCGGCTTTGCGCCGCTTTCGACGCGCGAAAGCGGCCTCGCGTCTCCTTGATTTCTATCTCGGAAAGATGTGAAAACAAAATGTGCACAGTCGTTTTCTTGAAAGTCAAACCCTCCCGGAGCCAATGCGCCGGGAGGGTTTAATGGTTACTTGAGTTGCAGGAAGCCCTGCAGGTCGATGGAGCCGTCCTCGTGGCGGTTCACGCCGTTGAAGGTGAGGGACACGAAGTCCTCCGCGGTGATGGTGTCACCGGCGGCGTTCGCAGCGTGCAGGCCGTCCCAGTAGTAGCAGGTGTCGTTGCGGAAGGCGCTTTCGTTTTGGTTGCGGGGCTTGAGCTCATCCTCTTCGGAAGCGTCGCCGCCTTCAATCGTGGCATCCTTGAAGGAGATCACGCCCGTCGCCTGATAAGCGGTGTCCTGCGCGGCGTTGGTGTAGAAGGCAACGTTGTAGCGCTGGTTGTTGTAGCTGACGCAGTTCTCCACCACGATGTCCGGGCAGGAGTTGGCGTCGATGCCCTTCGACCTGTTGAAGAAGGCGTAGGAGTTGATCAGCGCATGCCCGCCGGGGATGTTGGAGCCGCCCATCTTGAAGCCGTTGCCGTTGCCGCCGATGGTACCGTCCTCCAGGATGCCGTTCAGGTAGGCAACGCTGTTGCGGATCACGACTGCGCCGATGGGGCCGGTCTCGATCTTGGCGTAGAGGTCATAGCCGTCGTCGGCGTTGTGGTGGGCGATGCAGCCGTCGAATACATTGCCCTCGCCGCAGGTGAGCTTGGCGGCAAAGCCGTCGGCGTCCTCATAGCCTGCGTCAGCATTACCCCAGGAGGAGCAGTTGAGGATCAGGTTGTGGCTGGGCCAGTCGCTGACGGGGTCGCTGCCCGCATAGCGGCTGATCTGGATGCCGGTGTTGCCGTTGTAGTAGGTGTCGATGCGCTCCAGCACATTGTAGTGGCCGGAGACCTGGAAGCCCTTCTGGCCGTTGGCGGCGCGGGTAACGTCGAAGCCGTAGAAGTACCAGTGATCGCCGCCGTGGATGATGCCGGCGGAGAGATCCTGGAAGTCGATGACCGGGCGGGTGGCGGCATTGGGATCGGCGATCATGCGGATGGGCTTCTCCGCGGTGCCGTCGATGCCGTGGGGGATGCGCAGGGGCTCGAGCATGTTGTAGCGGCCCTCCGCCAGCACGATGGTCTGGCCGGGGCGGACGTACTTCACAGCGGTCGCGAGGTTCAGAGGGCTCTCCTTGGTGCCGCGGCCGCTGGGGGTGCCGGAGGGGCTGACGTGGATCTCCTCCAGGCCTGCGTACACGTTGATGTACACCACCACTCCCTCGGCGGACACGCTGCGGGTGGATGCCAGAACGCGGCTGTCGCCCAGATCCTGCTCGGGGTCAGGCTTGAGGACAAGCTTGATGGCGATCTCGCCGGTGAAGGGCAGCTGCACGGTGTAGTCGTTGCGGATCTCCGCCACGGTGGGGATGCTGCTGGCCAGCAGTTCCTGGTCGCCCTCGGGCTCACCGGCGTAGATGTCCACGGTACCGGCCACGTTGGAAACCCAGGAGACGGTGTAGGCCGCGTCTCCTGCGCTGCCGCCGGAAACGAAGGACAGCACCGGCGTGATCTTCTCCACGGGCTTTTCTTCCACGGCGGCGTCGTCAGCGGGGTCGATGACGGTCAGCACCACGTCGGAGAAGGTCGCCCTGGCGCGGCGGGCTGCGAAGAAGCCCACATACACGTTTTCGGGATCCAGGAGGGTCAGCGCGGCGGGGTCGTAGTCCTTGTACTGGCCGACGATCTTGCCTTCCTCGTTGTAGTAGGTGATGAAGTAGCCGGTGTTGTTGCGCTGGATCTCCAGGATGAAGTCGGTCATTTCCGCGATGGTCACGGCGGACTTCTCCAGCACGTCATGGTTGGTGTTGTTGCCGATGATGTTGTAGTTGGTCACCTCGTCCATGGCCTTCATGGTGGCGGAGGTCTCCAGGGGGTAGGTCACGCCGAGGATAGCCTCGGTGGTGGCAGCGGTGCGGCCGGTCTTGGCCAGCACGCCCAGACCCAGGCGCATGGAGTACTTCTGGCCCGCGTCGGCCAGCTTGCCGTTGTACCAGTAGTACTCGATCTTGCTGGCCAGGGCCATGTACTGGTTGGTCATGTGGCTGCCGGCGTGCATTTGGGGCAGGGAGTCCGCCGCCATCAGGCCGAAGCCCTCCTGGCCGTTGGAGTAATCCCAGTTGTCCACGTGCACCTTGGCGCGCAGGGTGAAGTTTTTGCTGGCGGGGATGGCGGTGTAGTAGAAGGCCACGCCGTCATCGGCATTGGGCTGAATCTTGCCCTTGCCGTTCTCGGAGTAGACGGTCACGCTGCCCGTCTCGTTGATGGAGCCCACATAGCCGTTGTCTGCTTCGTTGGTGGAGGGGCCGTAGATAATGAAGCTCCACACCCGCTGGGCCTCTTCGGTGGGGATGGCGGTGGCTTCGGCGGAGAAAGCGCCCTGCTCGCTGTCGCGAAGGGCACGCACGGCGAAGACGGCCTCCTCGCCGATGGCAAGGCCGGGGACGGTGTATTCCAGAGCCTCGGTCACGCCATGGGACACGCCGTTCACGAAGACCTCGTAGCTGTCAGCCTCGGCCACATCCGTGAAGACGAGGCCAACGCTGCCGCCGCCAAGGCTGGTAGCGCTGGTGATGGCGGGCACGCCCAGGGGCAGCACGAATTTCTCGGAGATGCCGGGGTCGGTCTTGCCTTCCTCGCCCTCGCGGTTCAGCGTTGCCTGGAAGGTATATTCGCCGGAGGCGGGCAGCTCCAGGGAGAGGATGTGCTCCTCCTTTTCCGCGATGGAACGGCGGCTGGCCACGACGTTGCCGTCCTTGTCCAGGGCAGTAGCGATCACTTCATCGCCGCCGTCATAGCCGATGTCGGCGTAGATGGTGATTTCCATCGTGCCGTCGCCCTTGTCCTCGGCGGTGAAGAGCATGGGGTACTGCACGGCGGCCCAGGCACGGCGGCTGGCCTTGACGGTTTCCAGCGCGCCGGTGGTCAGCTGCATCTTGAACAGGTAGTTGCTGCCATCAGGCACGCCCAGGTAGTACAATCCGGCAGCAGGGATCTCGAAATCAGAGATGTACAGGGCGTTCTTGACGGAGTCCACGGTGGTCTGGGCGATGACGCTGCATGCGCCGTCATAGAGGGCGAACTGCCGCGTGTCGCCGCCGGAGACCCACCAGATGCGCAGCGTCGCCGGGCCGTCGGCGGTGAAGGAGACAGAGTTGATCATGCCCTTGCCGGGCTGGGTCTTGCCGCCGAAGTTCAGGCGCTGGGTGGCGGTGTAGCCGTCGTCAAAGGCCTTGTTGGAGCCGTCGATCTTGGTCTTGGCAGAATAGTGGATGGTGAAAGCGCCCACCTGATCGGTGTCGCCGTCAGCCTTTTCGCCCTGGGCCATGGGAGCCAGATCGGCGGTAGCGTCGAAGATGATGTCCTCCCCGTCAGCCGGCGCGGCCGCAGCAGCAGATTCCGCCACCTCCAGCTTGAAGAGGTAGTTGCTGCCATCGGGCACGCCCAGGTAGTACAGGCCCGCTGCGTCGATGGTCATTTCGGAGATGTACAGGCTGTTCTTGACGGATTCGACCTCTGTCCTGGCGATGATCTCGCAGGCCTCGTTGTACAGGGCGAACTGCCGCCCGTCGCCGCCGGAGACCCACCACAGCTTCACCGCAGCAGGGCCTTCCACCTGGAAACGAACGGAATTGATCATGCCCTTCTTCGGGTCGGTCTTGCCGCCGAAGTTCAGGCGCTGGGTGGCGGTGTAGCCATCGTCGAAGGCCTTGTTCGAGCCGTCGATCTTGTTCTTGGCAGAGTACATGATGGTGAAGAAATCCTTCACCAGGTCGGTATCGCCGTCGGCCTTTGCGCCCTGTTCCATGGGGGCGAGGTCGGCGGTGGCATCCAGGATGTGGGCCTCCTCCGCCAGGGCAGAGGGCAGCAGGCACGCCAGCAGGATGACGAGGAGCAGGGCGATGTGCTTTCTCATAGGAAGCCTCCTGTGAATCGGTTGGGTTGGAAGACAACGGATTGCTTTGATCCGATTGTACCACATCTTCCGCGAAAAGGAAAGATGCTTGTGCGGACGGATTTGCCATGCTATAATAGGGCGATTCAACATCCATAAGGGAGGCATCCCCGTGAAATTTGTCTATTCCCGCCAGGACGCGCCCGACTTCATCCGCGCCCAGGAGAACTGTTATCTGCTGACCAACGGCCTGGGCGGATATTCGTCCCTGTCCGGCGTTTTTTCCATGACACGCGGCGATCATGGCCTGCTGGTATCCGCTCGCACCGCCCCCAATGACCGCGTGACCCTGCTGGCCCGCCTTCAGGAGGAGCTGCATTGCGGCGACCTGCGCGAATATCTCTCCACCCAGGCATTTGCCGATGAAACGGCGCCCGAAAACGGCTGGCAGTGGCTATCTTCCCTGGTGGTGGACGACACGCCCCGGTGGGCATATGACGTGCGCGGCGTGCGCGTGACCCGTGAGGTCGCCATGGCCTTTGAGCGCAACGCCGTGGCCGTGCGCTACACCATCGACAACCGAAACAGGGAGGACGCGGCGCTGACCGTCCGCCCCTTCCTGCTGGGCTTTGAAAAGGGCCATGCCCCGGAGAAGGAATGGCCCGTGACCTATGCAAACGGCGTGTTCACTCTGGGCAGCATGCAGATGCACCTGGCCGCCTCCGCCCCGGTGGAGGCCGAGACGCCCCAGTACCTCCTGCAGGCCTACATGCACGACGAGCCCGACGGCCGCCCGGAGAAGGGCCTGGTCGCCAGCTGTGCCAGCATGCGGGTGACGGCGAAGGCAGGGAAGTCTGCCGTGCTGACCATCGTCGCTTCCGACAAGGGCTGCGACATGTCTGCTGAGGAGATCATCGCCGCCCAGAAGGCCCGCATGGCTGCCCTGCGAGCCCAGTCCGGCCTGAAGGACGAGATCGCCCTGCAGCTGGTCACCGCCGCGGACGCCTACATCGCCCAGCGCGAATCCACCGGCGGCAAGACCATCCTCGCGGGCTATCCCTTCTTCGGCGATTGGGGCCGCGATACCATGATCGCCCTCACCGGCTGCTGCCTGAGCGCCGGACGCTATGAGGACGCCAAGAGCATCCTGCGCACCTTCCTGCAGTACGAGCAGGACGGCCTGGTGCCGAATCTTTTCCCCGAGGGCACGGCAGAGCCCATGTACAACACCGTTGACGCGGCGCTGCTGATGGTCAACATCATCTGGCTGTACGTGGAAAAGACCGGCGACCTGGCCTTCGCCAAGGAGGCATGGCCGGTGATGGAAAGCGTCATCCGCCACTACCGCCAGGGCACCAGGCACGGCATCCACATGGATGAGGACGGCCTGATCTGCGCGGGCCAGGGCCTGGATCAGGTGACCTGGATGGACGTGCGCGTGGGTGAGATTCTGCCTACGCCCCGCCACGGCAAGCCTGTGGAGATCAATGCCTACTGGTACAGCGCGCTGCGCATCATGGATGCGCTGGCGGAGAAGCTCGGCCTTGACCGGGAGGACTATGCCGAATTGGCGGAGCGGGTGAAGGCGTCCTTCGCCCGGTTCTGGATGGAGGACAAGCAGTGCCTGAAGGACGTGCTGTCCGGCACCTCTGCGCGGTCCGAGGGAGGGCAGGACCCGACTAGCGCGAGCGATTGCTTGCAAGAGCCGCGCGTAGCCAGCGCTGCCCTGCAGGCGGCAGTGATGGCCGAGAGGCAGATCCGCTGCAACCAGATCTGGGCCGTCACCCAGCCCTTCACCATGCTCAGCCCTGCCCAGGAAAAGGCCGTGGTAGACGCGGTCTATGCCCACCTGTACACGCCCTGCGGCTTGCGCACTCTCTCCCCGGAGGATGAGCAGTACCACGGCATCTACGCCGGTCATCAAAAAGAGCGCGACATGGCCTACCACCAGGGCACGACCTGGGTCTTCCCCCTGGGGGCGTACTACCTGGCGCACCTCAAGGTCTATGGTGACAAGGAGGCCGTCCGCGCTGACCTGGCCCCCATGGAGGCGACCCTCCGCGAGGGCTGTGTCGGCCAGCTGCCGGAGATATACAACGGTGACGCGCCTTCCTTCAGCCGCGGCTGCTTTGCCCAGGCCTGGAGCGTGGGCGAGATGCTGCGGGTGTATGAGGCGCTGGAGCGCGTTGACTGAGGTGAGGATATGAAAAAGGTCGCATTTATCTGCGTGCACAACTCCTGCCGCAGCCAGATTGCCGAGGCGCTGGGGAAGCTGCTTGCAGCGGACGTGTTCGAAAGCTGCTCTGCAGGCACGGAAACCAAGCCGCAGATCAACCAGGACGCGGTGCGCCTGATGAAGCAGCTGTACGGCATTGATATGGAGCAGAATCAGCGCAGCAAGCTCCTTGACGAGATTCCCCCGGTGGACGTGGTCATCACCATGGGCTGCAACGTGCAGTGTCCGCTGCTGCCCTGCGAGCGCCGTGAGGACTGGGGCCTGGAGGACCCGACCGGTCAGCCGGACGAGGTCTTCATCCACACCATCCGCGCTATCGAAGAAAAAATCCTGCAGCTCAGGGCTGAACTGGCCTGATGCAGGGAATAACACATCCCCCGGAGCTGTAGTGGCCCCGGGGGATGTTTGGCATTGATATGCGCGGAACGTCGCTGTGGGCAAGCCACAAGTTTCACGCGGGAGGTCTGTGAAAGGACAGACGGCTCAATCGCGCGGCGCCTGCGGGGCAGCCCGGCTCAGATGATCTTCGTCGTCCACTGGTGGCAGTCCCACACCTCGTTCACCACGTCCATATAGAACTCCGGCTCATGGCAGATCAGCAGGATGGAGCCCTTGTATTCGCGGAGCGCGCGCTTCAGCTCGTCCTTGGCGTCCACGTCCAGGTGGTTGGTGGGCTCGTCCAGCAGGAGGATGTTCGACTCCCGGTTGATGAGCTTGCACAGGCGCACCTTGGCCTGCTCGCCGCCGGAGAGGACGCGCACCTGGCTCTCGATGTGCTTGGTGGTCAATCCGCATTTGGCCAGCGCCGCGCGGATCTCCGCCTGGTTGAGGCTGGGGAACTCCTTCCAGATCTCTTCGATGCAGGTGGTGGAATTGTTGTAGTCGCCCTCCTGCTCAAAGTAGCCGATTTCGAGGTGGTCGCCCAGCTCCACCTCGCCGGAGATGGGCTGCGTCAGGCCGAGGATGCTCCTCAGCAGCGTGGTCTTGCCGATGCCGTTGGCGCCCACCAGGGCAATCTTCTGGCCGCGCTCCATGTTCAGCGTCAGGGGCTTTGAAAGGGGAGAATCATAGCCGATCACCAGATCGCGGGTCTGGAAGATGTAGCGGCCGGGGGTGCGGCCCTGCTTGAAGCGGAACTCCGGCTTGGGCTTCTCGGCGGTGAGCTCGATGCGCTCCATCTTGTCCAGCTTCTTCTGGCGGGACATGGCCATGTTACGGGTGGCGACGCGGGCCTTGTTGCGGTTGACGAAGTCCTGCAAATCGCTGATTTCCTGCTGCTGGCGCTTGTAGGCGGCCTCCAGCTGGGCTTTTTGCACCTCGTAAACCTCCATGAACTTGTCGTAGTTGCCCACGTAGCGGGTCAGCTTGCGGTTTTCCATGTGGTAGATGAGGTTGACCACGTCGTTGAGGAAGGGAATGTCGTGGCTGATCATGACGAAGGCGTTCTCGTATTCGGTCAGGTAGCGTTTCAGCCAGGTGATGTGCTCCTCGTCCAGGTAGTTGGTGGGCTCGTCCAGCAGGAGGATGTCCGGCTTCTCCAGCAGGAGCTTCGCCAGAAGCACCTTGGTGCGCTGGCCGCCGCTGAGGTCGGAAACATCGTGCTCCAGGCCCAGACTCATCAGGCCCAGGGCGCGGGCGACCTCCTCCACCTTGGCGTCGATGAGGTAGAAGTCGTGGGCGTCCAGCAGCTCCTGGATCTCGCTCAGCTCATCCATCCACGCGGTCATCTGGTCCTCGTCCGCCTCGCCAAGCTTGTCGCAGATTTCGTTCATCCGCGCTTCCAGGTCGAACAGCCAAGCGAAGGCGGAACGCAGTACATCCTGGATGGTCATGCCGGGGGACAAAACCGCGTGCTGATCGAGGTAGCCCACGCGCACCCGGGGGGACCATTCCACCTTGCCGTCATCGGGCTGCAATTTACCGGTGACGATGCTCATGAAGGTGGACTTGCCCTCGCCGTTGGCGCCTACCAGGCCGATGTGCTCGCCCTTCAACAGGCGGAAAGAAACGTCCTCAAAAATGGCGCGGTCGCCAAAGCCGTGGGACAGGTGTTCGACGGTCAGAATGCTCATGTTGGTCTCCTTTTGCGAGCAGATGATTTCAGCTCGTTTGTATATTGCTCGACGGTCATTTTGATGTTGGTGTGGAGGGATGACTTCGTAGGGGTCGTGTTATCAAACTTGCAGCGATATTCTCCGACGGGGATATTGAGGGCATCGCAGGTCTTGAACAACATATGGAAACAGGAATTGTTGTCCATATTTGCCACGAAAGCGGTCATAAATGAGTCTGCGCCATGTTCCTGCGTATAGGCACGAAGCGTGTTGATGAGAGCGCTGATTTCTTGGTAATAGACAATGTGTTCTCGCATTTTATCCAGATATTGTCTAAAGAGGCGACTGGAGTTGGCGTGGGATGATTGCTGGTGGTAATAGCTGTATGTATCGAAGGAAACCATATCACTGCTGTCGGGATGCAGAATCCGCTGCATCATTTTTCCGATGAAGGATAGCCCATAGGACAATTTCAGCCAGATGCTGTCGCTATGATATGCTGCTTTGTTTATATCTTCGTTGGCGAGGGCTTTATTGCACTGGTTGATCTTCATCTTGATAAAACGATCGTAGGAGGTGAAAATATTCATGGCGTATTTCATGCTGTCCATGGCGGATTCTCCTTCTGGTGGAAATAGCATCAGCGCACGGGGAAGTCGAAATAGGTATCCGGGTAGGGCTCGTTCACCAGCGTGAAGTGCCACCATTCGGTGGAAAGCGGTTTGAAGCCGCGGTTCAGCATGGCCTGACGCAGGAGCATGCGGTTTTCGTGCTGCTCCGGGGTGACGCCGGGATAATCCGGGTGGGACAGCTCCCCGAAGAAGTCGAAGGGCCCGCCCATGTCAAGGGGTGTTCCGCTCTTTTCGTCCAGCAGCGTCAGATCTACGGTGCTGCCCCTGCTGTGCCCGGAACGGCGCGCGATAAAGCCGCGCTCGAATAAATCCGCCTTGTCCACATCGGGATAGAAAGCGGCACGCATGGATTCATCCTTGTTTTCCGCCCAACGCACGAAATGATCTACTGCCTGCTGGGGGCGGTAGCCGTCGTAGATCATCAGGCGCAATCCCTGCGCGCGCATGTCGGCGTTGACCAGGGCGAGCGCGTCGGCGGCTTCGCGCGTCAGCAGCACGATGGGGGCCTCGTAGCCATCCACCCGGGCGCCGACGAAGTTGTAGGTGGAATAATAGCGTACGTCCAGCAGCGCATCCGGGATCACATCGGTGACGGACACAAAGCCGTCCGGGCGGGAAATGTCAGTCATGGCAGCCTCCTTGAGGGGGAATAGCTCCATTATACCGCGTATGGCGGGTGCAGGCAAGCAGAAAAAAAGCCCCGGATTCCTCCGGGGCGTGGGCATCACAGGTTGTAGTACTTGTCGAACTCGGCGGGGTGGGGGATGGCGGCAAGCTGACGGCATTCCTGGCGCTTGGTCTTGATGAAGTTGGCGATCAGCTCCTCGGGGAAGACGTCGCCGGCGGTCAGGTAGTCATGGTCGGCCTCCAGGGCGTTGAGCGCCTCGTCCAGAGAGGTGGGCAGGCCCTTGAGCTTGGCCTTCTCCTCTTCGGGCAGGGTGTAGAGGTTCATGTCATAGGGGCCCCAGCCGTTCTCATGGGGATCGATCTGGTTCTTGATGCCGTCCAGACCGGCCATGAGGATGGCGGCGTAGCAGAAGTAGGGGTTGCAGGTGGCGTCGGGATTGCGCAGCTCGAAGCGGCGCTTCTCCGGAGACTTGGCGTAGGCGGGGATGCGGATGACCGCGCTGCGGTTGGAGGTCGCATAGCCCACGGTGACAGGCGCCTCAAAGCCGGGCACCAGGCGTTTGAAGGAGTTGGTGCTGGGATTGGTCAGTGCGCACAGGGAGGCAATGTGCTTGAGCAGACCGCCCATGAACCAGTGGGCTTCCCTGCTCAGGTGAGCATAGCCGTTGTCATCGGAGAAAACGGGCTGGCCGTCCTTGAGGAGCAGCATATGCACGTGCATGCCGCTGCCGGCCTCGCCGTAGATGGGCTTGGGCATGAAGGTGGCGGATTTGCCGTACTTCAGCGCGGTGTTGTGGATGATGTACTTGATCATCATCGTGGCGTCCGCCATCTTGGACATCACGCCCAGCTGGGGCTCGATCTCAAACTGGCCGGAGGCGGCTACCTCGGGGTGATGGTAGTTGATCTCGATGCCCGCTTCCTTCATATGCATGCACATCTCGCTCCGGCACTCGAAGGAGGCGTCGAAGGGCTTGGCGATGTGGTAGTTCTTCTGCTTGGGCACCACCACGCCTTTGCCTTCTGTCATGCTGTTCCAGTAGGACTGATTGGCGTCCACAAAGGCGGTGATCTGGTTGGGTGCGACCTCCCAGCCCACCTGGTCGAAGAGGTAGAACTCAAACTCCGGCAGGATCAGCATGGTATCGGCGATGCCGGAGTCCTTCATGTATTTCTCCGCTGCCTGCACGATGTTGCGGGGGTACTGCTTCAGCGGACGGTTGTCGGGATTGTCGATGATCATGGCGTTACCGGTCATGGACAGGGTCGGAATCGAGCAGAAGGGATCGATCAGCGCCGTGTCGGGGTCGGGGATGAACACCATGTCGCTCTTTTCCACCACGGCGTAGCCATAGTTGGAGGCGTCAAAGCCGATGCCGCTCTTCATAGTATCCTCGGTGAAGTTTTCTGCCGGGATGGTGACATGGCGGAACTGACCGTTGATGTCCACCATCTTGAAGTCCACCATCTTGATGCCGTTCTCCTTGATCAGGCAGATGATATCCTGCACAGTCTTGGTCATGGGGGATGCTCCTCTCAAACGGTTTATTTGGATAAAGTATAGCAGTTATTCGGCCCTCCGTCAACAGAAGGGATAGATTGCGGCATAAAGTTTGAAAAAAGGACAATCTTGCGCTATAATGGGAGGGAAGCAATATCGGGCGCTTGCCGCCCCTGCGGAGGATGACGATATGACCGACCGCCTCTATTATGACAATGCATATCTGACCGAATTTGACGCGACGGTGCTGGATTGCCGGGAGAACGGCAGCGCCTTTGATGTGCTGCTGGACCGCAGCGCCTTTTACCCCACCTCCGGCGGACAGCCCTACGACACCGGCGTCCTGGGCGGTGCAAGGGTGACGGACGTGAACGTCACAGACGGCGAGGTCTGGCATACGGTGGACGCTCCGCTGACCGTGGGTACGTCCGTCCATGGCGTGATCGACTGGCCCCGCCGATTCGACCACATGCAGCAGCACGCCGGTGACCACATGATCGCCAGCGCCCTGCATCGCCACATGGGCGGCGTGACCATCGGGCTGCACATCAGCGGCGATGTGTCCACCATTGACGTGGCCATGCCCGAGGGCGTGACCCGCATTTCCGAGGAAGACGTCCGCCGCATGGAGGCGGACGTCAATGAGCGTATCCAGCGGGATGTACCTATTCGCTGCTGGTTTCCGGAAGCGGCGGAGCTGGCTTCGCTCCCCCTGCGCAAGGAGCCCACGGTGACGGAGCATGTGCGCATCGTCGCCATCGGCACAGACGAGATGGTGGCCTGCGGCGGCACCCACCCGTCCACCGCAGGGCAGCTGGGCTTGGTGAAGATCCTCTCCGTGGCCCCGGCGCGGGGCAAGATGCGCGTGACCTTCCTGGCGGGCCAGCGGGCGCTGTCGGATTACGTTCGTGTGAGTGAGGCAGCCCATCAGGCGGCAGCCCAGCTCTCCACCGGCGTGGAGAACCTGCCTGCTGCCGTAGCCACCCTGCAGGAAAAGCTTCGCGCGGCGGAATTTGAGCTCGTCCGCCTGAAGAAGGAGCAGCTGCTGGCTCAGGGCGGGCGCTTCCTGCAGGAGGCGGAAATCCTCCCCGGCGGCGCGAAGCTCGTCGCCCGCTTTGTGGACGCAGATGCGGGCGGCCTGCGCGACCTGGCCTCCGAGCTGATCGGAACGCCCGGCGTGATTGCCCTGCTGGGCGCGATGAACGGCGACCAGGCCATCTACGTCTTCGGCCGTGCGGCGGATGTGGATGTGAACATGGGCAGTCTCCTCAGGGACAGCGCACGTCCTCTGGGCGGCAAGGGCGGCGGACATCCTGACTTCGCCCAGGGCGGCGGCTGCAGGGAGATCCTGGATGCGGCCTGCGCGCTGCTGCGCCAGGACTGAGAAGCTGCATATACAGAGAAATCCCCCGGAAACGCGATGTTCCGGGGGTGCTTCTTGTTTACATCAGCAGCCGTTCCAGCCAGGCCCGCTGAAGGACGCTCACTGCGCCGCGCAGCACGCTGCTCACGCCGGGCTCGCAGGGGATCAGCTGGGGCAGCAGGCGGGTTTCGCCCTGGAAAAGACGGCTCAAGTGGCCTTCCACCGCCTGTACGAATGCGTCTCCGACAGGGCGGGCATAGACGCAGTCCACGATGATGTGGGTGGGGTCGAGCAGCCACAGCACACCGTGGAGCATCTCCGCGGTGACGGCGGCCATGGCGTCCAGCGCAGCGGTGTAGCGCTGGGGATGCTCCCGGGCGAGCTGCTCCAGGAGGGCAGGCAGCTTTTCCGCCGAGACGGGAAGGGGCACATCCAGCTGGCGCAGGAAGGCCTCGGTGCTCAGGCGGCTCTCGAAGGTGCTGCATGCCCGTCCGGTGAGGTGACCCGCGTCGCCTGCGGTGGCGTTGAGGCCGCGCAGCATGTTGCCGCCATGCACCGCCGCACCGCCCACGCCCTCGCCAATATAGAGGTAGTAGAGTACCTCGCACTGGTTCAAAACGATCAGGTCGGAGAAGGCGCGCACGGCAAACTTGACGTCCTCGTCCACATAGTATTCATAGGGGCCAAGGCAGCGGCGGAACAGCTCCTTCACCCGCACGCCGTTGAGCTGGGGGAGGCGCTGGTTGTTCACCGTGTCGCTGCTGATCTCGTAGGGGCCGGGGGTGACGATGGCCACGCCCAGCAGCTCCCGGCTTTGAAGGGCGGACAGCACCTTCGGGCGGCTCTCCTGCAGGAAGCTTTCCAGCCGGGGGAGGTATTCGCCCTGCTGATCGTCATGGAGCTCCAGCAGCGGCGCCAGGTCAAAGCCCAGCAGCCACATGCTGAACTGGCGGCTGGAGATATTCACGATCAGCCAGGCCTTTTCTTCGCCGGACAGGGAGATGGCATCCGCCTTGCGGCCCTGAGGATGGCGGCTTCCCTCATCACGCTGCATGGGCGTCAAGCGGAGCACGCCCTGCTTCTTGAGCAGCTCCACCAGGTTGGTGACCGTCATCTGGCTTAAGGCGGTGGCGTCAGCCAGGTCCTGGCGGGTCAGTGCAGGGGAAAAGGTCAGCAGGTCCAGTACCTTGGAGAGGTTTTGCTTGCGGATGGAAGAGAGCGCAAGTGACTTCATTGGAGAATCTCCCGGAGATGGCGGCCGGTCTCCTCGCCCAGGCGCTCCGCTTCGCCGGGCACGACGGGCAGCCGCTTGTACAGGAAGGTGGATTCCAGCGCCGCGTAGGCCTCGCGGGCAATGTCGTCACGGGTGGGGAGGTAACCCAGCAGCTCCTCGCCGCAGCCCAGCATCAGCGCGTCGGGGCGGCCCAGGATATCGCGAACCTCCTGTCCGATCTTGGTGAAGCCCTCAAAGGGGAAGGCCACCACCGGCACGCCGCCCAGCAGCAGATACTTGCTGGTGATGTCCTCGGTGTCGCGCAGGTCGGCGAGCTTTTCCACCATTTCCTTTTCCCAGGTGAGGGCCACGCGGGCAGCGGGCTTGTCTGCGCCGCCGGCGATCTCCACCGCATGGGCGGCCGCACCGCGGATCTCCTCCTCGGTGACGGAGGTCAGGCTCAGTGTGAAGGGCAGCTCGCCGCCCTCCATGGTTGGGAGCAGGGGACGGGACTGCTGGTGGAAGGCGTTCACCACGATCTGTGCGAACTCGCACAGGCGTGCGTCGGTGGGCTTCCATGGATCGATGTCGCCGCACAGGCCGTTGAGGTAGATACAGCGGTAGCCCTGCTCCTCCATCAGCCGGTTGACTTCGCCCGCAAAGTCGGCGGAAACCGCCGTCACCCGCCCGCGGAACACGCCGTGGCAGGCTGCGTTCACCATGGCGATGGGCGCCTTGCCCTGACGGGTCAGGGTGAAGCCGCGCACAAAGCGGTCCACCGGGCCGTCCGCCACGGTGCGGTTGTAGATGTGATCGCCCTCAAAGGGGGCGTAGGCTTCATGCAGCTCGGTGACCTCCGCCAGGTCGGCGGCGGCCTCGTCCACTGCGCGGCAGATCAGCCCGCCCACGGTGGCGACGTATGCGTCATCGGTGTAGCCGCAGCCCTCGTGGTACTTGATGCAGGGCCCGGTGTGGGTGTGGATGCTGACGATGATGACCCGTTTTGCCGGGATGCCGTAGCTCTCGGCATGGCGGAAGACCTCTGCGCACACGGCTTTGCTCAGGCCCAGCAGATCGCAGGAGATGATGAGCTGGCGTGCGCCATCCTGCTCGATGATGACCGCGCGGGCATAGAGGGGGTCGCGGACGCTCAGCGCGCAGCGGCCCAGATAGTAGCCATAGCCCGCTAATTCAATGCCCATGGGCGGGGTGAGTTCCCATTTGCCAAATCCGGCACGCATAAGATGCGCCTCCTTGTGAGTGCGTTTCTGAATTCGCCAGAGTGCATTTCAGAAACGCACTCTTAGTACAGTCCGGGGATGGAATCGGCGTATTTGGCGATAAGCTTGTCGTTCCACTCGTCGCCGCCGTCCACGTTGGAGGACTTGAAGAAGTCCGCCTCGAAGCCCTCCTGCAGGGAGAGCTCCTTCACCCGGCAGACGATGGCCTGCAGGATTGCCGCGCCCACGGAGGTGGAGGTGGGGCCGACCATTGCGCCGTCCGCCGCCTGGTAGGAGGCGTCGCCCAGCACGCCGCCGTTGTCCAGCACCAGATCCGCAGTCTCAAACAGGCGCAGATTCAGGCTGTTGCGGGAGGTGACCTGGGTGGTATGCTGCAGGGAGGTCAGGGCGATGACATAGGCGCCGCGCTCGCGGGCGGCCTTGGCCAAAAGCACCGGCACGGCGTTGCGCCCGGAGTTGGAGATGGAGATCAGCACATCGCCGGCCTTGATGGGGTACTTCTCCAGCAGGATGGGCAGCCAGCCCTCGTCGCGCTCCTCCAGGGTGGACTTGGCGGCGGAGATGTGCAGCATCAGCTTTTCATCCAGGATGGGGCAGACCCGGGCCATGCCGCCGGCCCGGTAGAAGATCTCCAGCGCCAGCAGGTGGCCGTGGCCCGTGCCGAAGGTGTAGAGCATGCCGCCCTCCCGGAAGCAGTCAGCGATATGGCGGGCGGCCTCCTCCATGCCTTCGTGCTGGGTTTCCAGCGCGCGGGTGATCAGGGCGGACAGGTTGTCAAAATAGGTGTTGATGGCGCTCATTTGCAATACTCCTTATAGGTGGATTTCATGTTGGCAAGAGCTTCCTCGGTGAGGATGCCGCGCTTACGGAAGAGATGGATCAGCGCGCCCAGCTCCGGCGGATAGTCCAGGGTGCAGACCTCTGCGCCGGGGGAGAAGCGCTCCAGGGATGCTGTGAAGAACTCCCGGGCCAGCTCGCTGTGGCCGAAGATGCCGCCGTACAGGCCCACGCGGGCCGCTTCCGGTGCGGCGGTGATCAGCTGGGCAGCGCTGCGGGCCAGGCGCTCCATGTTCCTTTGCAGGATGGCACGGGCAGTCGCTTCACCCTCGTGGGCGCGGGTGAGCACATGGCGGGCAAAGCCGGCGATCCAGGCGGTGGTGGCCTCCGGGGCATAGATGCGGTCAATGAGGCCGCGGGGCGTATCCGCGCCGAAGTAGGCAAGGGCGTCCCCCGTCAGGGGCGTGGCAGGGCCCACTTCTTCCACTGCGTCGATCACCGTCAGGATGCCTTCTCTTGCCAGGGTGTAGCCGCTGCCGGCGTCCCCCAGCAGGTAGCCCCAGCCGCCGGCGGCCTGTTGACGGCCCTCGCCGTCCAGCATCAGCAGCATCGAGCCGGTACCGCAGATGACGATCACGCCGGGTTTGCCCAGGGTGAAGCCCATTAGGGCGATATAGGCGTCGGACTGCAGGTCCAGTTGCTCGGCGGTCATCATGCCGGTAAAGAGGGCGGTGGTGGCTTCATCCGCCGGGGCGTCCAGGGCGGACATGCCCACGCAGACCTCCGCTGCCTCGCAGCCGGTCTGCCGGCATAGCTCGTCCACGATGGCTTCCAGGTGGCTGCGCACGGCAGGCGTCCCAATATTGTGGAAGTTCATGCCGCCGCCCCCGGTCACTGCGGCAATGCGCCCGTCAGGATATGCGGCCACGGCGGTGGAATGGGTGCCGCCTCCGTCGATACCGATCAGTATTTTCTTAGGCAAACAAGCCGCCTCCTTTGTGCAGGAATGGGAAAGAATGCATACACTGTACCATCATTGCGTATGTATGGAATGCGCGAAAGACGTGCATGGAGCACGTCAAAGAACATACATAATTCATTCTGCTTATACCTTTCGACGGCATTCCCCCTTGCTCCTGCCTGGACAAAGAAAATACATAAACATTTTTAAAATACCTTGTAAAAACAGAAAAGCCGTGTTATACTGTATCCATCAAACGCTCGTTGGTATTCCCCAGGCTCTCACCAGCCTTGTTTTTGTATACATTTATAGCAAAGGTGGGAAAAGAATGGCCCGGATTCCTCTTCTTCAGAAACCCGCGGTGGATACGGTTTCCATCAAGGGCGAAGCGCCCATCCGCAAAAAGAAGCGCCGCCGCTTCACCTGGGATGACTTTGAACTGACGCTCCTTTCCCTGCCCACGGTTGCATGGTTCATCGCGTTCAGCTATATCCCGCTGTTCGGTATTGTCTTCGCGTTCAAGAATTATAAGTACAAGCCGGGCAAGGGCTTCATTTACAGCCTGTTCGTGCACTCCAAGTGGGTGGGCCTGAAGAACTTCAAGTTCCTCTTCAAGTCGCCGGATATCTGGAATATCTTCCGCAACACACTGGGGTACAACATCATCTTCATCTGCATCGGCGTGACGCTGCCGGTGGCCCTGGCGATCATGATCACCCAGCTGCGCTCCCGCAGGCTGGCCAAGGTCTGCCAGACGGCGGTGTTCCTGCCCCACTTCCTGTCCTGGGTCGTCATCAGCTACTTCGTGTATGCCTTCCTCTCTACGGACAAGGGCTTGCTGAACGGCATCATCACCTCCATGGGCGGCGAGAGGATCATGTGGTACCAGGACAAGAAGTATTGGCCCTTCATCCTGGTGTTCATGAATACCTGGAAGACCTTTGGCTACTCCATGGTCGTGTACATGGCCACCATCACCGGCATTGACCAGAGCCTCTACGAAAGTGCGGTCATCGATGGCGCGACCAAGTGGCAGCAGTGCAAGGGCATTACCCTCCCTCTGCTGCGCCCGGTCATTTCCATCATGTTCATCCTCAACGTGGGCAGTATCTTCTCCACGGACTTCGGCTTGTTCTTCCAGGTGACCCGTGACTCCAATTCCCTGATCGATGTGACCCAGACCCTGGACGTGTACGTCTACAAGGCACTGATGCAGTCCAACAACTACAATTATTCCGCCGCAGCGTCGCTGCTGCAGAACACGCTGGGTTGTATTCTGCTGATCGCTGCCAATCTGGTGGTCAAGAAGATCGATCCGGACAGCGGTCTGTTCTGATCGCTCTGCGGAAAAAAGGAAAGGAGGAAACATCGTGTCCACCCCCGCTGAAAAGCCGACCATGCGCGTTACCGGTGACGGCTTGGCCCGATTCAATCAGCTCAAGCCCCTGACCAACGTCGCGTTTTCGTCCCTGTTTATCCTGCTGGCGTTGATCACCTTTATCCCGGTGCTTTTCGTCCTGATCATTTCCATCTCTTCGGAAGCTTCCATCGCCCAGAAGGGCTACAGCTTTTTCCCGATGGAGTTCTCCCTGGGTTCCTACGAGTACCTGTGGCAGTCCAAGGACTACATCGGCCGCGCCTTCCTCAACTCCATCGGCATCACCATCTGCGGTACGATACTGGGTCTGATCCTGACCTCTACGCTGGGCTATACCCTGTCCCGTCCCAACTACCGGTTGAAGGGCCTGTACACGCTGATGATCCTCTGCCCCATGTTCTTCTCCGGCGGCCTGCTGGCCAGCTACATGGTCAACACCCAGATCTACGGCCTCAAGAACACCTACCTGGCACTGATCCTGCCCGGCGCCTGCTCCACATTCTATGTGGTGATCATGCGCACCTTCTTCCAGACCACCATTCCGGATTCCATCATTGAATCCGGCAAGATTGACGGCGCGAGCCAGCTGCGTATCTTTGTCCAGCTGGTGCTGCCCCTGGCGCTGCCCGTCATCGCTACCATTGGCTTGTTCTTCACCTTCAACTACTGGAATGCCTGGTACGGCGCCATGCTCTACCTGGATTCCAACCACCGTGAGCTCTATCCCCTGCAGTACGTACTGATTTCCATCGAGAACAACATCTCCTTCATGGCACGAAATGAGGAGTACTTCTCCGAGGAAACCATCGCCAAGCTCCCCACGGAAACCATGCGCATGGCCATCGTTATGGTGGTCGTCATCCCCATTGCCTGCTCCTACCCCTTCTTCCAGCGTTACTTCGTCGGCGGTCTGACCATCGGCGCAGTCAAGGGGTAAGGCACATTTTCACCGCAACAAACGGCCTTGAGCCGCTTAGTTGATACGTTAAAGGAGGTACCCCATATGAAGAAAAAGCTTTGGATTATCCTGGTTGCTGTTGTCTTGGTAGCTGCCATCGTAGCTGGTGTGCTGATTGCTGTTACGGGCAAGAAGCAGGAGCCTGCCGATGGTGCCACTAAGATCGTCTGGTGGGTCTATGGTTCCGATGCGCCCATCGACACCCAGCTGGTTGTCGAAGCTGCCAACAAGTACTCCGCTGAGAAGATCGGCGTTGTTGTTGAACTGCTGTTCAAGGGCGATGACGCTTTTGAACGCGACATGCAGGTCGGCGAATACTACGACATGACCTTCACCTGCGATTGGGCCAATGACTTTGGCACGAACGCCCTCAATGGCAACTTCTACGACATCACCGAGCTGGTGAAGAAGGAAACCCCTGCCCTGTACTCCTGCATCGATCAGAAGTACTGGGACGTTGCCGGCTCCCTGAACGGCAAAATCTACGCTGTGCCCACCCTGAAGGACATGGCTTCCCAGCAGTTCCTCCGCATGGACAAGGAACGCTACGAGGCGATGGGCTTCACCCTGCCTGAGTACATCGAGTTCCGCGACCTGGAGCCCATGCTGAAGGCTTACAAGGAGACCTACAACGACTATCCCATGGCGATGGGCAAGGGCGGCCTGACCGGCATGACCAACTCCGCCCAGTGGATCGCTGGTTCCTACCTGTGCTCTCCCTATCACCTGGCCGGCACCGAGCGTGAAAACAAGATCATCCCCTTCTGGGAGGATGAAGTGCTGATGGAGCGCTACCAGCTGCTGCACAAGTGGTACGAGCTGGGCTACATCAACCCCGACGCCGCTACCGTTGAGTCCCAGGGTAAGGAAGTCCGCACCATCCGTTCCGGTTCTGCTTGGCCGGGCTACTACGTTGGCCACACCTCTTGGGGCGACATGGAAGTCCAGGGTGTCTGCTACGCCGGTCCCTTTATGTCCACCGCCACCATGCGCGGCGCTATGAACGCCATCAACGCTGCTGCTACTGAGAAGCAGGCCATCGCTTGCCTGAAGTACCTGGAGCTGCTGAACACCGACCGTACCTTCCGCGACATCCTGCGTTTCGGCGTGGAAGGCACCCACTTCAACTACGTTGACGTTAATGGCGTGAAGGCCGTTGAGCGTACCCAGCAGGGTAACGACAACTGGTCCATGGACGGCTTCGTCACCGGTTCCGTCGTGAACGCTTCCGTGACCTCCGACGCCATCTATGACTGGAACGAGATCTTCAAGGGCTACGAGAAGGCTCTGGTTTCCACCCTGGGCACCTACACCTTCGACAAGACCAATGTTGAAGCCGAGTGCGCTGCCTGCTCCGCTGTTATGGCGAAGTATAACGCTGAGATGCTGACCGGCACCCTGGATATCGACGCCAAGCTGCCCGAGATCAAGGCTGAACTGGAAGCCGCTGGCATCTACGAGATCCAGAAGGAAGCCCAGCGTCAGCTGGACGAGTACCTGGGCAAGTAATTCTCGCCTGATACTCAATCCTATGTAACAAACCCTTTCGGGGCGGAGGTTGATGCCTCCGCCCCTTTCTTCATCGCCGCTATGGGGCATGACCTGGACGCGGCGCAATATCTGCAAATCATCGCGAAAGAAGGCGATTCCATGGATTATACCGTCGCCCCTATCAATCAGGAGGAACTGGTGCGTATCCGCCGCCAGCTGCACATGTATCCCGAGCTCAGGTGGGACCTTCCCCTGACCGCTGCTCTGGTCAAGGAGGAGCTGACCAAGGCCGGCATTGACTTTGTGGCGGATAAGTATGGCCCCAACACCATCGTGGCTACCATCAACCCGGAGATTGACCGCTTCACCATCGGCATTCGCGCAGACATGGATGCTCTTCCCATCCTGGAAAATAACCATGACAAGGAGTACCGCTCCAAGCATGACGGCATCATGCACGCCTGCGGCCACGACGCCCACACGGCGATGCTCATCGGTGCGGCCAAGGCGCTCCATGCTATCCGCGATCAGCTGACCTGCCGGGTGAAGCTGCTCTTCCAGCCCTGCGAGGAGGGCCGTCCCAGCGGCGCCCGCACCATGTGCGAGCACGGCGTCATGCAGGATATCGACTGCATCATCATGTGCCACGTCAACTGTGTGGACGGCGTGCATGTCATCTCCTCCAACCCGGCGACGACCAACTGCTCCTCTGTGGCCTTCAAGGTGGAGCTGGGCGGCCGCAGCGTCCACGTGGCCACGCCCCATGTGGGCATTGACGCCCTGGCAGCCGGCGTGAAGATCTACAACGGCATCCAGCTGATGATCAGCCGCGAGGTGGATCCCTTCGATACCTGCGTGATGAGCGTCACCACCATGAACGCCGGCAGCACCGTGTCCACCAACGCGGATAAGTGCGTGATGGAGGGCTCTTTGCGCTGCCTGAAGGACAAGACCATGAACTGGGCCCGTGAACGGCTGACGAAGCTGGTGCAGTCCGTCGCGGAGGAATCCCGTGTCACCTGGAATGTCTCCTGGTCCGGCGAGCCCCTGCCCAGCGCCCACAATGATCCCGCGCTGTACGAGGCCTTCACTGCATCCGCCCGCAAGGTCGTGGGCCGGGAGAGGGTCATCCTGCTGCCTACCAGCCCCGGCGCGGAGGATTTCGCCTACTACGAGAAGGAAAAGCCGGGCCTACTTTTCGGCCTGGGCATGCGCAACGAAGCCAAGAACGCCTGCTACCCTGCTCACACCAAGGACTGGGACATCGACGAGGATGCCCTGCAGACCGGCGTGAAGGTGTTCGTCCAGTTTGTTCTGGACAACATGGGCGGCATCGACGGCATGGTTATCCCCACCAAGGAGGAATAATATGAAATCTTTCTACTGTCAGCTGGATTATGAACATGTGCCCTATCCCTCCCCGGTGGGCGCAGTGAACGGCAACCTGGCCAACAACGGCTGCGGTGTGTGCTCCGCCTCCATGCTGGTGGAGAACATGCTGGATGTGCCCTATCCTCCGGAGGTGGCTGCCAAGGAGGCCAAGGCCTGCGGTGCACGCGAGGGTTATGGCACCAATCTGTACATTTACGCCCCTGTGGTGGCGGAGCACTTTGGCATGAAGCTCACCGTCACCGAGGATGGCCAGGAGGCCCTGCGCTTCCTGCAGGAGGGCTGCGGCATGGTGATCGCCAACACCTACGGCGACCGCCCGGAGCATATCGGCGTGTTCTCCGATTCCGGCCACTACATCGTGCTGGCTGAGGCCAAGGGCACCGAGGTCAAGGTATGGGATCCCATGTACAAGCTGGGCAGCGACCGCTTTGACCGGCCGGGCCGCATCGGCAAGGTGCGCCTGGACGGTACCGACGCCTACGCTGACTTCTGCGAGATCGAGGAGGACTGCTTCGAGCGCCCCTTCTTCCTCTTTGAAAAGGCTGAATAAAGGAGATACATCCCCATGATTGCTGAGATTTTCGAGATCATCATGATCGTCTGCTTCGGCTTTTCCTGGCCGATGAACGTCATCAAGTCCTACCGTGCCCGCACCACGAAGGGCAAGAGTCTGCCTTTCCTGCTGCTGATCATCACCGGCTATGTCTTCGGCATTATCGGCAAGCTGGTGGGCGGCAACTTCAAGTGGTATGTGCTGTTCTTCTATGTGCTGAACCTGCTGATGGTCTCTGTTGACCTGGCGCTCTACGTGCGCAACTACCGCTTGGACAAGCAGAACGGCGTGATTTAAGGAGGATGCCCATGGCGATCTTCGGCGTATGGATGTGGCCCAAGTCGGTGCGCGTTGACGGCGCGGAGGCGGTTGTCTCCCGCTGCAAAAGGGCCGGCGTGACGGACATCTACTTCCTCACCAAGGGCATGGCGGGCACGGTGAGCTACCGCAGCGAACTGGCCCCCATGGACTGCGAGCGCGATCTGCTGGGCGAGCTGCTGGAAGCGGCGCACAAGGCCCAAATCCGCGTGCATGCCTGGTTCACCTCTGCCAGCGATGCGAGCTATAAAGACAAGCACCCCGAAAGCGGCCGCTATCACTACATCAAGGGCCGCAATCAGGGGCTGATTTCCCTGGTGGACGAAGAGTACATCGCCTACATGGCGGACGTGACCCGCGAGCTGTGCAGCAATTACCCCGTCGACGGCTTGCATCTGGATTATATCCGCTACAACCACCTGGTTTACGGCTGGTCGGAGGAGGATCAGGCCCGCTATGCCGCCGAGGGCGCTGACCTCAACCACCTGCGCGCCATGATGGACCGCGCCTTCCGGGACGAGGAGGGCCCGGAAAACTTCTTCGAGGCCTACCGTCAGGGGGATGAGAGCGTCCATGCCCTGGCTCGTGTCCGCCGTAAGGACGTCGTGCACTTCGCCACCACACTGACCAGTGTCGCCCGGGAGACAAAGCCGGACATCATCCTCTCCGCTGCATTGATGCCCGAGGGCGCTTACGATGACATCGCCTTCTCTGACGTGCATTACGGCCAGAACTATGAGGACGCCGCCAAGCTCTACGACTACGCGCTGCCCATGGCCTACTCCCAGGCCTACGGCAAGGACGGCGCCTGGGTGCGCGACGTGGCCCTGGGCACCATGAAGCGCGGCATGCAGACCATCGTGGGCGTGCATGCCTACGAGGGCGGCACCGGCGAGACGCTGCAGGCAGACATCGCGGCCCTGCAGGACGTGCCCGTGGCCGGCGTGTGCCTCTTCCGGGAGGGCGCGACGGTGCTGGCGTTCCTGGCGGATGGCGGCATCGACGTGCACAACCCGCTGGAGGAGGCCGTCACCCGCATCGACGCCCGCCGCGGCGAGGAATGGGTCAGCATCGACTGCATCATCCAGCCCGGCGAGGAGAAGAATGTGCCCCTGGCTTTCGAACCGGAAGGCCTGCGTGCCTTCACCGGCGAGAAGGAAGTCAGCATCTACCTGGCCCGCTGAACCTACATAGGAGGAAACGCTTATGATGATTTTCCCCCAGCCCCAGTCCCTGGAGCTGCTTGAAGGCACCTACCAGCTGCCTGCTGCCCTGGCGGAGAAGGACCTGCCCGGCTTTTATGCCTGCATCAAGGCGGGCGTGCCCGGCGTCACGCTGATCACCGAGCCCCTGCTGGCCAAGGAAGAATACCGCCTGACCGTCACTGATGCGGGCGTTGAGATCGCCTCCGCCTGCGACGAGGGCCTCTTCCGCGCGGCGACCACCCTGCAGCAGATGATCCGCCAGGAGAAGGGTGCATTGCCCTGCTGCGTCATCAAGGACAAGCCAGCCCTGCCCCGCCGTGGCTACATGATCGACATCAGCCGCGGCAAGAAGCCCCGGGTGGCGACCATCAAGATGATGATCGACTTCATTGCGGCGCTGAAGTACAACGAGTTCCAGCTGTACATGGAGGGCGACTGCTTCAAGTACGCCGCCTACCCCAAGGAGACGGCAGATTTCGACTGCCTGACCCCCGAGGACATCGTCGAGCTGGACGCCTACTGCAAGGCTCGCTTCATTGACCTGGTGCCCAACCAGAACTCCTTCGGCCACATGTACACCTGGCTGCGCAAGCCCGATTTCCACCACCTGGGCCTGTTTGAGCACGAGGACGAGGTGCCCTCCACGCTGAATCCCCTCCTGCCGGAGAGCTTCGAGTTTGTCTGCAACCTGTACAAGTCCCTGCTGCCCTATTTTGATTCCGAGTACGTCAACATCGGCCTGGACGAAGCCTATGGCCTGGGCCGCTACCAGATCGAGGAGTACTGCAAGCAGAAGGGCAAGGACGTGGTCTTCATGGAGTGGCTGAACAAGCTCAACGACCACATCAAGGAGAACTACGGCAAGAAAATCATGTTCTGGGCGGATATGATCTACAACTATCCGCATAGCTACCACATGGTGCCCAAGGACGCCATCGCCCTGGAGTGGGGTTATGAGCTGATCCAGTCCCAGCGGATGACGGCCCATTGCATCGCCTATCGCGACGCCGGTGTGCGCTACTACGTCTGCCCGTCGGTCAACACCCACGGCAGCCTCACCAGCCGCATGGACGTGACCACCTTCAACCTGCGCACCTGCGCGGAGTTGGCGGTGGAGTACGGCGCGGAGGGCTACCTCGTTACCGACTGGGGCGATGGCGGCCATTATCAGCAGTGGTGCTGGAGCATGCAGCCCATCGCCCTGGGCGGCCAGTACGGCTGGAATCCAGGCAAGCAGCAGGACGGCGAATCCTTCAAGGCTGAGTTCATCCGCGCGGCGGAGGACTTCACCGATGACTACTTCTTCGGCGGCGCGAAGGTCTCCCGGCTGATGTACCGCATGGCCAACTACTACCTGTTGGAGCCGGAGCGCCTGCATGTGTGCACCATGTCCGCCAAGCAGCTGACCCTCCCGCTGAACGAGACACGCTACGCCCATCTCTTCGACATGAAGGACAGCGGCGATGATTTCTACTTTGACAACGTGACGGAATATGTCCGCAAGGTTATGGCGGATATCGAGAAGGTCCACTTTGACGAGCGCCTCAAGCGGGAGATCCGCGTGACAGCCTGGATGATCGAGCTGGGCAGCGAGGTCTGCAAGGTGAAGCTGCACCCGCAGGAATCCGTGGATAAGGTGGACGAGTTGGTTGCGCTGATCGACAAGATCCTGCCCGAGTACATCGAATTGTGGAACTACCGCAACTTCGAGATGGGCATCGCCCGTTCCCAGGGCTACCTGACCTCCCGCCGCGAGGAGCTGCTGGCCCTCAAGGCGTAACAGGCTATCCCAAAACAAAACGATCCCCCGGAACCGCGCTGGCTCCGGGGGATTTTCATGTGCATGTTTTAGGAGAAGCTGAAGTGGAAGAAGTCCGCCGCGCCCTCGCCTTCATAGGTGAAGTACAGGGGTTTCTTGCCGCTTTCGATGGTCAGCGGGGCGGAGAAGGTCGTCCAGGTCTCGCTGGGGGAGACGGGAATGCGGGCTACCACATTGCCCTGGCGGCCGTCCCGCACCACGAAGGCGCCGTTGGCCGTGCCGCGGGTCTCCACAGAGATGGTCTTGGCCGTCTTGAAGTCGAAGTAGCGGTAGCCGGCGGTGGCGCCGTCCACCATGTTGTTGATGTACTGGTTGGGATTATCCATGCGGTCCACGCCCTCCTGGGTGAAGGCGGGATGGCTGGCGTCCTGCTGGTCGGGGAGGCTCTCGCAGGTGCCGTTCTTGGAGTAGAGGTGGCAGGCGATGCGGGCTTCGTAGGTGCCCTCGTCCGCCAAGGGGCCGCCGTTCAGGCCGCAGGAGGTGATCTCCGCCTGATGGAAGCGCTCGCCGTCGAAGTGTACCTCCTCCGCGCAGGCCTGGCGGGAGAAGAAGTGACGGTTAGTCTGGCGGTGGTAGAAGACGTACCACTTGCCATTCACCAGAGCAACGGAGCCGTGGGTATTGCCGCGGTAGTTGAGGGCTTCGGTGTTGCCGCTCACGCCGATATCCGCGTTGGACACCAGCACGCCGCCGTAGTGGTAATCCCCCAGGGGGCTGTCCGCCACGGCCCAGCACAGCTCGTGCATCCAGCAGGAGGAGTAGATGAAGTAGTACTTGCCGTTGATCTTGCGGATGGAGCTGGCCTCGAAGAAGGGGTGCGCCTCATACTCGGTGCCGTCGGCGTCGTTGATGATGGGCAGGTTGTGATAGGGGCCGTCCTTGACGGTGATCATGTCCTGCTCCAGCTCCATCTTGAGGCTGTCCTTGTCCACGGGCCAGGTCTTGTAACGGGGGCTGTTGCCGGAGAAGAGGTAGATGCGCTTGTCGTCATCGATGAAGATGCCGGGGTCAAACTGGCGGATCTCATCCGGGCGCGCGCCCAGGATATCGCCGTTGGGATAGCGAACGAAGTCCAGGAACTCAAAGGGGCCCACGGGGGTATCCGCCACCGCCACGCCGATCTCCTTGAGGAAGTCCAGGCAGTAGTACAGGTAGTACTTGCCGTCGTTGCCCTGGCACACGTCAGGGGCCCACAGGGCATGGGCGCCGTCGGGGTTGCGGGGATCCTGCTCCTTGCGGAAGATCACGCCCTCATAGCGCCAGTCGGAAAGGTCGTCTTCCGGCGCAGACCAGCAGACGTAATCGTTCTGGCAGTACACATCGCCGTTGAAGCAGTCGTGGCTGCCGTAGATGTAAAGCCGCCCGTCAAACACGCGGGGCTCGCCGTCGGGGATGTACTCCCAGGAGGGCAGATAGGGGTTGAAAACCTGCTGTTTCATGGCCGTTTCTTCCTTTGCGGTTGAATTTGATACAATTATAGCAGCTTTGAAGCCAGGGCGCAAGGGAAATGTCGCGGCGCTTTGCGGCGCGCCTTGAATTCCGATTGCCTCTGGCAGGCTTGTTGAGAAAAAGCCGGAAAACGAATTGACGGATGGCGCGGCACGCGGTATAATGATAGAGACAAATGAATAGCCGGTGTATCTGCGCAGCGATGCGCGGTATGGCCAGATGTGGCTGCAAGGGAGGTTGGGCAAAGCCCGACTAACGAGCGCGATTACTTGTAATCGCCGAGTGTAGCCAGCGCTGCCCAATGAGCAGAGATGGCCGACCATAGGAATCGGATGAAAGTTCCGAGCTATCCCAGTAACCGTGAAGTTGACGAAAATGCGTTTGAAGCCACTGCGAAAGCGGGAAGGTGCATGAGTAGGATGAGACCAAGCCGGGAGACTTGTTTACGCCGTGAAATCAATCATTCCCCTGGGGGTGGGATATGCTATTTGGGCTGACAGCCTTTTTCTGCGTATGGAAAGGCGTTCGGTCTGGTTAGTGTTCCTCAGGGAGGGAGCACTTTTTTGTTTCCTCTCGCTGATTCATTTGATCAAAAGGAGGTCAGGCAAAGCCTGACTAATGCAGCTCATTGCATGCAATGAGCAAATGTAGCCAGCGCTGCCCAAGAGGCAGTGATGGCCAAATGAAGGAGGGACTACTATGTCCAAGAAGCTCGTTTCCCTGTTCCTTGTCCTGCTGATGATCTTCAGCATGGCGACCGTGATGGCTGAAAGCAACACCATCACCGTGACAGATATGTTCGGCCGCGAGGTCACCATTGAAGGCCCTGTCAGCCGCGTCATTGCCATCGAGCCCAGCGACTGCGAAATCCTGTGCGCCATCGGCTGTGAGGATTCCCTGGTGGGCCGCGGTGAGTACTGCGACTATCCCGCGTCCGTGCTGGAACTGCCCTCTGTGCAGTCTGGCTGGAACACCAACCTGGAGGAGGTGCTCGCACTCAATCCCCAGGTTGTGATCCTCAGCGACATGAATGATACCCCTGAAATGGTGGAGCTGCTGGAAAACAATGGCGTCTGTGTCATCGTCACCGACCCCAACAGCATTGAGGATGTGTATATCAACATCCGCCTGCTGGGGGCGGTCATGGGCAAAGAAGCTGAGGCAGAGGCGGTCATCGCAGACATGCAGGCCACCTTCGCTGATATCGCCGCCAAGAGTGGAAAGACCGACAAGACCATCTACTTCGAGGTCATGCCTCTGGAGTGGGGCCTGTGGAGCGCCGGCGCCAACACCTTCATGCACGAGCTGGCGGAGATCTGCGGCATGAAGAACGCCTTTGCCGATATCGAAGGCTGGCAGCAGGTCAGCCAGGAGCAGGTCATCGAACGCAGCCCCGACTACATCGTGCTGGTAACCGGCATGGGCGAAACCGCTGTGGATGAAGTGATGGGCCGCGAAGGTTGGGAGACCATCACCGCGATCAAGAATGGCGCGGTTTACAACGCCGACTCCTACGCCATGACCCGTCCTGCGCCCCGGCTGGCGGAAGCTGTCGTGGGGCTGTACAACTTCCTCAATGGCATCACGCAGTAAAAAGCACATCAACCATCCGGGCAGTCGGTTTGACCGGCTGCCCCTTCTTGAAACACAATGAAGAATCTTTCTGAACACTTTTCCTGGAAGACGTATGTCCTGTTTGTGGCTGCTCTGATCGCCACCATGCTGCTGTGCATCTGCG
>SVGL01000029.1 GCA_015056325.1 Clostridiales bacterium | reverse complement strand
CATCAATGGAGGAATTGATTCATGATTACTGCTGGCGATTTCCGTAAGGGTATTACCATCGAGTGGGACGGCGGTGTGTGGAACATCGTTGACTTCCAGCACGTCAAGCCCGGCAAGGGCGCTGCCTTCGTGCGCACCAAGATCAAGAACATCATGACCGGCGCTGTGGTTGAGCGCTCCTTCAACCCCACCGACAAGATGCCCCGCGCCATCATCGAGACCAAGGAAATGCAGTACGTCTACAATGACGGCGAGATGTACTACTTCATGGACGTGGAGACCTACGACCAGATCCCCCTGTCCCTGGACCAGGTGGAGGATGCCATCCCCTACGTCAAGGAAGGCACCAACGTCACCATGCGTTTCTTCAAGGGCTCTCCCTTCTCTGTTGAGGCTCCCAACTTCGTGACCCTGGAGGTCACCGACACCGAGCCCGGCTTCAAGGGCGACACTGCCTCCAACACCTACAAGCCCGCCACCCTGGAGACCGGCTTCTCCCTGCAGGTCCCGCTGTTCATCAACACCGGCGACATGATCCGCATCGACACCCGCACCGGCGAGTACATGGAGCGCGCGAAGTAAGAGCTGACGCTCTCGTGAAAATCCTTTTGGGATTTTCACGAAGGTTTGCACTCCGTCGCTGGTCGCTTCGCTCCCGGCCGCTCCTTCGTGTAAGGTATGTTTTCGGCATTCGGCCATCACCGAGCCATGCTCGGCGCTGGCTACGCTTGTCCATTGCATGCAATGGCCTGCGCTAGTTGGACGTTGCCCAGCCTTCAAGCCGAAAACGTCCCGCCGGGAAACCCGACGGATACGAATTGAGTCTGCCGACGGCGGATTTGATTGGACAGAAAATGGGTCGAAGACCCCTGCCGACGGCGAATTTGATAAGCATAATAAGCGACTGTTGCCCGGCGGACGTGTGTCTGTCGGGCAGTTCTTGCATCTGTTGCAGGACGATCGCATATCATCAAAGTAGTCTGCTTTGCTGATTTCCACCTCATCACCCGCTGCGGCGGGAGCTTCCCCTCAAGGGGAAGCCAAAAGGCTCCCTCCCCGAGGCGCGACGCGTTAAGAAAACGTGCCAGTGGCACGTTTTTAGCCAAAGCGGGGAGCAATCTATGATTGCGACTCGGGCAGCTGGCGCCGTAAGGCGACTGAGGGAGTTGCCTTCCCCTTGAGGGGAAGGTGCCCGCAGGGCGGATGAGGTGGAAACTCCACGCAAATCCAACCATCTGAATTAAGGGAGGGAACACCCCAATGAGCAAGCTCACCGATCGCATCAGTTTTCTCAAGGGCATGGCCGCCGGCATGAAGCTGAACATGGACAAGGACTCCAACAAGCTGATGCTGGAAATGCTGACCGTCATGGGTGAAATGGCCGAGGAAATGGCCGCCATGACCGAAGCCCACAACGACCTGAACGAGTACGTTGAGTCCATCGACGATGACCTGGCCGAGCTGGAGGAGACCCTCTTCGGCGAGGACGAGATGGACGGCGAAGACATCGACATCGACGGTGAGGACGACGATGAGGACGAATTCGGCGAGGATGACCTGATCGTCTACGCCTGCCCCCATTGCGGCCACGAGATCGAGTTCCACGCCTCCGACGTGGACTTCGACGAGGACTGCCTCTGCCCCGAGTGCCAGAAGCCCATCTTCCCCGAGCTCAGCGAGGACGAATGACCTGACGGTCTCGCGAAAATCCTGATGGGATTTTCACGAATTTGCACTCCGTCGCTGGTCGCAATCGGCCATCACCGCTGAAGCGGCGCTGGCTACACTCAGCAAATGCAAGCATTTGCTTTCGTTAGTCGGCGTGAACGCCTCCCTTTGGCTCCCGGAAGCACTTTCCTGCGCATCCCGTTTGGGGTGCGCTTTTGTGTTGCGTCAGATGGATTTTCGCGCTATAATAATCAAAACAGCGTTCATCACAAAGGAGGGCATCCTATGTCCCTGCATGATACCGTCACCGCTATCCTCGCCGCCGCGGTGGAAAACCACGAGTGCGCCGGCGCCAATGTGCTCATCCGCCGCCACGGGGAGGAGGTTCTCTACACCCAGGCCGGCATGGCCAATATTGCGCAAAAGCGCCCGATCCAGCGGGACTCCATCTTCCGCCTGTACAGCCAGACGAAGCCCGTGACCGCCGCTGCGGTGATGATCCTCGTGGAGCGGGGCCTCATCGACCTGATGGACAGCGTGGACAAGTACCTGCCGGGCTTCCGCAACCCGAAGGTGGTGGATCACCGGGGATGCATCACCAAGGCCAACCGCGCGCCGTGGATCATGGAGCTGCTGGGCATGACCGCAGGCCTTTGCTACCCCGACGGCGACCCGGCCGGACAGTACGCCGCCCGCGTCTTTGAAGACGCCCACGAGCAGATCAAAGCAGGCGCCGGCATCCCCACGGTCGAATTCATGAACCGCCTGGGCAAGCAGCCGCTTTCCTTCCAGCCGGGCACCCACTGGCGCTATTCCACCTGCGCGGACGTGCTGGGCGCGGTGGTGGAGGTGGCCAGCGGCATGCGCTTTGGCGACTTCCTGCGCAAGGAGATCTTCGAGCCCCTGGGGATGGTCGACACCGCCTTCTTCGTGCCGGAAAGCAAGGTGGAGCGCTTCGTCACCTGCTATGAGCGGGGCGAAAACGGCCTCACCCCCTGGCTGGGCATGAACCTGGCCTGCGGCGTGTATGACCGGGATCCGGCCTTCGAGTCCGGCGGCGCAGGCCTTGTCTCCACGCTGGAGGACTACGGCCGCTTTGCCGACATGATGCTGAATCGCGGCATCTGGAACGGCAAGCGCATCCTGAGCGCGAAGAGCGTCGAATTCCTCACCACGCCCCAGCTCTCCGACGACGTCCGCCGTGACCTGTGGGACAGCCTGGGTGGCTACTCCTACGGCAAGCTCTGCCGGGTGTGCGTGGATCCGGGGCAGGTCGCCGGCCTGGCGATGAAGGACGAATATGGCTGGGACGGCTGGCTGGGCAGCTACTACGCCAACTTCCCGAATGAGGGCATGACCATCCTCTCCATGCAGAACACCACCAACACCGGCACCTCCGCCATGGTGCGCAAGGTGCGCAACGCCGTGCTGGCCGCGATGAGCAGGGGAGAAATTTGACGCTTGCCATCAGCCGCGAAACATGCTACAATAAACCGAACGAAATAGAGCCGCCGCATCCACCGGGATACGGCAGGATGTGAAAGCATCCCCTTGCGCCCCATCAGGTCTTAGAAGGGTCGCAGGAGGATGCTTTTTTGTTGAGGAGGAACCTTCATGAAGAACCGCTTGCGCATATCTCTGACGCGCTTTGAATGGGCCCTGTGGCTGACGAGCCTTGCCGTGGTGGCGGGCACAGCGCTGATCTTCCGCTCCGTGGATGCGTTATCCCTCATTGCATCCCTCATCGGCGTGACGGCGCTGATCTTCGTGGCCAAGGGGCACGTGCTGGGCCAGATGCTGACCATCGTCTTCGCGGTGTTCTACGGGGTGATCTCCTGGGGCTTCCGCTACTATGGCGAAGTCATCACTTATCTTGGCATGACTGCGCCCATGGCCCTGCTGGCGCTGATCACCTGGCTGCGCAACCCCTACAAGGACTCCGCCGAGGTCGCCGTCCGCCGCCTGACGGGTAGGCAATGGGCCCTGCTGCTCCTGCTGACGGCTGTCGTAACGGGAGCGTTCTACTTCATCCTGCGGGCGATGGGCAATGCTGCGCTGGTGATCAGCACGCTGTCCATCACCACCAGCTTCCTGGCCTCGTACCTGACGGCCATGCGCAGCCCCTATTACGCCCTAGCCTACGCCGCCAACGATGTGGTGCTGATCGTGCTGTGGGTGATCGCCGCCCTGGCGGACATTTCCAGCATACCGATGGTGGCCTGCTTCCTCATGTTCCTCCTCAACGACATGTACGGATTCATCAACTGGCGGCGGATGGAACACGCCCAGCAAGCCTGATGCCTGTCCGTCCCTTGTCGCCAACTTGACCCTTTCCGCCGTCAGTGGGATTTCCGCCCCATTGCACGGCTTTTTTGTTTGTGGTATAATATATCAACCATCATCGTTATCATCAACCGAAGAAAGAAGGCTCGACATATGCAGCACCACAATCCCCTCATCAACGAGCATCCCTCCAAGAAGTTCATCACCATGGGTGAGATCATGCTCCGCCTGACCCCGCCCAACTATGAGAAGATCCGCATGGCCTCCACCTTCGGGCTGAGCTACGGCGGCTCCGAGGCCAACATCGCCCTGGCGCTGGCCAACCTGGGTGTGGACAGCACCTTCTTCTCCGTGGTGCCGAATAACTCCCTGGGCAAGTCCGCGGTGCGCTCGCTGCGCTCCAACGACGTGCACTGCACCCCCATGATCCTCTCCACCCCCGAGGAGACCCCCACCCACCGCCTGGGCACCTACTACCTGGAGACCGGCTACGGCGTTCGCACCTCCAAGGTCATCTATGACCGCAAACACTCCGCGCTGACGGAGTACGACTTCTCCAAGGTGGATCTGGACGCCCTTTTGGAGGGCTACGACTGGCTGCACCTGTCCGGCATCACCCCCGCGCTGGGCCCCAACTGCCGCCAGCTGGTGCTGGACATGCTCAAGGTCGCATCCACCAAGGGCATGACCGTGTCCTTCGACGGCAACTTCCGTTCCACCCTGTGGACCTGGGAGGAAGCCCGCGACTTCTGCACCGAGTGTCTGCCCTACGTCAACATCCTCCTGGGCATCGAGCCCTACCACCTGTGGAAGGATGACAACGACCATTCCAAGGGCGACTGGAAGGACGGCGTGCCGCTGCATCCCTCCTACGAGCAGCAGGATGAGATCTTCCAGCGCTTTGTGGAGCGCTACCCCAACATCAAGTGCATCGCCCGCCATGTGCGCTACGCCCATTCCGGCTCGGAGAACAGCCTGAAGGCCTACATGTGGTACGAGGGCCACACCTTCGAATCGAAGCTCTTCACCTTCAACATCCTGGACCGCGTGGGCGGCGGCGACGCCTTTGCCTCCGGCCTGATCTACGCCATGATTCACAACTACAAGCCCATGGACATGATCAACTTCGCCGTGGCTTCCTCGGTCATCAAGCACACCATCCACGGCGACGCGAATATCACCGACGACGTCAAGACCATCAAAAACCTGGCCAACATGAACTACGACATCAAGCGCTAAGGGGTCTTCGACCCATTTTCGCGCGTAGGGAGTTGACTTGCTTCTTCCCGGTACAAACGCGGGTTGCCGGGGTCTTTGGTCACGGCTGCATTCCGCGCGCTCATCGCGCGGGCTTGCGTCAAAGATTCTCTCCCGGGAGCAGCTTACAGCTTGATAAACGCTGGACAACCAACCCTTTTTCTGATATAATGGATTTTACACAATACAAAAGGAGGCTTTCCCCTATGCAGGACGATTTCAACAGCTGGCAGACGGACGACAACAAGCAGTTTGAGAAGAGCACCCCGGCTCCCTCTTACCCCATGAAGTGGCACAACTTCCTCATCTACTTCTCCCTCTGGGCTGGCGGCATCCTCAATGCCATCAACGGCCTGACCTACCTCACCGGCAGCGTCTACGGCTCTGACGCCGACTACATCTACCGCTACTACGACGGTCTGAAGGGCATGGACATGTTCTACGGCGTTGCGGTGATCGCCCTGGGCGTGCTGCTCATCATCACCCGTTTCCAGCTGGCCGGCTACAAGGCCAAGGGTCCTTCCATGCTGACCATCTGCTACATCGCAACGCTGGCGATTTCCGTACTGTACGGCATCATCGCTGCCGGCATCACCGGGCTTTCTCTGATGGAGCTGATCAATCCCGCCTCCATCGGCACCAGCATCGCCATGATCTTCATCAACAAGAACTACTACGACAAGCGCAGCGATCTGTTTGTCTACTGATTCCCGCGGGCAAAGGAGCGTTCCCTGGATGGAACGTTCCTTTTTTGTGCCAAATATATCCCCAAAGGTTGACGATATGACCTCGGGTGTACTATAATTTATTGATATCAATTTGTTATAAACATGCAAGAAAGGAGGCCCGGAGCATGCCCGGAAAGAAGCAGCCCATCCGCGTGCTGATGATCAACAAGTTCCTGCATCACAACGGCGGCAGCGAGACCTATATCTTCCGCCTGGGCGAAACGCTCACCGCTCTGGGCCACGAGGTACAGTTCTTCGGCATGGAGCACGAGGGCCGCTGCGTGGGCAACCGGGTCGGCGCCTATACCGCGGACATGGACTTCCACGGCGCCTCCGCCCTGGAGAAGCTCACCTATCCCCTGCGCACCATCTATTCCTCAGAGGCCCGCCGCAAGCTGCGCCTTGTGCTGGAGGACTTCCAGCCCCATGTCTGCCACCTGAACAACTTCAACTATCAGCTGACGCCTTCCGTCATCCTGGAGATCGTCCAGTGGCGCAAAGAGACCGGTCGCGACTGCCGCATCGTCTTCACCGCCCATGATTTCCAGCTGGTCTGCCCCAACCACATGCTTAACAACCCAAACACCCGTGAGAACTGCGAAAAATGTCTGGGCGGACATTTCCTGCACTGCGTGAAGGGGAAGTGCATCCATGGCAGCACGGCGAAATCCGCCATCGGCGCGCTGGAGGCCATCCTGTGGAACGCCGCGAAGGTCTACCGGCACCTCGATCAGATCATCTGCTGCAGCCGGTTCCTCCAGGGGAAGATGGACACCAATCCGCTCTTCGCCGGGAAGACCATCGCCATGCACAACTTCGTTGACCGCCCGGAAGCTGCCGCTGCGGACAAGGGCGATTATGTCCTTTACTTCGGCCGATATTCGGAGGAGAAGGGCGTGCGATTGCTGCTGGAGGCCGCCCGCGCATTGCCGGAGATCCCCTTCGTCTTTGCCGGCAAGGGCCCGCTGGAAGACGAACTCGCCGGCGTGCCCAACATCCGCAACGTGGGCTTCCAGTCCGGCGAGGAGCTGACCCGGCTCATCCGGGAGGCCCGCTTTTCCCTCTGCCCCTCCCAGTGGTATGAGAACTGCCCCTTCTCGGTGATGGAGAGCATTGCCCATGGCACGCCCGTGCTGGGCGCGGATATCGGCGGCATCCCGGAGCTGGTCATCCCCGGGAAAACCGGCGCGCTCTTCACCCCCGGCGACGCTGCCGACCTGACGGCGAAACTCCGCACCCTGTGGAGCGATCCCGATGCCACCGCTGCCATGGTGGAAAACTGCCGCCGGCATCCCTTCGACACGGCGGAGGAATACGCAAAGAAGCTCCTCCGCATCTACCGGGGCGAGTGACGCGCCCGCAAAGGAGACCGATTTATGGGACAGAAGTCCACCGAAAAGAAGCTCAACGGCACGGTGATCGTCACCTACCGCTGCAACGCCCGGTGCACCATGTGCAGCCGCTACAAGGCGCCTTCCCGCGCGGAGGAGGAGCTGTCCATTGACACCATCCGCAAGCTGCCCAGGATGTACTTCACCAACATCACCGGCGGCGAACCCTTCATCCGCACGGATTTGAAGGACATCGTCCGGGAGCTGTACAAGAAGAGCGACCGCATCGTCATCTCCACCAACGGCTTTTTCACCGACCGCATTGTCGAGTTGTGCAAGGAGTTCCCCCAGGTGGGCATCCGCATCTCCATCGAGGGCCTGGAGGAGACCAACAACGCCATCCGCGGGCTGGAAAACGGCTATCAGCGGGGCTACGAGACCCTCAAGACCCTGCGGGAGATGGGCATGACCGACGTGGGCTTCGGCATGACCGTGCAGGATGTGAACGCCAAGGACTTGGTGCCCCTGTACCGCATCTCCGACGGGATGGGCATGGAGTTCGCCACCGCATCGCTGCACAACAGCTTCTACTTTGTGGAAGGGCGCAACATCATCCATGACCGCCCGATGGTGGCTGCCCACTTTGAGGTGCTTATCAACGAGCTGCTCTCCAGCCGCAGCCCGAAAAAGTGGTTCCGCGCCTATTTCAACCACGGCCTGATCAACTACATCTACGGCCAGAAGCGCCTGCTGCCCTGCGACATGAGCTTCGACACCTTCTTCATTGACCCCTACGGCGACGTCATGCCCTGCAACGGCACCCGCAACAAGGAGGTCATGGGCAACCTCAACGAGAAAACCTGGGACGAGGTGTGGAACAGCGAGGAAGCTGAGGCCGTCCGCGCGAAGGTGCGCTGCTGCGACCGCCAGTGCTGGATGATCGGCTCCGTCAGCCCGGCGATGCACAAATACATCTGGGTGCCGGCCTGGTGGGTGATCCGCCACAAGCTGAAGTTCTGGACGAAGAAGAAGTACTCGATGTACGAAAACAGGGTCGTCCGGGATTACCGGGACGGCAGGATCACCAAGGAGGAGCTGGACCGCTGCTCCACCTGCGATCTGAACTGCGCCGCCAATGACGGCCTGAGCGACCGCTCCCGCGAGCAGCTCGCCCATCGCACAGGCGAGGAAATCGTGGATGCGGACATCGCCAGCCAGATGAAATGACATGGAGGTCGGGCAATGCCCGACTAGCGACAGCCAATGCTTGCATTGGCCGAGCGTAGCCAGCGCTCGGCTCTATGCCGAGTGATGGCCGAAAAAGGAGGTCGGGCAATGCCCGACTAGCGACAGCCAATGCTTGCATTGGCCGAGCGTAGCCAGCGCTCAGCTCTATGCCGAGTGATGGCCGAAAAAGGAGGTCGGGCAATGCCCGACTAGCGACAGCCAATGCTTGCATTGGCCGAGCGTAGCCAGCGCTCGGCTTTATGCCGAGTGATGGCTGAAAAAGGAGGTCGGGCAATGCCCGACTAGCGACAGCCAATGCTTGCATTGGCCGAGTGTAGCCAGCGCTCGGCTCTATGCCGAGTGATGGCCGAAAAAGGAGGTCGGGCAATGCCCGACTAGCGACAGCCAATGCAAGCATTGGCCGAGCGTAGCCAGCGCTCGGCTCTATGCCGAGTGATGGCCGAAAAAGGAGGCCGGGCAATGCCCGACTAGCGACAGCCAATGCTTGCATTGGCCGAGCGTAGCCAGCGCTCGGCTCTATGCCGAGTGATGGCCGAAAAAGGAGGCCGGGCATCGCCCGACTAGCGACAGCCAATGCTTGCATTGGCCGAGCGTAGCCAGCGCTCAGCTTTATGCCGAGTGATGGCCGAAAAAGGAGGTGCAAGGCTGTGATCATCCTGTCGGACTGCCTGACGGAAACCGCCGACGAGGGCGCATTGAAGGTTGCCAGCAGCCTTGCCCGCCGCCTCCGCCAACTGGACGACCACACCCTGGTCATCACCTATGACCGCAAGCCCTCCTGGTCGGATATGCACCTTGCCCTGAACCGGCTCTTCCTGAACCGTTCGCTGCTCAAGGTGCTGCGCCGCCGCCATGATCCGGTGCTGTACATCCCCTTTGCCTCCAATACCCTGGCCAGCGCGCTGCGGGTGTGCGTGCTCTCGCTGATGGGTCATCGACAGGTTCGAGTGCTCTTTGCGCTGCGTCACCCCATGAACGGCCTGACCCGCCGGCTGCTCAAATGGAGCGGCGCGGAAATCATCACCCTGTCGGAAGCTTCCCTCAGATACTTCCAGCAGGAGACCGGCCATGCCCTGCAGCTCAAAGCCGGCGTGGATACGAAGAAGTTCACCCCCGTCAACGCTGGGAAAAAGGCGGAGCTGCGCCAGAAATACGGCGTCGCCCCGGACCAGAAGGTGCTGCTGCACGTGGGCCACCTGAACGCCGGGCGCAATGTGCAATCCCTGCTCCACGCAGGCGAGGAGTACCATGTGTTCCTGGTGGTCAGCACGGTAACGCAGGTGGATGAAGCTCTTCGCCGCCGCCTGGAGGAGCGCCCCAACACCACCATCATCGACCATTACCTGCCGGACGTGCATCAGCTCTACCAGATGGCAGACGTGTACCTCTTCCCCGTGATGGAGGAGGAGCACTGCATCGACCTTCCCCTGTCAGTGATGGAGGCGGCGAGCTGTAATGTGCCCATCGTCACCACCGCCTACGGGGAACTGGCCGCCTTCCAGTGCGAGCCGGGCTTCGCCTTCATCTCGGGCAACAACGGCGAGGAGATCACCGACGCGCTCAGCCGCATGGCAGCCATGAGGGGCTGCGAGAACCGCGCCGCCATCAGGGAATACGACTGGGACCGCGCCGTGGCCCAGCTGCTCAGAATGACATAAAATCCGGGGAGGACGAGTCAATCGCCCTCCCCGATTGCATCCCGCAAAAGCCCGATGGCCTTCTTTTCCACCCGGGAGACATAGCGGGGCGGTTATTGTAAACGATGGCCCTTAAGAAATTTCCGCTAACTCCCGGAAGCGGAATTTGATGATGATCTGTTTGTCCTCGGTCAGTTCCACACGCTCGATGAGGCTCACCAGCAGCTCCCGACTGGTGCAGGCGGAAGTAAGATACTGCTGCACCAGTTCCCTTGCCCGGTCTTCTGTGGAGATCGGGCTTTCTTTTTGCGCTTCCAGCTGCTTCAGCTTTTCTTCCAATGCGGTGCGATCCATCTTCACCCGTTTGTAGATGCGCTCAAAGTCGCTGTCTGACAGCAGGCCGCTGAGCCGATCCATGTACATCTTATCCAGATGGGTAGTCAGGTTCTCGATCTTTCCCTGCAGGGATTGGATCTCAGCTTCTGTGCTGTCCGCTTTCTGCGCTTCCTCCACCGCCTGGGCGGCGATGGGCTGCAGCCTGTCGGGACGAAGGAAAGCTTGGCACACTTCCTGCACCTTGGCGATCACCGCCTCAGTCACCGTCTGTTCCTTGATGGAATGGCAGCTACACACACCGGCTTTGGTGAATCGCTGGTAGGTACGGCAGACGAAGAACAGCCTTTCTTCCCCGGCAGCATTGGGGCGATTCAGCACCGCCATGGGGTAGCCGCATTCATGGCAGTGGATCAGCCCCTTCAGCAGGAAGTCGTAAGTGCGGCTTCGGGTGTGCTTGCGGCTTGAGACCAACATCTGTACCTTGCGGAAGGTTTCTTCGTCAATCAGCGGTTCGTGTGTGTTCTTCACAACGACCCAACTTTCCGGCGGCTGCATCAGGCACTTTTTCGACTTGTAGCTGATCTTCACCGTGCGTCCCTGTACCATGTGACCGATGTAGGTTTCGTTCCGCAGCATTTCCGAGATACGTTCCGATGACCACAGACCGGAGTAAGCTCCCCTTGTCCCGAGGTTTAATCCTGCATAGGTGGCAGGTGTGGGGATGTTCTCCTCGTTCAGCCGAACGGCGATCTGCCGGCAGCTGATGCCCTCCAACGCCATGGTGAAGATGCGCCGCACCACAGGAGCCACTTCCTCGTCAATGACGATCTTGTTTTTCTCGGTGGGGTGCATCTTGTAGCCATACATGGGTTTGCCGCCGATGAACTGCCCCTTGCGCTGCTTGTCGCGCTTGACGGACTTGATCTTCTTGGAGATGTCCTTGGCGTACATGTCGTTCATGATGGCGCGGAAGGGTGTAATGTCGTTGGCGGTGGACTCCACACCGGTGTCGATGCCGTCCAGCAGAGAGATATACCGCACCCGCTTCTCGGGGAAGTACCGCTCCATGTAGTGACCGGTCATGATGTAGTCGCGCCCCAGACGGGACAGGTCTTTGGTGATGACCATGTTGACCTTCTTAGCTTCAATATCTGCAATCATTCTTTGGAAAGCCGGACGGTCAAAGCTGGTGCCGCTGAAGCCGTCGTCGATGTAGGTATCATACACGGACAGCCGGTGCTGCTGCACGAACTCGTTCAGCAGGGATTGCTGGTTGGTGACGCTCTGAGAAGGGCCTTCGGTTTCATCCTCCTTTGAAAGTCGTATGTACAGGGCGACGTGGTAATCCATGGGGTTGCTTATTTCAACGTACATCTTTTCCTCCTCGAAATAAGCGACCATTCATCGCTCCCATGATACCGCAGGCTTCCCCGCCTGTGCAAGGATGCGGCTCAGATACAGCCGAAAAGATTCCTCCACCAGATGGGAGAGGCTCTTTTCGGCTTTTGTATATTCGCAGCGCACCACCGGCGCTTCGCTTTTTTTCACACATCCCACCTCCTTTGTTGAACGTATGTCTGGTTGATTGTTTTTTTGCTTGTCCACAGAAAACAGAAAAGAGCCATATCTGATGACATGACTCTTTCTGATCAATCCGGCTATTTACTTCAGACGGATGGTTTGCGCCAGCTTTCTGGCAGCGAGAATTTTTGCTGCCATGTGGTAGTCCGGGCAATCGGCCTCCTGCATGACTTGCGTCGCCAGCAGTATTGCTGCTTTATGGATGCACATTGCATCGCCTTGCTTGCATTGGCAGCCGAAGGCAGCTTCATCAAACATGTAATATGGCATAAGCAGTGTATCCCGTTCCTGCATCATTCCTTCGATTTCGTCCGGGAAACGTTTGATGCTGATCACTTTGCCGCTATCCAGATATTGCTGTGCTTTTTGCCGCAGTATGGGATCAATGCTGCTCTGAAGTTGCTCCGGTTGGTTCATTAATCGATTCCTCCTTATCGTTTTCAAATAACAGATTGCTCAAAACGGCTGCGCTATGATGAATGGCCGCTTCTACTCAATCAAACACCAATGCCCGAAGGCTTTCTTCCAGCCTTCGGGCATCGTTTACAATAATGGCGGTGCAATACATAACTCCGTGAGATCCCCAGCACCTTGGCCACCTCATGCTGGGGGTGCTGTGTGCCGTCGGTCAGGCCGTAGCGCATCTCCAGCACCAGGCGCTCCCGCGGGGGCAGGGAGGTCAGCACCTGCTGTACCCTCTCCAGCGTCACCCGGCGGATGACCGCGTTCTCCGTTTCGTCCGGCTCCGTACCCAGGATGTCCATGTAGGTGATATCGTTTCCCTCGCCGTCGGTGCCCACGCTGTCCTGCAGGGAGACGTCGCCCTGGCGCTTCCGGCTGGCACGCAGGGTCATGAGGATCTCGTTCTCAATGCACCGGGCCGCATAGGTGCCCAGCGCCGCCCCGGTGGACGGCTTGAAGCTGCCCACGGCCTTGATCAGCCCGATCACCCCGATGGAGATCAGATCATCCGGGCCATAGCCGGGCACGGTGTACTTGCGGGCGATGTGGCTCACCAGGCGCAGGTTGTGGGTGATGAGCTCCTGGCGGGCTTCGTCATCCCCCTGAGCGAAGCGGGCCAGAAGCGCGTCCTCCTCCTCGCGGCTGAGCTGTTTGGGAAACTCCGATTTCCCCGTGATATACCCCAGAAAAAACAGGCATTCCTGCAGCATGAATGTCATAACCCCCAGCATCTGCATCCCTCCTGGGCAAGCGTATGCGTCCAACGGGGCGAAAATGGCTGAAATCAGGCCCTGCACAGCGAAAAAACATGGATGATTGTAAATATGATGTAACTTTTTTCTTTTACCATTGCGCGAACGGCAAAAACGTGTCATAATAGTACCCGACGCCTGCGCTGGACGCGGGCAAATGGAAAGGAACCTGTAACCATGAAGATGATGAAGCGTATGCTGGCCGTCCTGATGATGCTGGCGGTGCTGTTCACCCTGACCGCCTGCAAGAAGGACGAGCCCGCCGCCCAGGTGCAGAGCAACCTGTCTGACGCCACCGTCGCCAATCCCGACGATGTGATGCTGACCGTGGGCAGCGCCGCTCTGACCCGCGCCAAGTATGAGACCTATCTCAAGTCCCTGCAGGATTATTACGCCAACTACGGCTATGACGTGGCCTCCGCAGACATTGCCCCCATGCTGCAGCAGTTCGCCCTGCAGACCGGCATCGAGTACCTGGTGATGGACCTGAAGCTGGTGGAGCTGGGCCTGTCCCTGACCGAGGAAGAGAAGGCCGCCGCCCAGGCTTCCGCCCAGGAAGAGTGGGACGCCACCATCCAGGATGGCCTCAGCTACTACGGCATCACCGACGAGTCCACCGAGGAAGAGCGCAATGCAACCCTGCTGTCCGTGCTGGCAGAGCTGGAGGCCATGGGCTACACCGAGGAAAGCTACCTGGCGGACGCTGTGCAGTACGCCGGCTATGACAAGCTGATCGACTATGCCGCCAAGGACGTCACCGTCACCGACGAGGATGTTGTCAACCACTACAATGCCCTGGTGGAGAACGACAAGGCCCTGTACGAGAACGACGCTGCTTCCTACGAGCAGGCCCAGTACATGAACCAGATGTACATGATGTACGGCATGACCGACTACGCCACCCCCATCTACTACAAGCCCGCCGGCTACCGCCTGGTGACCCACATCCTGCTGGAGGCCTCCGAGGAACTGCTGACCGCCTATACCGATCTGCAGGCCGCCTACGAGGAGCAGCAGAACACCATCGAAGAGGGCGGCACGGTCGAAGGTGACCTGGTAACCGCCGATGAAGTCGAGAATGCCCGCCTGGCCATCCTGGCCTATGTGCAGCCCACCGTGGATGAGATCAACCAGAAGCTGGCCGATGGCGCCACCTTCGCCGAGCTGATCCCCCAGTACACCACCGACCCCGGCATGATGGATGAAGCCTCCATCGCTGCCGGCTACGAGGTGCACATGGACTCCACCAACTGGGTCATCCCCTTCCGTGATCAGAGCTTCACCGTCTCCAACATCGGCGATGTGACCGCCCCCGTTGTCACCGACTACGGCGTGCACATCATCCAGTATGTCGGCGATGTCGCCGGCGGCCCCGTGGAGCTGACCGACGAGCTGCGCGCGTCCTTCCAGGCGGCCCTGCTGGCCACCGCCACCTCCGATGCGTACAACAACGCCATCGCCCAGTGGGTGAGCGAAGCCAAGATCGAGTACTCCGCTGAGGCCAAGGCCATCCTGGGCATCACCGAGTAAGACAACCGATATCCGCACAGGAGGCCCTTTCGGGGGCCTCCTTTTTTGTGCCCACTTGACGCGCTCGGAGGCCCTTTTTCTGCACAGACCGCGAATGTTATGCCGGTGGTTGCGCAAATGGCAGAAACATGCTATAATAGTGTGTCTACGTGTACCCAGCGCGGGCTTTTTGGCGTTGCGCCGGGTTGGTACATGAAGCAGAAACTACGCTCATTCGATATAGATTCCCCCATTCCTGCCGCGTTTGCGGCATACAGGAGGTGAGCCGGCGTCAAGCCGGAGATCATGCCCACGAAAGAGAGAATGCTCATCACCGGCGGTAATCCGCTGATGGGACAGGTGCACGTCAGCGGCGGCAAAAATACGGCTGTTGCCGTCATCCCCGCAACACTGCTGTGCAATGAGCCCTGTACGATTGAGAACCTGCCCGATATTTCTGACGTGTATGCGCTGGTGGACATCCTGCGCTCCCTGGGCGCGAAGGTGGACTATGTCCCCAATGCCTTCATGACTGTCGATCCCCGTCCCGCCGAGGGCTGGCAGGTCGGCTATCAGGATTCCCAGCGTTTGCGTGCCAGCTACTACCTGCTGGGTGCGCTGCTGGGCCGCCGCAGCGAGGCGGAGGTGTACCTGCCCGGCGGCTGTGCCATCGGCGCCCGCCCCATCGACCAGCACCTGAAGGGCTTCGCGGCCCTGGGCGCGGAGGTGGAGCAGCTGGGCGGCCGCATCACCGCCAAGGCGGAGAACCTCGTCGGCAGCGACGTGTTCTTTGACGTGGTGACCGTGGGCGGCACCATCAATGTGATGCTCGCCGCCGTCAAGGCCCTGGGCAACACCACCATCTACAATGCCGCCAAGGAGCCCCACATCGTTGACCTGGCAAACTTCCTCAACTCCATGGGCGCGAAGATCAAGGGCGCCGGTACGGACGTGATCCGCATCCGCGGCCAGCAGTACCTGCACGGCACCACCTATGCCGTCATCCCCGACCAGATTGAAACTGGCACGCTGATGATCGCCGCCGCCGCCACCCATGGCGATGTGGTCATCAACGGCTGCATCCCCACCCACATGGACGCCCTCTCCGCCAAGCTGCTGGAGATGGGCGTGCGCGTCACCGACAGTGACGACGCCATCCGCGTGCGCTCCGTAGGCGTGCAGCACCGCGCCGTCAACATCAAGACCCAGGTGTACCCCGGCTTCCCCACGGATCTGCAGCAGCCCATGTCCGCGCTGCTGACCACCGCCAAGGGCACCTCCGTCATCCAGGAGACCATCTACGAGAACCGCCTGAAGCACCTGGTGGAGATCAGCCGCATGGGCGCCCAGGTGCGCTTCATGGATCGCACCGCTGTTATCGACGGCGTGACAGAACTCTACGGCGGCCCCATCACCGCCACCGACCTTCGCGCCGGCGCGGCCCTGGTGGTTGCGGGCCTCATGGCCAAGGGCGTCACCGAGATCTACGAGCCCCACTACATCGACCGCGGGTATGAGAATATCGAGCAGAAGCTGCAGTCCCTGGGTGCGGTGATCACGAGGGAAAAGGGCGAGTGACAGTCGATTCTTCTTTGTGGAAGGCTGATAGTGCGAGTTTCCACCTCATCAGTCGCCCAAGGCGACAGCTTCCCCTCAAGGGGAAGCCTATGGCCCGTCCTTTGCCAGGCACCGCATACCATGCAGCCCGGCCGATGAGCGGCCGGACGACCGCGCCGGGCAAGGACTGAAGCTGCACGCGGTAGGTCTCCAAAGTGAAAGTCAACTCAATCGCGAAACGGGTCAAGGGTTGAAGACCCTTGCGCAGGTGCAGGGGCATTTGCTGTGAATGTGTCCCCAGTGGGGACTTCGCCGAAGGCGAAAGTGAAAGCAAATGTTAATTAGTCCCTGCCGGGATCCAAGGGCAGAGCCCTTGGTGCGGAGGTGAGACGTACGAGAAATCCGTTTGAGGTGCTGGGTCTGAATGCCGGGGCAAGCGCGGATGACGTGCGCAATGCCTACCGGCAGCTGGTGAAGACCTGCCACCCTGATAAATTCCTGGATGCGGATGAACGCAAGGCCGCGCAGGAGAAAATGATCGCGCTGAACCTCGCCTACGAGGAGGCGCTGAAGCTGACGGCCAGCCGCCGCAGCGCCGCAAATAACTACAATCGGGAGCTGTCCGTGGAGGAGGCCATCGCCCTGGCGGACAAGATGCTCCGCCGGGACAGCCCCGAATCCGCCCTGCGCCAGCTGATGCGCACCAAGGGCCGCACGGGCGCCTGGTTCGCGATGCAGGGCAACGTCCTCATGGCACTGGAGCTGTACGAGAACGCCCACCAGTCCTACCGTGAGGCCGTGAAGCGGGAGCCGCACAACAACGTCTTCCGCCAGGGTGCGCTGGACGCTGCGGTGGCGCTGAAGAAGTCCCGCACACCGCTGGGACGCATCAAAACGCTGCTGAAGCGACTGAAACGGAAATAACTGAATCCTCTAAAAGTCCTTTTGCCTCCTGGCAAAGGGACTTTTTAATTTACCCTTTTTACTTCCGGTTTATGGAGATATGATCGCCTGTTGAAGGAGATTTCATCTCGTTTTATAAGAACTTACATTTCTATACAATATATCTGGTACCCCACTTCAACATAGGCGGTGACCATATGCGATACAACGAACAGGAACGCTCCATATCGCGGAGCTTTGACTTCATGCCCCTGGGTCAGGCCATCAAGCATGCACGGGAGGCGCGCGGGATCACCCGAGAGCAACTGGCCGAAATGCTGGACTACGCCCCCCGGCATATCCAGTCCATCGAAAACGAGGGGCAGCACCCCAGCCTGCAGCTGCTGGTGCATCTGGTCACCATGTTTGATATCCCAGTGGACGCCTACATCCACCCGCAGCACGCGGCTCAGTCAAGCACCGTCCGTCTGCAGCTGGACGCCACGCTCGCCCTGCTGAGCGAGAAGGAACTGTCCATCATCGAGGCTACCGCCCGGGCTCTCCTGTCCGCCCGCAGCGCCGACAATCAATGAATTGGAAAGGAACCACCATCATGCGCAAGCTTCTTCCCTTGCTGATGCTGCTGCTCCTGCTGCCCGCAGCAGCCCTGGCAGCTACCAGCGCGGACTTTACCATCCGCGAAATGGGCTTTGATTATGATATCACCAGCGATGAGCAATGGCTCGTCCTCGTCTGGGACGGCAAGGACGAGGATGGGCGCAAGCTGATGTACAGCCCGGAAGGCCGCTTCACCGGCTCGGTGGAGATGCCCCATTCCGGCGAGGGCGGCAAGCTGGTCATCGAGGTAGAGGATCTGACGGAAAAGGCCGTCATCCGGGAGCAGTACAGCCTTCCCCAGGTGAAGGGCTACATGGCCCCCACCGGCGAGGGCAACGCCACCATCCGCAACCTCGTCCTGACTGAAACCCCCACCGGCTTCAAGTATTCCTTTACCGCTGCGGGTACCGATTACCAGTACCTGTACTACCGCTCCAAGCAGGAGAGCGCCATGATGCTCGTCCATCCTGCCAATGCGGATGGCCTGTACGAGGGCGAAGTCGAAACGCCCCTGACCTATGCCCGCACGATGATCACCGTGCAGGTGGTCAACGGCAAGGGCATCATGAAGAAGGAAGCCTCCGTGCGCAAGGGGTACGAAACGCCGACTGCCCCCGAGGCCCGGGAAGGCCGGCTCTCCGGCGTGATTGTGTGCATCGACCCCGGCCATCACGAGGACGGCGTACCCGTACGCGAGCCCAAGGGACCCGGTCTGGAGGGCTCCACCACCGGCGGCAACGGCATGGCCCAGGGGCGCACCACCATGCGCAAGGAGGACATCGTCTGCCTGGAGATGGGCATGGCACTGCGCGATCTGCTGATTCAGGAGGGCGCAACGGTGGTCATGACCCGCGAGGTCAACAGCGGCTCCTACTCCAACCTGGAGCGCTGCGCCGTGGCCAATGACGCAGGCGCACACATCATGCTGCGCCTCCACTGCGATACCAGCGCCAACCGCAAGAAACAAGGCCTGAGCGTCTATGCCCCGCTGAATTCCGAGTATGCCCAGGCTGTGTGCCACAAGGATGAATACCGCCGCCTGGGCAGCATCCTGCTGGACGAAATCAAGATTGCCGCAGGGTACGAGCTGTCGGAAAAGACCGGCTTTGTCACCCTGGGCGACCAGTTCATCGGCAACAACTGGGCCAAAATGCTGTGCTTCCTGGTGGAGATGGGCTTCATGTCCAACCCGGAGGAGGATCAGAAGATGGCTTCCCCCGAGTATCAGCGCATCTTCTCCCAGGGCATGGTGGAAGGCGTGTACAAGATCGCGCTGGAACGCGGCTGGATCACGGAATAATCAAATGAGGCGGCCTTGTCACATCGACAGGGCCGTTTTTCTGATGAAAAAGCAGCGAAAAGCCCCAATACGCCTTGCCGAATCCACCCGAATGCGTTACAATGGTTTCAATCATCATCACATAGGAGGAATCACATATGGAATCCCTCAAGCGCAAAATCGAGACCGAAGGCGTCGGCGTGGGCACCGAGGTTGTCAAGGTGGATATGTTCCTCAACCACAAGATCGATGTTCAGCTGGCGGTGGAGATGGGCCAGGCCTTCCACGAGGCTTTCAAGGATGACCAGGTGGACGCCATCCTGACCGTAGAGGCCAGCGGCATCATCACCGGCATGACCACCGCCATGGCCTTTGGCAACATCCCGGTCATCTTCGCAAAGAAGGGCGAGCGCCGCAACATCGGCAATGACGTCTACACCGCCGAGGTGTATTCCTTCACCCATCAGAAGAGCAACATCATCCGCGTCAGCCGCAATTATCTGAAGGCCGGCATGCGGGTGCTGATCATCGACGATTTTCTCGCCAACGGCGCGGCCATCAACGGCCTGATCTCCATTGTGGAGGAGGCGGGCGCTACGCTGGTGGGCGCGGGCGTTTGCATCGAGAAGGGCTGGCAGCCCGGCGGCGATCACCTGCGCGGCAAGGGCGTGAAGCTGGTCTCCCTCGCCATCTGCGACCGCATTGAAGACGGCAAGATCATCTGCCGCGACTGAGAGGAGAATCCCCATGCTGACCAATGAGCAGCGCCTTGCCATGCTGGAGGCACCCAAGGGCCCAATCGACGTGGTGATCGACACCGACGCCTACAACGAGATCGACGACCAGTTTGCCATTTCCTACGCCCTGCGCCGGACTGACCGGCTGCACGTGCAGGCCCTGTACGCCGCTCCCTTCCTGAACCAGCGCTCCGTCTCCCCGGAGGACGGCATGATCCGCAGCGAGGCGGAAATCCTCAAGCTGCTGGATTTGATGGGCGAAACGCGGCCCGTCTTTTCCGGCTCCCGTACCTACCTCCCGGACGAGGACACCCCCGTCACATCTCCCGCTGCGGAGGATCTCTGCCGCCGCGCGATGGCGTATTCCCCGGAGAAGCCCCTGTTCGTGGTATGCCTGGGCGCCATCACCAACGTGGCCAGCGCCCTGCTGATGCAGCCGGAGATCGCTGACCGCATCGTGATCGTCTGGCTGGGCGGCCACGCCCTGGAATGGGAGGACAACTACGAGTTCAACCTCCGCCAGGATATCGCTGCCGCCCGCGTGGTGTATGCAAGCAGCGCGCCCCTGGTGATGCTGCCCGCCCAGCAGGTGGTCAGCGCCCTGGCGACCACCGCACCGGAGCTGAACCACTGGCTCCGCGGCAGGAACGCCCTGTGCGACTACCTGGTGCAGAACACCGTGAACGAGGCGGAGAGCTACGCCGCGGGCCGCGCCTGGAGCCGCGTCATCTGGGATATTTCTGCCCTCTTCTGGCTGCTGAATGACGACCGGCGCTTCATGCGCAGCCGCCTGATGCCCACGCCCATGCCCGGCTACGACCACCGCTGGCATTTCCCCGAGGGCACGCCCCTTTGCCGGTATGTGTACTATGTCTGCAGGGATTCGATCTTCACCGATCTGTTCGCCACGCTGGCGAAATAAAAAGAAGGACTGGATTCACTCCAGTCCTTTTCATATGCCATTGTTACACCAGCAGGTGGGGCTCCTCGGGGGCGCCCTCGGGGATGGCCAGGTTCTTTCCCATCCAGATCACATCGTGCCACTGGCCCAGCTTGTAACCGGAGTTGGGGAAACTCCCCATCTCCTCAAAGCCGAACTTCTTGTGCAGGTTCACGCTGCGGTCATTGGGCATGGTGATGCAGGAGTAGGCGTTGAGATACCCCAGCTTTTCCACCTCGACAAGCAGCTGCTCCATCAGCTCGCTGCCGACGCCCTGGCCCTCGATGCCGGGGGCGAGGTAGATGCTCAGCTCCACATCCCAGCGGTAGGCCGCCTTGGTGCGGAACATGGATGCATACGCATAGCCCACGATCCGGTCATTCTTCTCCGCCACCAGGAAGGGATAGCGGGGATCGCTGATGCGGGAGACAAAATCCGCCGTGGTGGGCGCTTCGGCCACGAAGGTGATGGCGGTTTTATGCACATAATGGGCGTAAATGGCGGCAATGGCGCGCGCGTCGGCAAAGTTCGCGAAACGGATCATGGGGAACGCCTCCTTTTCTGTGCTTTCATCATAGCATATTTGGAGGCGGATGGCAAGGGTCAGAGAAGTACTTTCCCGACAGGAAAAAAGACAGCCATGCCGGCTGCCCTCTATTGGTAGGCACAAGGCCGCTTTCGCGCGTCGAAAGCGGCGCAAAGCCGCCGGGGGTGAAGCAAAGACAGGCTTCCCCCCCCCCCCCCGGACCCCCTCGTGCATCTTTGAGGGTTGATATAGCGGCTGCATATGTGGGGCGGCTCTGGTTCGAGTTATTATGTAGAGGAAGGTTTACCCCTCCTCGTCATGAGTCGCGGGAAATACAAGTAATTCAAGCAGTTATGGCTTGAAGGGAAACCTTCAAGTACATACAACGAACTTACGCAGCAGATTAGGCAGAAGACCAGAACTCGCAAGGCCCTGGCGGCAGAGCAAAAGAACACCTCCAAGCTGAATCTCATCAAGCAGCACGACCTGTCCCGGCAGATCACGACGCTCACAGAAGAAATCGAGGAGCTGCTTACCGAAAAAGAAAACCTTCTGCTGGATCTCGGCTGTGCGGATGATACTGGCGTCAAGGCGGTACAGGGCGAAATCACCGCCATGGAGGCCAGCTTGCACAAGCTGGATGAGCAGAAGGATCAGTATTCAGCTGAGCTGGACGAAACCCTGCAGCAGTACAAGCAGCTGCAGAGTCAGGCAAATGCAGATTCAGATGAAATTCAGCGCAATGCCGTCACCGCTGCCAGTTCCCGATTGCAACAGGTGTATGGAAAGCGCTTTGATGCGCAGCTGCTCAGGGATAGCCAGAAAGAAATTTCCCGACTGGCAGATCCCCGTGAAGCCGACAGCTCTATCTGGGAACAGCTACGGCTCGCTTCACTCAGAGCTGAAAAGGAAGCATCATACAAGCATCAGAGCCGCGAAACAACACCCCCTGCCCGGTGATTCAGCACATGGTCCTGTCACACTGAAAAAGAGCTGAGGTGCATTGCCCCAGCTCTTTTTCGTGTGTTTACGGATGCTTGTAATCCCCGATGACCAGCCCACTTTCCCGGGCGCGGACGGCCAGCTCGGTACGATTGGCAAACTGCGTCTTCTCGCGGATGCGCTGGATGTGCTGCTTCACGCGGGTGACGGAGAGGCACAGCGTTTCAGCGATGGCGGCGTCAGTCTTGCCGCTGACCAGCTCACGCAGCACCTCCAGCTCTCGCTCGGTGAAATCGTTGCTCAGTGCAGCGCCAAGGCGGGTGACCGGTGCAGAGTCCGGATAGATGGATTCGCCTGCCATGGTGCGATCCATCACCTTCAGGAGGGCCTCGGCGGTGGGCTCCTTGTACCAGAAGCTCTCCACGCCAATCTGACGGGCCTGGGTGATGTAGCTGTATTCCGGCTGGCTGGTGATGATGATGATCTTGATGTGCGGGTAGTTTTTCTTGATCTTCTGCGCGGCCTCGATGCCGCTGACGTCCATGGCCGTACACACGTCCATCAGGATCAGGTCGACCCGGTTGGTCATGCAGTAGAGCTCCGCCATGGCAGCGCTGTCCAGGGAGGGCACCAGGTGATAGCTTTCGCTCGTGGCCACGAAGATCTCCAGGAGCTTGCGGGCCATAGGATCGTCTTCCACAATGAGGACATTATACATCCATGGTCACCCCTTTCTCGAAAATGATGGTCAGCATGAAGCGCGGTTCGGCGTCGATGCGCATCTGTCCGCCGACAGCTTCGATCTTTCTGCGGGCGGTACTCAGGCCGCCGCCCTCGGTGACTGGACCGGTGGGAACAGCGCCGTCGTTGGTGTAGCGGATGATATGGGCCGTTTCCGTCTGCTCCATGTCGATCCAGAGCTGCTTTGCTCCGGCGTGGCGGACGGCGTTGGTCAGCGTCTCCGCGCCCATGGCGGCGATGAGCTTCTGCTGCTGGATGTTTTCCAGCAGCGGGCCGCTGACATGCACCTGCATGCCGATGGCCTTCGCTGCATTGCGCAGGCTGGAGAGGGAGTCGTTCTCCTGCCGGGGCTCGGCCTCCATGCGCAGCACCTCGATGTTCCGCTGCCAGACATCGATGATGCGCTTGGGGTCGCCGGATTCGTATTGCAGGTAGTGGCGGGTCATCAGCAGTGCCTGACCGAGGAAGCCGTGCAGGTTCACGCGGGTTTCGAGGCGTTCGCGGGCGATGACGTACTCATCGACCTTGTCGCCGTAGCTGCGGATGCGGGCGTTCATATCCTCCAGGTCGCGGTGCCTGTCCTGCAATTCGCCCACCAGCTGATGCTGACGGGTGGTGTCGGCAGCGGTGATCTGGATCGTGCCATCCAGCTCTTCCCTGCGGAAGGATCGGACAGTTCCGTCCGGCAGACGGAATTCGGGCTGCTCGCCGGAGGCAATGCGCTCCACGCCCTCCACCGGCGGATCAGCTGTCAGTGCCTTCCAGAACAGCTCTGCATTTTGCAGCGCTTTGCCGAAAATGGCGTGGCTCAGCTCGTTCATGCAGTGGTTGGTCAGCAGGATCAGGCCGTTGGGCTGCGCATAGCACAGGCCGGTCTCCAGCTGATCGAGGCTTTCCTTGATGGAGGAGGGGGTGATCTCCGTTTTGCGGCGGTTGACCTCCTCGATGATGACCATCACGAAGAAGGCTGCGATGGCCAGCCACACCAGCAGCAGGAGGATCACCGGCTGCTGCTCAAACCACAGAGAGATCGCCGGAATGTACGCCGGAGCCCGCTCCGCGCGGATGACGGAGGCATACAGCAGCAGCATGGCCGCCATGACCGCCGTGCATACCGGCATCAGGATCAGCTTGACCTTGCCCTGCTTTTTGCCCACGAGAAGGCTGGTGCAGATGCCGGCGGTCATCGTCAGAAAGAACAGGGTCGCAATGATGGTTTTCAGGCTCATCGGGAGGGCTGCGTAAGTGATCATGCCTGTGCACCTCCCTTTTCGATCATCGCATCGATGATCAGGTCCTCATCCTGGGATTCGCAGCGGATCGTCCGGCCATTCAGCAGGAACGCGGGCGGAGCGGACACCGCTTCCCGGCAACCCGCCTGGATGCGCAGATGGAATGTATCATCCGCATATTCAGCGGTTACCATCATCGCGCTCAGCTGCCCCAGCAGCTTCTCTGTCACGTCCTCAAACAGGTCGTAGGCAGCAATGATCTGCTTCACATCACATTGTCCCTCGCAGCGGCAGTACAGGTAGGTGATCACGCCGCACAGACGCAGGTTATCAAGGGATTCCCGCAGGCAGGATTCCAGCTCTCGCGCGGAAGCAATGGGCTTTTCCTCGCCCAGCAGGATCAGGTTCGCCCGGCGCTTGACATAGGCGCTGATGACGCACACCTGCGAGAGCAGGGCTTTTGCATGCTCCGGATGCTCACGGCTCTGCTGGAGCAGCTCGTCCGCCTTGTTCAGCTGCGGCGCGATCTCCTGCGCGATGCGGTCGTACAGGCGGCTCTTTTCTTCGGCTACCAGACGGCGCTCGCGCAGTGCGACCTCCGCCTTCATCAGATCGTAGCGTTCGCCGAGGGTATCGTTGGCCTCGCGCAGGCTGTCCGCCAGGTTATTGATAGCCTTCACGTCGTCCTGCCAGTAGATGTGGCCGCCGTGGATGGCCTGATGATGCAGGATGGCGTCGCTCAGATCGACAGGCTGCTGCTGTGCCTGCGCCATCAGTGCCTTGTCCAGCGGCGCGGCGTTGGCGGAGGCATAATGAACCCGCTGCGCGGCGTCGACGATCTGCGCGGCGATGGTGGATTTGACGAACAGCTCGCGGTAATTCATGTTGGAGGGGATGAGGCCGCTCTGGATGGCGCCCTCCAGCATCATGATGATGATCAGGCTGTCCACGGCGGTCAGGTCACATTCGATGAACCCCAGGCTGTAGGCGATCCAGAAACTGATGCCGAAGACCGCGATCAACAGCGGCATGGTCTGAAAGCGCTTGCTGCCGGGCACGCGGCTCTTGACCAGCAGTCCGATGACGAAGAACAGCGCCAGCACAAAGAACCATCCCATCACCGGGATGTACATGAAGCCGTAGCCATAACCGCTGTTGTAGGCTTCGAAGCCGCCCGGGAAGGTGAATACCAGCTGGTGCAGGTCGTTGGTGAACACAACACCCAGCAGAAACAGCGCCGGAATGAACAGATAGCGCATCCAAACGGGGCTGCGGTAGCCTTCGGGCTTGCCGATGTGATCCACCACAAACACGCCGATCAGGGGCACCAGAATCATGGCGATATAGAAGGAGTACCAGCAATAGCGGCCGATGGGCTCGGTAATGATGACGTAGTCGTATTTGATGATGCGTGCCAGCTGCCACAGCAGCAGCAGGCCGCCTACAGTCAGCAGCATTCTCCAGATGGCGGTGTTCAGAATACGCCGCCGGATCGACACGCACCAGGCCACCGTCAGCGGCACCTGAATGGCCCAGCGCAGCGTCATCATGGAAATGGCCAGCAGGGAATTCTCCGTCATGGGATGGAAAACAAAGCGCAGCGAATAAGCCACCAGCAGCGCGGCGGCGATCAGCAGCAGATAAGTGATAGACCGCTTTTTCGATAACGGCATGGGCGACTCTTCTTTCATCAATGCGTTGGTTTGCAGCGAATGAATAACAGCAGCTTTCATATTGATTATAGCAGTTCCGGACAGGTTTTTCCACTACACAAAAGTACCTATTTTATTTATTCTTTCAGATGAAAAACAGTACTTTCGTGTAGTACCGCCGGCGGAAGCAAACTGGTAAAATGAGAGTGGGTGATATTGCGTTTATAAAAGCTGCACACAAAAGAAAGGGAAAGACCGATGTACAGGCGTTTCATATGGCTGCTCCTGCTGTTGGCGGTGTTCCTGCTGCTCAGCGGCTGCCGGTATCTGCCCGGCAATGGAAAAGCGCCCCAGCCTTCTTCATCGCCACCTGACCCGCCGCCAGTGCCGTCGTCGCCGCTGATCACGTTGTCCTTCAGCGAGAGCGCTTCCTATTTCAAGCGCGTTCAGGGCTACGAATTCCGCTCGGAGGATGGGAAGCACACCACATACTTCTACATGGCCAATGAGGACGAACCTTATCCCGTCCCGGTGGATCAGGCCTGGGTAAATACGCTGAATGGCTTCATCGGGCAGTATGGAATGATGGGCTGGGACGGCTTCCGAGGCAGCGACAGCATGCTGCTGGACGGCACGCAGTTCTCAATCAGCTTCACCTTTGCGGACGGAACAGCCGTCCACGCCAGCGGCTACGGCAGTTTCCCGGAGAATTACGGGGACGCTTCCCATGCCATTGATGCGCACTTCCTGCAGCTCCTGCCGGAGGACATGCGCGGCTGGTAAACTGTTTCCCTTTTACCCGGCGATTCCATATCGCTTCACATAGAGAATTCACCATGGAGGATAGAAACATGAAGCTTCGTAAACTGTTTGCACTGTTGATGGCTGCTTTGATGCTGCTTGGCATGATCCCTGCAGCGCAGGCACAGGAAATCTGGTGCCCCGATCTGGGCTTGGAGCACGACTGGAGTACCCCGGAGTACGATTACGGCACTTGCGAATGGGGTTTCAAATATTGTAAACGCTGCGGAGCCGGCTCCGAAGTACCGCCCCAGCACAAGTGGGTAACCCGAACCACCCGCGAGCCTGGCTGTGAAATCCCCGGCTACAAGGAAACTGTTTGCTCCGTGTGTGGAAGCGAGCAGGGCGGCCCGGAAGAGATCCCGCCGCTGGGGCACAACTGGGGCAGCTGGCACTGGGCTCACGGCGAGCCTCCCTGCAACAGCAACGGCGCCTGGCAGGTACGCGATTGTCAGCGCTGCGGCGCTCAGGAAGACCGCTGGGTCGAGGGCGGCGCCCATGCCTATGGCCCGTGGAAGGAAACCCTGGCGCCTACCTGTACCGAGTACGGCCGTCAGGAGCACACCTGTACCCGCTGCGGCCATACCGAATGGGATGTGATTCCCCAGCTTGAGCATGCGATGGGCGCGTGGTATGTGGTAACGCCCGCCCAGATTGGCGTGCCCGGTCTGGAGCAGCGCGACTGCACCTACGGCTGCGGCACCTTTGAGCAGCGGGAGATTCCGCCGCTGGATCCGAACGAAACCGATACGGGCAGCAGTTCCGGGCTGAATGTGTATAAAAAGCTCATTGACAGGCCCGCTGATGAAACCGTCGGGTTTGTGGCGGGTGAGCAGATCAGCTATATGATCACCGTGGAAAACAAGACCGGTGTGGATCTGTTCAATCTGGAAATCTCCGATCCGCTCAGGAACGGCAATCCTGTCATCGCCACCTATCCGAAGATGCCTGCCGATGAGGGCGTGACAGTCCACTTTTACTATATCATCACCGATGCGGACGCCGCCAACGGCAGCGTTGTCAACACGGCTTATGCCACGGGCGCGACCGCAGAGGGCGTGACCGTAAGGGGAACCAGTAACACTGTGACCGTGCCCCTCGTTAAGCCCGAGGCCAAGATAACAAAGTACGTGAGCGTCATCCCCGCCAACGGTGAATACTTTGTTCCCGGCGAAACCATCGAGTATGCCGTGGTCTTCATGAACGTCACTGAACACGAACTGCACGACGTGGAGGTCTATGATCCCCTCAAGGGCAGTAACGAGGATATCACCATTACCCGCGAGCCCGTCGTGCCGCCCAACGGTGTGCTCTACCTGAGCTTCCGCTACGTTGTCACCGAAGAAGACGCCGCCCGCGGCACCGTGGTGAATACTGCCTCTGCCATCTGGCTCAACCCCGAGACCAAAGAGTGGAGCAGCTGTGATTCCAACACCGTGACGACCCTCTGCGGCTCTACGGACAATGCCGCTGCCGCTCCCTGCCTCACCGTTGACATGACCTACACCAACACCCCCGCCAACGGTGAGTTCTTCACCCCCGGCGAGGCGATCGACTACCTGATCACCGTCACCAACACCGGTGACGTCCCGCTGACGAACCTGCAGGTGGGCAACTCCTCCTCTGAGGCTGTGGTCCCTGCGCCCAGCGAGATCGCCCCTGGCCAGACCATCCAGGTTCCCTACTACAAGCTGGTCTACGAAGGCGACGCCAAGGCCGGCGGCATCGACAGCTACGGTCATGCCAATGCCTTCAACGGCGACCCCGCCCTGCCTGAGAGCCTCGTCAGCGGCCGTTCCGCCGATGTGTTCGTTCCCTGCGGCATGGGCGATGGTACGCCCTCTGTCTACTATCTCAAGATCGTGGCCAATGCCCCTGCCAACGGATTGTACTTCACCGAGGGCGAGACCATCAAGTACCGCCTGTCCTTCGGCAACAACACCAAGAAGGACATCTACAACATCACCCTGAACGACCCCATGGCCAACACCCGCTCCGTGACCTTTGCCCGCAGGCTCAAGCCCGGCGAATTCCTCATGGGCGAGTTTGAGTACGTCGTCACTGCGGCGGACGTGGAAGCTGGCCAGATCGTCAACACCGCCACCTCCACCTGGGCCACCAAGGCGGAAGGCGCCCAGACCACCACGCCTTCCAACACGGTCGTCACTCCCTGCGGCAGCGACGTGCCTTCCAGCGGTAATATTGACGCCATGCTGGAGAAGTATGTCAAGAACGAACCTGCCAACGGCAAGTACTTCGTCCCCGGCGAGACCATCGAGTATGCAGTCATCTTCATGAACACCTGTCCCCATGAGCTGCACGATGTAGAGGTCTACGATCCCCTCAAGGGCAGCAATGAGGACATCACCATTTCCCGCGAGCCCGTCGTGGAAGCCAACGGTACGCTGCACCTGAGCTTCCGCTACGTCGTCACCGAGGAAGACGCCGCCCGCGGCACGGTGGTGAACACCGCCTCTGCCCTGTGGCTCAACCCCGAGATCGAGGAGTGGAGCAGCTGCGATTCCAACACCGTTACGACGCCCGTTGGTCCCGCTGTTTCCAATGATGTGGCCATTATCAAGACGATTGAAAATGCGCCCGCCAACGGTGTGTACTTCGTGCCCGGCGAAGTGATTCAGTTCGCTGTCACCGTACAGAACAACAGCGCCAAGACGCTGGACGTCGTTGTGCTGACCGATCCGCTGTCCGCGGACTTCTTCCACGAGCTTCTGGATATCCCCGGCGGTGCAATGGACAGCCGCACCCTCAGCTACACCGTGACGGAGTACGATGCATCCTACGGCAGCGTCATCAACTATGCATATGGCGTTGCGTATGTGGATGGCAATCCCAGCTCCCTGACCAGCAACAGTGTCACCGCCCGCTGCGGCTTCCCCGATAACGACGGCGACGGTCAGCCTGATGATCCCTTCGGCGTCCGCACCGCCCTGGAAGTTGTCAAGTCCGTGGAGAGTCTGCCCCTGAACGGCAGCTATTACCAAAAGGGCGAGACAGTCTCCTACAAGATCACCTATGTGAACGCAGGCGAGGTGGCTCTGACCGACGTGTGCATTTATGATTCGCTGTCTGGTCTGAGCGAGGTTGCTTCCGCTGAACTGCTGCATCCCGGCGAGAGCCGCAGCTGCTTCTTCAGCCACACCGTCACTGATATGGATGTGTTCTGGGGCAATATCTCCAATACGGCGATTGGCCAGTACTTCATCAACAGCCAGCTCAACTCCGTTAACTCCAACACCGTGGTGGTGGACACCAACGGCCGGGAAGATATCTGGTACGTACACCCTTACTACCCTGAAGACATCCTTGAGGGCAT
>SVGL01000028.1 GCA_015056325.1 Clostridiales bacterium | reverse complement strand
CCAGGTTCTTGATCATGGGCAGGCCACCGGCAGCCTCAGCAGGGAAGAACTTCACAGCCTTCAGGCCATAGGACAGCGCCACCTGGATGTCGGAGGGGGTGGAAGTGCCGGGGCAGATCGGGATATCCTTCTCCACGCAGTACTTCACGATCTCGGGGGACAGGCCGGGGGACACGATGGCGGCAGCGCCAGCATTCACAGCGCGGTCAACCTGTTCGGTGGTCAGCACGGTACCGGCGCACAGCGCAACGTGGGGCAGCGCCTCGTGCACGCGGCGGATGGACTCCTCCGCAGCAGCGGTACGGAAGGTGATTTCAGCAACGGGCAGACCGCCGTCGGCCAGGGCCTTGCACAGCGGCACGGCATCCTCAGCATCGTCAATGGCGATGACGGGAACCAGACCAGCCAGGGAAAGCTTCTCCAAAAACTCCATGGGACATCGTCCTTTCTTTATACATTTGGACATAATGCAGGCGATGTGAACATCGCATACATAACCAATCCTATGATACACTTTTCACCTGTCTGCGTCAAGATAAAACGACGCGAATTCGCCTTTTTTTGTCTTGAATGGACGATATTGTCCCAATGGATAGCTATTGTACATTGGGTATTGCAGAATTTGATGCAGATGTGATAAAATAGCAATAACATATGTACGAAGAAGGAGGGTACAGCGTGAGCAGCACGATGACCTTCAAATGTCCATGCTGCGGCGGATATCTGGAGTTTGATCCGGCGCGTCAGAAATTCAAATGCCTGTATTGCGGGCAACTGCTTAGCGAGGAGGAGCTTCGCGAGCAATCCGAGGAACGGGAGGCCCAGGCGGAGGCAGCACAGTCAGAAGCACCTTCTGCTGAAACAGGGGAACATCTGCGTTCTTATCATTGTCAGATGTGCGGCGCGGAGATTGTCACCGACGATACCACTGCCGCCACCCGCTGCTACTTCTGCCACAGCCCTGTGGTGCTTCATGACCGGCTGGATGATGACTTCCGTCCCGACGGCGTCATTCCCTTCAAGCTGGACAAGGAGACGGCGGAGAAGCAGTTTCTGGACTATATCAGCAAAAAGAAATTCGTGGATCGCGCCTTCTTCAACGGTGCCCAGCTGGAGATGTTCTCTGGCGTGTATTACCCCTGGTGGTATACCGACGTTGAGGGCGAAGCGGAGTTCGAAGGGGAGGGCAGCCGCTCTTCAATGACGACCACGCCCACGCACATCATCACCACGACGCGGGTTTTCCGTGTCAACCGCAAGGGACGGCTGTCCTTCAGGAACATCGCCCGAAAGGCGCTGACAAAGGCTGACGGCAAGCTGTCCGACGGTATTCATCCCTACGACGTCAGCGGCGTTGTGCCCTATGCAAGCGGCTTCCTCAGCGGCTTCCTGGCAGAAAAACGGGATATTCCTGTGGAAACTGTCAAGGCGGAAGCCATCCAGGAGGCTGGCAGCTACGCAAAGGGAATGATGACGAGCAATCACTCCTTCAATTCCCTCTCAGGCGAAACCAGGTTTGCTTCCAAGGAGGTTAAAAGCCGCTACATTCTCATGCCTGCATGGGTGCTGACCTACAAGGGCGGCAAGGACGGCGCGCCCTACTACTACATGATGAATGGCCAGACCGGCAAGGTCTGCGGCAAGCTGCCCATTGACAAGAAGAGGCTGCTTGCCACGGCACTGGGTGTTGGCATTGCCATCTTCCTGGCGCTCTGCGGAGGAGGTGCGTTCATTTGGTAAAGAAGCTTCTTCCGATCATGCTGGCGCTGCTGCTTCTGCCGGTGATCGTTCTGGCGGATGCGCAGGTCATTGACAATGCCAATCTTTTCACGTCAGCGGACATTCTCCGCATGGAGGAAATCATCGCCCGCATTGAAGCAGAGCATCAGGTGGACATGGTCGTCCTGACCACCTATGACGTGCCGGATGATTACTCCGAAAGCATGTGGCGCGTGCGGGATTACGCCGATGATTACTACGATAACGGCGGCTATGGCATGGGCCCGGATTTCTCCGGCATGCTGATCCTGCTGGACATGAACAACCGCGTGATGTGGCTGTCCACCGGCGGCGTGATGATCGACTACATCACCGATGCCCGGGAGGAAGACATTCTCGACCGCGCCTACAGTTCCCTGTCCTACGGCAGGTACGGCGATGCCATGATCGCTGCCCTCAATCGCGTGGAATACTACATGAACAAGGGCCGGCAGGAGGGCTCCTTCCGGTACGATGAAGTGACGGGACAGCGCCTCAGCGGTTATTACAATACGCTGACAGGCGCGGAAATTGGTATCGCCATGCTGGCAGGCGGCGGTATTGCGCTGGTGATCTGGCTTTCTGTTGGGGGCAGCTATAGCCTCAAGGGAAAGACCTATAAATACAATCTGAGTGAAAACAGCTCCCTCCAACTGACGCGCGACGATGAGGAATTCGTCCGGCAATTCTCGCATCGGACGCTGCGCAACACCGGCAATGGGTCCTCTGGCGGATCTTCCGGAGGCGGACGTTCCGGCGGCAGCGGCGTGCACCGCTCTTCCGGCGGACGCAGCCATGGCGGCGGAGGTCGCAGATTCTGATGAAACACAGCCAGAAAAAGGAATGCCTGCGTCATCTGCGGGAGACCTTCGGGCTGTCATACTATCGTCCCGGCCAGAAGGATGCGGTGCATGCCCTGCTTTCAGGCCGGGACGTTATGTGTATCCTGCCCACCGGCGCAGGCAAGAGCCTGTGCTGGCAGATACCTGCCTTGGTACACGATGGGCTGACGGTGGTCGTATCGCCGTTGATCGCCCTGATGCGCGACCAGGTGCAGCACCTGCATGCTGCCGGAATTGCTGCCGTCTCGCTGGACAGCCTGATGACCCAGGAAGAGCGGGCTGCAGCCGCTGCATTGATCCGACAGGGCGATGCGAGGATCCTGTACGTATCTCCGGAAAGACTGCTGCAGCCCTCTTTCCGGAGGCTGTGCCAGGAGGTGACGCCATGGTTGCTGGTCGTAGATGAGGCCCATTGTGTCGTAGAATGGGGAGAGAAGTTCCGTCCGGCATATGCATACATTTCTGCGTTCGTGGCACAACTGCCAAAGCGTCCTGTGATCTGTGCATTGACGGCAACGGCAGATGGCGTCATGCAGCAAGCGATTCATGCAAGTCTCGGGCTGAATCGTCCCAGGCGGATCCTGTTGCCCATTGTCCGGGAGAATCTGGTTTACGATATCCGTACGACCCTCAACCGCACTGACGACGTGATTGCTTGCTGCACATGCGAGCCATGTAAGACCGTCGTGTTCTGCCGCAGTCGTGCGCGTACCGAGCATTTGGCGGTACTCCTGAGATCTGGGGGTGTTCGAGCGGAATATTACCATGCTGGACTGGAACGCCAGGAACGCTTGCAGGTGCAGGAGCGCTTCCTGTCGGGGCAATGCGACGTGCTTTGCGCCACGTCGGCCTTCGGTCTGGGCGTTGACATCCCGGATATCCGGCGGGTCATCCATGACTATCTGCCGGACAGCCTGATCGACTATGTCCAGCAGTCGGGCCGTGCCGGACGCGACGGAGAGCGGGCGGAATGCAATCTCCTGCTGGAACCCAATGATCTGGTGCGGAAGGCAGCTTTCCGAAGCTATGAGCGAAATCCGCTGCGGCGAATCAGGGCATGGTATAAGTATCATCGCAGTTTGAAGGCGCTGCTGAGGGTTGTGATGCAGGAACCTTGCCTGACGGCGGGAATCTCCCATGCTTTTGGCAGACGTGCAAAGCCATGTAACCAATGCAGCTCCTGCCGCAAGGGCGCGCTGGTTGCCAAGGCGCCGAAGGTCGCATTCCGGAATGTGCGCCATCTGAGGCTGTGGGTGCTGAAATGGCAGCGGGAGGCATTGGCGCGTCAGCGTGGATGTTCCCCTGAAAAGATCGTTTCAGACCGTGCGCTGGACTATGCTTCCCAGAAGCTGATCTTCCGCGCAGATGACCATGCTCCTATGGAAATGGAGCGTTTGCTCGGGCATTTCCGCCACAACAGGACGCATAAAGCAGATGAAACCGGGATATGATGTGAGTGCACCGACGAATCAGGGAATGTCGCAACCGGGAATGCATTGGCACAAAATGGGCATAAAAACCTCTTGACAGCGCTTGCCCACATGCATATAATACAAATCAAGGGATGCTCCTGGGGTGTTCAGACAGCGTTGCTGCTTTTCCCCACATTTCACAAAATGGAGCCCGGGTCTACAGTTCGGCTATGTCATGCCCCCGTCATTGTGACGCCAGGGGACGGCAGATGCCGGCGGCAGGGCACCTACCTGCTTTAACAGCGGGTGAATAACAGCGCGCATCGTCATTCTGGGGCATCTTATTGGCGAAACACGGGGCAGCGGAGCAGACCGCTGCCTTTTTGCGTGGGAGGAAACATGGATATTTACGATCAGGTGGCGCGGAATATGGATCGCCTGGCTGAGAATGACGTAAATTGGTCGCGTCCTGCCACGGCGGAACAGCTGCAAAGGGCTCGCTATGGGAAGCTGGAACTGCTTTTCGGGAAGGATGACGTTATTCCGGCTGAATGGCTGGGTGAGCTGCGCGGTAAGAAGGCCCTGTGTCTGGCAGGAGCCGGCGGCCTTCAGGCGGCGCTTCTGGCTTGCGCAGGCGCAGAGGTGACTGTGCTGGACCTGTCTGAACGGATGCTTGACAGGGACAGGGAAATTGCAGCCCGGGAGAGGCTGGACATTCGCATTGAACATGGCAATATGTGTGATTTGTCACGTTTCGAAGACGGCAGGTTTGACCTGGTGCTGAATCCGCCGTCGCTGTTTTATGTGCCGGACGTGATGCCGGTGTTCCGCGAGGTGTATCGGGTGCTAAAGAAGGGCGGCAGCTTCATCATGACGGCGATGGCGCCGATCGCCTACGTTTGCGATTTTGATGAAGCGTCGGGCAGCTACAAGGCAGTCAACCGCATGCCTTACCGTTCCACCGACCATGCCGACCAGGGCGACTGGGTCGAATACGGTCACACCATGGAGAGCTACATCGGCGGGCAGCTGCAATGCGGCTTTGTGCTGACGGGTTACAAGGAGTCGCAAATGGAAGATATTACGGAGCTGTACTTCATCACAAAGGGGGAGAAACGATGAGCATCACCTATCGTCAATATCGCATCCTGTCCGACCACATGGCGGTCTATCAGTTCATGCTTGATATTTACGAGCGTGACTGGCGCAACGGTGTGCCCGCACCCTTCCTTGAGTACGCGCTGTGCTCCGACTGGATGGACAAGTCTCTCGTGCATCGCAACCGTATCTGGTTTGATGAAGACAAGATCGTCGCGCTGGTATTCTACGAGAATCCTGCGACGGATGTGTATTTCAGCCTGCGGCCGGGCTACGAGTTCCTGGCGGAAGAGCTGGTTGCCTACGCGGAATCTGGCATGCCCAAGAAGGACGGAAGGCAGCGGCTCGTTATCTTCGGCGCACAGACCGCGCTGATCGAAGCTGCGAAGAAGGCCGGTTGGCGCAGGGAGTTTGGCTATTGGGAGAAGGTTCGCGATTTCGCCGAACCGCTGGAGCGTTCACTGCCTGCTGGTTACCGGTTTGCTGATGCGCCTCTTGATCCTGCAAAGTGCTCTGAGTGCTGCTGGAAGGGCTTTGATCATGAGGCGGAAGAAGATCCCTGGGATGGAGACTACGAGCATGCATTCCAGCTGATGGCCGCACCGCACTTCACCGGGGAACTGGCTGTCGCGATCGAAAACGAGGCTGGTGAGTATGTCTGTTACGCGGGTATGTGGTGGACGCCGAAGAATCATTTGGCCTATATGGAGCCGCTGTGCACTGTGCCGGAGCATCGACGAAAAGGACTGGCAGCCGCTGCCATGTCCGAGCTGTATCGCCGGACAAAGGCCCTTGGCGCGACCCACATGACCGGCGGCGGTGATCCTTTCTATGACAAGGTTGGATTCAAGCCGGAGATTGAGTGGATCTTCTGGGTGAAATGAACGCTTGAAGACCAAGAAATCACTTGACAATACGGCAATAATGTGGTTATAATACCAGCATGCGATGAAGGAAAGAGTACCTTGTCCGGCGACGCACAGAGAGCTGCGGTTGGTGAAAAGCAGTCGGGGGTCTTCGACCCGTTTCTGTCGGCAGGGGAACATGGCTCCGGAGCATTGTGGCTGAACAGGGGGCGGTGATGGCCGCTCTAAGTAGGTCATGACGGGTCGCGCCGTTATCCGTATGCGAAGCGATAAATCAGGGTGGCAACGCGGAGAGACTTCGTCTCGTTTATTCTCCGCCCCTCGAAGTAACGAGGGGCGTTTTCTATTGCCCCGAAGAAAGAGGAGGTTTTCCCCATGTGCAACTGCAAGAAGCCTTACTACATCTCCACCGCCATTGCGTACACGTCGGCCAAGCCGCATATCGGCAACACCTACGAGATCGTGCTGGCGGACGCCATCGCCCGATCCAAGCGTCAGCAGGGCTATGACGTGTACTTCCAGACCGGCACGGACGAGCACGGCCTCAAAATTCAGCAGAAGGCCGAGGCTGCCGGCATCACCCCTCAGCAGTATGTTGATAACGTAGCCGGCGAGATCAAGCGCATCTGGGATCTGATGAATACCACCTACGACCGTTTTGTGCGCACCACCGATCCCGAGCACAAGGCGAAGGTGCAGAAGATCTTCCGCAAGATGTACGAGAAGGGCGATATCTACAAGGGCAAGTACAGCGGTAAGTACTGCACCCCCTGCGAGTCCTTCTGGACTGAGAGCCAGCTGGTGGAGGGCAAGTGCCCCGACTGCGGCCGTGAGTGCGTGGATGCAGAGGAAGAAGCCTACTTCTTCAAGATGAGCAAGTACGCGGATCGCCTCATGAAGCACATTGAGGAGCATCCCGAGTTCATCCAGCCCGAGAGCCGCAAGAACGAGATGATCAACAACTTCCTCAAGCCCGGCCTGCAGGATCTGTGCGTCAGCCGTTCCTCCTTCACCTGGGGCGTGCCGCTGGATTTTGCGCCCGGCCACGTCAGCTACGTGTGGCTGGACGCGCTGAGCAATTACATCACCTTCTGCGGCTATGATCCCGATGGCAACCACGATGAGCACTACAAGAAGTTCTGGCCTGCGGATCTGCACCTGATCGGCAAGGACATCATCCGCTTCCACACCATCTACTGGCCCATCTTCCTGATGAGTATGGGCGAGGAGCTGCCCAAGCAGGTCTTCGGCCATCCCTGGCTGCTGGTCAAGGGCGACAAGATGTCCAAGAGCCTGGGCAATGTGATCTATGCAGATGACCTGGTGGAGCTGTTCGGCGTGGACGCCGTGCGGTACTTCGTCCTGCATGAGATTCCCTTCGCGGCGGACGGCATCATGACCTATGAGCTTATCATTGACCGCGTGAACAGCGATCTGGCGAACATCCTGGGCAACCTGGTGAACCGCACCATCGCCATGAACAACAAGTACTTCGGCGGCGTGATCCAGCCCGGGAATGTGGGCGGCGAGTTCGACGACGAGCTGAAGGCCATCGCCCTGTCCATGCCCGGTAAGGTGAAGGCGAAGATGGATGAGCTGAAGGTCGCCGACGCCATCGACGAGATCTTCGTCCTGCTGCGTCGCGCCAACAAGTACATCGACGAGACCACCCCCTGGATTCTTGCCAAGAATCCCGAAACCATGCCCCGCCTGGGCACCGTGCTGTACAACCTGCTGGAGGCCATCCGCTTTGCCGCCATCGCGCTGGAACCCTACCTGCCTGAGACCAGCAAGCGTATCCTGGAGCAGCTGAACGTAAACAACGGCGGTCTGGAGAGCCTGACTTCCTTCGGCGGCATGGTTGCCGGTGAGCAGGTCGGCACCCCTGAGATCCTCTTTGCCCGTCTTGATCCCGTGAAGAAGATGGATGAGATCAACGCTGCAAACGAAGCCAAGCAGGGCAAGGCTGAGAAGAAGGCCGAAAAGCAAGAGAAGAAGGACGACAAGAAGGCCGAAAAGCAGCAGAAGAAGGAAGAAAAGAAGCACGAGGAGCCGACCTACCCCGAGGCCATCGATATCGACACCTTCTTCCAGTCCAAGATTCAGGTGGGCCGCGTGCTGGAGTGCACGAATGTGCCCAAGTCCAAGAAGCTGCTGCAGTTCCGCCTGTCCTTCGGCAAGGACGGCGAGCGCACCATCCTCTCCGGCATCGCCCAGTACTATCCCGACCCCGCTGCGCTGGTGGGTAAGCAGATTGTTGCCATCACTAACCTCAAGCCCCGCATGATGATGGGTATTGAGTCCCACGGCATGATTCTGTCTGCGGTGGATGACGAGGGCAACCTGCGTCTGGCCTCCGTGGGTGAGGGCGTGGCCGACGGCGCTCTGATCGGCTGATATGAGTTACGAACTTTTTGATTCCCATTGCCACGTCGATGACCGCCGCTTTGAAAACGACATCGACGAAGTCCTGGCCCGCATGACGGAGCATGGCGTGACCCGCTATGCCGTCATCGGGTCGGACATGGCGTCCTCCCGCCATGCTATTGACTTCGCGCAGGCGCATGAAGGCGCATATGCGGTGGTCGGTATCCATCCCCATGAGGCGAAAACCTATCAGGAGGGTGACCTTGACGCGCTGACCGCCTGGCTGAAAGAGGACAAGGTGCAGGCCATCGGCGAGATCGGTCTGGACTACTACTACGACCTCTCACCCCGCGACGTTCAGATGGATGTGTGCGAGAAACAGATGCAGCTGGCCTATCAGCTGGGTGTGCCCGTGGCATACCATATCCGCGACGCCCACCAGGACATGATCGACCTGATGAAGCGCCAAAAGGGATCACTATCCGGCGGCATCATCCACTGCTTCTCCGGCAGCTGGGAGATCGCCAAGGAGTACCTGAAAATGGGCTTCTACATCAGTTTTGCCGGCCCGGTGACCTTTAAGAAGGCGCCCAAGCTGCAGGAAGCTGCCATGAATGTTCCCTTGGACAGGCTGCTGATCGAAACCGACAGCCCCTATCTGAGTCCGGAGCCCATGCGCGGCCGCCGGAATGAGCCGACCCATGTGCGCTTTGTGGCGGAGAAGATCGCGGCACTGCGCGGCATTCCGGTGGAGGAGCTGGCCGCTGCGACCACGAAGAATGCAATGGATGTTTACCGCATTTAATAATCATTTCGGGTGCTCTCTGAACAGGGGAGCATCCGATTTTATATTCCCCTGTATACACCTTTGCATATTGCATAAGATGAATAAACATGCTATAATAAGTGGAATAGTTTGCATGGAGGTCTGCGTGTGATCACGACCATCTGCCTTAACCCCGCTCTGGACAGGACGGTGACGGTTGATTCCCTCGTTCCAGGCCAGGTAAACCGCATCCGCCAGAGCCGCACCGACGTGGGCGGCAAAGGAGTGAACGTGGCTGTTGTGTGCCGCCGGCTGGGCCTGGAAGCCCAGGTGATTGGCTGTGCGGGCGTGGATGGCTATGCAAAACTGAAGGCCAAGGCAAAGGCGGAGGATATCGGCTGCGACTTCCACACGGTGGAGGGCGCAATCCGCTTGAACACGAAGGTTTTCCCCTTGGACGGCAGCGGTGTGACGGAGCTCAACGAGCCCGGCCCGACCCTTTCGGCAGAAGATCTCGATGTATTCTTCGACCTGGCCATTGAAAAGACCCGCGGCAGCGACTATGTGGTCATCACTGGCTCATTGCCGCCGGGATGTCCTGTGCATACTTATCGTGAGCTGATCCGCGCGCTGAACGTTCCCTGCATCCTTGATGTTGGCGGCGAGGCGCTGCGGCTGGGCGTTGAGGCAAAGCCCTTCCTGATCAAGCCCAACCATCATGAACTGGCGGCAACCGTCGGGCGCGAGCTGCATACGATGGCGGATATCCGCGACGCAGCCCAGTCCTTTGTCGACAGGGGAGTCCGACATGTGGTTGTGTCCCTGGGCAAGGATGGTGCGCTGTATGTGGGCGAAGAGGGCTGCTGCTTTGCGCCGGAAATCCCGGTGGAGGTTAAATCCACCGTGGGAGCAGGTGATGCGCTGGTGGGCGGGCTTCTCTATGGCCTTGTCAGACACGGCAGCATGCGCGAGGGCTTTCGGGCCGGCGCGGCAGCAGGGACGGCTTCTGTCATGACGGAGGGCACCCAGCTGATCATCCCTGACGACTTCAGGCGCCTGCTTCCTCAGGTGCAGCTTCAGGAGCTTTGATATGTGGTTTCGCAAACGGGCGGCAGAGTTTTCCGACGGCGTCATCGATCTGATTCCGCTCAATCTCTATCCGCCGGATGAAGAGATGGGCTTTGGTCGCAACTATGATTACATGATCGTCGAGCACGGCCAGCGCAAGGAGGCCGGGCGTATCAATCTGCGCCTAGGTGAGAGCGAGTGCATGTATTACTTCGGCCATATCGGTTACCATGTGGATCCGCCCTACCGCGGCCACGGCTATGCACGAAGAGCCTGCGCACTGCTGCGCCCGCTGATCCTGCTGCACGGCAAGGAGAGTGTGGTCATCACCTGCGACCCGGACAACTGGGCCAGCAGGAAGACCTGCATCCGCCTGGGCTGTGAACTGGAACGTGAGGTGGACGTGCCCAAGCGGATCCAGACCAAGTGGTTCATCTCCGAGCGGAAATGCCGCTACATCTGGCGCATGAACAGCCGCATGGACACCCAATAATCATAAGGAGAACGCATTCATGAACATGCAGATTTCCGGTGTGGATATGCATTATGAATTATACGGCAGCGGCGAGAAGCGCGTGGTGCTGCTTCACGGCTGGGGCTGCTCGGGGGAGATGATGAAGTCCGTCGGCCAGGCGTTGGCTGCGGATATGACTGTTCTGGCGGTGGATTTTCCCGCCCACGGAAAATCCTCCCAGCCGCCGGAGCCCTGGGGCGTGCCGGAGTTCGCCGCATGCCTCAAGGAATTGCTGACGAAGCTGAACTTTCTACCCTGCAGCGTGATCGCCCACTCCTTCGGCGGACGCGTCACCATCGAGCTGGCCACGGCTGATGAAAAGCTGTTCGAGCGCATCATACTGACCGGCGCCGCTGGCATCCGCAAGCAGGAGGATGGCAAGTCCACGAAGAAGACTACCACCTACAAGAAGCTCAAGGCGCTGGTGGAGGTCGCACGCAAGTGCCGCATCTTCGGCAAGCTTCCGGATATGTGGCAGGAAGCGCTGATCCAGAAGTACGGCTCCAAGGACTACGCCGCGCTGTCGCCGGAAATGCGCAAAACTTTCGTCAAGGTCGTTAATTATGATCAGGCGGAGAAGCTGCATACCATCAAGAACAGCACCCTGCTCGTCTGGGGCGACAAGGATACCGAAACGCCCCTGTGGATGGGTCAGCAGATGGAAAAGGAAATCCCGGACAGCGCGCTGATCGTTCTGGGCGGCGGCACCCACTTTGCATATCTTGAGCATGCGGGGCAGTTCAATGCCATCGCCCGCAGCTTCCTGGTGGAGACCAACGGATAAGGAAAGGTGAAAGCCTGATGAATACTCTGGTGATTTGGCTGATTTCGCTGGGCGTGGGCGTTTCGTCCCTGCTGGCCAGCCGTGTTCTGCTGCATTATTTCCAGCTGGAAAGCTACCAGTTTCCCGGCTATTTCCGCACGGTGAAGCGTAATTTCGGCCGTGCGGTGATGCCCGGCCTGATGATGACGGCTTATTTGATGCTGCTCCTGCTGATCCACCGCAGTGTTGACCGTCGCCTCCACGATGGAAGCTTCCTGTGCCTGCTGGCGGCCCTGGTCACTGTGGGTCTGGCGGTGCTGGGCGGCATGTGGTGCCGCGGCATCATGCAGGCGAAGAAAGCCAAAAAGCCCTTTGTGGTCACGATGCGCGTCAAGCGTACCTGGATCACCTCTGCGGTGGTTTTTACGCTCATCTGTGCGCTGATCGGCTTCCTCCTGCGTGGCCAGGAACCGCGGCTGTACTTCATCGGCCTGTTCCCGCTGCTGCTGCCCCTGTGGGTGGCGCTGGGCGGTTTGCTGGCCTGGCCGATCGAGAAGCTGGTGAGCGAGATGTACTTCCGCGATGCACAGAAGAAGCTTGCATCCCGCCCTGATCTGATCAAGATCGGTATCACCGGCTCCTACGGCAAGACCAGCGTGAAGTTCATTCTGGGCACCATATTGCAGGAGAAGTTCCAGGTGCTGGTTACGCCTTCCAGCTTCAATACTCCCATGGGCGTCACCCGTATCATCCGTGAGAAGCTCATGCCTGCCCATCAGGTCTTTGTGGCTGAGATGGGTGCACGTCATGTGGGCGATATCAAGGAGATGTGCCGCCTGGTGCATCCCCATCACGGCGTGCTGACCTCCGTCGGCCCCCAGCATTTGGATACCTTCCACACGCTGGAGCGCATCAAGTCCACCAAGTATGAGCTGATGGACGCCATTCCGGACGGCGGCTGCTGCTTCTTCCCGGATGACAAGGCCATCTGCCGCGAGCTCTTCGACAAGACCCGCAAGGAAAAGCGGCTGTGCTCCGTGCATCCCGGCGCCGACGACGCCGATGTCTGGGCGACGGATATCCGCGTGTCCCCGGCTGGCAGCTCCTTCGTGCTGCACACGATGAGCGACGAGATCACCTGTCAGACCCGTCTGCTGGGTGAACACAACATTCAGAACATCATCCTGGCAGCGACGGTGGGTTTGCGTCTGGGCATGACGCTCAAGCAGATCGCCCGCGGCATCAGCCGCATTGCTCCGGTGGAGCACCGGCTGCAGCTGATTCCCTCCACGGGCGTGACGATCATCGATGACGCCTTCAACTCCAACCCCAAGGGTGCCCAGGCTGCTTTGAAGGTTATCCGCGAGTTTGAGGGCCGCCGCATCATCATCACCCCCGGCATGGTGGAACTTGGTGCGGAAGAGGAAACCTTCAACCGTGACTTCGGCGTTATGATGGCGGACTGCGTGGACGTGGCGATCCTGGTGGGCAAGAAGCACACCGCGCCTATCGCGGCGGGCCTGAAGGCAGCCGGCTTCCCGGAAGAGAACCTCTTTGTGGTCTCCACCCTGGAGGAGGCCAGCGCCATCCTGCGGCAGATCGGCCGTCCCGGCGATGTGGCTCTGTTTGAAAACGACCTGCCCGATAATTATTCTGAAGCCTGATCATCAACATAAATGGAGGCAGTTTCCATGGATAAGATTCAGCTTGGCGTGCTTTTCGGTTCCCGCAGCTGCGAGCGTGAGGTGGCGATCATCTCCGCCGTGCAGCTGATGAACCATGTGGATACCGAGAAGTATGACGTGATTCCCGTTTACATCAGCGAGCAGGGCGTGTGGTACACCGGAGCGCCCCTTCGCGACATCAAGAATTATACCCCCTTCAACCCTGACATGAAGGGCGTTGATCAGGTCGCCCTGGATATCACTGCTGGCTCTGGCGCGTTGATCGCCAACCGTCCCGGCAAGGGCTTGTTTGGTCATCCGACCCAGGAGGTCGTGGCGCGTCTGGAGTGCTGCGTGATCGTTATGCACGGCCTTAACGGCGAGGACGGCACCCTCCAGGGCATGCTTGAGCTGGCTAATCTGCCCTATACCTCCACGGGCGTCGCCGGCAGCGCCATCGGGATGGACAAGATCATGATGAAGCAGTTCTTCCGCGGTGCGGGCACGCTGCCCTGCCTGCCGGACTGCTGGTTCACCCGCTCCATGTTCCAGGCGGACCGCGAGGGCGTGTTGGACAAGGTGGAGAAGGAACTGGGCTACCCTGTGTTCGTCAAGCCTGCCAATCTGGGCTCCTCCATTGGCGTGTCCCGTGCGGATGACCGGGAGGGCCTGATCGACAGCCTTGAGCTGGCCTTTGACTATGACCGCCGCGTGCTGGTAGAGAAGGGCCTCGACAAGCCCATTGAGCTGAACTGCTCCGTGCTGGGCTATGATGGCGACGTCACTGCCAGCCCGATCGAGATGCCCATCTCCGGCGAGCAGTTCCTGGATTTCAAGGAGAAGTATCTGGCGGGCGGCGGCTCCAAGGGAATGGCGAGTCTCCATCGTGTGCTGCCTGCGCCCATTGAAGATAGCCTGCGCGATGAGATTCAGCAGCTTTCCTGCGAGATCTTCCGCATGCTGGACTGCAAAGGCGTGGTGCGCATCGACTACATGTTCGATAAGGCTGCCGAGAAGGTCTATATCACCGAGATCAACACAATCCCCGGCAGCCTGGCCTTCTACCTGTGGGAAAACGCGGGCATGAAGTACTCCAAGCTGATCGACAAGCTGGTGGAGTCCGCTATGCGTGCCCATGAGGACCGCAACCTGCGCAACTATGCCTTCACCTCGGACATTCTGAAGTCCGTCTCCCTGGGCGGAGCCAAGGGTGCGAAGGGCGCCAAAGGCAGCAAGGGAGCCAAGCTGTGAGCACCGTGCGTCGTCCCCGCGTGCAGCGGGATAGTGAAGTGCAGCAGATTGATAAGCCCCAGGAGCAGCAGGACATTTTGAGCTTTCTGCCGGAGGAAAACCAACCGCTGCTGGCCACCAACACCGGCGTCCGCCTGGCTTGCACGATGGCGGCGATGCTCAGCCCCTTTGCCATCTTCCTGTGCTGGGCAGAGAGGGAAAGCCGGGTCATCCGCCGTTTTGCGGTGCAATCCACGACCCTGGAGATCCTCCACCTGCTGGGCGGCGCGATCCTGGTCATTGTCAGCCTGCTGGTGGGCAGCATCCCTTATCTGGGTTTTCTGATGCGGCTGCTGGGCTGGCTGATTTACATTGCGATAGCGCTGGTGGCGCTTTTGCTGCGGGTGAAGCTGATGGAGCATGCCTGGCATGGGCGGCGTTTTGACCTTCCGCTGATGGAGAAGCTGATTCACAAGTATTATTGATTTTCGCGATCGAGGAGGAGACACATGCGTCTTGACCAGATCGAAACACCGAAGGTACTCAAGACTTTATCAATAGACGAATTGAATGACCTGGCAGGGCAAATCCGGTCAGAATTGGTATCCACCGTCGCCCGCAACGGCGGCCATCTGGCCTCCAATCTGGGTGTGGTGGAACTGACGCTGGCGCTTCATCGGGTGTTTGATATGCCTGCGGACAAGCTGATCTTCGACGTAGGCCATCAGAGTTATGTGCACAAACTGCTGACCGGTCGTTATGATCGTTTCCACACCCTGCGCACCCACGGCGGACTCTCTGGCTTCCCCAAGCGCAGCGAGAGCGAGTACGACGCCTTCGAGACTGGTCATGCATCCACGGCAATCTCCGCTGCATTGGGCATGGCTCGTGCCAGGGATCAGCTGGGGGGGAAGCATCAGGTGATTGCCCTGGTTGGCGATGGCGCCATGACCGGCGGCATGTGCTATGAGGCGCTGAACGACGCTGGAAACTCCAAAACCCGGATGATCGTCATCCTCAACGACAACGAGATGTCCATTGCCCGCAATGTGGGCGCGCTCAGCCGTCACCTGACGAACCTGCGCGCCTCCCGTGGCTGGAAGGACGCCAAGACCGCTGTCCGCAGCGGATTGGAAAGGATCCCGCTGATCGGCCGCCCTGTGGCCAACTGTATCGAGTGGTTGAAGGACACGATTAAATCCGTCTTTGTGGACGAACAGAATGAGGGATTCTTCGACGCCCTGGGCTTCCGCTACTATGGCCCCATCGATGGTCACGACCTGCCGGGGCTCATCCGCACCCTGGAGAATGTCAAAGAGCTGCAGGAACCAGTCGTTGTACATGTGCTGACCCAGAAGGGCCACGGTTATGACAAGGCGGAGGAAAAGCCGGAGATCTTTCACGGCACGCCGCCCTTTTACGTGGAATCCGGCGATCGCCGCAAGGTGGGTTCGCTGCCGTCCTACGGTACGGTGATGGCCAAGACCCTGGCTGAAATGGCTGAAGAGGATAAGAGGATCATCACCATTACAGCAGCCATGCCCAGCGGCACCGGCCTCAACCATTTCCAGGACAGGTACCCCGATCGCATGCTGGACGTCGGCATTGCGGAAGAACACGCCGTCACCATGGCTGCAGGGCTTGCGGCAGGCGGGATGAAGCCTTATTTTGCGGTGTATGCTTCCTTTGCACAGCGCGGTTTTGATCAGCTGATTCACGATGTGTGCATGCCGAACCTTCCGGTGACGCTGCTGCTGGACCGCGCCGGCCTGGTGGGCGAAGACGGCGAGACGCACCACGGCGTGTGGGATTTTGCCTCCACATTGCCGGTGCCGAACCTGACCGTTCTTGCGCCCCGCGATATCGGTGAGCTGAAGACGATGCTTCGCTGGTCTGCGGCTCACAACGGCCCCTGCGTCATCCGCTATGGCCGTAACAGCGTTGATCTGAGCGCTCGCTATCCCAATGCAGAGACCTTTACGCCTGGGAAGTGGGAACTCCTTGAGCAGGGGCGTGACTGTACCTTGCTGGCGGTGGGCTCCATGGTGGAGGTCGCCATTGCTGTGCGGGACATGCTGGCTGAAAAGGGCATCCTTGCACGACTGGTCAATGCTTCAAGCGTGAAGCCCATGGACGAGGCCATGCTTCGGAAGATTGCGGACAAGCCTGTTTTTACCCTGGAAGAGCATGTACGAACCGGCGGGTTTGGCGCGGCGATATCTACCTATATGGTGGAGAATCAACTGCCTGCCCCGGCGAAGATCTTTGCCCTGCCGGACGCCTTCGTCACCCATGGCAGCCGTGCCGTCCTGCTGGATGAATGCAGCCTGTCCCCGGAGAAGATTGCGGCGGACGTCATCCATACCCTGGAAACGAAGTAAAGAGGAAATGATATGAGCGATAAGCAACGGGCCGACGTGGCCCTGGTGGAGCGCGGCTTGTGCGAGAGCCGCGCCAAGGCTCAGGCCAGCATCATGGCCGGCGAGGTTTTTGTGGGCCTGCGCCGCATCAACAAGGCCAGCGAAATCATCAAGCCCGAGGACGAGCTGACCCTCAAGGGCAGTGCCAACCCCTATGCCAGCCGCGGCGGTCTGAAGCTGGAGAAAGCCATCAAGTCCTTCCAGGCTGATCTGACCGGCAAGGTTTGCATGGATATCGGCGCGGCCACCGGCGGTTTTACCGACGTGTGCCTGCAAAACGGCGCTGCTCATGTCTACGCCATCGACGTGGGCTATGGCCAGTTTGCCTGGAAGCTGCGCAATGATCCACGCGTGACGCTGATGGAGCGCACCAACGCACGCCATCTCACGCCGGAGATGGTTCCTCTGCACCCCACTGTCACGGTGATGGACGTATCCTTCATCAGCATCCGGCTGATCCTGCCTGTGGCGGCGCAGCTGATGGGCGAGGAGGGCGTGTTCTACACGCTGATCAAGCCTCAGTTTGAGGCTGGCCCTGATCGCGTGGGCAAGAAGGGCGTTGTGCGCGACGCCAAGGTGCATCAGGATGTGCTGCAGGAGATCGTTGATTTTTGCCCGACCATCGGCTGGCAGGTGCAGGCGCTTGATTATTCGCCCATCAAGGGCCCCGAGGGCAACATCGAGTTCCTGGCGAAGATCACCGTCCGCACCCAGGACGAGGAGCCGATCACCCCGGAAGTCATCCGCGAGCTGGTGAACCGCGCCCATACCGAAATGTAAGTTGGTGAAGATATGCTGCATATCGGCATGATATTGCACTCCCGGCGTGCCGACGCGCTGGAATACGCGGCAAGGATCGTCCGCTATCTGACGAACCGCGGCGTATCCGTCAGCGCGGAGGATGAGTTTGCGAATGACCTGGATGTCACGCCCTTTTCCCAGGCGGAAAAGGTAGATGCGATCATCTCACTGGGCGGCGATGGCACGCTGCTGCGAGGCTTTCAGTACGCCTACCATTGGGAAGCGCCACTGCTGGGCATCAACCTGGGACGGGTTGGCTTCCTGACCGAGGCGGAGCCCGGTGACATCGGAATTGCACTGGATGCCGTCATCAACGGCTGCTACGAGGTGGAGGAACGCCCGGTGCTCCACGTGGAAGCAGGCGGACAGCGCTGGCATGCCCTCAACGATGTGGTGCTTTCCCGCGGCGGCCGGGCAAGGCTGACGATGATCAGTGCCTTTGTGGACGGCGATCTCGCCGGACGCTATGTGGCCGACGGCGTGGTCGTGGCGACGCCGACGGGCTCTACGGGATACTCGCTGTCTGCCGGCGGGCCGATCATTTCTCCCAAGGTGGACTGCATGGTCATCACGCCCATCTGCGCCCACACACTGCAGCATCGTCCCACGGTTGTGCACGGCGGCGCCCACATCACCCTCGAATTGCTGGCCGACGATGTGCAGACGGCCTCCCTGCAGGTGGATGGCCAGAGCTGTGGGGAGCTGCAATGCGGCATGCGGGCTGATATCCGCATGGACGTGCGTCCCATCCGCCTCATTCGGCTCAAGGAGCAGCATTTCTTCCAGCTCGTCCGCGACAAGCTGACTGAGTGGACAAGATAAATCAACCAAGGAGAATACGACGATGAAGACTGTACGTCAGGTCACGATCCTTGACATCATTGAAAAAAACGAGATTGAAACCCAGGAGGAGCTGGCGGATGCGCTGCGGATGCGCGGCATCCAGGTGACCCAGGCCACCGTCTCCCGCGACATCAAGGAACTGCGGCTGCTCAAGGTGCTGACCCCCATGGGCACCTATAAGTACGCCACCGCAGACAAGGCTGAAAATGGCCTGACGGACCGATTTATCCGCATGTTGTCGGAGAGTGTGCTGTCCGTGGCCGACGCCGGAAACATGATCGTGATCAAGACCCTGTCCGGCTCTGCGGCGGTGGCTGCGGAGGCGCTGGACAGCTTTCACTGGCCGGAGGTGCTGGGCACCATCGCGGGGGATAACACCATCTTCATGGTCGTGCGCTCCGAGGCGGAAGTTCACACGGTCACCAGCCGCATCCAGGACATGATGAAGTGACGCACAAGACAAGGAGCATCAAGCCATGATTATCTCCATGCGGATGCATAACATTGCCCTGATTGAGGACCTGACGCTGGAATTCGGTGATGGTCTTCATGTCATGACCGGCGAGACCGGTGCGGGCAAATCCATCGTGGTGGACGCGGTCAACCTTGTTCTTGGCGGGCGGGCGGATCGCGATTTGATCCGTACCGGCACGGACAAGGCCTGGGTGGAGGCGGTTTTCGACTCCGCTGACAGCAAGGAAGTCGCCGGGTGGGCAGAAGCTCAGTCTCTGGAGGACTTTGACGGTACCGTCACCCTCTACCGTGAGATCACCCGCACGGGCCGCAATCTCTGCCGCGTGTGCGGCGTGGTGATGCCTGTCAGCCAGCTCAAGGAAGTTGCCGCGCTGCTGATGGACGTTCACGGCCAGCATGAAGGGCAGTTCCTGATGAACTCCCAGTTCCATCTGCTCTTCCTGGACGCAGCGGGCGGGGAGGACTACCAGGCGCTGCTGTCCCGGGTGGACGAGGCCTATCAGGCGTTTATCGTCAATCATCGTCAGTACGGGCGGCTGGTCCGGGAAAACGAGAAAAAAGAGTACCGGATGGAATCACTGAAGAAGTCTCTGGAGGAGCTCAAGAAGGCGAAACTCAAGCCTGGCGAAGAGGAAAGCCTCACCGCAGAAAAGGAACGCTTCCGCCATTCGGAGAAAATTGCCAATGCCGTGCAGACGGCCCATCAGGCAATCTCTGCCAGCGATGACAATGAATCCGTCCTCACACGCGTCAAGGAAGCTATGAATGCACTTCGAGGTCTTGCTAGCCTTGGCGCCCCCTATGAATCGCTGGCCCAAAGATGTGAAACTTCCTATTATGAATTGGAAGAATTGGGTTACGAGCTGAGCAGCCTGGCGGAGAACGGCGAGTTTGATCCTGCCCGTGCTGAATTTGTAGAAACCCGCCTCGATCTAATCCGCCGACTGGAACGCAAGTACGGCGACACCATCCCGGAGGTTCTGGCGGAGCAGGAACGGATGCAGGAGGAGTACGACAACTTCGCCTCCATGGATCAGCAGCTGGCCGCCATGGGCGCTGAGCACAAGCGACTGCTTCACGCTTACCGCAGCCTGGCCCGGGAGCTGACTGCTGCCCGGCACGTTCTGGCTGAAGCCTTCGAGCAGAACATGATGGCCCAGCTTAAGGATCTGGGCATGGGGAATACCGTGTTCAAGGTGAGCTTTGCGCTCAGGCCGGAAGGCAAGGTGCTGATGCCCCAGTCTGTGGGCGATGATGTGATCGAGTTCATGATATCGCCAAACCCTGGCGAGCCCTTGAAGCCACTGTCGAAGATTGCCTCCGGCGGTGAGCTCAGTCGACTGATGCTGGCAATCAAGAGTCTCGAAGCTGAAAAGGGCGGCGTGGGCACGATGGTCTTCGACGAAATCGACACTGGCATATCCGGCAGGATGGCCCAGGTTGTAGCGGAGAAGATGAACATCATTGCCCGCAGCCGGCAGGTCATCTGTGTGACCCACCTGCCGCAGATTGCTGCCATGGCAGCCCATCAATTCTTGGTGGAGAAGCGGGTGGAAGGGGAGCGCACCAACACCTCGGTTCGCTGCCTGACGGAAATGGAACGCATCAGCGAGGTCGCACGCATGTTGGGCGGTGCCGATGGCAGTGAAAATTCTGCGTTCAGCCATGCATCTCACATGCTGGAAGTAGCCCGTCAGCAAAGATGATCATGTTTTTTTGATGGTTTTGTCGTATAAGCTAAAAATTTCATGCGATTTTTTGAAAGTTTGTCTGTACGAACTGCCCGGTGTGTGCTATAATCATTTTGTATGTAAAAAGGGGGACTGCGCTTTGCAGGCCCTTAAAGATATGGAAGGGGGACCTCCATCCGTGTTTGGCAAGAAAATGTTTCCCGGCGGTATGCATCCGCATGAGGGCGTGAACGGCAAGGCTGTCAACAGCGGCAACGCGATCCGTGAACTGCCCGCGCCCCAGCGTGTGATCATTCCGCTCTCCCAGCATATCGGCGCGCCTGCAGCTGCGCTGGTCAAGAAGGGCGATACCGTCATGATGGGACAGAAGATTGGCGAAGCTGCTGGCTATGTGTCTGCGCCTGTGCACGCCTCTGTGTCCGGCAAGGTGGTCGGCATTGAGAATGTGGAAGTGGCCAGCGGCACGAACGTGCCCGCTGTTGTCATTGAAAACGACTTCCAGGATACCTGGTGTGAACTGCAGCCCAGCAATCATCCCGAGACCTTGACGGCTGAGGAACTGCAGCAGATCATCCGCGAGGCTGGTATTGTGGGCCTGGGCGGTGCAACCTTCCCGACTTCTGTCAAGCTCACGCCTGCTCCGGGCAAGACCATTGAGAAGCTGATCATCAATGGTGCAGAGTGCGAGCCCTACCTGACGGCTGATCATCGCCTGATGCTGGAGAAGCCTGCCGAGATCATCGACGGCATCCGCCTGGTGCTGCTGGCCCTGGACATCAAGGAAGCTATCATCGGCGTGGAAGACAACAAGATGGACGCCATCCAGGCGCTTCTGGCTGCCTGCGAGGGTCTTGAGGGTATCAAGGTGCAGGCTCTGCCCGTGATGTACCCCCAGGGCGGCGAGAAGCAGCTTGTGTACGCCACCACCCGTCGCAAGGTTCCCACCGGCGGTCTGCCCATTGATGTGGGCTGCGTTGTCTGCAATGTGGGCACGGTCTACGCCATCCAGCAGGCAATCCGCGAGGGTAAACCGCTGATCCAGCGTGTTGTCACTATGGGTGGCCTGGTCAACAATCCCGGTAATTTCCTGTTCCGCATTGGTACTCCTGTGGAGCAGCTGATCGAGGCCTGCGGCGGTCTGCAGCCTGATGTGGTTAAGCTGATCTCCGGCGGCCCCATGATGGGCGCGGCGCTGTCCAATACTAAGATTCCCATGACCAAGGCTACCTCTGGCATCTTGGCTCTTGGCAAGGAAGCGGCTGAAAAGCCCGAGAACCCCTGCATCAACTGCGGCCGTTGCGTCACCGCCTGTCCGATGCGCCTGGTTCCCACAAAACTGGATCTCCTTGTCCGCAATGGCAGCTTCGAAGAAGCTGAAAAGGCCGGCGTTCTCAACTGCGTGGAGTGCGGCGCCTGTACATTTGCCTGCCCTGCGAAGCGGCTGCTGACCCAGTCCTGCCGCACTGGCAAGCGAATCATCAATGCCAATAAGAAGGCAGCTGCTGCCAAGGCCGCTGCGGAAGCAACAAAAGAGTAAGAAAGGGGAGTGACATCCTACATGTCCAACTTTGCTGTTACCTCCTCTCCGCATCTGCGTGCGAAAGCCACGACGCAGCGGATCATGATGGAGGTCTGCCTTGCGCTGGCTCCTGCCGGTATTGCAGGCATCGTCATCTATGGCTTCAATGCCGCGCTGCTGATTGCCATCTGTGTGGCGACCTGTGTGCTGAGTGAGTTCCTCTGGCAGAAGCTGACCAAGCAGCAGGTAACCATCGCCGACTGGAGCGCAGTTGTCACTGGCCTGCTTCTGGCCTACAATCTGCCTTCCAGCGCGCCCTGGTGGATCGCTGTTGTCGGCTCCGTCATTGCGATCATTCTGGTCAAGCAGATGTTCGGCGGCATCGGCTCCAACTTCATGAACCCTGCGCTGACGGCCCGTGCCATCCTGTTCCTGAGCTGGGGAGAAATCATGGCTTCCTATCCCAAGTCCATCCTGCCTGACGCTGTTACCGGCGCTACCCCTCTGGGTGCGCTGAAGAACGTGCTGGACGGCAAGGCTGAAATGGCTGGCCTCAAGTTTGACCTGATGGATCTGCTGCTGGGCAATCACGGCGGCGTCCTGGGTGAGACTTGTGCGATTGCCATCATTCTCGGCGGCGTGTACCTGCTCATCCGCGGCATCGCGGACTGGCGTATCCCCGTCAGCTTCATGGCGACTGTGTTCGTGTGCTTCCTTTTCAAGGGCGGCGCGGAAATGGCTCTGTATCAGCTGCTTTCCGGCGGTCTGCTGCTGGGCGCCTTCTTCATGGCGACTGATTACGCCACCAGCCCCATTACGGGCAAGGGCCGTGTGATCTTCGGCATTGGCTGTGGTTTCTTCCTTTTCCTGATCCGCGTGTTCACCAAGTCTGCCGAGGGTTGTTCCTTCGCCATTCTGTTCATGAACGTGCTGACTCCCATGATCGACCGTTTCACCATGCCGCGTCCGTTTGGGGAGGTGAAGAAGCATGGCTAAGAAGCAGAATTTCTTCAGCGTTTTCCTCAATGGCCTGATTACTGAGAATCCCACCTTCGTGCTGATGCTGGGCCTTTGCCCCACTGTTGGCGTGACCACGGCGGGTTCCTCCGGTCTGGGTATGGGTCTGGCCACTACAGCTGTGCTGGTTTGTTCCAACCTGTTCATCAGCATGCTGCGCAACTTCATCCCTGAGAAGGTGCGTATTCCTTCCTTCATCGTCATCATTGCTTCCTTCGTTACGATCGTTGACCTGTTCCTGCAGGCCTTCCTGCCGGATCTGTCTGCGGCGCTGGGCTCCTTCGTCGCATTGATCGTCGTGAACTGCATCGTCTTTGCCCGTGCGGAGGCCTTTGCGTTCAAGAACAAGCCCCTGCTGTCCATTTCGGACGGTCTGGGCATGGGCCTGGGCTTCACCGGTGCAATCACCATTCTTTCCGTCATCCGTGAAGTGATTGGTGCGGGTACCTGCTTCGGGATCCCGGTTATCGATATGGCCATTGATGGCGTTGTAAAGTTGATCAACATGATCTTTGGTACTGCCTTTGTGGCGGGCACCTATCAGCCCATGACCATCATGGTGCAGCCTGCGGGCGGCTTCATTGCTCTGGGCCTGCTGCTGATTGTTGTAAATGTCATTCGCAATCTGGCTTCCAAGAAGTCTGCCAGGAAGGAGGCTGCCTGATGTCTGAGTACTTTGTGGTTCTGATCGGCTATCTGCTGATGAATAACTACGTCATGAGCAAGACGCTGGGTCTGTGTCCTTTCATTGGCGTCTCCAAGCGCTTTGATACGGCCAAGGGCATGGGCATGGCGGTTATCTTCGTCATCACCATGGCGTCCTTTGTTACCTGGCTGATCAATGAATTCCTGCTGCTGCCCTTTGGCCTGGGTTACATGCAGACGATTGCCTTCATTCTGGTCATCGCTGTGCTGGTGCAGATCGTCGAAATGGCGCTGAAGAAGCTGCTGCCTGTGCTGTACCAGGCGCTGGGCGTGTATCTGCCCCTGATCACCACCAACTGTGTGGTGCTTGGTGTTACTCTGGACAATGCCAAGGCTGGTACCGATCTGCTGATGAGCACCTTCAGCGGCTTTGCGGCTTCGCTGGGCTTTACCTTTGCGCTGCTGCTGTTTGCCTGCATCCGCGAAAAGCTGGCGCTGTCCAAGATGCCCAAGTGGATGGATGGCTTCCCCGGTGCACTGATTGCTGCCGGCCTGATGGCCATTGCATTCCAGGGCTTTAACGGCCTGAGCTTCTAAGGAAAGGGGAGTAGCGTAAATGGATATCATGTTTGCTGCCCTCGTTCTGGGCGTCATGGGACTGGCGTTTGGTCTGGTGCTGACTGCGACCTCCAAGATTTTTGCTGTTCCTTCTGATCCGCGTCGTGACGCGGTGCGTGATGTGCTGCCCGGCGCCAACTGCGGCGGCTGTGGTTACCCCGGCTGTGATGGCTGCGCGGACGCGATTGCTGCTGGCAAGGCTCCTGCTGATGCCTGCCCTGTCTGCTCCGCTGAGGCTAAGGCAAAGATCGCAGAGATTATGGGTCTGGAAGCGCCTGACGCTTCCAACCGCAAGATCGCTCGCGTTCTGTGCCAGGGCGACTGCGAATCTGCCAAGCAGAAGTTCGAATACCAGGGCATCCAGGACTGCAATGCTGCCTGCACTGTGGGCGACGGTTACAAGTCCTGTAAGTTTGCCTGTCTGGGTCTGGGCACCTGTGCCAAAGCCTGCCCCTTTGATGCGATCCACATCGATCCTGTTAAGAAGCTGCCTGTGGTGGATGAAGAGAAGTGCGCTGCCTGCGGCAAATGTGTTGCTGCCTGTCCCAAGCACGTGCTGGAGCTTGCATCCGTGAAGGATGAGGTTGCTCTGCTGTGCCGTAACACCGACAAGCTCAAGGCTGTCATGGATGTGTGTAAGGTTGGCTGCATTGGCTGCCAGAAGTGCGCGAAGGCCTGTAAGTTTGAGGCCATCACCATGGTCGATAACCTGCCTGTGATCGATTACGACAAGTGCCGCGGCTGCCGTATGTGCGCTGAAGCCTGTCCCACCGGCGCCATCAAGGCGCTCAAGCCCCGCCAGGTGGCCGAGATCGATCAGAACGGCTGCATTGGCTGCACCATCTGCGCTAAGAACTGCAAGTTCGGCGCCATCGAAGGCTCCCTCAAGCAGCCTCACAAGGTGAATGCTGCCTGCACCGGCTGCGGTGTATGCGCCACCAAGTGCCCCAAGAAGGTTATCACCATGAAGGTTACCACTCAGCCCCGCGACCCCAAGGCTGCGGTGGAAGCGGCGCCTGTGAAGCCTGCTGAAGCACCCAAGGCGTAAGCTTTCCTACGCCTCCGTCCGTTGTGACGGAGGCGATTTCTTTTGTTGGAATCACCTCCTACGAAAACGTTTGCAGACGAGTGGACATGTAAGCGTTATCATGCAGGAAAATCACCAAAATATCCACGAAAAATAACATTAACATCTTGCAAAAAAACGGATAAGTATGTATAATAGATAGCTGGAAAGCTGGATCAGCCGGAAATCGAAACCGGTTTCCAGGCTTTTTCATAAAGTGTGGCATGCCACACAAATGCAGAAAAGGAGTGTTTCCCATGGCGAAGAAGTTTGTCTACCTTTTCACCGAGGGCAATGGCACCATGCGCGAGCTGCTGGGCGGCAAGGGCGCTAACCTGGCCGAGATGACCAACATCGGTCTGCCTGTGCCCCAGGGCTTCACCATTACCACCGAGGCCTGCACCCAGTACTACGAGGACGGCCGTCAGATCAACGCCGACATCGAGGCTGAGATCATGGCTAACGTTGCCAAGCTGGAGGAGATCACCGGCAAGAAGTTCGGTGACAAGGAGAACCCCCTGCTGGTCTCCGTTCGTTCCGGCGCCCGCGCTTCCATGCCCGGCATGATGGATACCATCCTGAACCTGGGCCTGAACGAGGAAGTCGTCGAGGTTCTGGCTGCCAAGTCCGGCAACCCCCGTTGGGCTTACGACTGCTACCGCCGCTTCATCCAGATGTACTCCGACGTCGTCATGGAAGTTGGCAAGAAGTACTTCGAGGTCCTTATCGACGAGATGAAGGAAAAGAAGGGCGTCACCCAAGACGTCGAGCTGACCGCTGACGACCTGAAGGAGCTGGCTAACCAGTTCAAGGCCGAGTACAAGTCCAAGATCGGCACTGACTTCCCCTCCAACCCCGTTGAGCAGCTGATGGGCGCCGTGAAGGCCGTGTTCCGTTCCTGGGACAACCCCCGCGCCAACATCTACCGTCGCGAGAACGACATTCCCTACTCCTGGGGCACTGCCGTTAACGTTCAGTCCATGGCCTTCGGCAACATGGGCGATGACTGCGGCACCGGCGTTGCTTTCACCCGTGATCCCGCTACCGGCAAGCGCGGCCTGATGGGCGAGTTCCTGACCAACGCTCAGGGCGAGGACGTTGTTGCTGGCGTCCGTACTCCCATGCCCATCTCCGAGATGGCTGACAAGTTCCCCGCTGCTTTCGCGCAGTTCCAGGAGGTCTGCAAGATCCTGGAGAACCACTACCGCGACATGCAGGATATGGAGTTCACCGTTGAGAACGGCAAGCTCTACATGCTGCAGACCCGTAACGGCAAGCGTACCGCTCCTGCCGCTCTGAAGATCGCCTGCGACCTGGTGGACGAAGGCATGATCGACGAGAAGAAGGCCGTGTCCATGATCGATCCCCGTAACCTGGACACCCTGCTGCATCCCCAGTTCGACCCCAAGGCTCTGAAGGCTTCCGCCCCCATTGGCAAGGCTCTGCCTGCTTCTCCCGGCGCTGCTGCTGGTAAGATCGTCTTCACCGCTGAGGACGCCAAGGAATGGGCTGCCCGTGGCGAGAAGGTCGTTCTGGTTCGTCTGGAGACCTCTCCCGAAGACATCGAGGGCATGATGGCTGCTCAGGGCATCCTGACCGTTCGCGGCGGCATGACCTCTCACGCTGCCGTTGTGGCCCGTGGTATGGGTACCTGCTGCGTTTCCGGCTGCACCGAGATCAACATGGATGAAGAGAACAAGGTCTTCACCCTGGCTGGCCAGACTTTCCACGAGGGCGACGAGCTGTCCCTGGATGGCTCCACCGGCAACATCTACGCTGGCCTGATCCCCACCAAGGACGCCGAGATCGCTGGCGAGTTCGGCCGCATCATGGCTTGGGCTGATCAGTACCGCACCCTGAAGGTCCGCACCAACGCTGACTCTCCCCGTGACGCCATCAAGGCTCGCGAGCTGGGCGCTGAGGGTATCGGCCTGTGCCGTACCGAGCACATGTTCTTCGAAGAGGGCCGTATTGGCGCCTTCCGTGAGATGATCTGTGCTGACACTGTCGAGGAGCGCGAGGCTGCTCTGGCCAAGATCGAGCCCATGCAGCAGGCTGACTTCGAGGGCCTGTACGAGGCTATGGAGGAGCACCCCGTGTGCATCCGCTTCCTGGATCCCCCGCTGCACGAGTTCGTGCCCACCACTGAGGAAGACATCGCCGCGCTGGCGGAGGCTCAGGGCAAGACCGTTCAGCAGATCAAGGACATCATCTCCTCTCTGCACGAGTTCAACCCCATGATGGGTCACCGCGGCTGCCGTCTGGCTGTCACCTATCCTGAAATTGCCGCTATGCAGACCAAGGCCGTCATCAAGGCTGCTCTGGCTGTCAAGGGCCGTCATCCCGAGTGGAACATCGTTCCCGAGATCATGATTCCCCTGGTTGGCGACGTGAAGGAACTGAAGTACGTCAAGTCCGTGGTTGTCAAGACCGCTGACGCTGTCATCGCTGCTTCCGGCGTTGAGCTGAAGTACGAAGTTGGCACCATGATCGAGATTCCGCGCGCCTGCCTGACCGCTGATGAAGTGGCCCAGGAAGCTCAGTTCTTCTGCTTCGGCACCAACGACCTGACTCAGATGACCTTCGGCTTCTCTCGTGACGACGCGGGCAAATTCCTGAACGCCTACTACGAGGCCAAGATCTATGAGAACGATCCCTTCGCCAAGCTGGACCAGAATGGCGTTGGCAAGCTGATGGAGATGGCTATCTCCAAGGGCAAGGCTTCCGGCAAGAACCTGCACTACGGCATCTGCGGCGAGCACGGCGGCGACCCCGTCTCCGTTGAGTTCTGCCACAAGATTGGCCTGGACTACGTGTCCTGCTCTCCCTTCCGCGTGCCGATCGCCCGTCTGGCTGCTGCCCAGGCTGCGATCAAGGGCTAATTCGATTAGCTGCTGAAACGCAAACTCAGCGGCCTCTGTTCGAAAGAACAGAGGCCGCTTTTGTGTGCAAATGAAAAGCCCGGAGCACGCAACAAGCAGCTCCGGGGAGTAAATATGGGGGGAGTTCAGACGGCAGCGTCCTGATTGTCGTTGGCAGCTTCTTCTGCGGTGGTAACGTCCGCAACGGGAGCAGCCGGCTGGGTCTGCTTCTTCTTCGCGGCGCTGATCAGACCGATGGAGCCCATGATGCCAAAGACCAGGCCCATGCCACCGTCCTTAATCATCTCGCCCTGCACCTCGCTGTCTGAGAGAAGCTCCTGCATGAATTCAGCTTCGGTGGCGATCTCATAGTACTTCTTCTCGAAATCGGTCAGCGCAGCCAGTTGTTCGTTGTATTCATTATGAATGGTCCACACATAGGTGCCAACGGTACCGGCGGCCACAGCCAGCACTACACAAATGATCAGCACGATCATCTTGATCACGCCCTGACGGCCCTTGAGCAGATCGTAGCCTTTATCCGCCAGGAAGGCGATCACAAAGCCCACGATGCTGGCGATGTAGCCCAGCATGCCGACAACGGCCCAAAGCACAGCGCCGATTGCCGCGCCAACGAGGGCGCCGATAAAGCCGCCAATGATGCTGCCCTTCTTCTGCTGGGACTCCTGTGTATAGGTGTAATTGTTCTCCATAAGCATATCTCCTGTACAAGTATTCGCAGATGTCTGCAATTAAATAGTAGCATCCATGGAATAGACTGTCAACCATTTTGCCAGCGCTCAGTCAAAATTTACATTTTCGTCAGACAGCGCCCGGGCGATGGCCTGCTTTGCAATATCCCAGGAATACCCGCGCCGCGCCAGCATCCCGGCGATGCGGCTGGAAGCTTTGCGTATATCCTCGCCGGGCTTGATGCGGGCGGCAGCTTTTTCCGCCAGAGCGATGGCGCCTGCAAGCTGATCGTCGTCATCAATGGCGGAGAGGGCTTCCTCTGCTTCCTCTGGGGAGACGCCTTTGCGTCGCAGCTCCTGAGCGATGCGGCTGCGACCCAGCTTGTGGGTTTGGCGGCTTTCAACCCACTGACGGGCAAAGTCCGCGTCGTCCAGCAGATTCTCCCGCTGCAGCTTGTAGACGACCATCTCCACCGTGCAGGGGCGGTAACCGGCCTGCAGAAGCTTCTGCTCGATCTCCCGGGTACTGCGGGCTCGGGCCGCCAGATAGCCGACAGCACGATCAAGGGCGAAACGGTACTGCCGAACCATGAGCCAGTTGTCATAGTCCTCCAGGTCGATGGGCTGACCCTCAGAAAGGGGGCGCTCCCGCATGAGCGCCAGGGGTACCAGCACATCCTCGGAGTCGTTGATCGTCACGCGATACTTGCCGCGTTCCTTCTTGATGGCGGTGATCACATCCATTCTGGGAACTCCTTCTGGAAAGCCCAGGTCAGAACATCCTTGTTGACCAGGCCCAGCTTGCCCTCGCGAGCCTCGCTGGCACCGCCGTTGAGGAAGATGACTTTCCGCCCCGTGCCTTCTTCGATGAAAGTGCCGTCTACGCAGCCGTAAGCAAAGCCCTGGTGCCCCAGCAGCCGATGTTCGGAGATGGCGGGCCGATTCAGGATGACAAGCCCCAAACCGTAGGTACGGGTGGGTGTAGAGGACTGCACGCGGGTCATTTCGGCCATCATTGCCTCGGAGACAAGGCGCTTTCCATCGATCATGCCCATGCCGCCAATCAGTTCAAGC
>SVGL01000057.1 GCA_015056325.1 Clostridiales bacterium | reverse complement strand
GCTCGGCGCCGTTGATGATGAACGTACCGTTCTCGGTCATCAGCGGGAAATCGCCCATGTAGACGTCGGTTTCCTTGATTTCGGAGGTCTCGCTGTTGTACAGCTGCACATGGACGTTCAGGGGCGCGGCATAGGTCATGTCGCGCTCGCGGCAGCGTTCCATGGAATTCTTCGGCTGGCCCAGAGCATAATCCGTAAAGGTCAGCTCCAGGGTACCGTTATAATCGGTGATGGGCGAGGCGTCCGCCAGGACTTCCCTCAGGTCCGTATCAAGAAAGCGCTGATAGGAGTTCTTCTGAACCTCGATCAGATCGGGCATGTCCAGAACTTCCTGGATACGCGAGAAGCTCTCGCGCTTGCGGAGCTTACCCATTTGAATCTCACGCGCCATAAAAAGCTATCACCTCTCTACATGGTCGGCCATCCCGCACCGCAAGGGCGCGTGCTGGCTACGCTCGGCGATTGCAAGCAATCGCTGTCGCTAGTCGGGCAGAGGCCCGACCTCCTGTCGGCCGTACTCCGGCCAACACAATGCTCGCCCCAGTTCCTCCCCAATATGTGGGAAAGTGTAACAACTGCAATTTCCTCTTGCATTTTCTCGGAAAACCGTGTAAAATACAAAGGCATAGGAAAACTGGCAGCAATACACAAAGATACTGATGCAATTTACAATGTTATCATATCCTGCTGCAAATGTCAAGGGATATTTCAGATTTTTATAGGCAAAACTTTGTGGCGCACACGCGCGCATATAGTTAATGTAACAACTCGCCGATGAGGCGTTTTTGCTGAAAGGAGCCCATTCATGCTCAAACGTATTCTTGTCCTTCTGCTGATGCTGGTAATGTTTGTTCCCGCCTTTGCGGAGGAAAATGCCCGGCCTGTGGTGATCAACCGGGTCGATGACCTGGAGGCGCACGCAGACTTTGCCTTCGCCGAGGACGCGGAGCTGCTGCAGATCACCTTCCCCCAGATGGTGGACTGTGATGCCGTTCTCCTGCGCTGCGGCGGCGAGACGATGCTGGTGGATGCCTGCAAGCAGGCTTATTCCGAGCGCATTGTCAACCTGTGCAAGCAGCTGGGCGTCACCCGCATTGACCGGGTGGTCAACACCCATCCCCATGAGGATCACATCGGCGGCTTCAAGGATGTGATCAAGGAGATTGAGGTGGGAGAGTTCTGGATTTGCTTCCCGGAGGATTACAACAACCACATGACAGCTGCGGTCAAGGCTGCGAACAAGGCAGGCATTCCGGTGAAAACCTACACGGATGGCGATGTGTTCACCCTGGGCGGTGCGACCATCGAGGTGTGGAAGCTGGAGGGTAAGATCGGCGAGATGAACGACTGCTCGGCGCAGATGATGGTGACCTTCGGCGAGCGCACGATGCTGCTGGCGGCTGACCTGCAGCAGGACGGCCAGCAGAAGATGGTGGAGCTCCACGGTGAAGCGCTGGATGCGGATATCCTCAAGTACCCCCATCACGGTATTGAGGTGCTGCGGGATGATTACATGGCGGCGGTGAGTCCGCTGTTCCTGGTGGTCACAAACAACCACCGTCAGACTGCCGGCTGGAAGTGGATCACCAGTGGCAAGGCTGGCGTCCCCTATGCCTACACTGTGCCCAACCTGGTGCACCTGACCACCGACGGCACGGCCTGGATCGCCGAGAAGATTCCTTCGGCGGTGAAATATTGATTGCACCTGTAGGGTGGGGGAGTGCTCCACTCGCTTTGCGAGGATGATTTTCAAAAAAAGTTTGAAAACCGGGTTGACAGCGGCCCGGTTTTCTGCTATCATTCAATTAACACTTGTGTTAAATGTTAAGCGTAAGTGGGAAAGGAGTGCAAGCCATGTCATTGCAGGAGACCTTGAAGGCGCTGTCCGATCCGACGCGCCGGGAAATCCTCCAAATGCTGCGGGGAGGCAGCAAGTCCGCCGGGGAGATCAGCGACAAGTTCGATATCACCGCTGCGGCTATTTCCAGACACCTGTCCGTGCTTAAGGAAGCGGATCTCATCCGCGATCAGCGGGAGGGCAAGTTCATCATCTACACCCTTAACACCTCTGTGCTGGAGGATGTGCTGTTCTGGGTGAGCGACCTGAAGGGAGGCAAATAATATGTTGAAAAAGTACCACAAAACCCTCATCATCACCACGATTATCATTCTACTGCCCGTGCTGGCGGGCGTCATCCTGTGGAACAAGCTGCCCGAACAGTTCCCGATCCACTTCAACGCCGCCGGTGAGGTGGACGGCTGGAGCAGCAGGGCCTTCGGCGTGTTCGGTCTGCCGCTGATCCTGGTTGCATTCCAGTGGCTGTGCGGCCTGGGCAGCCTCAAAATGGACCCCAAGGCCGAGAATCTGGAGGGCAAGGTGTTCAGCCTGGTGCTGTGGATCATTCCGGTGATCTCTGTTGTGCTGAATGCGCTGGTGTACTGCACCGCCCTGGGCATGGATATGAATGTGCAGATCATCATGCCGCTGCTGGTGGGCCTGCTGATGGTCATCATCGGCAACTGGCTGCCCAAGTGCAAGCAGACCTACACCCTGGGCATCAAGCTGCCCTGGACGCTGGCGGACGAGACCAACTGGAACCGCACCCATCGCTTTGCAGGCCCTATCTGGGTGGTGTGCGGCATGGTCATCATGGTGTGCGGGCTGATCGGCGGCGCGTTCCTGTGGGTGATGCCGGTGGCCTTCGTGGTGATGATCGCTGCGCCGACGGTGTATTCCTTCCTGTTGTTCAAGCGCGGCAACAAGTAAGAATTGTCCGGGGGCATATATATAATGAAGACATTCATCAAAGCATATTGGAAAACGCTGCTCTTCTTTGTTATCGTGGGCTTGATTGGCGGATTTACGGTGGGGCTGTATCAGCTGGAAAGCTTCCCGGAGGAGATCCGCCAGGAAGTGTATGCCCAGGGGCTCAATGACACCCTGCTGGGCCTGGTGACGGCGGTGCAGAGCGCGGGCTATGGCCTGGTGCTGGGTGCTGCGGGCATCTGGCTGGGCAAGAAGGTCGGCCTGTGGAAGGACGAGCGTCACATCACAAAGAAGCCCCTGCTGGCGGCGCTGGTCATCAGCGTAGTCGGCGGCCTGGCGCTGATCCTGCCCGACCTGCTGTTCTTCGGCAAATACGAGCAGGCGCTGCTGGATGTGTATGCTGTCAAGCCGACGATTCCCTACCTGCTGGCGACGGTCACTTACGGTGCGGTGATTGAAGAGGTCATGCTGCGGCTGTTCATGATGTCGCTGGTGGCGTTCGTGCTGCACCTGCTCTTTGAAAGGAAGCGGGAAACCGTCAGCACAGCGGTGCTGGTCGCGGCGAACGTGGTGTCCGCGCTGCTGTTTGCAGCGGGGCATCTGCCGGTGAATGACATCATGTTCGGTCTCACGCCGATGATCGTCATCCGCTGCATTCTGCTCAATGGTGTGTTCGGCCTGGTCTTCGGCTGGCTGTACCGCAAATATGGCCTGCGCTACGCGATGATCGCCCACGGCGGCTGCCATGTGATTTCGAAGCTGATCTGGATCCTCTTCATCTGAACTGAGGGCGGAGCTTGCGGGCTCCGTCCTTTTGTGTTACCAGGCCTTGACCAGCCGCAGCCCATTATAATAATGAAGCGCGATTTCCTCTGCGGACTTGCCCTGCTGCGCCAGAGCGTGCGCGCCCCACTGGGACAGCCCCACGCCGTGGCCGTATCCCAGCCCGCTCATGCGGATGACATCACCTTCCACGGACAGCTCAGTCAGCAGGGTGGAACGCATCTTGGAACTTCCCAAAGACATGCGCAGGCGCGCTGCGTTCACGGTCACGCCGCCCACCACAAGGGTCACGGCGCGGCCGCTTTCGCCTTTTTGGCCAACCTTGATGACCTCGCACGAGGTTACAGCCGCGCCTGCCTTGCGGCAGGCGGCGAGGAAGTCCGCAGCGGAGAACTTGGCGTCCCAGGCGGCGTCATCGGCTTCCATGCCCTGGGTGACATTCGTGTAGGACGGCTCCTCGCCCTGCCAGTCGATGCCGGCGCGGGCGGTCTCGGTCATGCCGCCGGAATGGCTGTGGAACCATGTGTAGGGCAGGGCGCCCTCCTCCGTCAGCAGGATGAGGCCGGAGGTCTCCTGCACCGCGCGCAGAATGCGGTCGTTGACGGCTTCGGCGTTGTAGGCCTGGGCCTCGGCGATGTCGGTGGAGATGTCGGCGTTGGGGTAGCGGCTGTCCTTCTCGGTGATAAACTTGAGCACAAAAGTCCGCGCGAGGATGGCCTGCGCCTTGAGAGCCTCCAGGGGCCAGGAGTTCGGCATTTCACCGGCCACCACACCGGCGACGTAGGTCTCGATGTCCATGCGGACAACGGCGTTTTCCCCGACGATGTGGACACTCAGCAGGGGCGGGACAGCGGAGGGCGAGGGGAGTGGGACTGCTGCAAAATCCTTTGGCGCACGAGTGGAACAACTGGTCAGGATGGACAGCGTCATCAGCAGGGGAATCAGGCGAAAACGGCGCATGGGGAACCTCCTCGCGAGGAAAATCACGGAAATCTGAAAAAATACAAAGAAATTGACAAAGATGGATACGCTACAAACTGTGTGCACGAAACCGATTCCGGCAAAGAGGCCGAAAAGTGGAAAAAAGTCCGATAAATGCACAAAAATTCTTTGAAAACCTGTTGACATCAGCAGAGAAAAATGGTACACTAAACGAGTTGAGCGCTTGCACGGAGGAAGTGTGCCCTTTTGAGGTGTGCCAATCCGCAAACGCAGCAGTATACGGGTTTTACCCCGTTCGTAAGGAGGTCAACGCAATGGAGAATCTCAAGGCTGCCGCGAAGAAGGCGGTGGGTACCAAGGCGGTGCTTCGCGCGCTGGCCGCCGGTGAAGCTGACTGCGTCTACGTCGCCAGCGACATCGATACCTTCCTGTACCAGAAGGTCACCCGCGCCTGTGCTGAGGTGAACGTTCCGGTTCGCAAGGTGGAGTCGAACAAGGAGCTGGGCAAGGTTTGCGGCCTGAATATCGGCTGTGCTGCCGCTGCGGTGCTCAAGTAAAGGTTTCCCCATTACTATGCCAAATAGTTTCCGAGGGTTGCGGAATCTTTTGGATATAAATTTGGAGGTGCTCTCATGCCCACGATCAATCAGCTGGTTCGCAAGGGTCGCGAGAAGGCTATCAACAAGTCTACCGCGCCCATTCTGCAGAGCTGCCCTCAGAAGCGCGGCGTTTGCCTGAGCGTCAAGACCACGACGCCCAAGAAGCCCAACTCTGCTCTGCGTAAGATCGCCC
>SVGL01000056.1 GCA_015056325.1 Clostridiales bacterium | reverse complement strand
ATCATCTTTTCCGATGGGAGCATGCTCTCCATCGACACCAACGTTGTGGAGAGAGATGTTGCGGAGAACATGTACCAGCGTTCAGAACTTGACTGGCTGATCTACAACGCTCCGCTGGAGTATGCCCGGTTGGGTATCCAAGGGAAGTTGAAAGCATACGTCCGAGGGGTGTCGGAGCACCGGTTGATAGGATGACAATAGCAAACCCGTCCGCTGAACGATTTTGATCAGCGGACGGGTTCTTTTTTGTGGGTGAAAAGCTTGTGTGAAATCAATTCAGGAACCGATCCATCATGTAGCCCGTTTGACCATCAACCCGCACCAGATCCCAGGTGCTGTTCATGGCATCAATGATCTCCACCTGCGTGCCGTTGGGGTATTGCCCCAGGATTTTTGCACCGGAGCCGGGCTTGCTGCGCAGGTTGAGCTTGCCATCGTTGCCGGTTTGCACGGTTTTCGCGCCGCAAGCCGATGCACCTGTCGAGGGCTTCTGCACTTCGGGGGCGGGGGCCGGCGGCTGGGGCGAGGCCGTAGCATTTGCGGACAGGAATTTGACCATCATGTAGCCGGTGCGGCCATTGACCTTCACCTTGGCCCAGGAACCGCTTGTCTCCAGCACGGTGACCTGGGTGCCGTTGGGATAGCGCTCGATGGAAATGCTGCGGGCATCCATTTTGCTGCGCAGATTGAGCTTGCCGTCATTTCCGGTGCTGACATACATGGTCTGACCGGTGGTTGCGGCGGGAGATTCCGACTGGATCGTTTGCTCAGGCGGCTGGGGCTGCTCTGTCTGTTCAGGTGCAGATGCAACCGATGAGGTCAGGTACCGATCCATCATGTAGCCGGTTTGCCCATTGACGCGAACATGATCCCAGGTGCTGTCCAGGGCGTTGAGGATCTCCACCTGAGTGCCGTTGGGGAAGCGGGTCAGCACGCTGGCGCTGGAGCGGGGAGCGCTGCGTAGGTTGAGCTTGTTTTCATTTCCTGTCTCAATGATTTTCGTGGCGGTGACGGCGGGAACATCAGCGGAAGGCTGCTGTTCTTCCGGTTGTTGATCGGGCTGTGAAGCCTGCGGCTGGAGGAATTTCGCCATCATGTATCCAGTCTGATTGTTCATGAATACCGTGGCCCAACCGCTGTCGATATTGATGACTTTGATTTGCGTGCCGTTGGCATATTTCCCGATCACTTTCCCCTTTGTGCTGGGGTTGTTGCGCATATAAAGTTTGCCGCTGTTGCCGGTCTGCACCACCATGGTGGTGAAAACAAGGGGCGTTTCTTCTTCGGGCGGGGGATCCACCGTTTCTGGCTTGATGGCGGAGAGGTACTTCTGGTGCATGTAGCCTGTCTCGCCGTTCACTTCAACCAGGATCCAGGTTTCGTCATGCTGGGCGGTGGCAAGCACGGTGGTATTCTGCGCATAATCAGCGATGCGTCCTCTGGCCCCGGGCTGGGAGAACAGAGGCAACTTGATAGTGGTATACATGGTGGCAGGAAGGCTCAGCTGGCGAAGCGGTTCGTCCTCCACAGGTTTGGCGGAAACGCTGAAGAGGGTCACATAACCGGTCTTGCCATTGTACTTCACCTTGATCCAGGTGCCGGTTTCCTCCAGCACGGTCATGGTATCGTTGACAGGAATGGTGAGGAGCTTGGAAGAAGCTTTGTCCGGCTTTACGTACATATCGCACTCCCTGTCCGTGGCATAAACGGTGCCGCCCACGGTATAGGTGCGGAAGGACTCGTCGCTCTGATCGGAGAAGGTGGCGTTCTCTTCCAGCGCGGGAGCATCGTAGACCATGTTGGAGGCGAAGGACAGATCACCGGTGAGCACATAACCGGTGCCCAGCTGGCAGGTGACTTTGCTCCATTCAGGCCCCTTTTCCAGCGTGTGCATGATGAGGTTGATCTCTTCGCCGTCAATGATGACGTTATTGCTGCCATATCGGTTGCTGTGAAGGGTATAGAGCACCTTGCTGCTCTTGTCCGGCTTGGCGTAGACCTTGGTGGTGGCGCCGGGATCCTCGGGCTCGTAGTAGCCATACATGTTGCCGCCGGTGTTGGCGCTGTAAACGGTGATGAACAAGGTCTGGCCGGTTTGCAGCTCTTTGCAGTAGGCGGTGAGTGTACTGGTGCCGGCTGCTTTCATGGTGACCATACCGCTGCTGTCGATGGTAGCCACCTCAGGGTTGCTGGAGGTATAGGTCACGGGCAGGTTTTGCCCATCCTTGGAGAAGGAGAGGGCAAAGGAATACTTCATGCCCACAGGAAAAATGTAGCCGTTCAGGTTGGTGTAGTGCTGCACAGCGGTGCTGTTGGCGGACTGATCCCGTTCGTAATCAATGCTGGTATCCCGGGGCAGCACGGTGACCTTCACATTGGTGATGTAGAGGATGTCTTCTTCCGCGTCATATTCCTTGAGCAGGGCGGTGGTCGTGCCGGACTTGTCGCCGGAGATGATGCCGGAAGCGTAAGCCCAGGCGACATTCTGGTCGCTGGTAAAAGAGCGGATGATGGTGTTGGGCGTGCGCTGCACACCGGCATTCCCGTATACCCGGACGGTTATTTCCTGGTCGGGCAGATAGACGGTTTGGGTGGCATCAGCCACGGCAGAGAAGAGTGGAAGGGAGAGCAGAAGTATCAGAACGATTGCGGTGAGCAGCTTTTTCATCGAACTACCTCCAACAATATGTAAATATTCTGAAAGGGCATTATTTCGATTTCGATTATAACATTTTGTGGATTTAATGTCAAAATTATTACAAATTATTTACAAAGGCGACAAAAGCGGGGGACATGGTACATTGTTACGTTTGTAAATGAAATATAAGGAAGAAAAAAAGCGCGGACCACGTTTTGGTTATTGGAAAATCAATCCAATCTACCAGGGAGGAAAAAGAAGTGTGCCGTATTCGAAACATCATCATGCTGATTCTGATCGCTATGCTCGCGTTGCCGGCATCAGGTTGTGCTGAGGCGCTGCATGAGGAAATGCACAGCCCCGACCTGACGGTGGAAGCTGTTATGGGCTATGACGGGGTGATGACCTATGGAAAAACCATGCCCGCGAGGATCCGCCTGGAGAATCATGGGGCGGATATGACCTGCACGGTGGCCATGAATGTCTATGTCAACCGTATGCAATATAACCGATATGAAATGGAGATCTCCCTGGCTGCGGCCGCAACCAAGGAGATTGTGCTGCCAGTGTTTGTCGGCAGCAAGCAGGACACGTTCACCGTGGAAGTGTGGAAAGACGGCGAAAAGTTCTGCGCGGTGAACACGCAGCCCAGCAAGGTGCTGAATCCTTCGGCGATGCTGGTGGGTGTGCTGTCTGACGCGCCGCAGAACCTCTCCTACATGAATATCGATATGTCCACGGATGTGTTGCTGCGTAACGAATACATTCAGACCGTGCCTCTGAATGCCCAGAACTTCCCGGAGGAGCTGGATCTGCTGTCTTCCTTTGGGGTGCTGATGGTGGACGGCTTTGATATCGGCTTGCTGTCTGCCAACCAGCAGCAGGTGCTTCAGGCGTGGCTGGAAGCCGGACACATTCTCATCGTGGGCGGCGGCGCTCAGGCCAGCACCGCCTGGCCGGCTGTGTCCGGCATCACGGGACTGACGCCTGGTGAGCTTGTTCCCACTGCCGGTGTTGCTCCTGCTCTGCTGCAATGGCTGGGGATCTCCGGTCAACCCTTGGATAAGGAGATCCTTCTGACGGCTGCTGACGGCGGCCATGTGCTGGTGGATGCACAGGGCGTTCCCCTGATCTGGCGGGATCAGGCGGGAAGCGGTATGGTCTATACCACAGCCTTCAGCCTTGGAGACAGGGAGCTCAGCGGCTGGGAGCCCATGCGCAGCTTCTGGCAGCGGCTGATGATCAAGGACTGCTATACGCTCTATCAGCGTGCCTTCCAGAATTATACCAATGAAGCGTCCTATGCCTATGAGTCCTCCCGTATTCCGCTGACAAACGATGTCCCGCTGCTGCCTGCCGCCGCGATGGCTTTGGCGATCCTGCTGATAGGCGGCACGGCGACGTATATCCTGCTCAGGCGCTTTGACAAGCGGCAATGGCTTTGGCTGGTGCTGCCTGTGCTGGCGGCTGTCAGCACGGTGGTGGTGTGTGTCATGGCGGTCAGCGGACCGGCGGCGCAGCCTACGGTGCTGTCCCTTTCTGTGCTGCAGCAAGGTGAGGACGGACTGCTGACACGGCATCTCACGCTGGATGTTGCTACCCCTGAACGCGGTGAACAGCTGATCACCGTCAGCGATGGGGTCCTTCGCCCCAACAACGAGGAACGCTATTACGACTACGATGAGAGCAAGAAGTTGCCCGCCACCCTGAATTATCGCTATGTGCTGGGCGAAAAGAAGGGCCTGGGGATCGACCTGGGAACGCCCTGGACCACCAAGTACTTCCGGGTGAAGGAAGCGCCGCTGCCTCAGGGTAATATCGACACCTCTGTCTGGATGGAGGACGATGGCCTTCATGGGTACATCCATAATCAGAGCAGTATGAGCCTTGGCGAGGGCGTGTTCCTTTGCCGGTACGGCTATTGCTCCATCCCGGCGATCGCGCCCGGGGAAAAGCATGAATTCGTGCTGACCAAATCTACCTTTGCTGTCGCCAACCGCCATGTTTACGAGGACGGAAAGATGTATGAAGCCCTGGCGGCCCAGTCCGGCCAGCCGCACACCTTTGTGGAAGAGTATTTCTTCAAGACGTCGCAGATCAAGGAGGGAGAAGTCATCCGCCAAGATCCCGAAAAGCGTAATCTGGCCAACCTGATGACGCAGGTCATTGACCAGACCTATCGGGACAATCAGAACTACTACTCCTATTACGCTTCCAAATTCCATTACGCCGCGTTTACCCAGGATGTTCCCGGCGTGCAGGTATTCCTGAATGGTCAGGAAGCAGAGCGTACGGCCAGCCGTGCCGTCTTCCATGCCGTGGTGCCCTTTGATCCTGACGGTTCTTCCGGCAAGGTCTACCGCGTGCCTGGCACAGATAAGGCGATCCGTGTGCAGCTCAACCCGGATGGCTCCCCGATCCGTGAGGAGATGTCCCAGAGTGCATCTGCCCCCCGGGAGTATCATCGGCTCAGCGAGCAGCCTGCCTTCATGTTCCGGGTGAAGGATGCCGGCAGGCTGACCATCAGCCGTATGGCCTTCTACACGGACTATATGCCGAAGAACGCACAGGCCTATCTGTACAACGGAAGCGAATGGATCGCCTATGATATGGGCACGGAAGTTAAGGATCCGCAGCAGTTTGTTGATGAGGACGGCTGCATCTGCCTGCAGTTCCGTATGCCTGCCGCCCCGGAAGAC
>SVGL01000027.1 GCA_015056325.1 Clostridiales bacterium | reverse complement strand
TTGGTGAAGCCCTTCTTGGGCACACGACGGTACAGGGGCATCTGGCCGCCCTCGAAGCCGGGGCGCTTGCCGCCGCCGGAGCGAGCCTTGGCACCCTTGTGACCCTTACCAGCAGTCTTGCCCAGACCGGAGCCAACGCCGCGGCCAAGACGCTTGGCAGCGGTGGTGGAACCCTCGGCGGGATGCAGCTCGTGCAGTTTCATTCGGGGTTTCCTCCTTATTATTCGTTGACTTCTTCAACCTTCACCATGTGCTTCACGGCGAAGATCTGGCCGCGGATAGCGGCATTGTCAGGCTTGACGACGGTCTGGCCAACCTTGTGCAGGCCCAGAGCGGCGACGGTCGCCTTGTGCTTGGGCAGAGAGGCGATGGGAGACTTGATCAGAGTAACCTTCAGCATTTCTCTCTACCTCCTTAGCCCAGGATCTCTTCCACGGTCTTGCCGCGCATCTTGGCGACTTCCTCAGCGCTGCGCAGCTGCTTGAGGGCCTCGATGGTGGCCTTAACCATGTTGATGGGGTTGTTGGTGCCGAAGGACTTGGTGCGGATGTCCTTCACGCCAGCCAGCTCCAGCACCGCACGGGCAGCGCCGCCGGCGATCACGCCGGTACCTTCGGGAGCGGGCAGCAGCACCGCCTTAGCGGTGGAGAAGTAGCCCACGGCATCATGGGGGATGGTAGTGCCGTTCAGGGGCACATTCACCAGGTGCTTCTTGGCATCTTCGTTCGCCTTGCGGATGGCCTCGGGAATTTCCGCAGCCTTGCCCATACCGGCGCCGACGCGGCCATTCTCGTCACCCACAACGACCAGCGCGGAGAACCGCATGTTGCGGCCGCCCTTAACGGTCTTGGAGACGCGGTTGACAGCAACCAGGCGATCCTTGAATTCGCTTGCCTGTTCGTAGCGTTGCATTTCCGTTGCTACCTCCTTCTTAGAATTCCAGACCCGCTTCACGGGCGCCATTGGCCACTTCGGCCACACGGCCAGTGTACACATAGCCGCCACGGTCGAAGACGACGGTCTTGTAGCCAGCGGCGATGGCACGCTCAGCAATGAGCTTGCCCACCAGCTTGGCAGCGCCCTTCTTGTCCAGCTCGTTCAGCTGCTCCTGGATGCCCTTCTCCATGGTGGAGGCGGCGGCCAGGGTCTTACCGGCGACATCGTCGATCAGCTGAACCTGGATGTGCTTCAGGCTGCGGTAGACGGACAGACGCGGCATTTCAGGGGTGCCGCTGATCTTCTTGCGGACGCGGGCATGACGAATCTCACGCAGTTCCGCACGGTCACGCTTCTTGAACATTTGCAGTCACTCCCTTTCTTACTTCTTACCGGTCTTGCCTTCCTTGCGGCGGACATGCTCATCGATGTACTTGATGCCCTTGCCATGGTAGGGTTCGGGCTTACGGATGGAGCGAATGTCAGCAGCCAGGGCGCCAACGACCTGCTTGTCGATACCCTTCACCACGATGGTGGTCTGGTTGGGGGTCTCGTAGGTCACATTCTCGGGAGCCACACGGATAACGTCGTGGCTGAAGCCGATCTTGATGGTCAGAGTCTTGCCGTCCTTGCACTCGGCGCGGTAGCCGGTACCGACCAGCTCCAGGGTCTTGGAGAAACCGGCAGAAACGCCGATCACCATGTTGTTGACCAGGGTGCGGTACAGGCCGTGCATCGCACGGTGGGGAGCAGCGTCAGAGGGGCGGGTGAGGGTAATGATGTTGCCCTCCTGGTTGACGGTGATAGCGGGATTGACCTGCTGGGTCAGGGTGCCCTTGGCGCCCTTGACGGTGACCAGGTTGTCGCTATCAACAGTGACCGTCACGCCCGCGGGAACAGTGATCGGAAGTCTTCCGATACGAGACATGATATCACACCTCCATTAAGCGTGTCGGTCTATTACCAGATGTAAGCCAGCACTTCGCCGCCGATGGCGTTCTTGCGGGCTTCCTTGTCAGTCATCAGACCCTTGCTGGTGCTGATGATCGCAATGCCCAGACCGCCCAGAACCTTGGGCAGCTCTTCGCAGCGGGCGTAAACACGCAGGCCGGGCTTGCTGATGCGCTTCAGACCCGCGATGACGGGGGTCTTGCCATTGATATACTTCAGAGTCACCTTGATCTCGCCCTGCAGGCCGTCGTCGATGAAATCGACAGACTTCACATAGCCTTCAGCCAGAAGAATCTTGGCGATGGCCTTCTTGGTGTTGCTGGCAGGCAGCGTCACAGAGTCGTGCTTGGCGACCTGCGCGTTGCGGATTCGGGTGAGCATATCGGCGATGGGATCATTCACAACCATGATGGTACCTCCTTCCGTTTGTCTCCCCGATTACCAGCTGGCCTTGCGCACGCCCGGAATCTCGCCCTTGTAAGCGAGCTCACGGAAGCAGACACGGCACACGCCGTACTTGCGCAGGACAGAGTGGGGACGGCCGCACAGACGGCAGCGGGTGTAAGCGCGGGTGGAGAACTTAGGCGTCCTCGCCTGCTTGATCTTCATACTCGTCTTTGCCATTGTTGTTCTCCTCCTTATTACGCCTGGGTGAAGGGCATGCCCAACAGACGCAGCAGCTCCTTGCACTCCTCGTCGGTCTTCGCGGTGGTGACGAAGATCATCTCCATGCCGCGAATGTTCTCGACCTTATCGTACTCGATTTCGGGGAACAGCAGCTGCTCACGAATGCCCAGAGCGTAGTTGCCGCGGCCGTCGAAAGAGGTCGCAGACACGCCGCGGAAGTCGCGAACGCGGGGCAGAGCGATGTTGACCAGCTTGTCCATGAACTCGTTCATACGAGCGCCACGCAGGGTGACCTTGGCGCCAACGTTCTGGCCCTCACGGAGCTTGAAGTTAGCGATGGACTTCTTGGCCTTGGTGATCATGGGCTTCTGGCCGGCGATGGCGGTCAGCTCGTTGACAGCCATTTCGAAGGCCTTGGTGTTGTCCTTCAGGTCGCCCAGACCCATGTTGATGACGATCTTCTCCAGCTTGGGGATCTCCATCACATTCTTGTAGCCGAACTTCTGCTGAAGAGCAGGAACAGCCTCGGCCAGGTACTTTTCCTTCATACGGGTAGCCATCAGACTTTTCCTCCTTCTCAGATTTCAGCGCCGCACTTCTTGCAGGTGCGGACCATGGTGCGGACATTCTTGCCATTCTCGGTGGTCACGGTAACTTTGTGAGCCACGCGGACGGGCTTGCCGCACTTTTCGCAGATCAGCATCACGTTGGAAGCATCGATGGGGGCTTCCTTCTTCACGATGCCGCCGGGCTGCATCGCATTGCGGGCCTTCTGGTGACGGGTCACCATGTTCACGCCCTCAACGATGACCTTGCCGGTCTTGGGGAACGCAGCGGTGATCTTGCCCTTCGTGCCCTTATCCTTACCGGTGATGACCATCACCAGATCATTCTTACGAACGTGCATCTCTTCCGCCTCCTCTTACAGAACTTCGGGAGCCAGGGAGACGATCTTCATGAAGTCCTTCTCACGCAGCTCGCGGGCAACGGGTCCAAAGATACGGGTGCCCTTGGGCATCTTGGCATCGTTGATGATAACGGCGGCGTTATCGTCAAACTTGATGTAAGAGCCATCGGGGCGGCGCTTGTTCTTGCGCATACGGACGATGACGGCCTTGACGACGTCGCCCTTCTTCACGGTGCCGCCGGGGGTAGCGGTCTTGACGCTGGCCACGATGATGTCACCGATGGAACCGTCGCGACGGAAAGAACCGCCCAGCACGCGGATGCACATGATTTCCTTGGCGCCGGAGTTGTCGGCAACCTTAAGCCGGGTTTGCGGCTGAATCATAGTATTTCCTCCTTAACGCGCGGATTACTTAGCCTTCTCGATGATCTCGACCAGGCGCCAGCGCTTGTCCTTGGAAAGCGGACGGGTCTCCATCACCTTGATGGTGTCGCCAACGCCACACTCATTGTTCTCGTCATGAACCTTCAGCTTGGAAGTCTTGTTCATGATCTTGCCATACAGCGGATGACGAACGCGGGTCTTGATCTGAATGACGCAGGTCTTGTCCATCTTGTCAGACACGACGACGCCAATACGGGTCTTGCGCAGACCGCGCTCCATATTGTTGTTGATCTCAGACATGGCAGCAGCTGCCTCCTTCCACTTTCACTTACGCCTGTTCCTTCTGGCGCAGCACGGTCAGAGCGCGAGCGATATCGCGCTTCACCGCAGTAATCTGCATGGTGTTCTGCAGCTGGCCAGTAGCGAGCTGGAAGCGAAGGTTGAAGAGCTCCTTCTTCAGCTCAGCGACCGTAGCGGTCAGCTGCTCATTGCTCATGGAAACAAATTCATTCGCCTTCATTACTCTTCACCAGCCTCTTCGTTCGCAGGCGTCTCAGCGCGCTTGATGAACTTGGTCTTCAGGGGCAGCTTGTGGGAAGCCAGACGCAGAGCCTCACGGGCGGTCTCTTCCGGCACGCCGGCGACCTCAAACAGGACGCGGCCGGGCTTCACAACGGCAACCCAGTACTCGGGGGAACCCTTACCAGAACCCATTCGGGTCTCAGCGGGCTTCTCGGTCACGGGCTTATCGGGGAAGATCTTGATCCACACCTGGCCGCCACGCTTGGTGTAGCGGGTCAGGGCGATACGAGCAGCCTCGATCTGCTGGGAGGTGACCCAGCAGGGCTCGGTGGCCTGCAGGCCGAACTCGCCGTAAGCCAGGAAGTTGCCGCGATGGGCAGCACCCTTCATGCGGCCGCGGAACTGCTTGCGGCGCTTGACTCTCTTAGGCATCAGCATGGTTACTTGACCTCCTTCGCGGCGGGAGCCTTCTTGGCCTTGGGCAGGATCTGGCCCTTGTAGATCCAGACCTTCACACCCAGGCGGCCGAAGGTGGTCTTCGCCTCGGCAAAGCCGTAGTCGATGTTGGCACGCAGGGTCTGCAGCGGGATGGAACCCTCGTGGTAGTGCTCGGTGCGGGCGATATCAGCGCCGCCCAGACGGCCGGAAACGCTGGTCTTGATGCCCTTGACGCCGGGCAGCTTCATCGCGCGGCCCTGCGCCTGCTTCAGCGCGCGGCGGAAGGAGATGCGCTTCTCCAGCTGCGCGGCAATGTTCTCAGCCACCAGCTGAGCGTCGGCGTCGGGCTGCTTGATCTCCAGAACGTTGATCTGAGCGGCACGGCCGAGGAAAGCGGTGACGTCCTTCTTCAGCTGCTCGATGGTCGCGCCCTTGGGGCCGATGATCATACCGGGCTTGCTGGTGAAGATGTTGATGGTGACGGTCTGAGCGGTACGCTCGATATCGATCTTGCTGACGCCGGCTGCGAAGTACTTATCCTTGAGCATCTTACGCAGCTTGTTGTCCTCGACCAGGTAGTTGGCAAAATCCTTCTTGCCAGCGTACCAGCGGCCGCTCCAGCCGAAGATCACGCCCACGCGTGCGCCGTGGGGATTGACTTTCTGACCCATGAGTAAACCTCCTTACGCCTTCTTCTGGTCCAGCACCACGCTGATGTGGCTGGTGCGCTTGAGCATGGGGGACGCGCTGCCGCGGCTGCGGGCAACGTAGCGCTTCAGCGTGGGGCCGGGGTTGGCGTACACTTCGGCGACGTACAGGTCCTTACGATCCATCTCCAGGTTGTTCACAGCGTTGGCGATGGCGCTGTTGAGCACCTTCAGCACAACGGGGGAAGCGGCCTTGGGGGTGTACATCAGGATCGCCGCTGCTTCGTCCACATTCTTGCCGCGGATCAGATCGATCACGATCTTCACCTTGCGGGAGGAGATGCGAACGTACTTGGCGTGGGCCTTGGGGCGACGGTCAGCGTTTTCCTTACGGAACGCGGCCTTCTGCTTTTCACGAGTAGCCATTTCGTTTCACTCCTCTCTTCTTACTTGCGGCCGGAAGCCTTGTCACCCGCATGACCCTTGAAGGTACGGGTGGGGGCGAACTCGCCCAGCTTGTGACCGACCATGTCCTCGGTCACGTAGACCGGCACATGCTTGCGGCCGTCATGCACGGCGATGGTATGGCCGACGAAATCCGGGAAGATCGTGGAAGAGCGGGACCAGGTCTTCACAACGTTCTTCTTGTTGGCGTTGTTCATTTCAACGATGCGCTTCATCAGCGCGGCCTCAACATAGGGGCCCTTTTTAATAGAGCGGCTCATTTAGCTGCCTCCTTCCTGCAGGATACGCGCTTACTTCTTGCTGGCGCGCTTGACGATCATCTTGTTGGAGTACTTCTTGTGCTTGCGGGTCTTCAGGCCCAGAGCGGGCTTGCCCCACGGAGTCACAGGAGCAGGCATACCGACGGGGCTCTTGCCCTCGCCGCCGCCGTGCGGATGGTCGCAGGGATTCATGACGACGCCGCGGACGGTGGGACGGATGCCCATGTGGCGGACGCGGCCAGCCTTGCCCAGACGCACATTCTCATGATCGGAGTTGCCCACAGTGCCGATGGTAGCCTTGGCGTTCAGGGGCAGCTTGCGCATCTCGCCGGAGGGCAGACGCACGGTAGCAAAGCCGTTTTCCTTAGCCATCAGCTGAGCGCTCATGCCGGCGGAACGAACCAGCTGGCCGCCGCGGCCGGGCTTGAGCTCCAGGTTGTGGATCAGGGTACCAACCGGGATGCAGGACATGGGCAGCGCGTTGCCGGGCTTGATGTCAGCAGTCTCGGAGGAGATGACGGTGTCGCCAACCTTCAGGCCCTGGGGAGCCAGGATGTAGCGCTTCTCGCCGTCAGCGTAGAACAGCAGAGCGATGAAGGCGCTGCGGTTGGGATCATACTCGATAGCGGCAACCTTGGCGGGGATCTCCAGCTTGTTGCGCTTGAAGTCGATGATGCGGTACTTGATCTTGTTGCCGCCGCCCTGATGACGAACGGTGATCTTGCCCTGCTTGTTGCGGCCGGCGTTCTTCTTCAGAACCTCGACCAAGCTCTTCTCGGGAGCCTTCTTGGTGATTTCCTCGTAGGTCAGAACCGACATGAAGCGCCGGGCGGGCGAAGTCGGCTTGTAAAGACGAATAGCCATTTCCTTGTCCTCCCTTGCTTACTCAGCCATGCCTTCGAAGAACTTGATGGGCTTGGAGTCCTTCTTCAGCGTGACGTAGGCCTTCTTGACTTCGGGGGTGCGGCCAGCGGTGCGGCCCTGACGCTTGATCTTGCCCATGGTGCGCAGGGTGTTGACCTTCTCAACCTTGACGCCGTCCTCAGCGAAGACAGCCTCAACGGCCTGCTTGATCTCGGTCTTGGTGGCGTGCACGTCGACCTCGAAGATGTAACGCTTGTCAGCGATGCAGGTGTACGCCTTCTCGGTCAGAACCGGACGGCGGATGATGTCGTGGGGATTCTTCATTATGCGTACACCTCCTCAACCAGCGCCAGAGCAGCCTTGGTCAGGATCAGCTTGTTGGCGTTCAGGATATCGTAGACATTCAGGGTGTTGACGTAGGTGGTGGCAGCCTCAGCCAGGTTGGCGGTGGCGCGGACCACATTCTCCTCGCGCTCAGGCAGCACGACCAGCGCCTTCTTCTCGGCGTTCAGGTTCTTCAGAACCTTCGCCATCAGCTTGGTCTTGCCCTCGGCCAGGTTGATCTCATCCACGATCATGATCTCGCCGGCGTTCAGCTTGGAGGTCATCGCGGACTTGAAGGCCAGGCGGCGGACCTTCTTGGGCACCGCGATGTAGTAATCGCGGGGCTTGGGAGCGAACACGACGCCGCCGTGGGTGAACTGGGGAGCACGGTTGCCATGGTGACGAGCATTGCCGGTGCCCTTCTGACGGTAGATCTTACGACCACCGCCGCGGACCTCGGTGCGGGTCTTGGCACTCTGGGTGCCCTGGCGCTGAGCGGCCAGGTAGGAACGGACGACCAGATGCATGGCGGCCTCGTTGATAGAGGAAGCGAAAATCGCGTCGCTCAGTTCAACCTCGCCAATGGCCGCGCCTTCCATATTGTAAAGAGCAGTCTTAGCCATTGTTACTTTCCTCCTCGCGGCATCACTTGACGGTGTCGCGGATGATCAGCAGACCCTTGTTGGCGCCGGGCACAGCACCCTTGACCAGCAGCAGGTTGCGCTCCACATCCACAGAGACAACTTCCAGGTTCTGAACAGTCACGCGGTCAACGCCGTAGTGGCCAGCCATGTGCTTGTTCTTGAAAACACGGGAAGGATCAGAGTTAGCGGACAGGGAACCCACGCCACGGTGGTACTTGGAGCCATGGGCCATGGGGCCGGTGTGCTGGTTCCAGCGCTGGATGGCGCCGGTGTAGCCGTGGCCCTTGGAGGTGCCGGTCACGTCGATCTTATCGCCAGCGGCGAACTGCTCGACGGTGATCACGTCGCCAACCTTGTAGCCGGTGCAGTCATCGAAGCGGAACTCGCGCAGCACGCGCTTGGCCTCGACGCCAGCCTTCTTGTAGTGGCCCAGCTCAGCCTTGGTGTGGAGCTTCTCGGCGCGCTTCTCGGTCATCTCGCCGAAGCCCACCTGGACGGCAGTGTAGCCATCAGTCTCAACGGTCTTGGTCTGCACGACGGTGCAGGGGCCAGCCTCGATCACGGTGACCGGAACAAGACGGCCATCTTCGGTGAAGATCTGCGTCATGCCGATCTTCTTACCCACGATCGCTTTCTTCATTGTTTCGTTCCTCCTGCCTTACAGCTTCATTTCGATTTCGACACCAGCAGGAAGTTCGAGCTTCGACATGGCGTCCACGGTCTTGGGGCTGGCGTTGATGATGTCGATCAGTCGCTTGTGGGTGCGACGCTCGAACTGCTCGCGGCTGTCCTTGTACTTGTGGGTAGCGCGCAGGATGGTCACGATCTCCTTCTCAGTGGGGAGCGGGATCGGGCCCGACACGCGGGCGCCAGTGCGCTTGGCAGCCTCGACAATCCGCTCAGCGGACTGGTCGATCAGGGTGTGCTCATAGCTCTTGAGCTTGATGCGGATCTTCTGGATGGCCATTGATTTACCTCCTAGTTTCGTCTCGCTGGCGCCGTCACGTTGCTCACTGCAGGTGCAAGCCCCGCCGCGCCGCAAGTCCGTCGCCCGATTGACGGGCTGGTCCATGATAATTACCCGCCTGGCCTGGCGGCAACTTACCACTTCATCCCTAAACAGACAACAGTCATATTATACAGTAAGTCTCTGCAGAAATCAAGGGGTTTTCAAAATATTTTTCAGGAAATTTTCAAGATTTTTCACCCTTTAAGTCCGAAAAATACGCTGGTTACAGGCTTTTCCCCCACATCACCATTTACACGGCATCCGGCGTATCCATCTTTCCGACTCTTCTGTGCTCTGAAAGCCCCCGATTTTTGATTTTGTTCACTTCGTTTTCGCAATCCATTGATTTTACGGCATTATCGCCACATTTTGTAGACACGGATGTGGGTGTATCCATCGCGGTAACGTTTTCACACCGTAGATTCTCACGCAAGGATACGCCCACTGCCGTGTATTACTCCCCGCCCCCGCAAAAAAGCACCCGACATCGCTGTCAGGTGCTGCATTTTCTGTATAACACACTCAGCCTTCGGCTTCCATGGCCTCCCATTCGGCATACAGGCGATCAATCTCGTCCTTTTTCGCCTGGTAAGCCTTGGCCAGGGCGGCCGCCTTGTCCGGATCGGCGTAGGTGGCCGGGTCCGCCAGCTGCATTTCAAGGTCAGCCGCCTCGTCCTCGGCAGCAGCGATGGCCTTTTCCGCATTTTGAAGGGCCAGCTTGCGCTCCTTGATTCGCTTTTCTTCCTCGCGGGACTTGCGCTTCTCCTTCTCCATCGCCGTACGGGTCATGCCGGCGTACTCGCTGTCCGGCGCCTGCTCGCGGTTGATCTTCTCAAAGTAGTCGTCGTAGTTGCCCAGGTACTCCTTGACGCCCTCCTTCTCCAGCACGCAGACCTTGTCAGCAAAGCGGTTGATGAAGTAGCGGTCATGGCTGATGGCGAGGATCGTGCCGGGGAAATTCTCCAGCGCGTCCTCCAGCACCTCGCGGGAGTCCATGTCCAGGTGGTTGGTGGGCTCGTCCAGGAGGAGGACATTGTCCTTGCGCAGCATGAGCTTTGTCAGCGCTACGCGGCCCTTTTCGCCGCCGGACAGGGTGCTGATAGGCATGAGCACCTCATCCCCCGTGAAGAGAAAGAGGCCCAGCGCGCCGCGCACCTCGGTCTGATCCAGGCGGAAGAAGTCGTCCCAGACCTCGTCCAGCACCGTCTTCTCCTCGTGGAGATGCGCCTGATGCTGGTCGTAATAACCCAGATCCACGCCTGCGCCGAAGCGGATGGTTCCCGCGTCCTGCTTCTGCTCGCCCACGATGCACTTGAACAGCGTCGATTTGCCCACGCCATTGTCGCCGATGATGGCGATGCGGTCGCCCGCGCGGACGTGCATCTTCACATGCTCGAACAGCGTCCGGCCATCAAAACCCTTCGAGAGCTCGTCGATCATCAGCACGTCGTCGCCGGTGCGGCGGCGGGTTTCAAAGCGGAAGCGGATGGCGCTTTCGTCCTGAGGCTTTTCCAGGCGCTCGATCTTCTCCAGGCGCTTCTCGCGGCTCTCTGCCAGCTTGATGGACTTCTCCCGGTTGAACTGGCGGTACCGGGCGATGATGGCCTCCTGCCGGGCGATCTCCTTCTGCTGAAGCTCATAGGCCTTCATGCGGATCTCAAACCTCTCCGTGCGCTGCGCCATATAAGAGGTATAGTTGCCATCGTAGCACTCGGTGGTTCCCAAAAGGAGTTCGCACATCCGGTCACAGACGTGATCCATGAAGTAGCGGTCGTGGCTGATGAGCAGCACCGCGCCCTTGTAGGTGCGCAGGTATTCCTCCAGCCAGGCGATGGACTTGAGGTCGAGGTGGTTGGTGGGCTCGTCCAGCAGGAGCAGGTCAGGCTCGGTCAGCAGCATGCGGCCCAGGCAAAGCCGGGTGCGCTCGCCGCCGGAAAGGAGGCTCGCCAGCTGGTTCTGCTGCTCCTTGCGGAAGCCCAGGCCCGCCAGCACGCCCTGCACGGTGGATTTCCAGCCGTAGCCGTTGCGCCGCTCGAATTCCAGCGTCAGCGCGTCGTACTGGCTGCCCAGGCGGCTGAGGCGCACCATATCGTCGCCGCACTCGGCCATCTGCTCCTCCATCCGGCGCAGTTGCTTTTCCATTTCCACCACCGGCTCAAAGACAGATTCGAGCTCCTCCAGCACGGTGCGGCCCTCGCCCACCTCGCCCTGCTGGGCAAGGTATCCCAGGCGGAGGCCCTTCTGCATGGTGATCGTGCCGCCGTCGGCAGTCTCCACACCGGCGATGATCTTCATCAGCGTGGACTTGCCGCAGCCATTTACGCCCACCAGACCCATGCGCTGGCCATCCTGAAGGACAAGGGAGGCGTCCCGCAGCACCTCGTTGGTGCCGAAGCTCTTCTGGACGCCCTGCAGGGAAAGGAGAATCATGGTATCCCTCCGGTATCAGATAAAGTACAGTGCCGCCAGCACGATGAGCGCTGCGGCGGCGATCAGCCCGTCCGCCTTCTTCATCGGCGGATGAGCCATTTTCGGCTGACGGAGGACGACGTACGCCATCATACCGATCAGCCCTGCGCCACAAAGGAGGCTCCCCCATCCGGGAAGGCCCGCCCACGCCAGCGCAGATATATTATAGAAGAAATGCGTTGCTATTGCCACCGAGATCCGCCCTGAATGGAGCATCGTCAGCGTCAGCACCAGCGACACAGCCAGCAAGCTGGGGATATTCACCAGGCTGCCGTGCATGAAGGCGAAGGCCGCCGTCGTCAGCAGCACCGCGGTCTCCCGGCGGCTGCCATCAAGCAGCCCCGTCAGCACCGCGCCCCGGAAGAAGACTTCCTCCGTTATCGCAGGGATCACCGCCAGCGCCATGATATACGCCACCGCCACAGGGAGGTTCTCCGGCACCGGCAGCGCATTGGGCGTGAGCCTCAGCCAGCCCCGCCAGGCAGCGTCCACCGGGGACAGGGCAACACGGGTCAGCAGGGCCATCGCAGCACCCAACAGCATCCCCTGCCAGATAGATTTCGTCTGCGGCAGGCGTAGGCTCGTCCAGGGACGCAGCAGCCACGCGGGTATCCCCAGCAGCAGAATACTCACCAGCGCCCCGGTCAGGCAGTTCACGGCCGGGTTCACCGAGACGTCGGGCAGCATCACCGCCAGCAGAACGTCCACCGGCCTTTTCAGCACCGCCAATCCGAGCATCGCCAGCAGCACTTTGCAGGTCTTGCTCATACATCGGCCTCCAGGGTGTAAACGCTGCCCACCTGATCGCGGCGGGCCACCTCCAGGAAGAGGTCAACACCCAGGCGAACGCCCTCGCGCTGCATCCGCTCCTCGCTGACGCGCCGCGCCAGAGCGGGCGTGTTGTTCTCCCCGCTCAGATGGCCAAGGATGACATGCTGCGTCCCTGCATCCACCAGCTGGAGCAGCGCATCAGCGCAGGCGTCATTCGACAGGTGCCCGTGGTTGGAGAGAATGCGCTGCTTGAGGCGCAGCGTGTAATGATCGTTCATGCGGAGCATATCCGGGTCGTGGTTGCTCTCCAGCAGCACCAGGGAGGAGCCAGCCACCGCATCCCGCACGGTTCTGGGGAAGAAACCCAGGTCCGTTGCCGTAGAGATGCTCACATTGCCGCCCCATAGCCGGTATCCCACGGGATCCGCCGCATCATGGGGAATGGAGAAGGGCACTACGCCAATATCCCCGAGATAGAAATCAGAAAAGGTATCGAAGGTGCGGCGGCATCCCTCGGGCATCTTGCCGACCTTTTCATCCATGGCGGCCCAGGTGGCATAGGTGGCGTAGACCGGCAGCTTGTACTTGCGCGCCAGCACGCCCACGCCCGCAATGTGGTCGGTGTGCTCATGGGTGACGAGCACGCCGTCCAGGGTCTTGGGGTCAACGCCGATCATATCCAGGGCCTCGGCGATCATCTTGCCGGACTTGCCCGCGTCGATCAGCAAACGAGTGCCGCCGTACTGCACGAAGAGCGCATTGCCGCTCGACCCGGAGTACAGCGGGCAGAATATCATATCCATATATATGAGGAAACCCCTTTAGTCATCAGATGTCCAGGTGCTTGGCCACGCGCTCCGCTTCCGGCGGCGGGGTCATGTAGTCCGGGCCGAAGAGGATGGTCAGCACCTCATCCCACTTCTTGGGAATCAGGCACTCCAGGCTCTCGAAGGGCACCTTGACCTTCTCCTCAAACTGCTCCGGATGCCAGATGTGCATCATCAGTTCAAACGCGCCGTTGGACATGCACAGGTCGTTGCCTTCCTTGACGGAGGTGGACCACTTATCGTACATCTTGGCCTTCCACGCGGTGGAGAAGGGCAGGCCCATGAGGTGGGTGCCGAAGAGCAGAATCTTGTTCTTCCAGCTGAAGCGGGAGTAATCAACCTTCTTCTTCATCATGCCCTGGAGCATGTGCAGCCGCAGGAACCACAGCTTACGCTTGAGACCCGCTTCCGGCACCGGATCCAGGATGAAGAAATCGGTAAAGGCCGCCGCCTTCTCCGGGTCGCGGTTCATGACGCGGGGCGTCCAGGTGTCCAGATAGGTCAGCTCGAAGCGCTGGTCGCACTCCTGGGGGTACACCACGCGGAACTTCTCGAAATTCGCGCGGGTCATCAGCAGGTCAACATCGTCATCCCAGGGGATGAAGCCCTTATGACGCACCGCACCCAGGAGGGTACCGCACATCAGGTTGTACTCAATACCGTGGCGCTCGCACACGGCGATCACGTCCCGCAGCTGCTCGATGAGCTCCGCGTGGATTTCCTCAAGGGAAAGCTTCTTTTCTTCCATTTGTATCTCTCCTTATTCAGCGGCTGGTGACAAACCTAGCCGCCCTATCCTTGCTTACACGCCAGTCATGTCCAGGCTGATGGCATCCTCCATGATCCACAGGGATTCCGCAATTGCATCACCAATGGCGAGGTGTTTCTCTGTAATCTCGCCCTCAAAGGGGAAGAGCACGATTGACACCATGTAGCCGCCGTGACAGGTCATGTATTCGCTCATGTGCTCTACAAAGCCATCCTCATAGGTATAGGCTGCATTTGTCCACACAAACTTATGCCCGCCAGGAACATGATACATCTCTACCGCCGCAACGTCATAGCCGTACTCGGCCAGATGGCTCCGGTAATACTCGCACTCCACCGTCTCGCCATATTCGGTCAGGTCGTTGTAGTCCTCGGCCTTCGTCGGATAGGCGTAGACATGTACCTCGTAGGTCTGCGCAGTGTCAAACATGAACGCATACATATCAGATTCTACCATTAACGGCAGAATCTCCCGCTGGCTCAGGCCTGCTTGGCTGAAGACTGACGCGCTCGATTCCCGGGTTAGGCAATATCCATCCGAGATAGGCGTAAAGAAGAACTTCGCGCCGTCCAATTCCACAACGATATTGCCTTCCTCGTCCATCTCCGCCAGCGCACATAGGGGCAGCAGGCACACAAGCAGCAACAGCGCAATGAGTTTCTTCATATAGATATCCCTCTTAGTCGTTCAGCCAAGCAAGGGTCCGCTCGCAGATGGCGCACTCGTCCATCCGGTACTCACCGCGCAGGTACTGCTGCGTGCCAACGATGGTGGAGTACACGTCCTCCATGCCGATGCGGTGGACGCGGCAGTTCGCGCCCGTCTCCGCAATGACCTCGCACACCGCGCTGCCGAAGCCGCCCACGATGGAGTGCTCCTCCACCGTAACGATGTGCCTGAAGCGCTGGCTGAGCTCGACGAGCTTCTCCCGGTCAATGGGCTTTAGGCAGGGGAAGCTCACCACCTCGGCGGACACACCCTGCTCGGAAAGCAGCTTAGCCGCACCCACCGTCTGGGTCAGGATACCGCCGGCGGACAGCAGCGCCACGTCCTTGCCTTCGCGAAGGGTCAGCGCCTTGGGGGCGGTATAATTTTCGATGGGGCCCGCATGCAGATAGGGTTCGCCGCCACGGCCCAGGCGCAGATAGCAGGTGCCGGGAGTGCTGAGCATCACCGGAACGATGGCCTCCACCTCGTGGGGATCGCCGGGGGTGAAGACCGTCACGCCGGGCAGCGCGCGCAGGATCGCCATGTCCTCCGTCGCATGGTGGGACATGCCCAGGCTCCCGTACACGAAGCCGCCGCCCACGCACACCACCTTCACGTTGGCGTTGTGGTACGCGCAGTCGTTGCGGATCTGCTCGATGCAGCGCAGGGTCGGGAAATTGCCGATGGAATAGGTCAGCACAGTGCGGCCGGTCATGGCGAGGCCGGCGGCAAGGCCGGTCATGCCCTGCTCGGCGATGCCCGCGTTGACAAACTGGTCAGGATAGGTCTCCCAGAAGGGCTTCAGCACGCCAAAGCCCAGATCGCCGGTGACGAGGGTCAGCTTGGGATCCTTAGCGGCTTCGCGCATCAGCGCACGGGTGAATGCATCTCTCATGGCCTGAGCGCCTCCAGTTCCTTCAGTGCTGCTTCGTACTCCTCGCCCTGGGGCGTGCGGTAGTGCCACAGGATGTCATTCTCCATGAAGGACACGCCCTTCCCCTTGGTGGTCTCGGCGATGATGACGGTTGGCTTGCCGGTGCCCAGGTTGGCCTTGGCCTGCTCAAAGGCAACGCGGAGAGCTTCCACGTCGTGGCCGTCCACCTGCATCACATTCCAGCCGAAGGAGGCCCACTTGTCGGTGAAGGGCTCCAGGGCGATGGTGTTCTCGCAGAAGTCCAGGGACTGCATGCGGTTGTGGTCGACGACCGCGACCAGGTTATCCAGCTTGTACTGGTGAGCCTGCAGCGCAGCCTCCCAGACGGAGCCCTCGTCGCACTCGCCGTCGCCCATGACGCAGAAGACGCGCCAGTCGGCTGCATCCTTCTTGCCGCCCAGGGCCATCCCTGCGGCTACCGCCAGACCGTGGCCAAGGGAGCCGGTAGAGAACTCCACGCCCGGCACGCCCTTGTGGCTCACGTGGCCGGACAGACGGCTGCCGTTTGCATAATGGGTAGACAGCTCCTCCACGTCGAAGAAGCCGCGCTCGGCCAGCGCCGCATAGACCGCCGCGCCCGCGTGGCCCTTGGAGAGGATCAGCCGGTCGCGGCCAGGCATCTTGGGCTCAGCCGGATTCACATTCAGCACACCGGTGTACAGCGTCGCCATGATCTCCGCCAGGGAGAAGATCGCGCCGATGTGGCTGCCGCGGCTGATGTGGGTCATTTCCAGGCCATGGCGGCGGATCAGCCAGGCCAGCACCCGCGCATCCGCGGTGTCAATGGGCTGGTCACCGAAGGCCGCATGGGTCTTTTCCGTGTAGGTCATGCTGATTTCTTCCCCTTTTCCTGCGCCATCTTCTTCGCCTTGCCGAACACGCCGCCGATGGTCTCGAAGAACAGCCCCATGTCCAGCTTGAAAGACTGATTCTTGGCGTACTCCACGCGCAGACGATTCTTCTCCGGCAGGATGTACTTCTCGTAGTTCTCGACAGGATTCTCGGTGCCGACGATCTCATCCTGCGCGATGTACACGATGGAGGAGCGGTCGGTGATACCGGGGCGCACCCACATGATGCACTGCTGCTCCTCGGTGTAGGCGTTGGTGTACAAGAGCAGCTCCGGGCGCGGGCCGACGAAGCTCATATCACCCTTGATGATGTTGAGCAGCTGGGGCAGCTCGTCCAGCTTCAGGCGGCGCATGATCTTGCCGGATTTGGTCACGCGGGGGTCGTCCTTGGCAGTGCAGCCGCCGGTCTTGTCGGCATCCACCACCATGGTGCGGAATTTCATGATGTAAAAGGGCTGATTCTTGTAGCCGCCGCGCACCGCCCGGTAGAAGACGGGGCCAGGGCTGTCCAGCTTCACCCAGATGGCCAGGGGGATCATCACGAAGCTGGCCGGGATGAGCATCAGCAGCGCGAGGGTGAAGTCCAGCACGCGCTTGACAACGTTGGAATAGAACGGGTGGGACAGCGGGCCGTCCCAGCGGGGCAGCTTGGGGAGAGGCGGAAGATTTGCCATCGTGACGGGCCTCCTTTGATTCGTCCATCACCCACATTGTCTGTGGGCGCTGGCTGCACTTGTCCATTGCAAGCAATGGCCTGCGTTAGTCGGGTTTTACCCGACCTCATAAGTTATTCAGCTGCTGCAGCACCTCGTTGAGGCGCTCCAGCTCGTCCTGGGAGTAATACTGCAGCACGATCTTGCCCTTCTTGGCGGTACCCATGAGAGTCGCTCGCATGCCGAAGGTCTCGCGGCAAAGGTTCTCCAGCTCGGTCAGCTCAGCGGGCAGGATGTGCAGGGGCTTTTCCTGCTTGGGGAGCTTGGCGGAGGACTGCTTGAGCAGCGCCGCAGCGTTCTCCAGCTGACGGACAGACCAGCCTTCCTCAATGGAGCGCTTGGCCAGGGAAAGCTTCACGTCGTCGGAATCCAGGCCAGCCAGCACGCGGGCATGACCTGCGGACAGGGCATTGCGGCGCACCATGTCGATGACGTCCTCCGGCAGAGTGAGCAGGCGCAGCAGATTCGCCACCGCAGGGCGGGACTTTGAGAGTCGCTGAGCCACGGTCTCCTGGGTGTAGCCGCACTGCTTCATCAGGCTCTGGATGCCCATGGCGGTTTCGACGGGGTTCAAGTCCTCGCGCTGGATATTCTCGATCAGCGCGATCTCCATCTGGGTCACCACGTCCATCTCACGGACGATGCAGGGCACCGCATGCAAGCCTGCCTCGCGGGCCGCCCGCCAGCGGCGTTCACCAGCAACGATGCGGTAGCGGCCGCCCTTCACCGGGGTCACCAGAATGGGCTGCAAAATGCCCTGATCCTTGATGGACTGAGCCAGCTGAGCGATACTCTCCTCGGAGAAGGTATGGCGGGGCTGATCGGGATTGGGGTCGATGTCGCCGATGGCGATCTCCTGGCCCGCGCCAGAGGCCGTGGTATCCAGTTCGGGCAGCAGGGCGTCGAGGCCCCGGGCAAGTCCGCGCGTCTTCTTGGGCATAGCAAAAACTCACTTTCCGTTCGTTTTTGAATTCGGAATGATGAATTCGGAATTCGGAATTTGTTTACAGTTCTGAACGGATACCGGATCTCGCAATGCATCATTTCATTCCGCATTCCGAATTCCGCATTCCGCATTGATCAAAGTTTCCAGTTCTTATCCACCTTCACGCCATTGCGCTTTAAAACCTCCTGGGCCAGGGCCGCATAGGCCGTGGTGCCGGTGGAGCGCTTGTCGTAAATGTGGATGGGCTCGCCGTGGGAGGGCGCTTCGCCCAGGCGCACGGTGCGCGGGATCACGGTGGCGTACACCTGCTTCTTGAAGTGCTTCTTGACCTCGTCCACCACCTGGAGGCCCAGGTTGGTGCGGCCGTCGAGCATCGTCAGCAGCACGCCCTCGATGTCCAGGCGGGGGTTGAAGGTCTTCTTCACCCGCTGGATGGTCTGAACCAGGCTGGCCACGCCCTCCAGCGCGTAGTACTCGCACTGGATGGGGATGATCACGCTGTCGGAAGCGGTCAGGGCATTGACCGTCAGCAGGGACAAACTCGGCGGACAGTCTATGATGATGAAGTCGAAGTCCTTCGCCACTGCGCCGAGGGCGGTCTTCAGGCGGGTTTCGCGCTTGTCCACATTCACCAGCTGAAGCTCCGCGTCCGCCAGGCGGATGTCGCTGCCCGCCACGGAGAGGTTCTTGAAATCGGTTTTCTCCACCAGGTTCTTCATCTGCACACGGCCCATCAGCACCTCGTACATGGACTTGTCCTCCACCGCCATACCGATGCCGGAGGTGGCGTTGCCCTGGGGATCCAGATCGACCAGGAGGACCCGCTGGCCCATGTCCGCCATGAGGGCAGACAGGTTGACCGCCGTGGTGGTCTTGCCCACGCCGCCCTTCTGATTGATGATGGAGATGATCTTGGCCATGGTGGAATCCTCCTTGCCGGATTTGAGCATACTAAATCACTTTATTATACAGCTTTGACGGGCAAATGTAAAGGAGAAAGCCCTCCCCTGTCACAAAACTTTGTTGACAAAGCGACCGAGGTATGGTATTATGAAGTTGACTTCACGTGAAGCTCGCTTCACATCCAGGAGGTGACGGGGGATGATCACACGGGTGCGGGAATTCCGCATGAATGCAGGCCTGACCCAGCAGCAGCTGGCTGACCGGGTGCACGTGTCCGCCCGGACGATCATATCCATCGAGAAGGAGCAGTACAGTCCATCGCTGATGCTGGCTTACCGCATGGCGGAGGTGTTCGGCGTGTCCGTGGAGGAGCTGTGCTGCCTGCGCGAAAACCGACAAAGGGAGGATGAGCAGTATGAACTATAAAACAAGTTTCACAAAGACCATTCAATGGCGCATCCGCCTCCTTTGGCTGGCGCTGATCGGGATGCTCATCTTCATGGTGGCAATCGGCGAGATCGGCACGCGGGACAATCGGATTGTCACCGGATTTGCCTATAGCTGGGGCGGCGTGCTCTACTGGACCGGCCTGTTTTATATCATCGGACGGATCATCATCAACAATAAGCTGCTGAAGGATCGTCTTCGACTGAAGGCACAGCAGCTCCGCGAGCGTGACGAGCGCAATCAGTACCTCCACCGCATGAGCGGCGGCTGGGTGATGGACGCAATGCTGGTGCTGTGCTACCTCGCGGCGGTAGCAGCATCATGCTACAGCAACGAGGCATTCTACGCAGCATTCGGGCTGCTGGTCGGAGCCGCGCTGCTGAAGCTCACGGCCGAGATCGTCTACGGCAAAGGCTGGATCAAGGAATGAGAAAAGAGGGCTTGCTATGCAGCAGGCCCTCTTGTTGTGTCGTTTCTCACTCCGGCTTTGCGTTTGTCACTTCCAGTTTCCGCAGCACCTCGCCGAAGTAGGTTTCCACCTCGGCATTGGTCAGCTTCATGGCCTTTTGCAGCAGCTCGGGGATCTTCTTGGGGCGCACCCGGGCGTAATACTTGGTCGCGGAGATGTTCTTCTCCCAGTTGGTCAGCTTCATGTTCTTCCAGCGGTCGATGTGGCGCGGCAGGATGGGCAGCAATTCGTCAATGACCCGCTCAAAAGCGGCGTCCACATTCTCCCACACAAAGACCGTGTCCAGCAGCTCCGCGATGCGATTCAGGAACCTCGCCTTGTACTCCGGCACGTTCAGCAGCGCGTTCAGCGGCTCGTGGCGGAAGCCCTGGATCTTGCCGCTGACCGGCTTGATGTAGTACTCCAGCGGCGTCTTTTCAAGATTGCGCCAGCAGGCCTCCACATCGAAGAGGATGTAGCGCCACTTGCCGCCGGGCACGCGGTACACGCGCACGTTGGTGAAGTCCACATTGCCCAGGATGATCTGGTACGCCGCGTGGGTGAACATGTTGTCAATATCGAGGCGCTCCTCGACGAAGGCCAGGTTTTCCGGGATGTTCAGGTCGTTCTTCTTGCAGAATTCCGCCAGCTCCAGCCAGTCCTCGTTGTCGCCGTGCTGGGTGAAACGGTCAGTGCCGGTGCGGGCCAGGATGTCGATCTGGTCGATGTCCGCCTCCTCCGTCACGCCCTCGTAGGCAGCCACGAAGTGCTTGTTGATCTTCTCCCGCAGGTTGTAGTGACCCCAGTACTGCCCGTTGATGTACACTTGGATGATCACGTGATCCTGATAGAGGATCCCCTGCCCCTCCGCGAGGGAGGACGCGACGATATCGCGCAGGCGGGTGGCGGAGAAATCGCTGTTCGCGCCGCGCAGCAGCAGGGACTGATACTCCGTGTAATCCCGCGTCGGGAAGGGATTGAAGGCGAAAGACTCCTGTCCATAGGCCTTGCGGGCATAGAGGGCGATGGACTTCTGGGCATTCTGGCGCGCGCTGTGGCCGGAGGCGGTGAAGGTGCCCATCTGATTGATCTCGCAGACGCCCTCGGCATTGAAGTATTCGATATTGGTGGGATACTCCCATTCTTTTTCATAGTTGGGGGTATCGCCGGAGCCCCGCACCAGCGCGCCGGTCTTCTTGTTGAACAGGTACTGGTCATCCGTCGTCAGGCAGACGATGGGGGTGAGCTGCTCGCTTTCCACGATGTACGTCGCGCTGACGGTGACGCTGGGCACCGCATTCTCCCGGAAGGCCCGCACCCGCAGCGCGGTGGTCTTGCTGATGGCGAGGCCCTCCGCCGGGAAGATGGCGGACTTTTCATCCGGCGTTTCGCCGTCGGTGGTGTAGCGCAGCGTTGCGCCTTCGGGGCAGGCAGCCTGCACCGTCACGCCCTCCGCATAGAAGCCGCCGACGGTCGCAATCGCAGGAGCCTCCACCCGGGCAGAATACACGGCAGCGTCATTCTTCTTCGCGCGCGTAGCGTTGACCAGGTAGCCGTAGTCCGCTTCTGTCGGCGCGCCGGCGAAGCCCGCGGGCAAGCCCCAGCTGACATTGCCGTACTGCTCGGGATACTCGATGGTCTGCACGCGCTCGCCCTCAGCATTCGACAGGTACAGCGTCTCCCCCTCGGATTTCAGCGAAAAAGACGCATAGTAGGGCGACTTGGTGCCCGGCGCCACGCCGTCCTCCCCCGTGCACCAGACGGTCAGGTAACCGCCCGCCTTGAGCTTCGTGCCCTTGGGGAAGACGAACTTCGCCAGGTTCTTCTTGCCGTCGGAGAGCATCCAGCCGCTCAGGTCAACGGCCTTCTTCCCCCGGTTGTGGATCTCGATCCAGTCGTAGCTCTGCTCGTTTTCATACATGCCGTTGGAGGCCATCACCTCGTTGATGACCACATCGCCGTCCTCCGCCAGGGCAGGCAGTGCGAAGGTCATCATCAGCAGCAGCAGCACAATCAGCCGTTTCATCATGATTCTCCCTTTCAAAGCGTGGGGGACGCACATCCATCCATTTTGATTGTACCACATCCGATGCTTCATGGCAACAGAAAAGGAGCACTCCTGCAGGAATGCTCCCTTCATATTATTCATTGCTGTCGCGGTATATGACCTCACAGGTCCATTCCACACGCTGCGCGTCTCCCATGGAGCGATTGGTACGTACGCCGTCATCCTTGCACAGGTGCATGCCAAGCTTGAGCATCGTGCGATAGGAGGCCACGTTCTCGCTGTCACAGCAGGCAAAGATCCGTCTGATGCCCATTGCTCTGGCGAAATCTATCACCGCATTTGCCGCCTCGGTGACATAACCGCACCGCCAGTAGTCCCGGTGCAGCACCCAGCCCAGCTCCGCCTCGGCACGATCCTCCTGCATGTACAGCGTGACCCCGCCGATGTGCCGCTCCCCCAGGCAGATGGCAAACTCATAGCGCTCCGGAGCATCCATGCGCCACTGTTTCTCCGCCTCCGCCAGGTGCAGAGCGGTCTCCGCTTCATCCGCATCGGGCAGGAACATCATGAAGCGGGTGTTCTCCAGATTGCCGGCATAAGCGTAGGTGGACGCCAGATCTGCCATGGTCACGGGGCGAAGGGCCAAGCGCGGGGTACGGATCTCCACGAGAATCACCTCTGCAAATCAGATTCTTTATCAGGTGCGATGTTTCATCTTGTTACGCATTTTTTCATTACTCGTCAGCCGTCTCCAACATACGGACAGTATTGATGATCGCGTCAAAATCTGCCTCAGAGCCGCCACGCATGGCAATGGCATATGTAGAATCACCATGTACGAAATAAACTTCCTGCCAAAGCACGCCACCCTGATTCATGGATGAGCGAAGCGCTTCATGCCCCTTGAAGATTGTTCCCACCGAAATGGCGCCTTGCTCTGTCAGATAAGCTGCATAGCTGTTCATCAAAGCCGCGGCGTCCCCCGTCAGCTCTTTACGCATGAGCATGACATACTCTCTGTAAAAGCCCTTCTCAAAAATCCACAGGTCCGCGGTACTCTCAGTCGAATCACGAACATACCCGTCAGGAAGTGTCACTGCAATATCATGGAACTCAACCGCCCCCCCAAGGGCATATCAGACTGCAGACCACATCCCGCGCACAGCAGCATCGCCACCATCGCCAGCAGGATCACCTTGCGCAGGAAGTTCAGCATTTTCAATTGCACTCCTTCTCTGGTAGTTATGTGTATTGTACAGCTCCTGAATGATACGGGAAATGCGCCTCTGTATAGAAACGCAAGACAGGCACACCAGCGTTCGTCGGCATGCCTGTTGATTTAATCGTGAAAATTTACAGCGGAAGCTTGAATAATCCCAGCGACTCCAGAATCATCATGATAAACACGATGACCAGCAGTCCGCCCGTGATCCAGATGATCACATCCAGCTGCTTCACGCTCAGCTTCACCTTGCTGTACCATTGCTCCTTCTTGGCTTGCACAGCTTTTGAGATGGGATCCAGCTCGCGTTCGCGCTTTTCCAGGGCCTTTTCCCGCTTCAGGAGCTCTTTTTCGCGCTTTTCAAGTTCTTTTTCTGTCATGGCATTACTTCTTGGCAATGTACTTGCGGATGTCCAGCGCAACTGCCAGCACGATAACCAGGCCCTGCACCACATAGTTGTAGTAGGGGTTGATGCCCAGGAACTGAGTGATGATCTTCAGCAGCTCGAACACCAGCACGCCGATGAGGATGCCGGGCACCGTACCGATACCGCCGGTGGTGGAAACGCCGCCGATGGTACAGCCTGCGATGGCTTCCAGTTCGTAGCCCTGTCCCAGGGAGGCAGATGCGCCGCCGGACTTGGCTGCCAGCAGGTAGCCAGCGATGGCATACATGACGCCTGCGGTGATGTAGATGCGCATCAGGGTACGAGTGGTATTCACGCCGGAGACCTCAGCCGCGACCTCATTGCCGCCGATGGCATACATGTACTTGCCAAAGCGGGTCTTGTTGTAGATGATCCAGAAGATGATACCGAACGCCAGCGCCACAAACAGCAGATAGGGCAGGTGGAAGGATCGCGGGCTGCCGATGCGGCCGTTGATCAGCTGGGTGTAGATCTTCTGGAAGCCGCCGATGGGCTGCGCGTCAGAGATGACCAGGGAGATACCGTAGATAATGGTCTGAGTACCCAGGGTCGCAATAAAGGGCGGGACGTGCAGCTTGGTGACGATCACGCCGTTGACTGCGCCCCAGATGAGGCCGATGACGATACAAATCAGCAGCACGAGGAAGATGTTCATCTCAGGAACGCTCTTCCACAGGCGGCCGGTGTAGTCGCCGCGCTGGCACAGGATGCCGGCGATAACGGCAGCGAAGCCCACCTGACGGCCGGCGGACAGGTCAGTACCCTTGGTGATCAGACAGCCGGACACGCCCAACGCAATCAGGAAGCGCACAGCGGTATTGCTGATCAGATTGCTCAGGTTGGCCCAGGAGAAGAAGTTATCCTTGATGCAGCCCACGACGACAGCTGCAATCAGGAGCAGAAACACGATGGGGTTGCGGGTGACAAGCTGCAAGAATTTCTTGCCGAAGTTTTCCTTCTTGACTTCCATATTTCGATCCTCCTCGATTATTCAAATTGTGTCGCGAACGCCATGATGTTTTCCTGCGTTGCATCCTTGCCATCGACAAAGCCGGTCAGACGACCGTCACACATGACCATGATCCGGTCGGACATGCCGATCAGCTCACTCATTTCGGAGGAGATCATGATGATGCTCTTGCCAGCCTTGGCCAGTTCGGCGATGATGCAGTAGATTTCATACTTCGCGCCCACGTCAATGCCGCGGGTGGGTTCATCCAGGATCAGCACGTCGGGCGCGTTGGCCAGCCAGCGGCCGATCAGCACCTTCTGCTGGTTGCCGCCGGACAGCGACTTGATCTGTGTCTTGGAGGAGGGCGTCTTGATGTTCATCTTCTTGACGTTTTCCTGCACCAGGTTCTCGACCTTCTTGCCGTTGATCAGGAAACCCATGTCAAGGTAGTTATTCAGGGAGGAGATGGAAATGTTATCTGCCACGCTCAGCACGCCCATGATGCCGCTGCCGCGACGGTCTTCCGTCAGCAGCGCGATGCCTTGGTCGATTGCGTCCTTGGGACGGTTGATCTTCATTTCCTTGCCCTTGTAGAAGATCTGGCCCTTGCTGTGGGAACGGATGCCGAAGATGCCTTCCATCAGCTCGGTACGCTGTGCGCCAACCAGCCCGCCAACGCCCAGAATCTCGCCCTTGCGGAGCTGGAAGTTGATATCGCGGAAGGAGCGCGGGTTGATGGACGTGAAGTCCTTGACCTCAAACACCACCTCGCCCGGCACGTTCTCGCGGGGCGGATAGAGGTTGGTCAGTTCGCGGCCGACCATCTGGGTGATGATTTTGTCCACCGTCAGATCCTTGGCTTCCCAGGTGCCGATATACTTGCCGTCGCGCATGATGGTGACGTCGTCGCCGATGCGCAGGATCTCGTCCATCTTGTGGGAAATGTAGACGATGGCAACGTTCTCCGCCTTGAGGTCTTCAATGATGCGGAAGAGGGCTTCCACCTCATTGGAGGTCAGGGAGGAGGTGGGCTCGTCCAGGATCAGGACGCGGCAGTTGGCGGAAACCGCCTTGGCGATTTCGACCGACTGCATCTGGGATACGCTCAGCTCGCCGACCTTCTGCTTGGGGTCGAAGTTCATACGAACCTTCTTGAGCAGGTCAGCCGTATCGGCGTACATCTTCTTATGATCGACGATCGGGATGAACCCGAGCCACTTTTTCATCGGATAGCGGCCCAGGAAGATATTCTCGCCCACGGTGCGGGCGGGGATGGGCTGCAGCTCCTGGTGAACCATGGCGATGCCCTTGTGCAGCGCATCCATGGGATCGTGGATGGAGACAGGCTCGCCGTCCATCTTGATCTGGCCTTCATCCATCTTGTAGATGCCGAACATGCACTTCATCAGGGTGGACTTGCCCGCGCCGTTTTCCCCCATCAGTGCGTGCACCTTGCCGGGACGGAGCCTGAGCTGCGCATGATCCAGCGCCTTTACGCCAGGGAAAGATTTACATACATCTGTCATTTCAAGGACGTATTCGGACATACCGTGTTACTCCCCCTTTCGGTGATTTGTCAACAGCGCCCTTCGCATGACATCCGCCAGTCGCGGACGCAATGCGAAAAGCACTGCCATAGGAAGAATGGGAGGGCCAGGCCTGGCCCTCCCACTTTGCTTCAAGGATTGATTGTCAATCGGTCAGCAATGAGGATTACTGAGCCTCGGCATAGGCCTTGTCGACCTTGACGTAGTTGACCCAGTAGTAGTTGTCGATGGCTTCGCCGTTCAGCAGCTTCACAGCCACGTCAACCGCCGCGTGGGACTGGCCGATGTGGTCGTTCAGCACGGTGCCGGTCATGTCGCCCAGCTTGATGGCCTCAACAGCCTCGGGCAGAGCGTCAACGCCAACCAGGTAGATGTCTTCGCCCACGATGCGGCCAGCGGTCTGGATCGCGGTCAGAGCGCCCATGGCCATGCCGTCGTTGTTGCAGAACACGACCTCAACGTTGTAGCCGTGCACAGTCAGCGCGTTGGCGCACAGCTCCTGGCCCTTGGTCTGGTCCCAGTTGCCCACCTGGCTGTCCAGGCACTCAACGGTCTTGCCAGCGTCGGTCAGAGCCTTGATGGAGAACTCAGTGCGGTACTGAGCGTCGATGTTCTCGGGATCGCCCTGGATCATGATGTAGGAGATCTTGCCGTCGCCGTTGATGTCGCCCTGGTTGCCGGTGGCCAGGATCAGTTCGCCCTGGTAGGTGCCGGACTGACGGGCGTCAGCGCCAACGTAGCAAACCTGGGGGTTGTTCAGGATGCCTTCATAGGCCTCGTCGATGGTGTTGCCGTCGGCGTCGTAGGCCAGGGGCTCACGGTTGATCAGCACCAGGGGGATCTCGTTGGAGACAGCGATGTCGATCAGAACGTCAGCAGAGGAGGTCTGGACGGGGTTCAGGATGATCACGTCCATGCCCTGGGTGACGAAGTTGTTCATCTGGTTGGTCTGCTCAGCCATGTCGTTCTTGGCGTCAGCGAAAACCAGCTCGTACTTCACGGTATCGGTCTCGAGGGTCTTGAAGTAGTCAGCGATCTCGTTGCGGTACAGGGTCATGAAGTTATCAGTGTACTGGTAGATGGAGATGCCGACCTTGTAGGTCTTGACCTCATCCGCAGACGCGAAGGTAAACGCGCCCAGCACCATCACGAGAGCCATCAGGATTGCCAGAGTCTTCTTCATGGAAACTTCTCCTTTACAGGATATATTTTTATGCAATTTCTCCATTGCATAAATGACTTGATTGAATGAGTTGTTTTTCATCCACATTTAATGCATAGATTATGATATCACCATTTTGGCGATTTGTCAACCAAAATTAACAAATAACACAGTGGATTTCTCAGCTTATACCATGGAAGTTCTGATTGTTGACGGAGTTGCGGCTGCTGTTGTGGCAATTGTCGGTTATGAAGCTAACAAAAGAAAAAATCTCCAAGTGAAAAACGAGCCATGAGGCCAGGGCCGCAGCCTGGCTGAACTGAGGTGTACTACATAGAAAACGGCACAGACAAAAATATAAGTTTATGCCGCTTGCTGTCTGTGATAGTCTCTTGGATTTTGTCAATGAAAACTGATTGACGCCCCTAATCGCTACACCTATAATAGAGCCCGTAGGAGGCAATGACAAAAATCGTGTCATAAGTGCCTGATTCAGGATGCCGCAGCCTGTTGAAACGTCAGGGAATTGTCATAGAAGTGGCTTATCCGCACAAAAAAGGGAACCACCCTTTTCAGAGTGATTCCCTTGAAAACCCTTGATTTTACTGGATAAGTGGCTGCCGCCACTGGCGGCTTACTTGCCGAAGTAGCGCTTCAGCAGACCTTCAGCGCTTCCACTCACGGTTGATTTTCCGATCCTCTGTGTATAGTTCTTCCGGCGCTTTGCGAAAGGAGTTCCTGCCGAAGCCGATTTGCGCGCTTGCATGGTTCCGCCCGCCCTGTTTGTCTGCTTCCCGATTCTGCTTGTGTGCAGCCAGACAAAAAACAAGCACAGCAATGATCGGGGCAATTACTGCCAGCCAATAATCCATCATATGGAGTCCCCCCTCTAAATCCGAGGCAATACGAAAAGAGGGCATTGCTTCCCACTTTTCGTATATGAAGATTCTTAGCCGAAGTAGCGCTTCAGCAGGCCTTCGAAAGCCTTGCCATGGCGAGCTTCGTCGCGGGCCATCTCGTGCACGGTGTCATGGATGGCGTCCAGGTTGTGAGCCTTGGCCAGCTTGGCCAGCTCGAACTTACCGGAGGTCGCGCCGTTCTCGGCATCAACGCGCATTTCCAGATTCTTCTTGGTGGAGTCGGTCAGGACTTCGCCCAGGAGCTCGGCAAACTTGGCAGCATGCTCAGCCTCTTCGAAGGCAGCCTTCTCCCAGTACAGGCCGATCTCGGGGTAGCCCTCGCGATGAGCGACGCGGGCCATGGCCAGATACATGCCCACCTCGGAGCACTCGCCCTCGAAATTGGCGCGCAGGCCATCGATGATCTCCTGGGGAGCACCGGCGGCTACGCCGACCACATGCTCAGCGGCCCAAGTCTTCTCGCCGCCCTGCTGGACGAACTTGCTGGCAGGAACCTTGCAAACCGGGCACTTTTCAGGCGCCTCAGGACCCTCATGCACATAACCACAAACGCTGCAAACCCACTTCATATTGATATACCTCCTAAAGATTTTGATTTCGTTTTAGTGTATTGGCTTTCGCCTGATATAATGATAACACACATCGCAGAGATTGAAACATGTTTTTTGAAATTTTCTGCGGTTTTTTGAAAGTTTTTTCTGGAATGCAGACCCACTCACGCATCCCGACACAAAAGCAGGATTTTTCTCCTCCTGCAGCGAATATAATAAAGTTAAGGTACATATGCTGAAACCTCAGCGACGATTTTACATAACGCATTCTCCAGCGAGGAGGATTTTATGCAGGATTATGTTGTTTTGATCAATCTGGATGACGGTGTGTGTCACGCGCTGGCCCGTAGGCTCCGGGCTGAGGGCGTCTATTGCCGCATCATGGCTGGCAATGCATCCGCAGACGAGGTGCTCCTGGCCGATCCCCGGGGCGTGATCCTCGCAACAGGCTGCTCCGGCAAGGCGACAGATGTCCCGGGAATGATGGACTATCTGCAGACCGGCTTGCCCATGCTCTGCCTGGGCGACACCGCGTTGACGCTGTGCACCGTCATGGGCGGCAAGTTGGCGGATGCGGAAGGCGGCATCGTTACGTTCACCTTTGACAGCAAGGATGATCTCTTTGATGGCGTGGAAGACGGTGAACGTTTCCTTCCTGCGCTGAAGGGCATGATCTTCACGGATGAGCAGGGCAGCGTGTGTGCCGCCGCGGATGACGCCGTCATCGGCCTGCACGTCCGCCAGCGCAATGTCTGGGGCGTCGCTATTCCCCTGGAGCGCAACGATCCGGCCGTCACCCGCCTGCTGACGAATTTCTGCAGCCAGGTGTGCGGCTGCACCCTGTGGTGGAACGAGCGCACCTTTATTGAACGCGCCAAAGCCTCCATTCAGGAAGCCGCTGGCGAAAGCGACGCCCTGTGCGCCCTCTCCGGCGGGGTGGACAGCGGCGTCAGCGCCCTGCTGGGTCATCTGGCGCTGGGGCAGCGGCTGCACTGCATCTTTGTAGACACGGGCCTGCTGCGCGAAGGCGAGGCTGAGGAGGTCATGGAAACCTATCAGCAGCAGGTGGGCCTGAACCTACGTCGGGTGGATGCCCGGGCAGATTTTCTCCTGGCCCTCAAGGGTGTGACCGATCCCGGCGAAAAGGAGCGTATCATCCGCAGTCTCCTGCGGGAGATCCTGCGCCGTGAATGCGAAGCCATCCCTGGCGTGAAGCTGCTCCTGCGCGGCACAAACTACGCAGACGCCATCTCTCCGGAGGACAATGCGCTCCTGCCGGCTGATGTGCGGGTCATTGAGCCTGTTTGCGAGCTGTTCAAGGATGAAATCCGACATGTGGGCGAGTCCCTGGGACTTTCTCCGGCAACAACCACCCGGCAGCCTTTCCCCGGAAGCGGCCTGGCCAGCCGCATCATGGCCGCTGTCACCGCCGAGCGTCTGGCCATATTGCGCACAGCAGACGCCCTCTTCCGCCGGGAAATCGAAGCCCTGGGCCTGCAGAAGCGCCTCTGGCAGTACTTCGCGGCACTGGCGCTTTCCCCCCTGCCCGGCGGCGGCGTGATGATCATCCTGCGTGCCGTGCAGGCAGCGGAAGGCGGCAGCGGTATGCCGGCGCGCCTGCCCAGCGACCTGCTGGAACGCGTGACTGAGGAGATCATGCAAGCCTGCCCCGACGTTCAGCGCGTCTTCTACGACTGCACGCCCAGCAAAACCTACGCAAGGCTGGCCGGCAAGTAATCTTCTTGCCGAAAGGAGACTCCATGGCCCATCTTACCATTGCCCCGTTGTCCCCTGTGGATACAGATCAGTTCTACGCCCTTGCAGCAGAACACCTGCCTGACAGCGACCCGGAGCGCATGCGTCGTTTCGCCTCCACATATCCGGCCGCCTTCCAGACCGTCCACCTGGACAAGCAGTTGATCGGCGTATGCTACGGTTGGTTCCGCAAGCATTTCGCCCCGGAGGATCCCTCCTTTACCTTGGACGGCATCTGCATCGCCTGTGCCTACTGGCGCAAGGGATATGGCACAAAGCTGTTGAACGCCTTCGAGGACGCAGCCCGCTCCTACGGCGCGCCGGCGGTATCCGCAGGTTCCGGACGGGAAGCAGAAGCTTTCTACATCGCCTGCGGCTACGCGCCCAAAGAGTACAAGTGCTGGACGGACGGCAAACCAACGGTCGAGCACACTTACACCAGCCTGGAGGACTACCGCACCTATCAGCGTCTGAATCCCGACGGGTTCGTGGTGATGGAAAAGAAGCTATAAATATCCGCAAACAAAAATCCGGCTCAATGAGCCGGATTTTGTTATGTCAGTCCCTCCGCCGGTTGGCGATCAACACCAAGCGCAGCAAGGACAAGAGGCTCGTCACCGCAGCGGCAACGTAGGTCAGCGCAGCGGCATTGAGCACCTTTCGCACACCTCGTTCCTCCTCGCCGGATACGTAGCCGCCTTCCACCAACATGTTGACTGCACGGTTTGATGCGTTGAACTCCACCGGCAGCGTCACCAGCGCGAACACGGTGGACGCCGCAAACAGGATGATGCCCAGGGTCAGCAACGGTTCCCATGCCATGATCAGGCCCAGGAAGAACAGCGGCGTGGACAGGCTGGAGCAGATGTTCACCGCCGGCACGATGGTCGTGCGGAGCATCAAAGGCGCGTAATTCTCATGCTTCTGCATGGCGTGTCCGGCCTCATGGGCCGCAATGCCCAGCGCCGCGATAGACGCGCTGCCATACACACCCTCAGAGAGGTTCAGCGTCTCGTCGCCAGGATTGTAATGGTCGGTCAGTTCGCCGCTCACCCGGCCGATGCGCACCTTGTTGTTGCCGTTTCGGCGGAGCAGGTCATCCACCACGCTGGCTGCCGGACGGCCCAGGCGGGTGGGGATGCGGCTGTACTCGGCATAAGCGCCCTTCACCTTGAACTGCGCCCAAATACCCAGCAGCATACCAGGGATGATCAGCAGATAGGTCCAATCGTAGAAAAACATGGCTTTCCTCCATTAAAATTCGTTCATTTCGGTAAACACGGAGCCTTCTTCCGTAGTGATGCCGCCGTAGAGCTTATCGTCAAAGCGGCCCACAGCCAGGTAGTGATCCACCACATGCCGCGCAGTGACAGGCATGGGCAGCGCATCCAAAGCGCTCAAATCGTGCCATTCCAGGCGGCCCTCGGTGCTATTGTGCACGTCAAAGCCGTCCTTCAATGCGGCGAAGTAGTAATAATTCTGGCGGACTTCGCCGTTCTTGCTCCGCATGGTGATGTAGCGCAGCGCAAGACCATCCAGCGCTTCCTTGGTGAGGCCGGTTTCCTCCTGCAGCTCGCGGAGCATGCACGCTCGGGGATCACGGTACTCCTCCGGCTCGATGTGGCCGCCGGCGCTGCCGGTGTAGGAATTGCCCACCACCCGGGAGCCGATGCGGTACAGCAGGAGAATTTTATCGCCGCGGGTAAGGTAAATGGCGGTCATGGGGCGGAGCTGCATGATTTCACCCTCCATCCGAATCGTTCTCTGAAATCATTGAAGCAAGCCTCGCAGATCCAGTTATTACCGGCCTCGGTGCAGTAGCCTTCCTGCAGACAGCCGTTATATTCCGCGAACTTATCCCAGCAGAAGGCGCAGTGATCGTGGTCGTTCCTGGCGTTCGCCATCCAGCGGCAGCGGCGCAGCGTCGTGCCCATCAATACCTCCCCATGCCAGGGAAGAATCCGAGAATCAACCATTATCATTTTACCACCACCTTATGAACTGCATATGGACAGTATAGCACACATCCCGCCAAAAGCAAGAAAAAAGAGCCTCAAACGAGACTCTTCAAAGGGTAACCGGCAGCGACCTATCCTCCCGGGCCGTGTCCAGCCAAGTACTTTCGGCACTGGAGAGCTTAACTACTGTGTTCGGTATGGGAACAGGTGGGACCTCTCCGTCATTACCACCGGTAGG
>SVGL01000008.1 GCA_015056325.1 Clostridiales bacterium | reverse complement strand
GAAAAAAGCAAGGGGTAAATTGCAAATTTCTCAAAAAAATTTGCAAGCAGGAGAGAAGTGCATTTTCTCCGTGTTTCGCTTGACAAAACCGCCCTTTCCGCCTATGATACAATAGTACGAATATCGGGCGTGCCACGCCAGGCACGTACCTAATTAGGAGGAACAGTACAATGGCTGAACTGACGATGGACAAGCTCAAGGCGCTGTGTCAGAACCGCGGCTTCATCTTTGCCGGCTCCGAGATTTACGGCGGCCTGGCCAATACCTGGGACTTCGGCCCCCTGGGCGTGGAGTTCAAGAACAACATCAAGAAGGCCTGGTGGAAGAAATTCGTCCAGGAGAGCCCCTATAACACGGGTCTGGACTGCGGCATCCTGATGAACCGCGAGGTCTGGGTGGCTTCCGGCCACGTGGGCGGCTTCAACGATCCCCTGATGGACTGCAAGGCCTGCAAGGCCCGCTTCCGTGCGGACAAGCTCATCGAAGACTTCACCAAGGGCGCTGAGACCGGCGACGGCTGGAAGAACGAGGAGCTCGAAAATTACATCAACGAGCACGACATCGTCTGCCCCGTCTGCGGCAAGAAGGATTTCACCGGCATCCGTCAGTTCAACCTGATGTTCAAGACCCATCTGGGCGTGAACGAGTCCTCTGCTGCCGAGGTGCTGCTGCGCCCCGAGACTGCCCAGGGCATCTTTGTCAACTTCCTGAATACCATGCGCACCACCCGCAAGAAGATCCCTGCGGGCATCTGCCAGATCGGCAAGTCCTTCCGCAACGAGATCACCCCCGGCAACTTCATCTTCCGCGTGCTGGAGTTCGAGCAGATGGAGCTGGAATTCTTCTGCAAGCCCGGTGAGGATCTGGAGTGGTTCCAGTACTGGCGCTCCTTCTGCAAGAACTGGCTGCTGAATCTGGGCCTGAAGGAGGAGAAGCTCCGCCTGCGCGACCACGAGCCCGAGAAGCTGGCCTTCTACTCCAAGGCGACCACCGACTTCGAGTACCTGTTCCCCTTCGGCTGGGGCGAGCTGTGGGGCATTGCTGACCGCACCGACTACGACCTCAAGCAGCACATGGAGCACTCCGGCAAGTCCATGGAGTACCTGGATCCCGTGACCAACGAGCGCTACATCCCCTATTGCGTGGAGCCCTCCGTGGGCGTGGAGCGTCTGGTGCTGGCCTTCCTGTGCAACGCCTACGAGGAGCAGCTGCTGGACGAGGAGAAGAACGACGTCCGCACGGTTCTGCACCTGCATCCGGCTCTCGCGCCCTACAAGGCTGCGGTGCTGCCCCTGCAGAAGAACAAGCTGGGCGAGAAGTCCCGCGAGATCCATGCCCAGCTGGCCAAGTACTTCCCCGTGGAGTACGACGAGACCGGCTCCATCGGCAAGCGCTACCGCCGTCAGGACGAGATCGGCACTCCCTTCTGCATCTGCGTTGACTTCGAGACTGAAGAGACCGGCACCGTCACCGTCCGTGACCGTGACACCATGCAGCAGGAGCGCGTCGCCATCGCCGACCTGCGCAAGTACATCGAGGAGAAGATGGAGTTCTGAGTTCAGTACTCCCTCAGTCAGCCGCAGGGCCTGCGACCCATGCAGCTGACAGCTCCCTCGGGAGGGAGCCTTTGAAAGACTGGCGGCTTGCGCCGCGCAGCATCGAAACCATCACGCCGCACTGGTTTTTGCCGGTGCGGCTTTTTTATGTCTTGACCATTGCCAGAGAATGGACTATAATGCAATTGCTACAAAAGGAGTGGTATAACATGAATCAAAGAAGCATCCACATTCAGAAGCTCGTTCTTGCGGCAGTCTGCCTGGCGCTGTGCATGGTGCTGCCCTTTCTGACCGGGCAGATCCCGGAGATCGGCAGCATGCTCAGCCCCATGCACATCCCGGTGCTGCTGTGCGGCTTCCTCTGCGGGCCTGCGTGGGCGGCAGTGGTGGGGGCGATCGCGCCGCTGCTGCGGTTCATGCTCTTCGGCATGCCGCCGCTGTTCCCGGTGGGGGTGGCCATGTGCGTGGAGCTGGCCACCTATGGCGCGGTCTCCGGCGCGCTGTACCGCCTGCTGCCCCGCAAGCCTATCAACGTGTATGTGAGCCTGCTTGCCGCGATGCTGGCAGGCCGCATCGTGTGGGGCATCGTCCGGGTAGTGCTGTCCGGCGCGGACGGCGCGGCCTTCACCTGGGCCGCCTTCATGGCGGGAGCCTTCACCCAGGCCATCCCCGGCATTATTCTGCATATCGTGCTGATCCCTCTGATCGTCCTGGCACTGCAAAAGGCGCTGCCCTGGATCCGGAAGGAATAACCAGCTGCATGGCAGCGGTTCCTGAGAGAATCGTGCGAAGATTGCCGCACTGTGCACATGCATGGTGCGGCTTTTTGCATCGGAAGGTGGGAGAAAATCCTGAAAAATGATAGACTTTACTTGCAAATGAAGGAAATCTGAGTATAATACATGCTTGAATGAAGCAGTGAAGCAGGCATGTCGTCTGCTGCGGAGGGTACATGAGACGCTCTTCAACCACCAACATGACCCAGGGGAACCCCACGAAGCTCCTGCTCAGCTTTGCTGTGCCCATGCTGATCGGCAACATCTTCCAGCCGGCATACAGCCTGGCGGATTCCATTATCGTCGGCCAGTTTCTGGGATCGTCCGCGCTGGCGGCGATCGGTACGACGGGCTCGGTTACGTTCCTCTTTTTCTCCATCTGCAACGGAATTGCCTCGGGCAGCGGCATCGTCACCTCCCAGTATTACGGCGCCGGTGATTCGGTGCAGACCAAGCGTGCCATTGCCAATGCCGCCTATATCATGTTTGTCGCCTCGCTGGTGATGAGCGTGATCGCCTACATCGCTGCACCCTGGGCGCTGGCGGCGATGAAGACGCCGGAGGATATCCTGCCGGATGCGGTTGTGTACATGCGAATGAGCTGCATCGGCGTGCCGCTGGTGGCGGTGTACAACTACTCCTCTTCGATGCTCCGGGCGCTGGGCGATTCCCGCACACCGCTGTATTTCCTGATCTTTGCCTGCATACTGAACATCGGCCTTGACCTCCTGTGTGTGAATGTATGGGGCATGGGCGTATTCGGCGCGGCGCTGGCAACGATTATTGCGCAGATCATCGCGGGTGTGGGCTGCATGCTGTATGCGCTCAAGTGCAATCCATATTTCCAGCTTGCCCGGGAGGATTTCACGCCCGACTGGCGAGTGATCGGCAAGTCCGTGCGCCTGGGTCTGCCGCTGGCGATGCAGTGGTCCATGGTGGCGCTGTCCACTTCGGCCCTGCAGGCATTTGTGAATTCCTTCGGCGCTGACGCGATGGCTGCCTTTACCGCCACCAACCGCGTGGAAAATCTGGTGCACCTGCCCTACGGCTCCATCAGTGCGGCGCTTGCCACCTATGCCGGGCAAAACTACGGCGCGGGCAACCTCCATCGCGTCAAGGACGGCCTGAAGCACGGCATGCTGATCTCTGCCGTCTTCACGGTGGTGATGATGACCGCCTACCAGGTTTTCAGCGCGCCGATCATGCGCATGTTTGTCAAGGAGACCGTGGTTATCGATATCGGCGCCCAGGCCCTGCGGCTGACCAGCTGGTTCTACATTTTCCTCGCGCTGATCAACATGTGCCGCGGCATCCTCAATGGCATCGGCGATGCGCTCTTTGCCTTCATCAATGGCGTTGTGGAGGTCATCTGCCGCATCGGACTGCCGCTGCTGGTGGTGCTGATCCCCGGTGTGGGCATGTGGGGCATCTGGTGGACGGCCGGTGTGACCTGGGTCATCAGCGGCCTGAGCTGCCTGATGCGCTATTTCGCCTGGCGGAGGAAGGTCTCCGCAAAGCTTGCAGCATAACAGAAGAGCGCCTGCCGCGAGTAGAGATACGGCAGGCGCTTTATCGTTTACTTGGCTGCTTCGGGGGTCAGGGTGACGATCCAGTCGGTGGATTGGCGCGTGCCTTCGATAGGGTTGCCGGAGAGGTCGACGTCTTCGGTGCAGATACACAGGCTGAGCTGGTAGCTGTCCTGCTGCGGCACGGCTACCTCCGGCTGAATTTCTACGGAGAAGAAGACTGTTCCATCCTCCTGGGGAATCAGCGTATACCCCACACAGCCCATGTAGTGATTGCCGTTCTCATCCAGAATGCCGTTGGGAATACATTCCACCTTGCGGATGACAGCGCCCTTCTCTTTTGCAATTTCGGCATAGGTAGGCACTCCTTCGGGGGCGGTGGGGTACATATCACCGTAGTACAGGGCATAACCGGCGGGGTCGTCCACGGTGTATTCATCCCAGGCCAGCAGCACGAGGTTCTCGCCCTCCGCCGCGGAAATGGTACCGGTGGTGAAGAAGAATGGAACGGTGAGTTCGTGATAGCCAGAGCCGTCTTCGTTGGCAAGCTGCGACTTGAACTCGGTGGAGATGATGTCATTCAGCGTGAACGTGACATTGCTGAAGGTGGTGGACTGTTCGCCGACATAGGTGGTGCCGGATTCCAGCTTGTTGCGATAGTCAACGCCATAGAACTGGGCAAAGAACTCCGTTGTCCGGGACAGCACTGCCGCCACCGCCGTGGTGGTCAGGGCTAGCATCAATACAGCGATGATAATGGCCATAATGGTCTTGCGCTTCATGGGTTTGGTTTCCTCCTTTTCGCAGCGGCGCAGGGCGTATTCCACGCGATGGGAGAAGGACTGCGGCACGTCGCCGTACACCTTGTTGGGATCGAATGTCATACACCCAGCACCTCCTTTTCTTCGGCCATCACCGGGTCAAGGCCGGCGCTGGCTTCGCTCGGCGAATGCAAGCATTCGCTCTTGCTCGTCTCGCTGTGCTCGACCTCCAAGATCGTTCGCAGCTTCTCTCGGCCCCGCATCAGGCGCGATTTCACCGTGTTCACCGGGATGCGCTGAATGCGGGCCACATCCTTCACGTCCCAGCCCTCCACATAGTGCAGCACCATGGTCAGCCGCAGCGTGTCGGGCAATTCGGTGAAGAACCGGTACAGATCGGGGTTCGCTCCCTCCGGGGCGGGCGCATCGGGGATGGTTTCCACCGGCGCTTCCCGCTTCTGATGACGTAGAATTTGGTAGCATTCGTTCACCAGGATACGGGTCGCCCAAGGCTTCAATTTGTCCGCCTGGCGGAGCATGTGCCGCTTGCGCCATGCCTTTTCAATGGCGGATTGTACGGCGTCCTCCCGGTCCGCATGGTCGCGGAGCATGGCGCATGTCACCCGGTAGAGCGTCCCCTGCATCTGGATGATGCGGGCCGCGAAGTCTTCGTTGGTCATTGAGGAATTCCTCCTGTAAAGCTTTACACCTATAAGACGAAATGGAAGCGGAGGAGGTTGCATCGGAGGAAGATTTTTCCCAAACAAAACGCCTGCCGCGAGATACGGCAGGCGCACAGGGTGCGAAATCGGTTACTTGTCGAAGAAGGTCGGCAGGGCGCAGTACATGATCAGCTCCACGCTCTTGGTGCTGTGGCCGCCGGAGCACTGGGTGTAGTACAGGTTGCCGTCGCGGAAGTTTTCGCAGTACACGAAGGTGTCCGGCAGCAGCTTCATGGCCTCGATCTGGGCAGTCAGGCCGGCATAGCCCACGTCGCCCTCGCCGCCGCAACCGGCATAGATGAAGAAGTCATCCTTGGTGTAGCCTGCCTTGGCGATGCTGTCAGCCAACCGCTGGGCTGCATCTGCCGCATCGGGGCCAAAGCTCGCGCCGCCGCAGCAGGGCATGTAGTAGGCGATCTGATCCAGGCTGTGCTCGAAGGTTACCCAGGTGGTAAGCGAACCCATGGAGAAGCCGCTGAGCGCGCGGTGGGTGCGGGAGGCGCGGATGCCCTCGGGGGTCACGTCCTGGGCGTAGGTGTGGTATTCGCTCTCGAAGGCGGGGATGAGGTAGTTGTTCAGCTCGTACCAGAAGTTGGCCGAGCCCCAGTATTCATCCTTGCCGGGCACGGCGTAGGTGGGCGTGACAATGAAGAGGGGCTCGATGTGGCCCTTTTCGATCATGGCGTCCAGCGTAAACTGCATGTTGGAGAAGGAACCTGCTCCCTTGAAGAAGGTGGTGTAGCCGCCGCCGTGGCCGTGCAGCAGGTACATCACGTTGTAGTGGGTTTCGGTGTCCGCAGGATCATAGCCATAGGGCACATAGACCAGCGCGGACTTGGTGTAGGCTTCGCCCTCCGCAGTCTGGGCGTCGTAGCGGAACAGGACGGTCTTGCCCCGCTGGGTGACGCCTGCGATGTAGTTGGGATCCATTTCCACAAAGGTGTTGTCCGGGAAGTCGGTCTTGCGGGTGCTTTCTTCAGCGTGAGCGAAGCAGCTCAGCAGCAGTACGGCAGCCAGCAGGAATACGATCAGCTTCTTCATGGCATCCATCTCCTTTTCAGTTTGAACGGGTGATTCCTCTGTCACCAGTATACGGCAAAGCCGGTAAAGTTGCAACAGGAAAATGAGCGTCGATGCCGGAGAAGCGCCGCGGCCGAATAAACCGGGCAAAATCCTCCCAAACTTATCCGGGAGGATTTATGTATGAAGGAATGGACGGCCTGGATGGCGAATAAACTGGATGAGCACATCGCCGTGCTGGAGCGCATGCACCTGCCGGAGTACGTCCGCTACCTGGAGGACCGGAAGCGGTTCTACCGGATGCACTTTATTGGCGGCATCCTCCGGGGGCTGGGGTCGGCCATCGGCTTTACCATCCTGGGCGCGGCGCTGGTGTGGCTGCTGCAGGACCTGGCCCAGCGGAATCTCCCGGTCATCGGGGATTTCCTGGCGGATATCGTCAGCGTCGTGCAGCGCAGATTGGAGTAACATGCGGAAATTCTACTGGATCGCCGCGCTGACGGTGATCGTTGACCAAATCGTCAAATGGGCCTGCCTGACGCTTACGGGCAGCGTGACGCTGATCCCCCATGTGCTGGCGCTGACCTACGCGGAGAACACCGGCATGGCCTTCAGCCTGTTCTCGGGGCGGGCGTGGGCGCTGGGCGTGGTGTCGGCGCTGTGCATCCTGGCGGGATGGCTGGTGCTGCGGCGTTACAAGCTGGGCAGGCTCAGCCGCGTGGCTGCCATGCTGATGCTGGGCGGCGCGGCGGGCAACATGCTGGACCGGTTTTTCCGGGGGTATGTGGTGGATATGTTTGAGGTGCTGTTTATGGAGTTTGCCATCTTCAACGTGGCGGATGCAGCCCTCACCGTGGGCACGGCGCTGATGGCGGCGTCACTGCTGCTGCGCCCGGAGGAATGGCAGGAAAAACCTGCAAACTAAGGAACCGCAAAAGGGCCAGGGGGCGGCGTTCGCCCTCCTGCGAGGAGAAGTGCAATGGAAGCAACAGAAATGATCTTTACCGCCGACGGCCGCCGCCTGGATGTGCTGCTGTCGGAGCAGTCGGGCCTGACCCGCAACCGTGTGGCGACGCTCATGGAGGAGGGCAATGTCACCGTGGACGGGCAGACCGTCACCAAGGCGGGCCTCAAGGCAAAGGCCGGATCAACGGTCACCCTGGTGATCCCCGCGCCCAAGCCCGCCGTCCCCGAGGCCCAGGATATCCCCCTGACCATCCTCTACGAGGATGCGGACCTGGCCGTGGTGGTCAAGCCCTGCGGCATGGTCGTCCATCCCGCTGCCGGCAACGAGGACGGCACGCTGGTCAACGCCCTGCTGCACCACCTGGACAGCCTGGGAGGCATCGGCGGCGAGCTGCGGCCGGGCATCGTCCACCGGCTGGACAAGGACACCAGCGGCCTGCTGCTGGTGGCGAAGAACGACGCAGCCCAGCTGGCCCTCTCTGAGCAGCTCTCCGAGCGCAGCATGGAGAAGCACTACCGCGCCCTGGTGGAGGGCAATATCCGCGAGGATGCGGGCCGCATTGAGGCCGCCATCGCCCGCAGCAAGAAGGATCGCAAGAAGATGGCCGTCGACGAAGAGGGCCGCGAGGCCATCACCGAGTGGACGGTGCTGGAACGCGGCCGCGGCGTGACCCTCCTGGACGTGCACATCCTCACCGGACGGACGCATCAGATCCGCGTGCATTGCAAGCACATCGGCCACCCGGTCTGCGGCGACCCGATCTATGGCAGTCCCAAGGGCGCCAAAGTGCCCCGGCTGATGCTGCACGCATACTCCCTGTCCTTCACCCACCCGCGTACTCAGGAGCGCATGACCTTCACCGCCGAGCTACCGGAGGAATTCCTGCGGGGCATGAAATCAAGCGGCGTCGAAGCATAAAGAAACCGGAGCCTGACGGCTCCGGTTTTTGTGTGGGATCAGGTGCCGGAGGGAGTGACCACATCGTCGATGAAGCGCTGGAACACACCCTTTTCGGTGGCGGCCTCCACGCACTGCTTGAAGACGGCATTGGCGGTCTCCGGGTTGAAGGAGGCGGTGGCGACGTTCTGCATGATCCTCGCGCCGACATTGCTGCCGTAGGTGTCCATCAGGAAGCGGTAGAAGTAGTAGCCCAGCACGTACTCGGTGGTGCGGTTGGAGGAGGTGGTGTAGTAGGTGAAGAAGTCCGCCCGGTCCGCTTCGCTCATGAAGGACCAGTTGTACTGGGTGCCTGCAGGGTAGGTGCTGGAGGTGTAGGGGGCATCCATCCTGGCGGTGACCGCCATGCTGATGAGCTCAGCGCGGCCTTCCATCCAGGGGGAGGGGAGGTAATCGCAGTTCTTCATGCCCTGATCGATGGCGTGGGTCAGCTCATGGGAGAGGATGGAGACATCCCATTCGTCATACTCGAAGAAGGCCTGGTCCAGCTCGACGATGCTCTGCCAGGATGTGGGGTAGCCGCCGTTGAGACGCACCTGAACAGGCGCGATGGCCTGCTGGGTGGGGTAGTGCCCCTTCAGCATCTCGCTGCGGGTCTGCAGGTACACGTTATAGATGTCCTCGCCCAGGTATTCGGTTTTATCGGGCAGGGAGGCGGCGTAGCAGGAGAAGTCGTCGTTCTTCAGCAGCAGCTCCATGGAATCGAACACCAGGGTGATCACGTCGATCTGGTCAGCGCGGGAGCTGTCATAGGTCTGGCAGGTGACGTAGCAGTAGCCGGACTCGTAGGACTGGCTGCTGCTGGTGTGGTTGCCGGTGATGGCGTAGTAGGGGTTGGGCGCCATGATATTCAGGTAATGCGGGAAGTCCATAGACGCCATGCCGCGGGGCATCTTAAGGATGTAGTGCTGGTAGATGTTGCCGTCCTCCAGCTGGTGCCACTCGCTGTGGCGGATGGGGTAGCGCCCCGGGGTGGAGACAAATATCGGCTTGGTGGGGATGACGGTCATGCGGGTGTTCTTGCCGCCGGAGACGCCCAGCATCCTTGCGCCGTCGAAGGAGAAGGCGAAGTCCCCGTTGATGATCTGCATACCGATCTGTACGCCGTTCCTGTCGTATGCCCGCAGGACTGCCTCCTTTGCGGTGTAGCCGGCGCCGTACAGGCCGGTCTGCTGGGCACGGCCGGACACATACTGCAGATCCTTCCACTGATCGCGCAGATCCATGCGCACCTCGGATACGCTATCCCCCTCCAGCTGGGAGATGTCATAGGTGCACTCGATCGTGTTGTGCTGCACATTGATCCGGTCCAGCTGGTCAAAGATGACGATCTTGCTTTCGTCCACCGGGGGCACGGAGGGCACGGGGGTAGGCGCGGGCGTCGGGGTGGGGGCGGCGGTGGGTTCCGGCGTACGCTCATCGATGGTGCCCACGGGGATGTTGTTTTCCTGGGCGTAGATGGCGCCGGGGGACTCCCAGGAGGTCACATAGAAGTAGGCATTGGACTGCTGCCCCTGGAACAGCGACTTGCCAAAGCTCGTCACCGAGTCGGGCAGGTACACGCCCAGCTGGTAGATATTGCGGTAGAAGGCATAGTCGCCGATGGTGGTCAGGCCACCGGGCACAGTGATGATATCCAGCTTGCAGTTGGCAAAGGCATAGGGCGCGATGGCCTTGGTACCTGCGGGAATGTAGAAATTGCCCATCAGGTCATGGCTGCCGGGGTAGCACAGGAGCGTCTTGTGGGGGGAGTTGGTATAGAGGGCGTTCTTCTCCATGTACAAGACGGTATGGCCGCTTTCCAGGGCGATATCCGTCAGGATGGTGCAGTCTTTGAAGGCGCCGGGCTCAAAGCCGGTAACGGGCTTGCTGTTAAAGGTGGCGGGGATGGTGATGCGTTCCGGGTTGCCGGTGCAGTCCACCACGCGGTAGCCGCTGCCGTCCGCCGTGGGCTCGAACATCAGCCCGTCGGAGGAGTAGGGGCTGCCCACCACCTCCAGGCTCAGTCCGGCCACATAGCTGCCATCCGACAGGACGGTGATGTAGCCGTATCCTGCCTTCAGCGGCGTGACCAGGCCATTCTTGTCCACGGTGAGGATCTCCGGGTCGTGGCTCATCCAGGTCAGATCAGCCGCGGCGTTGGCGGGCACGGTGTGGTAGGGGATCTGGAAGGTTTCGGAGATATCGATCTGCTTGACGGCTGAAAGCGGCAGCTCAATGACGAGCTCATGCAGCTCGAAATACCCATGGCTCATGGCCCAGCGCCAGGCATAGGTGCCCTCATCCGCCAGGATGGTCAGCCCCTCGGGACAGCCGGAAAAGGCGTCATCCGCGATGGAGGTGACGCTGGCGGGCAACGTGATCTCCCTGAGTGAGGAGCGGCCAAAGGCCCGCGGCCCGATGTGGGTTACCGTGGCCGGCAGCACCGCCTTTTCCAGGCTCAGGCAGTTGTAGAATGCTTCTTGCTCGATGTGCGTCGTGCCGTGGGGGAAGTAGGCGGTGCCCTCGGCCTGCGCCTGGGGCAGCAGCAACAGCGTCAGCAGCGCCAGCAGCATGCAGATTTTTCTCATAACGGGCCTCCTGTGTGAACTGGAAGGAAGTGACAACAGTATACCACGCCTGACGCCCCGGTGCAAGGGGGGATTGCCCGACGGATCTGGCCACCTGGGGGGGACTCGGGCGCTGCCGTGCCGAAGGGGGCCAAGCCGCAATTTGTGCGCAGAAGGATTGCGGGCGGAGGGAAACGGTGGTATAATCGAATGGAAAGATACAGTCAGATGGCGGAGGTGTACCGGAATGAAGAAATGGGCGGCAAGGCTGGTTTGCCTGCTGATGACGCTGGTGATGTTTGAGGGCCTGTGGACGACGGCGTATGCAGCACTGGACGTGTCCGGATACTGCGGCGACAATGTGCAGTACTATTATAACTATAACAGCAATTCTTTGCGCATCTGGGGTACAGGGCCGATGTATGATGCGACAAATAAATTCGACACGCCCTGGGAGTCGATTTGGGTCACCTGGAGCGGTACGGTCCAGATCGGCGCTGGCATAACCCATATAGGCAGTTATGCTTTCAGTGACTTTAGCTCCCTGACGAAAGTCACGATACCGAGCTCGGTTACGAGCATCGGCGAGAGTGCTTTTGTTGATTGTTCAGGTCTTTCCAGCGTCGAGCTGCCTGAAAGCGTTACGAGCATCGGCGCCGGTGCGTTTAATGGCTGCACCATGCTCAGAAGCATTAACATCCCCCAGGGCGTGACGAAAATTGAGGACTGGACGTTTTTTGAGTGCGACTTCCTTGCAGAGATCGATCTGCCCGGCGGCCTGACGAGCATCGGAGAATACGCCTTTTCGGACACCCAATTGACGAAAATCGTCATTCCCAACGGCGTGACGAGCATTGGCAAATCAGCATTCAGAAACTGCTTCTATCTGGAGCAAGTTACGATTCCCGGCAGCGTGGAGGTCATCGGTCACGGCGCCTTCTGGCAGTGCAGCGCACTGGAGAGCGTCACCATCGGCAAGGGTGTCAGGGAGATCGACGACTATGCCTTCCACGACTGCAAAAAGCTGACGTCTGTCACGATTTCTGACACGGTGGAACGGATTGGTGCGAGCGCCTTTGATTCGTGCGTAAACCTGACAACCGTGGTGATTCCGGCGAGTGTCAAAGTCATTGAAGAAGATGCGTTTGGCGAGAAATACGGCAGCGGGAAGAAGCTGGAGCATGTGTATATCCTCGGCAGGGGCGACATCCAGATCACGGGCCTGTTCGAGCCCTTCCCGGAGGGGACGACCATCCACTGCTACCGGAATACTCCCATTGCAAGCTGGGCTGAAAGGAAGCAGAAGTTCAATGATTACACCATCGTCTACCTGGACGGGGACGCCGACATGAACGGCAAGATCAACCTGCAGGACGTGCTGCTGATCATGCAGTATGCGGCGGGCTGGTCCGTGGTCATCGATGATTCCGCTGATATGGACGCCAGCGGCACGATCGATGTGCAGGACGCAATCCTGCTGCTGGAGAGCCTGTGAGGTCCAAACTGCAATCAATCAGGGGGATGGCGCGATGCCATCCTCCTTTTTTACTGCCTGCGCCAGCACAACGTATTCCGTCACGCCCTCCGCGATGGCTTCCGCCAGGCGGGCCTGGTAGTCTGCCGAGCGCAGCAGCTTCTCCTCCGTGGGGTTGGAGATAAAGCCGCATTCCACCAGCGCCGAGGGTGCTTCCAGCTGGAGGATGAAGTAATCCCCGGCCATGGCGGCGCGCTGCTTCTGCGGCTGAAGAACGCGGATCAGCGCCTCCTGCAGGCAACCGGCCAGGAGCCTGCCGCCATCGTTGCCGGCCCGGTAGAACACCTGCGGCCCCGACTCCGAGCGCGCGCGGTACTCGTTCATGTGGATGGACAGCAGCAGGTCGATGCTGTGCTCCCGGGCGATGGCGATGCGGTTCTGCATATCCTGGCGCTTCTTCGTGAGGGAAGCGGGGCGGTCAGGGGTGCACAGATCGACGTCGGCGTCGCGGGTCATGACCACCTGTGCACCACGGCTGACGAGGGCGTCCCGTACCTTGCGGCTGACGGCAAGGTTCAGCTCCTTCTCCCACATGCCGCTGTCCCGGCACCTGGCGCCGCCGTCGTAGCCCCCATGCCCCGGGTCCACCAGGATGGTGAGCCCTGCCAGCGGCCCGGGCGTCGGGGTAGGGGCAGGGGTGACCTCCGCTGCGGGCGATGACGCATTTGTGACATTTTTCTGCCATGCCGCAACCGCCAGCAGACCGCCGATGAACACGAGCAATGCAGCGGCCATCGTCACCAGATGTTCGGCTTTTTGACGGGGCAGCAGGGGACGTTTTGATTCTTTCATGGCAAATCCTCCGTATTTCAGCCTATGCGGAGGACAGATGCAGCATGCCTTGCAGGATTTCCGTCGTGTATACAGATTAACTGCATACAGAACACCCGCGATATTCCCCGAATGTTCGCCGATTTTGCACCATGCCGCAGCCTATGCATGTTCATATTCCGGCTTTATGCACAGCCAAAGAACGTATTCATCCACAGTATCCACAGGGTTATCCACAAAAATATGAGCAGAAAAGGGCGGAATATCGCGGTTTCCACCGGCGTTATCCACATTATCCACAGGTTATCCACAGCCTTTATCCCCAATACTTTTATATGTGGATAGGCCTGTGGACATGCATCTGTGCATAGCGGGGGCTGTTTAGACAGGCGGAAAACGTGTATATTTATGCGCGTTCGTGCATGTTCGGGTGAAAGATACTGCGACTTTCGGGCATAGACGGGGCCGGAAACCCCATTTCCGAAACTTTCGCCCGTAACGAAAACTTCAAATCCCCAAAAGGTTTTCCCTCGGGCCACATAAAAAGGCCGTGCCTTTCGACACGACCTGATCAATCACTTATTCTTGCTGCTGCCGCGGATGGTGGCGTCCGGCTTGGCGGCCTGCTTCATGAAGGCGGAGGGGCTGATGCCTACGATGTTCTTGAACTGCTTGGAGAAGTGGTAGGGGTCCTGCATGCCGACCTCGATGCCGGCCTGGCGCACGGTGTGGCCCTCCTCACGCAGCAGCTCCTTAGCGCGCTCCATCTTGCAGTGGAGGACGTAGCTCAGCGGCGGCATACCCACCTCGCTCACGAAGCGCTTGCGGAAGGTTTCCATGGGCATGCGGGAGATCGCGGCCATTTCTGCCAGGGAGAAGTTATCCCGGTACTGGTTGGCGCGCAGGGTATCCACCACCTTGGCGATCTCATGGGAGAGCATCGCGTCCATGGCGACGGGCTGGCCCCAGTGGGACGCCAGCATGCCGTACATCAGGTGCTGGAGCTGGTAGGTGGCATCGGCGGTGCCGGAGTGGCGCACCATCACCTGCACGATCTGCTTGGCCAGGTACATCTGGCTGGGCAGCGCGCCCTGACGCAGGGGCATGTGGAGCAGCGCGCCCATCTTGCGCACGACCATGGGGGCCAAATTGCCCTCCAGGGCGACCCACAGCACGCGAGTTTGATCCGGCACCTCCAGGTATGCGCCGTGCTCGCCTGCGGGCAGGAAGCAGGTGTCCTCCGCCTTCAGGTGGAGATCATTGTCCTGCCAGTGCAGCACCACCTCGCCCGCCTCCACGGCGAACCAGACCCACTGATCGTGGCTGTTGAGGGCAACCTCGCCCTTCTCGAACATGGCGGTGCCGGCGGCGTGGATCCACGCGCCGCTGGAGCGGGTCAGGGTACCGGGCTTATGCCAGCCTTCGACAACCAGGGTGTCGGCGGCGGCTTCGACGTTCGTAAACAGGTAGGATTCCATACTTCGGCCTCCTTAGACCAAATCAGACATTTTCAATTATGGACATTATACCGCCCAAACTTGCCATTGTCAAGGGGCCGCACATCATTTTGCAGGGGGGGATTGCAGACTTTTCGCGGCTGATGGCTGTCGTGAATCACTCCCCGATATACTCCCCCGTCACCGCAGCGAAGGCGCCGGTCACGACCTTGCCGGAGGCATCCCGGATTTCCATCCGCCAGGAGCCGCCCTTGGGGGCCGCCACCCACAGCCTGTCCCTCTCGCCGATGAGGTCAACGCGGTAGAAGCCGTTCTCGCCCTCCGCCAGGGTGAACCAGTCCGGGCCGCCGAACTCCCAGCCGTCGCGGAGCAGATGCAGCGTCACGTCCTCCGGCTTCACGGTGGAAGGAAGCATTGCCGCGCCGAAGGTCAGAACCCAGTCCGCGTAGGCGTTGTCCACATACCCGGCAGACAGGTTCGCACCCGCAATCGCCCGGTTGAAGGTCCACACCGGGTCTGAGAGGAAGCTGCCGCCGAAGCCATACGCCGTCTTGTTGCGCCAGGCCCACGGGGGATTGGCCCTGTCCTCGCCCCAGTTGTCGCCGTCGAATGCACCGTAGGAGCCGAACACACTCGTTCCATCATACGGGCCGTTGCGGAGGACCCACAGCTCATCCAGCGGACGCAGGTCATAGGAGCACATGTTGTCCTCAAACGCGCCGTTCCAGAACTGAGGCGTATCCGCCCGGCCTCCGTAAACGTAGCGCACGCCGCTGTTGCCCACTGACCAGTAGGGGAAGTGCCAGCCGTATGCGCTGACGCTGTGGCCCTGGTTGTACAGTGTGCCGTTGGGGGCGATGTACAGGTGCGGCCTGTCCAAGTAGGTTGTGGTCAGGGAGCCACCGTAGATGGAGCCTGCCAGCATCTTCTCGCCGTCCAGCAATCCGTCGCCGAAGTAGAAGTACACATTGCCGTGGCCCTGGGTGTACATCATCTCCGGGAGTGCATACCCCTCCGCCGCCTTGGGCACGCAGAGCATGATGCCCTCCAGGTCGTTCTCGTGGCGGTCGAGCCAGACCTCCGCGTCATCGCGCGGATGGTAGAAATAGTAGCCGACGTAGTAGTGCGTGTCCGTCTCCTGCACGGAGTAGTACACCACCGCGCCCAGATTGCCCTTCGTCAGGTTCTCCCAGTTGTTGAGGCAGCTCCAGTCGCCGTCGTAGTCCACCGCGGTGATGAAGTCGCCCCGGCCTCCTGCGGAGAGCAGCACGTTCACGGCCTGGTCGATCTGCGGCGCGTAGTGGATGGCGATCTCCTCGTGGGTGATAGCGCCGTCCTGCATGGCAGAGTCCCAGGTGTTGATGATCTGCCCCTGCTTGTCCAGGTCGTAGGGGCTGTCGATCAGATCCCGCCCGTACAGCCCTCGCCAGCCCAGGACGCCCACGATGAGCACCAGCAGCAGGATGCCGAGTCCCTTGAATATCTTCCCGATGATCTTCTTCATGCGTAACGACCTCCCGTCATTATCTATCAATATTGTAGCACATCTGCGCCGTTGACGCAAACCCATCCGCCGTGCTATCATGTTGCAAAAGGAGGTGCCGCCCATGTCCATCCTTCTCACCGGCTTTGAGCCCTTCGGCGGAGCCAGCGTCAACCCTTCCTGGGAGGCCGTGTGCCGCGTGCCTGACCAGATCGCGGGGCGGGAAGTCCAGCGTCTGCGCCTGCCCGTGGTGTTCGGGGAAGCGGCCAACCTGCTGCGTGAGGCCATCGCCCGGCTGCGCCCGGAGCTGGTCATCTGCTGCGGTGTGGCGGGGGATCGCAAGGCTGTCACGCCCGAGCTGGTGGCCCTCAACTACCGCCATGCCCGCATCCCGGACAACGCCGGCAAGTCATACTTCGGGGCGCCCATCGCCCCCGACGGTCCTGCGGCCCGCATGACCCGATTGCCCATCCACACCCTGATCGACGCGGTGAAGGCGGAGGGCATTCCCTGTGCGCTGTCCCTGTCCGCAGGGGCCTATGTGTGCAACGACGTCTACTATGCGCTGCTTTCCTCGGAGGAGGACTTCGCCCACCGGGGCTTGTTCATCCATGTGCCAGGGGAGGAAGCGGTGTCCGTGGCTGATATGGCACGGGCCATCACCCTGTGCGCGGAACACGCGCTGAAGGGAGCAGACCATGCAGATCGCTGACAACCCAAACCCCATCGCGCAGAAGGGCCTTGCCCAGCTCATGCGCTATCGGGAAATGCTGCAGGCGGCGGGCTTTCATGAGCCGACAAAATGGCAGTCCAGCAGCTGGCACTGGCTGTTCTACAAGCCCCTGACCAGCCTGACGGCCTTTGTTGTCAACCTGCAGGGCCATGATGACCGGGTGGAGGTTACCTACGGCTGTGCGTCTACGGCGTTCACACGGTTCGCTGGAGATGAGAACGCATTGATTGAACACGGCGTATCTGACGGGCACATTAACCTCCGGGAACGGGTCATCATCCGCAATTCGGCGGACGAGGCTGCTGCACAGGCCTGTATCCAGGACATGCACGCCCGTTATCTGCTGACTGAAAAAGATGAGCTCCTCGCCCATGCCAAGGCTAAACAGAAAGATTTCATCCAGCAGATTTCTCTGCGTCTCAAGCCCCTGGGCTTCCGCAAGAAGGGCAACAGTTGGAGTAGGCCGCTGGAAGGTTGCTATTATACCACGTTCAACGCGCAGAAGTCCGCCTATGAGGATGCCTACTATTTCAATGTGTACATCGGCAAGGAAGGCACGAACCGTTATGGCGACTGCTGCTATGTCCGAATTGCGCCGCTGGGCCTGTATCCGGCAGACTGGCAGACTCTTGCCCCGGCAGCCCTTGTGGAATTTCTGGACGGGACGCTTGTTCCGGCTATGACGCACATCGTCCAAACGCCCCTGACCGTCCTTGGTGCCGAACCGAACCTCTGGGCCCACTGCGGCTGCCAGCGTACCTGCTGCGAAAGCTGCTGGGTGCACAAGAACATGTGGGAGGCCAAGGAATCCACCTGACCAAATTTTAGATTCATAATTCATCATCCGTCCGGAGATACTTTCTCCGAGGTGATGTTATGCGTTCCCACCCCTTGTGGCGCGGATTCTGGCTTGCTGCGGTGATCGCGGCAGGCCTTGTTTTGATGGGCTTTACTGACTGTCTGGCGGCGTTCCGGGTGGAGCGGCGAGCCGTGGCCTTCGCAGGGGCGGTGACGGTGGGGGCCTTCCTGGGGGCCTTGCCTGCGCGGCTTCGCAAAGGCGCCCGACCGGCTCAGGCGACCACCTGGCAAAGGTGCCTGCGGGCATTTCTCTGCGGCTGCGCCTTGTCCCTGGCCCTCGCCCTGGCGGGGGATGGCAGGCTGCTCGGCACATTCCTGACCGGCTCTGCCGGGGCGTGGGGATTCGCCCTGGCGGCTCTTGTCGGTGGCTTCACGACCGTGCGCATCATGGGGAGGCGAGCATGACCACATACCTGATTCCGGGCCTGCTGGGGCTTCTCACGGGCCTGATTCTGCACTGGGGGAGGTTCTCCCGGGGGGATGACCTGCGCGATGCCCTGGGCCTGCGGCGCTCGCTCACCCTGCGGACTTCCCTGACTGCGCTGGGCTGGGGGACGCTGCTGACGGCGCTGCTGATGTGGCTGGCGGTCATCGACGTGGACGCGGTGCCGGTTCTGCCCTTGTCGCTGGGGGCGCTGCTGGGGGGACTCGTCTTCGGCGTTGCTGCGGGGCTTTGCGGCTTCACGCCTTCCACGGCCTTTGCGGGCCTGGGTGCTGGCAACGCCCTGGAGGCTCTGTGCGTGCTGGCCGGGTGTGCGCTCACGACCCTGATTTTGCCTGCGGAGGCACTCCGCCCCCTGCGGGAGCCCTGGCTGGCATCGACGCTCTTCAAAGTCACCCTGGAGGAGCCATATCTCTTCGCGGGGGGCTTCCTGGGGCTGGGATGCCTGGGGGCGCTGCTGATCGTGTGGGGGATTTGCGTGCCCTCGCCGAGGGTGACGATTCTCCCGGATGAGGTCATTGCCGAGCGGGCTGCCGAGCCCCCCGTCCCTCCTGCGGAGGAGCCTTCCCCCGCCCCTGAATCCGCTGCGGAGGAGACCGTCATTGCCCTGCTGGAGGGCGAGGAGCCCCTGGTCGTTGACACCGAGCTGGATGAGGCAGAGGAGGCAGACGCAGAACCTCCTGCGGAGGAGGCAGAGGCAGATCCTACTTGAAGATTCTCCCAACTTGTGCTACAATCCCCCTGACTACCAAAGCGGGAGGTTTCCCCATGATTTCGCTGCTGCTTGCGGTGATCTACGCCGCCTTTATCAGCCTGGGTCTGCCGGACGCCCTGCTGGGCTCGGCCTGGCCGGTGATGCATGCCCAGATGAACGTCCCCCTGTCCTACGCGGGCATTGTGACCTTTACGATTGCGATGGGCACGGTGGTGTCCGCATTGGTGTCTGACCGGCTGACCCTGAAGCTCGGTGCAGGCCGGGTGACGGCGCTGTCCGTGTCGCTGACGGCCCTGGCGCTGCTGGGCTTCTCCATCTCCAACCGGTACTGGATGCTGCTGCTCTTCGCCATCCCCTACGGCCTGGGCGCCGGGAGCGTGGACGCGGCCCTGAACAACTACGTCGCCCTGCACTACTCCAACCGGCACATGAGCTGGCTGCACTGCATGTGGGGCGTGGGCGCGTCCATCGGGCCGAGCATCATGGGCTGGGCGCTGACGGGCAATTCCGCCAACTGGCCCCTGGGCTACCGGGTGGTGGGTGTGATGCAGCTCATCCTGACCGCCGTCATCCTCCTCTCCCTGCCGCTGTGGAAGGGCCGCCCCGGCATAGCTCAGGCTGATGAAAACGCGGACGATGTCCGCCCCATGTCCATCTCCGAGCTCGTCCGCCTCAAGGGCGCCAAGGAGATCATGATCACGTTCTTCTGCTACTGCGCCCTGGAGTCCACCGCCGGGCTGTGGGCCTCCTCCTACCTGGTGTTCCACCACGGCCTGGACAAGGAGACCGCCGCCAGCTGCGCTGCGCTGTTCTACATCGGCATCACCGCGGGACGCGCCCTGAACGGCTTCATCGCCGAGCGCTTCTCCGACACCGTCCTCACCCGGGCGGGCTTCGTGATCATGGGCGTTGGCGTATTGGTGCTGCTCTTCCCCCTGGGGATGCTGGCTGCGCAGATCGGCCTGATCATCCTGGGCATGGGCTGCGCGCCGACCTACCCCTGCATCATCCACGCGACCCCGATCCGCTTCGGCCGGGAGAAATCCCAGGCCTTCATCGGCGTGCAGATGGCCAGCGCCTATATGGGCTCCACGCTGATGCCGCCCCTCTTCGGCCTGATCGCAAACCACATTTCCGTGGGCCTCTACCCGGTGTACATGACGGCGATCCTGCTGCTGATGGCGGTCATGCATGAGAGGGTGGTCAGGGCCACAGAGGGGTCTTCGACCCCGGTTTCACGCGATTGAGTTGATCGGTTCCCTTTGAGGCCTACCGCGTGGGGCTTGCCGGGCTGCCCCGGCGGGCGGCTCGCGATTGAGTTGAGCGCCTTCGGTTGAGCTGTTTCCGCGTGGGGGGTCTTCGACCCGTTTTGCGCGATTGCGAGCGCGGGCTCCCGGCTTGGCTCTAAACGATAAAGGTTCTTCACAACGTCCCCGCGAGGGGGCGGTTTTTGTTTGGTGTATGCAGTTGTCAAGGTGCAGGGGTCTTCGACCCGTTTTACGCGATTGGTCAGATCTGTTCAGGTCTTTATCAGGTCTTTATCAGATCTGATCAGATCTTTATCAGATCGGGGGAAGGATGTGCTCTTACCCAAGCTCCGATTTGCTTTGGAGGAGATCTGTATCTGCTTGATCTGCAGATCTGATCTGCCCCCCTTACCCCCCAATCCACGGGGGATCATGATGGTATTATAGCACATATGTTCGCGTTTGTCAAGAGGCTTTTGCGAAAATACGAACATAAGTTTGCATTCCCTATTGACAAATCCCGGAAAGTGTGCTATAATGGCTGTAATGAATCTGCCAAGGAGGTGCCGCCCATGCTGATGATCGCCCAGGAAGCCATCGCGCTGCTGCAGGCCCGTGGTCTGACCGTCGGCACCTGCGAGAGCCTCACCGGCGGCATGATCTGCTCCGCCCTGGTGGATGTGCCCGGCGCGTCAAAGGTGGTGCGGGGCGGCCTGATCACCTACCAGACTGACACGAAGACCCTCCTGGCCGATGTGGATGCTGCCCTCATCGAAGCCCACGGGGTTGTCAGCGGCGAAGTCGCCCGGGCGATGGCCGAAGGCACAAGGGCCCGTCTGGGTGTGGATATCGCCGTCAGCGCGACCGGCATGGCCTCCCCCGGAGACGAGAACGATCCTCCCGCAGGGACGGTGTATGTGGGCGTCGCCTCCGCCAGGGGCGTGCGTGCTATCCCCCTGCAGCTGACCGGCGCCCGGCAGGAGATCCGGCAGCAGACCGTCGAACAGGCCATCCGGGCCATCATCACGGAAGTAAAGGAGCCCCAGGTATGAATTACAAAGCGCTCTTCCTCCTCCTCTTCACCCTGCAGCATGCGTATCAGCTGATCCTGAACGTTGTGCAGCACCGCAGCGCGGCGAACCCCACCCCGCAGAACGTCGCGGACGTCTACGACCCCGAGACCTACCGCAAGTGGCGCGCCTACCACGGCGAGAAGTCCAAGCTGGATATCCTGCGCACGGCAGTATCCTGGGCGCTGACGATGGTTCTGCTGGCATGCAGCTTCCACGCGGCGGCGGCGAGCCTCTTCCCGCAGACGGTGTTCATGCAGCTGCTGGGCGTGATCCTCGTGCAGACGCTGGTGGAGACGGTGGTGTTCCTGGGCTTCTCCTGGTACGACACCATGGTCATCGAGCAGAAGTACGGCTTCAACCGCTCCACGATGCGGACCTTTGTGATCGACCAGGTGCGCGGCTTCATCATTGAGATCGTGCTGGGCGTGATCCTCATGGGTCTGCTGGCGCTGATTCACCAGGCCATGGGCGACTGGGTGGTGCTGCTCTTCACCGGTGTGGTGTTTGCCTTCACCCTGACGATCTCCTTCCTCTACGGGCCGGTGTTCAGCCGCCTGGGCAACAAGTTTGTCCCCCTGGAGGAGGGCGAGCTCAAGGACAAGCTCCTCTCCCTGCTCAGCAAGCACGGCTACCAGGTCAAGGCCATCGAGGTCATGGACGCCTCCCGCCGCACCACCAAGCTGAATGCCTACTTCACGGGCTTCGGCAAGCTCAAGAGCATCGTGCTGTTCGACAACCTGCTGACTGCCATGTCCACGGATGAGATCGTCGCGGTGTTCGCCCACGAGCTGGGTCATGGCCTGCATAAGGACGTGCTCAAGCAGCAGATGATGAACCTGGGCAATTTGCTGATCATGTCCCTGCTGGTGTGGGTGACGGTGCGCGAGCCCGCGATGCATCAGGCGTTTGGGTTTGACGGAGTGAACTACGGCTTTGCGTTCATCCTGCTGGGCGGTCTGCTGAGCCTGGTGCAGCCCCTGACAGGTATGGTGATGAGCGCCTATTCCCGCCACGCCGAGTACCGCGCAGACGCCCAGGCGGTCAAGGAAGGCTACGGCGAAGCCCTGGTGGGCGGACTCAAGAAGCTGGCCCGCGAGAACTTTGCCAACCTCGCGCCCTCCAAGGCGCTGGTGGTGCTGGAGTACAGCCATCCGCCGCTGAGCGAAAGAATCGCCGCCATCGAAGCAAAAAAATAATGGAAACATACCTCCCGCATCTGCTGGTTAAACTACCGGGCAGAACGGGAGGTTTTTGTATGAAGAAGCCCTCAACATTGCGCAAGTCTGCGGGCCTGGTGGCAGTGTTCCTGCTGGGGATGAGCTGGTTCTCGCCCATGCAGGCGGCCCTGCGGAGCATGCCCGATATCCTTGCCCTCACCCAGGGGCAGATGACGGAAATGCACTTGGGCGGTCTGACGCTCACCGGGGATGCGGTGTCGGTCACGTCCTCGGGGGATGAAAGGCTGGCGGAGGTCACCGGGCAAAGCTGCGGCACGTCGGAAATGTGGCTGAGCATCCTGGGCATCCCCCTGAAGAAGGTGCAGGTGGAGGTCAGCCCGGAGAAGCGGCTCATTCCCGGAGGTCAGGCCCTGGGGGTCGCCATGCGCACGGAGGGGGTGCTGATCGTGGGCGTCGGGGAAGCTGCGGAGGGCGTAGCGCCCGCGAAGGACGCAGGTCTGCAGGCGGGGGATGTGATCGTGACCGTCGGAGGAGAAGCCGTCACCACCGCGGAAAGCCTGACCAGTCTGCTCAGCAAGTCCGGCGGGAAGCCCATCCCCATTGCCTACCAGCGGGCTGGGGAGAAGCGCACCTGCCTCCTCACCCCGCATAAAGATGAGGCTACCGGAGCCGTCCGCCTGGGCGCCTGGGTGCGGGATTCTACGGCAGGGGTGGGCACATTGTCCTTCTACGACCCGGACACGGGGCGATATGCAGCCCTGGGTCACGCCATCACCGATGGGGACACCGGCGCGGTGCTCACCGTCTCGGAAGGCCAGGTGCTGCGGGCGGACATCGTCGCCGTGCAGAAGGGGCAAAGGGGTGTGCCGGGGGAGCTCAAGGGCAGCTTCCTGCGGGATGCGCAGCGCCTGGGGGACATCCGCCGCAACTCGATCCTGGGCATCTACGGCGCTCTGGACAAGCCTGCTGTGAACCCCCTCTATCCCGACGGTCTGCCCATTGGTCTGCGCTCCGGGGTGCATACGGGCAAGGCCACGATCCTCTCCTCGGTGGACGGTACGGGAATCCACGAATACGCCATTGAGATCACCCGCGTGAATCAGCAGAGCGCCCCGGCCCCGAAGTCCATGGTGATCCGCGTGACCGACGAGCGCCTCCTGGAAGCCACCGGCGGCATTGTGCAGGGCATGAGCGGCAGCCCCATTATCCAGGATGGGCGGCTGATCGGCGCGGTGACGCACGTGTTTGTGTCAGACCCCACGCAGGGGTATGGATTGTATGTGGATTGGATGCTGCAGGAGGCAGGGGCAGTGTGAAGGCGGCTCCCGCCGTTTTGTTCTTGACGGAAAACCAACAGCTGTGTATACTTCAATCAGAACATCCTATCTGTTGGAAGAATAACTGCAGAAAGTGAGGTACAGCAAGTGGCACTGACGCATCACTTTATCACGCAGCATTTTCTGTATTGCTGCCTTTCGCAAGAGCAGAAGGAGCAACTCGAGAAAGACCTGGACAACGGCAAGAATCAGACGGCATATCTGTTGCAGCGAAATCTGGTAAGGGAAAAAGAAGGCTTCCGCTGCAGCACATGCGGGAAATTCTATCCCATGAAACTGTTCTGGTACCGGGGCGAGAGGATCGAGCCGAAGCAGGTTGCCAAGCTTGTTGGGAAGCCGGAAAAATTCAAAAAAGCGGCGGTGGTTTTCTGCGGCGACCATTATTATGCGCTGAACGGAAAGCAGTTGCTGAAGTTTGAAATTGATGCTGACAGGGTAGCGATCCAAACGGACGAGCTTCCGATCATGGGTGGAGTTTGCCATACGATCCTGTCAATGAACGAGAAATACGTAGCGACAGAAACCTTTGGGCATACGGTTGCGATCATCGATGTGTCCACGAAGCAGACCGTTGCCAGAAAACGCCAGTGTGATATGAACGGAGCTTTTGCTTTCACGCAGCATAACCAGTTGCTTTACTTTTTCCAGGATGCGATCCGCTGCTGGGACTTCCTTGAAAACAGGGAAGAAATCATATGGCAGGTTCCGGCAGAATGGAAGGATTCATCACACCCGGTACATGTTGTCTGCAGTAGCGTGGTCTACAACGGCAAAGATAACTCGCATTGGTTCCAATGCAAAGCCGGACAGGCAGATTATGCTGTGGTCATCAAAGACCAGGCGGTCGAAAAAGTGGTGCGATTACCGAATGTGCCGACGCTCCATGACTTGGTGTATACGCAGGAGCAGGACTTGTACACCCTCACGACCGAAGACAGTATTTTGCTGCTGGATGGAAATGGGCAGATCAGAGAAACCTGCGCCTGTCCGCAGATACAATCAACATCAGATGGCGGCGGCATGTTCTGTATTGTCCAATTTCCTCCGAAGGGGCCTCATAGGGCCTTTCTGTCACCGGATGGCGCCTGGATGCTGTTGGATTTCTTTACGTCCATCATGCTGATGAGGCGGGAGGATGGTGTGATTTGCCATTGCATTTATTCCCATACGGGCAGAACTACTTCACAAATGGGATTTATTGATAATCAGCATTTTTGGTATGTATGGGGCGATACAACCTATATTCAGGCAATGCCTGAAGCCACATAATAAATTGGTATCATCGACACACCCACGTGTTTGTGTCAGACCCCACGCAGGGGTATGGGCTGTATGTGGATTGGATGCTGCAGGAAACAGCGGCGACATAAAACATGCAGCAGGCACACCTGCCATGCGGTATGCCTCAGACCATCAAAAAGGGCCACAACTGCAAAAAAGTCCGGCGCTAAGCCGGACCTTTTTGCTTCCTGCGTTGTCTGCGGCGGCAGAAGCGGTCATTTGCTGGCTTGCAGCCTTTTCTGATGACCTGCAATCGGTGTGCCTGCATGCTGTGCTGCAAGCGATGGGCCGTCAATCTTCCAGGGTATAGTCCACAGCTTGCGCACCCATGTCAAACTCGAACACTGCACCGTCGCGGATCATTTCATGGGTGAACATGGTGCTGTGCCACTTTTGCCCGTTGATGCGCACGGCCTGAATGTACTTGTTCTCGGCGGAAAGCTTGTTGGCACGGACGACGATCTCCTTGCCGCCCGGCATGGTGATGACCATTTCATCGTACCGGGGGCTGGTGAGGTAATACAGGTTCTGGCCTGCGTTGGGGAAGAAGCCCACGGAGGAGAAGATGTACCAGGAACTCATGGCGCCGGAGTCATCGTTGCCGGGCGGCCCGTCCATGGTGAACAGATCCCGCAGCTTGTCGATGCTGTCGGTGATGAGCCAAGGCTTTTTCGTGTAGGCAAACAGATAGGAAGCCAGGAACGCAGGCTCGTTTCCGTAGTCCACAAGGCCGGTTTCAATGCCGTGCACCAGTCGGCGGATGAACGCATCCTCGCCGCCGCACTTTTCGATCAGCGTGGGCACGTCATGGGGCACGAAGAAGGAGTAGTTGTAGGATGTGGCCTCATAGAAGTGCTTCACCCAGGAGCCCCAGTGCTGGCCGGGATCAATCTCCACCCAGGTGCCATCAGAATTGCGGGGGCAGATGAAGCCGGTGAACTCCTTGTATTTCGCATCGGGGTTCCACAGGTTTTGCCAGCTGCGGCTGCGCTGGGTGTAGGCTTCGTGATCTTCCTTGGTGCCCAGATCCTTCGCCATGGTGGCGGCGCAATGGTCGTTGTAGGATTGCTCCAGCGTGTAGGAGCAGGCCATTTGGCCGTACTCCGTGCCGGGGATGGCGTGGTCATCCGGGATGTACCCCAGCTTGTAATACGGCCCGTTGGGATCAGCCACCGGCGGGGCATAGCTGTACCAGCCGATGCGGTAGTTGTCCGCGTGGTTCTTGACCACCTGATAGGCTTTGTCCCAATCAATGCCGGACACGCTCTTCACATAAGCGTCGCAGATCACGTTGTCGATATCGTCGCCGCCCTGCTGGGGGTTCATGTCCACACCGGCCACGAAGGTATCCCGAACATAGTCGGTCTTGGCATGACGGGCGATGAAGCTGTTCACGGTCTTGGTCACCATGTCCGGCTTGATCAGCGTGTACAGGGGGTACAGGGTGCGCCAGGTGTCCCAGATGGCGTAGTGATCGTCGATCATGGGCACGTCGTCACCGTAGCCGGGAATGTCGCCGCTGCGGTCGCGGGGCATGCACATGGCATGGTAGATGGCGGTGTAGTGCTTCATCTTGTCCGCGTCCGTCACATGCTCGCCGCTGATCTGGATCTTGTGCAGTTCGGTGTTCCACAGCGCACGGGTTTCTTCACGAACTCCTTCATAATCCCAATCGGGAATCTCCTTTTCCAGCCACATCTTTGCCTTTTCGATGCTGGTGAAGGACACGCCGATCTTCACATACACGTCTTCGTTAGCTTCCGTTTCAAAGCGCATGAAGCCGCCCACGCTCTCGTCCTTGGATCGCAGGGTGTCTTTGGCAAAGCCGGTTTCGCCCTCATGCAGACCGTCGGCGTCATAGGTGCCCATCACGGCAGGGTGCTTCTTCACCACGGCATAGAAGTGCAGCCCGTGGGCTCCACCAAAGCCGCCCTCGTATACGCCGGAACCGCTGAAGATGGGATAGCCCTCTGCGCTGATCTCCGTATGCAGCACCACCTTGGACGCGGAAATGCCGCTTTCGGTGTTCACGATGTTCGCCAGCAGCGGAATGCTGTGAGCCAGATCAATGAGCAGGCTGGCGTCCCTGGATGCAGGATAGGTGAAGCGGTAGATGGACGCATGTTCCGCCGGCGTCACGGCGCAGCGGATGCCGTAACGCTTCAGCAGCACGCTGTATTCGCAGCAGGAGGTGCGCTCGTCCTCCGCCGCAGAGTCGTGTCCGGTGAAGATGGTGTCCAGCCCGATCTGGGGCGACAGCAGGAACTGGCCGTACTTGCCGTAGCCGGTGCCGCTGGCATGAATCTGAGAAAAGCCCCGGATGTCGTTGCCGGTAAAGTAGCCGGAATGCTGGCCGCCCTTGGTATCGGGGGCAGGATTCGCAGAAGCATTGGGGCGCTGAGGGCCGATGACGGTGTTGCCTTCATTATCCACGCCGTAGCGCAGATTGACATAGCGGGTCAAATCAAAGGACAAAGGGGATCGCCTCCTTCAATATGTCACGACGATTGTATGTACATAATATTTGAACGGATGGGGATGGTCAAGGGAAAATGGCCTCATCGGCGTACATACCTGTTTGTGAGCGACTCCCTGTATGCGGCTTGGGAGAGGGGGGACAGCAGCCGGGTGAACTCCCTCCCAAAGTGCTGAAAAAGTGCGAAATTCCCCCTTTACCCCCTTCCTTCTTTGACAAAAATCTGTTATGCTTATAGGAAAAGAACATTTGGCATTGACGGCAGGGGAGGCGCGTTTCCCGAAGGCCGCAATGCCTCCTGAAATGTGGGCTGACAGGAGGATGCACGAGATGATTGAATTTGGTACCGGCGGCTGGCGCGCCATTATCGGAGACCTGTTTACGAGGGAGAATATCCGCAGGGTGGCCTGTGCCCTGGCCCGGCGCATGCAGCGGGAGGGCGTGGCGGACATCGGCATGTGCATCGGCTATGACCGGCGCTTCCTCAGCCGGGAGTCTGCCATCTGGTTCTCTGAGGTCATGGCGGGCGAGGGTGTGACGATCCACTTCGTTAACCTGGCGGCGCCCACGCCCCAGCTGATGTTCACCACCAAGCACATGCAGCTTCCCTATGGCGCGGAGGTCACCGCCAGCCATAACCCGGCCATTTATAACGGCATCAAGCTCTTTACTGCCGGCGGCCGGGACGCCAGCAAGGACGTCACCGACGCCATCGGTGCGGAGGCCAATGCTATTTCGCCCGAGGAGATCCGCTCCATCCCCTTTGATGCGGCCAGGAAGCAGGGCATCATCCGCTTTATCGACCCCCGCGACGCGTACCTTGATTCCATCATGGCCCAGATCGACATGGAGGCCATCCGCGCCCGCCGTCCCCGCATCGAGTTGGATCCCATGTACGGCGTGAGCCTGACGGGCCTGCTGACCATCCTCTACACCGCCCGCTGCGATATTGACGTCATCAACGACCGCCATGACGCCTTCTTCGGCGGACACCTGCCGGCCCCCAACCCGGACACCCTGCGGGATCTGCAGGGCATCGTCACCGATCACCATGCGGACATCGGCATCGCCACCGACGGCGACGCGGACCGCCTGGGCATCATCGACGAAAGGGGCAACTATGTCCCTGCCAACGAGGTGCTGGTGCTTTTGTACCACTACCTGCTCAAGTACAAGGGCTGGCGGGGCGCGGCGGTGCGCAACATCGCCACCACCCATCTGCTGGACCGGGTCGCTGCGGCCTACGGGCAGGAATGCATCGAGGTGCCGGTGGGCTTCAAGCACATCTCCGCCGGCATGGACAGGCATGACGCCATCATCGGCGGCGAGAGCTCCGGCGGCCTCACCGTGAAGGGCCACATCAGCGGCAAGGACGGCCTGTACGCGGCTTCCCTCCTGGTGGAGATGATCTGCGTTACCCGCAAGCCCCTCTCTGCCCTGGTGCAGGAGCTCTACGATACCTACGGCGAGATGCACATGGCGGAGTTTGACTGGGCCCTCACCGAGGAGGCCAAGATCGACATCCAGCGCCGCATCCTCACGGAGAAGCAGCTCCCGGACTTCGGCATCCCCGTGGAAAAGGTCAGCTACATGGACGGCTGCAAGGTGTACTTCGAGGGCGGCTGGATCATCGTGCGCTTCTCCGGCACCGAGCCCCGCGTGCGCATCTTTGCCGAGCTGGACACCCACGAAAATGCCCGGGCGCTGGTCAAGACCATGGCGGACTTTGCCGGTCTGCCCTTCTGATACAGCCTGGGGCGCGTGAATGCGGTTTTTCAAGCCCCGGCAAGGGTGCTTTGCTGGACGACGGAAGATGAAAAGGTCTGCCTGACAAATGGAAAGAGCCCACCTGGATCCGCGTGATCCGGGGGGGCACAGACCATCAAAAAAGCCCACAACCGCAAAGAATCCTGCCGGCTGGCAGGATTCTTTGCTTGCTGCGTTGACGGCGGCTGCAGATTTCGGTCATTTACGTCTGTGTAAACTCCCTCATTTGCAGCCTTGTCGCCTTGCCTTGCGGCCTTTTTTGAAGGCCTGCAAACCATCGACTTTGTCGATGCTTTGAGCCCACCCAGATCCGCTTGATCCGGGTGGGCGTTGTGTATGGAAGGATTTATTCCTGCTGCATCAGGGCGTGTACCTCCGCCAGGGTGGGCGGGTTGAGGGGCAGCGGGAAGCGGGAGATGGCCACGCCGGAACAGGCGCTGGCGAAGCGAACCAGCTCGTCATCGGACATGCCGTGCAGCAGCGCGTAGGTGCAGCCGGCCTTGTAGGTGTCGCCGGCGCCCAGGGTGCTGCGCACCTCCACCTGGAAGGGCTTCATCCGCCTGATCTCCTGACCCTTGCGGCCGTAGAGCATTTCTCCGCCGCCGGAGGTGATGATGACAAGGCCCTCAGCGGTCTCCTGCAGCAGCTTCATGACCGCCAGTTTATCCATGCCCTGGTAGTGGTTGTGCAGGCATTCGCCGGAGACCACGTTCACCGCAGCATGCTGGTGCAGATAGGTATCGTGGGGGGCGTCAATGGTGACGTAGGGCACGCCGTGCTTCACGCACAGCTGAGCCGCCAGGGTGGATTCTGCCCGGAAGAAGGGGTCGATGGAGGCTGCCTTGCAGCCCATGATGTCCTGCTCCTGGGGGATGTTCCACCACCGCTTATCGGTGGAGAAAAGGGTCTGGAACCGGCCCATGGGGGAGCGCACCAGCCCGGCGATGACCACATAGTCCATCACGCCTGCATCGTCGGGATCAAAGTACAGGGAGGACAGATCCACGCGCTTGTCGCGGTAGAACTCCTTGAGCAGGGGGGCGACGGCCGTGCCGATGTGGGTGCCCGCCATGCGCACCGACGCGCCCAGGGCGCTGAGCACCGTGGCTGCCGTGCCCGTTTCACCGCCGGGGAGGAAATACTGGGCGTCGATCTCGGAATACTCATCGGGCTGGAGGAAGCCGCCGCGCAGCAAAAAAGAATGGGTACCAAGGATTTGCCCAAACAGGTAGACTTCTGCAGACATATGAAATTCCTGCCTTTCGGTGATGCTTGTACGGGTGGAGTGCAACGAACATATTGGGTTTAGTATACAGGATATGCTGCGGCGTGTCAAGGACGGGGGAGCGGGAAGGCAACTTTTCACCGCTGCCCGTCCTCAATGGCATTGACAGGGGATACCCCGCACGGTACAATAGAGCCAAGTGTGGACTGACCCGGGGGAGAAGCTGGCCGCCGGCTATGAGAAATACGCAGCAACACGGGAGTGCTACATCCGATGATCGAAGTGAAAGACAATGTTTTTGCCCTGCATGGCGAGGCCACAACCCTGCTGCTCAGGGTAAATGAATACGGCCTCATTGAGCATCTGCACTTTGGCGAGCGGGTCGATGCGGATGATGCGGAGGCGTTCATCTGCCGCCAGGGCCTGGGCTGGGGCGAGTCCGTGCTGCTCAGGGAGGGCGACACCGCCTCCTGCCCCGATGCCATGCCCCTTGCCTGGAGCAATCCCGGCCGGGGTGATTACCGCGAATCTCCGCTGGCCCTGGCGGGTCAGCCTGCGGACTTCCGCTATGCAGCCCATGAGATCGTGGCGGGCGCCGTGCCCATGGCCTCCGGTCTGCCCCAGGCCCACGGCGATGCGCAGACGCTGCACATCACGCTGACCCAGACGAACGCGGAGCTGCATCTGTACTTCGCCATCCACGGGGATGTGCTGGTCCGCCGGGCAGTGATCCGCAACACCGGCGACGTGCCCATGACCCTTACCAAAATGATGAGCAGCCTCATCGACCTGCCCGGCGACTACGAGATGACCACCTTTGACGGCGGCTGGATTGCGGAGATGCGCGCTTCCACTGTGCCCGTACAGGCCAGCCGTGTGGTGAACGAGAGCGTGACCGGCTTTTCCTCCCACCGGCACAACCCGGGTTTCCTGCTGTCGGAAAGCGGCGCCACGGAGGACGCGGGCCGGGTGTACGGTTTCAACCTGATTTACTCCGGCAACCATTATGCTGCCGCGCAAAGGAGTCTGCAGGGCCTGACCCGGGTGGTGCAGGGTATCTCCCCGGAGCATTTCCACCATGTGCTTGCCCCCGGTGAAGCCTTCGAGACCCCGGAGGCGGTGATGGCCTTCTCCCCCTGCGGCCGGGCTGAACTCTCACGGCGGATGCACCGCTTTGTGAATGCGCACATCATCCCGCCCCACTGGCAGGGCCGGGAGCGTCCGGTGCTCTTCAACAGCTGGGAAGGCTGCATGTTTGATTTCAACCACCGCAAGCTGGTTGCCCTGGCCAAGGATGCGGCGGAGCTGGGCTGTGAGCTGTTTGTGCTGGATGACGGCTGGTTCGGCAATCGCAATGACGACAAGGCAGGCCTGGGGGATTACGCCGTCAACCGCAAGAAGCTCCCCCATGGGCTGGAGGGCCTGGCGAAGGAGATCAACGCTCTGGGCATGCAGTTCGGCCTCTGGTTTGAGCCGGAAGCGGTGAACATGGATTCCGACCTGTACCGCGCCCATCCTGACTGGGCCCTGACGGACGGTTATGCGCCGCTGCTCAGCCGCCACCAGCTGCTGCTGGATCTGACAAAGCCCGAGGTGCGGGATTACATCGTGGACAACGTCTGCGCCGTGCTGGACAGCGCCCCCATCACCTATGTCAAATGGGACATGAACCGTCACAGCATTGCTCTGGGGGCGCGGGCGCATGCCTATATCCTGGGCCTGTACGACGTGCTGGCGCGGATCTTCCGCCCCCGGCCCCACATCTTGCTGGAGAGCTGCTCCTCCGGCGGCAACCGCTTCGATCTGGGGATGCTGTGTTATGGCCCGCAGGTCTGGTGCTCGGACAACACCGACCCCATCGAGCGGCTGACCATCCAGGGGAATCTCTCCCTGCTGTATCCGCAGTCTACCTTCGGCGCCCATGTCAGCGCTGCGCCCCACGCCCAGACGCTGCGCAATACGCCCCTTTGCACCCGGGGGAATGTGAGCTTCTTCGGCTGCCTGGGGTATGAAATGGATCTGGGGCATCTGCTGAAGCTGGAGCGGGAGCAGATCAGGGATCAGATTGCCTTCTACAAGCGGTACCGGCACATCTTCCAGTTCGGGGATTTCCGCCGGATGCACAGCGGCTGGCAGGTCTCCGGCGAGGGGGTGACCCTGGCGGCGATGTTCCGCACGCTGACCCACGCGGCCCCGGGATATGGGACGCTGCGCCTGACCGGGCTTGACCGCCATACCCGCTACCACCTCTCCACCATGGGTCAAAGGCTGCGCATCGGCCAGTTCGGCAGCCTGGTGAAGCATGTGGCCCCGGTGAACCTCGACCCCAACGGGCTGATTCTCCGCGCGGCGGACCGGCTGATCACCCTCCCCGACGGCAAGCAGGACATGCATCTCTCCGGCGCGGCGCTGATGGCGGGTGTGAGACTGCTGCCGGGCTTCCGGGGCACGGGCTATGACGAGAACCAATACACGCTGACGGACTTCGGCTCTGAAATGTACATCATCGAGGAGGAGAATACAAATGCAGAATCATGACCGCAGGAATCATTACTGCTTCGGCCTGGGCACCATTGGCCGGGATATGTTCTATGCCTTTGAGGCCAATACGCTGCTCTACTTCCTGACCAAGGTGCTCTCGCTGGAGGTGTGGGTGTTTGCGGCGGTCAGCATGGTGCTGACGGTCATGCGCATCTTTGACGCCTTCAACGACCCCATTACGGGTCTGGTGATTGATAACCTGCGCACCCCCTGGGGCAAGTTCAAGCCGGCGATTCTCGTGGGCGGCGTGCTGAGCGCGGTGTTCTCCATCCTGCTCTTTGCCGGCATCGGCGAAGGCTGGACATTCGTGATCATCTTCGCGATTGCCTATCTCCTGTGGGACATTACCTACGGCATCAACGACATCGGCTACTGGACGCTGCTGCCGGTCATGTCCTCCGATCAGAAGCAGCGCGAGAAGACCGGCGCCTTTGCCCGTATCTGTGCCAACATCGGCATGTACATCGTCATGGTGGCCTGGGAGCCCGTCACCAGCGGCCTGGGCAACACACAGGAAGTCTGGTTCTGGTGCGCGGTGGCGGTGGCGGTCGTGTACCTGCTGGGGTTGCTCTTCCCCCTGCTGGGCGTGAAGGAGCACCGCATCCCTGCAGCGCAGCAGGAGAGCACCTCTGTCAAGGAAATGTTCCGGGTGCTGGTGAAGAATGATCAGCTGATGTGGACGACCCTGGCCATGGCGCTGTTCATGGTGGGATACTGCACCACGGTGAATTTCGCCATCTATTACATGGAGTACGTCTTCGGCAACAAGGATCTGTACATGGTGCTGGTGGCCGTGGTGGGCGTGGCGCAGCTGGGTTCCCTGTCCGTGTACCCGATGGTGGCAAAGCGCATCAACCGCCGCAGCCTGTACACCCTCTCCACCATGCTGGTGCTGGTGGGCTATGCCATCTTCTTCTTCGCGGAATTGTCCATCGTGCTGATTGTGCTGGGTGCGCTGCTGGTGTTCGTGGGCCAGGCCTTCATCCAGGCGCTGATGCTCATGTTCCTCTCCGACACGGTGGAATACGGCCAGTGGAAGCTGGGCAAGCGCAACGAGGCCATCACCTTCTCCGTGCAGCCGCTGATCAACAAGCTGGGCGGCGCGCTGGCCACGGGCATTGTCTCGGTGACGCTGATTCTCTGCGGCATCAAAGTGGATGAAACCACCGCTGCCGCCATCGGCGCCGACGGCCAGCTGATCCTGAAGGTGGCCATGTTTGCCATCCCCCTGCTGATGATCATCGCGGGCTATGTGGTGTACCTGAAGAAGTACCGCATCACCGAGGCATACTACGCTGAAATGCTCAAGGACATCCAGGCCCGGGAAGCGAAAGTGGAATAATCCTGCACACAAAAAGTGTGGACATTGTGCAGGCGCTGCCGCTGTGGTATAATCGGAAGGGGAGGGGCCTCCCCACAGAAGATGACAGGAGGGATGCGCATGTCGCGTTCAACGAAATACATGTGCTTATACGCGATGGGGACTGCGCTCTTTGTGGTGCTGACCATGTGCGTGCAGGCGCCGGTGTTTGAGAATTACTATCTGTGCCTGGGTTATGTGGTCATGGCGGTATACTGCTACTCCTTCGGGCCCGGCGCGGGCGCGGTGGTGGGAGCTGTCGGCGTACTGCTGTACTGCCTGCTGACCAACGGATTGCGGGGCATGCCGGGCTGGGCCCTGGGCAATGTGCTCATTGGCGTGATGCTGGGCTATACGTTCCGCTGGACCCGCAGGCTGAAGGCCGGGCTGCTGCGCTGGGTGATTCACATCCTGGCGGTGGTCATTGCCACGGCGGCAGGGGTGATGGCGGTCAAGTCAGCGGTGGAACTCCTGCTGTACGGCCAGCCCTTCCTGTTCCGGGTGGGCAAGAATATCTATGCCTTTATCGCGGATGTGGTGCTGCTGCTGGTCAGCCTGCCGGTGTGCGAGATGCTGGATCGCTACCTCCAGCGGCATGTCATCAAGCGGACGTGAGGCCGCCCCTTGCGCCCCTGCTTTCCCCATGATATAATGAAACCCCATGATACTCCCTAAGGAGGCCACACAAATGCAGCAGCTTGTCAAGATCGTCATCACCGGCGGCCCCTGTGCGGGCAAGTCCACCGCCATGAGCTGGATCCAGAACCACTTCTCCGAGAAGGGCTGGACCGTGCTTTTCGTGCCGGAAACCGCCACCGAGTTCATCTCCGGCGGCGTCGCCCCCTGGACCTGTGAGACCAACGCCCATTACCAGGTGGTGCAGATGACCCTCCAAAGGGAGAAGGAGCGCCTGTTTGAGAAGGCGGCTCGCGGCATGCCCAAGGACAAGATCCTCATCGTGTGCGACCGCGGCATGCTGGACAACCGCGCCTACATGAACGAGGAAGAGACTGCATGGGTGCTGGATCAGATCGGCGCCAATGAGGTCGAGCTGCGTGACCAGTACGATGCTGTCTTCCATCTGGTGACTGCCGCCAAGGGCGCGGAGGAATTCTATACCACCGCCAACAACGCCGCCCGCATCGAAACGGTGGAGCAGGCCGTGGAGCTGGACGACAAGATCATCGCAGCCTGGACGGGCCATCCCCATTTCCGCGTGATCGACAACGAGACGGACTTCGAGGAGAAGATGCGGCGGCTGATGAAGGAGATCGCTGCCGTCCTGGGCGGCCCGGAGCCGGTGGAAATCGAGCGCAAGTTCCTCATCGAGTACCCGGACATCGCCTGGCTGGAGAGCCTGCCCAACTGCTCCAAGATCGACGTGCTGCAGACCTACCTGACCGCGAAAAACGGCGAGGAGCGCCGCATCCGTCAAAGAGGCTGCGACGGGCACTACCTGTACTTCAAGACCATCAAGCGCGGCACGGGCCTCAAGCGGGTGGAGATCGAAAAGCGTCTCACCAAGGACGAGTACCTCATCGCCATGATGGACGCCGACGTCAGCCGCCGCCAGATCCGCAAGACCCGCTACTGCCTCACCTGGGGCATCCAGTACTTTGAGATTGACGTGTACCCCTTCTGGCAGGACAAGGCCATCGTCGAAATTGAGCTGAGCGACGAGAATGAGCCCATCGAATTCCCGCCGCAGCTGAAGGTGATCTGCGAGGTCACTGACGACCCGGAATACAAGAACGCAAGACTGGCGGAGATTTAATGGAGGCGAAAACCTTGCACAGCGAGTACAAGCGCATCGTCCCCGGCGCGAAACAGGCGGTGCTCTTTGTGCACGGCATCAACGCCACGCCCCGGTTCTTTGATGAATACATCGCTGCGCTGCCGGAGGATATCTCCGTGAACAGCGTGCTGCTGCCGGGGCACGGGGGAGACGTCCGCGACTTTGGCAGACACAGCGCGAAGGAATGGGAAAGCCACGTCCGCGCCGCATTGGAGGCGCTTCGGGCGACCCATGAGCGGGTGTGCATCATGGCTCACTCCCTGGGGACGCTGCTGGCTATCCGTGAAGCTGTGCGGGATGATCGCCGCATCGCCGGGATGCTGCTGCTGTGCGTGCCGCTGCGCATCTGGTCCAGGCCCACAGCCTGGTGGGGAAAGCTCGCCAAGGGCCTGGGCGGCAAAGCGTCCCAGGAGGAGCTGCGTACCTGCTACGGCCACGAGGTGGATGCACGATTGTGGCGGTACATCGGGTGGATACCCCGGTATCTGGAGCTGTTCATGCTGAGTCGTGAAGCCCGGCAGGTCGTGCAGCAGGTGGAGACGCCCACGGTGGTCTTCATGGCCGGACGGGACGAGCAGGTCAGCCTGCGCAGCGAGAAGTGCATGGCGGCTAACCCGGCCATCACCCGCCGCCGGATGGATCAGTCCACCCACCACCTCTTCACCACGGAGGACAAGGCGGCTGTGACTGCGGCGCTGCTGGACATGTGCAGCTGAGGAGGAACGATGCGGCTTTTATTTGCCATTGACCTGCAGGATTACGCTGGTTGCACCCGCACTTTCGTGCGCCATTCCGCCCGAGGCATCATCCTGCGTCGCGGCAAGGTGGCGATGATCCACAGCACGAAGCAGGACTACTACAAATTCCCCGGCGGCGGCATTGAGGAGGGCGAGAGCCCCATCGCTGCCATGATCCGCGAGACCCGCGAGGAAGCCGGACTCGTCGTCAAGCCGGAGACTGTGCGGGAGTACGGCTGCGTGCACCGCATCCAGCGGAGCCCCAGCGACCCGGAGGAGATCTTCATCCAGGACAATTTCTACTACCTGTGCGAGGCTGAGGAGGAAATCCTTCCCCCGCAGATGGAGGATTATGAGGAGGACGCCGGGTTCGCGCCGGTATTTGTGGACGCCTGCCATGCCATCCGCGTGAATCGGGAAAGCGCCGCGAAAAGCCGCTACCGCACCATGCTCATGAGAGAGGCGCGGGTGCTGGAAATGCTGATCGAAGAGGGCATCATCGCCTGACATATATGACAAACCATGGCCGGAGGCAGCAGCTTCCGGTCTTTTTGTGTCGGGTTTTCGCGGGAGGGGCGTAGTACGTGCTATCATGGCCCGGGAGGGATGGCATGCATGTGATCGTACTGGCCCCGATGGCGGAAGTCGGGCAAAGCTGGCAATACAGCCTGGAAGACCTGGGTGCGGACTGGCGCTGCATGCCTGTCACCACGGCGGAGGCGGCTTATCCTATGCTGGCGGACGCGGATGTGCTGCTCCTCCTGCCAGGTTTGGAAAGGGATGCGCTGCTGGCTCAACTGGACCGCCGTCCGCCGCTGGCGCCGCCCTACATCCTGGGCGGGCCGGACGGGCTCCTTCCTCCGGCGGAGGAGCTGCCGGGGCTATTGGCGGCATGGAGGAGGGATGGCCGTCTGCCGGTGATGCATATCCGTCATCTGGCGCAGACGCAGGAGATGGCGTCCGCCCTCCTCCGGGCGATGGACGTTCCCCCTCGGCTGCGTGCCTGGGCATTCCTGCCGGACATGCTGGCGCTGACGGTGGTGCATCCGCCGCTGCTGCGGAATTTGCGGCACCATCTGTACCCCATGATTGCTGCACGCCACGGCATGACTGCTGCCGGGGTGGAGCGTAGCCTGCGCCTGTGCATTGAATCCACCTGGACCCACGGCAGCCTCGTTGCGCTGGAGCGCTTCTTTGGCATGAGTGTGGATCCTGAGAAGGGCAAGCCCACCAACGCGGCCTTTCTGCGGCGGGTGTCGGCGCTGGTGAAGGAGGGTATGCAGCGGCTGCTCCAGCGTTGACTGGAAGAAACCTCCCTTGACGAAAGCGCCCGATTCGTGTATCATGTTGGGGACATACGAAATAAAGGAGCTTTTGACATGGAGCAGAAGCGATTTGATAAGAAGAATCTGGTCGTCATCCTGGCGCTGGCGGCGCTGATCGCCCTGGTGGCGGTGGTGGCCACGGTTCTGAAGCCGGAGATCAACCCCACCCTGGGTGAGCTGGCGGCAGATCCCACTGCCGTGCCTGCCGTGACCGACGCTCCTGCTGATAGCGAGGAGAGCACATCCGTCCAGCCGGCGCAGGCTTATCTGGTGGTGACCGTGGCCGGTGCGATGTACGAGCCCATCCCCCTGTACGAGGAGGCCCGATACACCATCACCCGCGGCGACATGGTCAACACCATTGCCGTTACCCCCACCAGCATCAGGATGCACGAAAGCACCTGCGACAATCAGGACTGCGTCCTCCAGGGTGAGGTAACGCTGGAGAACCGCTCGCAGCGCGTGCTGCAGCACATGGTTCTCTGCCTGCCCAACGAGGTCATCCTGGAGCTGTACACCCCTGAGGAGCTGGCGGCGTTGCTGCTGGATCTGGCGGGCTACACCGGGGAGGATACCAATGAATAAGCGATTCAACCCCAAGCGGGTGGCCCTGTGCGGTCTGCTGCTGTCGATGATGCTGGTGCTGGGCTGGGTGGAGCACATGATCCCCCTCAACGCCGCCATCCCCGGCATCAAGCTGGGCCTTTCCAACGGCGTGCTGATCTTTGCGGTGTACATGCTGGATATCCCCACGGCCTATGTGCTGATGGCGCTGAAGGTGGTTTTGTCCTGCGCGTTCCTGGGCAATCCGGCCTCGATGATGATCTACGGCTTTGCCGGCGGCCTCCTGTCCCTGACGGGCATGGTGGCGCTCTCCCGGGTGAAGGGCATGCATGTGGTCACGGTCTCCCTGGTGGGCGGCGCGCTGCACAATGTGGGCCAGGTGGCGGCGGCCATGGTGATGCTCAACACCGGCAACCTCATGTACTACATGGCGATCCTGATGATCGCGGGCATTGCCTGCGGCGTGCTGACGGGCGTATGCGCGAACCTGGTGATGAAGCATTTGAAACATATGCGATTCTGATATGAAAAGGCCTGCAACCGTAAAAAACTCCTGCCTGGTGGCAGGAGTTTTTTGCTTGCTGTGTTGACTGCGGCTGCTGGCCTTTTGATATGTCAGAAGGCAGTTGCTTTACGCCTTTTTCACCTTGATCTTCTGGATCCATCCGATGATCTGCCCGGACAGCACCACCGTCAGCAGCGACCAGCCCAGCTTTCCCAGGGGGATGTAGGTGGCGCTCAGGAGGATCACCAGGCCATCGGAGATGAGGTAGATCCACTGGATGTCGATCTTCGTCAGCCGGGAGAGGGCCATGGCCAGGGCGTCATCGCCGCAGGTGGCGCCGCCGGCCCGCACGCCCAGACCTGCGCCGATGCCGATGCACAGCGCCCCCGCCAGAGCCGACCACAGCGGGGATTCCACCAGCCCCGGCCACAGCGGCGCATAGGGCGCCAGCAGCGCGTAGAACAGAGAGTACGCTCCGCTGCAGATGGCGGAGTAGAGCAGGAACTCCCTGCCCAGGGTCTTCCAGCCAAAGAGGTAGCACAGCGCGTTCAGCACCAGCGCCGACAGGGCCGGAGAAATCAGGAACCAGTGCTCGATCAGCAGCGTTGCGCCCAGCACGCCGCCCTCGGTGACGTTGGCATAGGCATGGATATTGCAAAGGCCCACCGCCTGGATGAATGCGCCAAGCAGGGCCAGAAACACGCGCAGGGGAGTCTTCATGGGGGACAAGTCCTTTCAGGGAGAATGCATATAGGATATGCCGAAATACGCAAAAAGTCAACCCTGCCCTTGCGTTTGAAATTGATAATCCGTATAATGAATATGGAGGTGGATACCAATGAAGTATTTGAGGAATGCCATGGCGTGGTTGCTGGCGCTGTGTCTGACGCTGAGCCTTTCCTTTGCTCTGGCGGAGGATGGGCACTTTCTGCTGTCCGAGAAGGATTGGGGACGGTGCAAACGCCTGACGGGAGATGTGGAGCTGGCGGTGGTGTTGGTATCCTTGCCGGAGGCGGCATGGAGCGGGGAAGCCCGAGAGGGGCTGGAGGAGAAAATCCGCGCGGCTGCCGAAGCGTTGGAAGAAATGGCTGCCGGATACGGTGTGCCGCTGCGCATCAGCGCCCGGTACTATACGACAGACGCGGCGCAGGGGATTGCGCTCAATGAGGACAGCGGCGCCTGGGCGGAGCGTATCCTGGGCGGGGATCCTTCCCTGCCGGATTTTGGCCGCCCTGCCGCTGAAGGCGGCGACAGGCCGGTGCTCTTCTGCATCAACGCCGGCGGACGGGCCTTCGCCAGTTCAAATCTGACGGAGAACACCGCAGAGTACCTGGTGCTTTATATGGATGAGGAGGTGCAGTATTCGCTCATGCACGAGCTGATGCATCTTTATGGCGCGTGGGATTACTATCTCCATCCGGAGGTGAAGGCGGCAGCCCAAACCTGCTGTCCGGACAGCCTGATGCTGTATTGCCAGGCGGGCAGCCGGGTGGACAGCCTGACGGCCTATATCATCGGCTGGACGGATGTGCTGGACGAGGCTGCGCAGGCTCTCCTGGCTGCAACGGCCCATCTGACGGAGGATGACATCTGGCTGGCTCTGGCGGAGGAGACGCTGGATGGCTTTCATGTCATCCGGGAGGACGGGTATGTCTATACCGGCCTGCTTGAGAGCGGGGTGCATCATGGCTGGGGCCGGCAGGTATGGGATGACGGCACCTGCTACGAAGGGCGCTGGGTCTGGGGCGTCATGCAGGGCCGCGGACGCTATACCTGGCCGGGCGGCATCGTATACACCGGCGATTTTGCGGATGGTCAGCGAACTGGTCAGGGCGTGCTGAGTTGGCCGGATGGCGCCTCCTATGCCGGTGAGTTCCTCGATGGCGTCTATCATGGCACGGGAACCATTCGCTATGCGGATGGCGCCTCCTATACCGGCGAGTTTGAGAATGGCGTCTATCATGGCACGGGAACCATTCGCTATGCGGATGGCAGCGTTTATACCGGCGAGTTTGAGAATGGTACCTACCATGGCACGGGCATGCTCTGCTTTGCCAACGGCTGCATTTATAGCGGCAGCTTTGAGAACAACCAGTATCACGGGCAGGGTACGTATGCCTGGCCTGACGGCAGCCTCTACACCGGCGGATATGCCAATGGACTGTATCAGGGATACGGCGTGTTCTACAGTGTGGACGGCACGGTGATGGAGGGACAGTGGGAGCAGGGGACGTTCGTCAACTGAGCGACAGATCAAAGGGGGATATCCGGATGAAAAAGGTATGCTTGCTGCTGGTGCTGCTGATGCTGCTGCCCTGGATGGCCCTGGCGGATGGCCCGGTGCAGTTTGCTCCGGCACTGCAAAATGCCTCCCCTGCGGACTTTGCCCGGGCCTGCGAGGAAGCCCTTGCAGACACCTCCCTGGCGGGTTCTACCGTGGCAGAGAAGGACGGTGCGCCTGTCGTCGCCTGGGATGAATACAACGCATTTGCAGCAATGGTGCGCCCTGACGGACTGCTGATGCTGTGCCACTTCGCGCCTGCGGGAGACACGCTGCAGGTGAAATGGCACAATGACCTGCTGCTGTCCCACTATCAGGACATCGCGTTCACGGTGGAGAACGTCAGGTGGACGGGCGGTATCCTGCCGGATATATGGGTGGACCTCGATCATGTGCAGATCCAGCTGCAGCTGCAGCCGCAGATATATCTGCGTATCCTCGGAGATTGCTTTGCGCGTGGAGGCGTCCGTGTGGTGGATTTGACGCTCTACTATGTCACGGAGGATCTCTCGTGGGTGGAGATGCTTTCTGTGACGGATGATTGCCTTGCGGAGGACATCTACCTCGCCACCTGCAAGCCGGACGACTGGCGGCGCGGAGAACGGGAGGAGGAAGTTGTGTATGGGTGGTGAGGCGTTCAGCGATATGAGCAGCCATCCCATATTGGAAACATTCGCCTTTTTCCCGCCATTCCCCGGAAAATGTCTGCTGTTGTTATGTGCTATCCGGACGGATGCGCACCGTTTTGCAAAGGCTGCAAAAAACGTTCGCCATTTCTGATTTTCCCCCTTTTCATCAGGCGAAAAATCATGTATAATACACAGTGGAACGTTTTTGTTCCGTCTTATTTGCGTTGAACAACTGCGCGTTCAGCAAAGGCTGTGCTGCGCGTGAATGGTCAATGCTTGACGATACGAAATGAGGTAATTCGGCGTGACTGATTTCGTGAGTACCTGGAATGAGGAAAGCTTTCTGACCACCCCCGTGGGCCCGCTGGGCCTGATCGCCATGCGCGGCACCGAGGAGATTGCTGGTAAGGTGAACCAGTGGCTGCTCAAGTGGCGCAAGCATGCCGAGGCCACGACCATCCCCGGCGATATGACCACCGCGCCTGGCATGGGCCGTGAGGACTTCCTGATCCGTACCTCCTGCCCGCGCTTTGGCAACGGCGAAGGCAAGGGCCTGATCAAGGACTCCGTCCGTGGTCTGGATCTGTACATCCTCTGCGATGTGGGCGCCTACAACTGCACCTACGATATGTACGGCCAGAAGGTCCCCATGTCCCCCGATGATCACTACATGGATCTGAAGCGTACCATTGCTGCCGTGGGCGGCAAGGCCAAGCGCATCACCGTCATCATGCCGATGCTCTACGGTGGCCGTCAGCACCGCCGCAGCTCCCGTGAGTCTCTGGACTGTGCGCTGATGCTGCAGGAGCTGGACCGCATGGGGGTTAACAACATCATCACTTTTGATGCCCACGACCCCCGCGTGCAGAACGCCACCCCCGAAGGCGGCTTCGAGAACGTGATGCCCTCCTACCAGATCTTCAAGGCCCTGCTGAAGAAGGAGAAGACCCTCCAGCTGGACAAGGAGCACCTGATGATCGTCTCCCCCGACGAGGGCGCGCTGGATCGCAATATCTTCTATGCCTCCGTCCTGGGCGTGGATATGGGCATGTTCTACAAGCGCCGTGACTACACCCGCATCGTCAACGGCCGCAACCCCATCGTCGCCCACGAGTACATGGGCAATGATGTGGAGGGCAAGGACATCTTCGTGGCGGACGACATTCTGTCCTCCGGCGAGTCCATGATCGACGTGGCCCGCAACCTCAAGTCCCGCAATGCCAACCGCATCTTTGCGGCGGTCACCTTCCCCCTGTTCACCAATGGCCTGGAGCTGTACAACAAGGCCTATGAAGAGGGCCTGATCGACGGCGTCATCTCCACCAACCTGACCTACCGCACCCCCGAGCTGCAGGCGGCCCCCTGGTTCATCGAGGCGGATATGTCCAAGTACATCTCCTACATCATCGCCACCCTGAACCACGACCGTTCCCTGTCCAAGCTGCTCAGTCCCTCCGACCGCATTGCGGGTCTGAAGGCTCGCTATGAGCAGGAGCAGGTGCAGAGCGGCATCAAGCTGGTGTAATTATGCTGATTCCGCTGCGGCGTATTCCATGTGAATGCGCCGCAGTTTTTTAGGAGGGATTTGTCATGACGACCAAAGAACTCAAGGCCATACAGCCCGCACGGACGAACAAGGTAGCAGGGACGGTACTGCTTTCTTGTTTGGCGATTTTGGCTGGATGCTGCGTAATGCTCGTTCTGCATGAGCGGGACGATGCACTGTGGACGTTGTTTGTTGGGATGCACCTGCTGCATGCGGCGATCGCGGAGTTGGTGATCTGGGTCGTGATCGCAGCCAAACAGCGAAAGAGGGTTTTTGCGGCCTTTGCGGAAAATGAGATCTTCGTAGAGCGGGATGGCGGCAAGCCCCTGCGGAAAATCGAAGAACTGGCCGTGGAACATTTCGGCGGCAACCTGAAGCAGGCGCTGGTGTTTGCTGTTACTTCACCTGAAATCTCCCGCATGGAGCGGTCGGCTATGTCGATCGAACTCATGGACTATGAACGCGAGTATGTGCAGAACATATGCGGCATGGGTCTGAAAGAATCCGTTGCCGAAGCCCGCCGGGAGGTGCTCACCCGGGCGCGGATCGAGGCAGATCTTGCGGATAAATCACGCACATACCGCAAAACCCGGTGTGCTTACCAGTTGATGCGGGCCGAGTGCATGGCCAAGTGCTATTTTCCCAGCATTGAGGGTGAAAGTGAAACCATCGAGCTGAAGTTTGGTGATGCAGGCCTTTATTCCTGCACGCAGGATGAATATGAAATGACCACTGAGGGCGACCAGTTCTGCCTGGTCAAACTGGAGGGCAAGAAGAATATCCTGTTGGCCTATGCTGAAAAGGACTGGATCATGGACGAGTCCCTCTTTAGCTGAGCTCTGCCCCCTCTGATAAACGAAAGACCGCCCTCCGGAAGGACTCCGGGGGGCGGTCTTGTTATGAGGGTTGTCCATCCACCGGCCATCCGCCCATGCGTAGGTGGCGGATGAAATCCTCCATGTAAGGGCTGAGGAGCAGCAGACGGGTGCCGTCATAGGTTTCCAGGCGCAGCTCCACCGGGGGAACGAGGATCAGCTTGCGCAGCTCGTGCCGGGGAAGGCGGGTGATGACCGGCTCCCGTTTGGAGACGTTGATCAGGATGATCTCCGTGCCGCACAGGTACACATTGACGCCGGAGACCTTCCGTTCCTCGCGGAGATTGGCCGCCATGCAGAATGTGGGCACACAGGGGAGGCGTTTCTCCGCCTTTTCATAGCGGCGGGTGCGGCGGTCATCGCTGATGGTCATGAAGAGCAGCAGTCCCCCGAAGGCGGCCAGGCCGCCGATGAGCGCCCAGCGGGGTGCGTCGGGGAAATCCGGCATGAAGAAATAGGCAAACAGGCCGTAGACCAGCCCGAAGACGCCGCAGACGAGCAATCTGGGGGTGAGTGGGGTCATGGGATACCTCCGTGGTCAGTGCGTGGCGTCCTTCTTGGGACGCAGCTTGCGGCAGTACTGGGTGCAGAGTTTGTCCGTGCAGGAAGCGCAGGTCAGGGCTGCGTTGGCGCCCTCCCAGAAGCGCTCCGGGTGCAGGAAGACGAAGATCTCCCACACCAGCCAGGAGGCGATGGACAGCGCCAGCAGGCTCCAGCAGTACACGGTGGGGAAAAACAGCAGGGGCGAGAACATCATCAGGTGATCCCAGTTGAAGATGCGGCAGGTGGTGCAGCAGCGGTTGCCCATCATCAGCCGGAAGGGGCACCAGATCAGCACGCAGATCAGGTCGCAGACGTAGAAGATCACCGTGGTCATGAACAGCGCAATGTCCGACATCACGCCCTGGTAGTACAGAATGCCGATGGCCGCAATCAGCAAAATCCACACCAGCATCACCTTGTAGGCGGCGCGGGTGGTGGACAGGATGTGCTTCTTGAGGGCTTCCGCGGAGAATTTCTCCTTCAGCGGATGAAAGCGCATCTTCCACAGCTTCTGGCTGCCCAGGGAGATATGGGCCTTGAGGGGGAAGAGCTGGGCGGCCATGTCGATCACCCAGATGCCCCACAAAAGGTGCAGCCAGGTGAAGGAGCGGAAGAAGTTTGTCCCCCGCAGCACATCAAACTGTCCAGGGTCGTAGATGCAAAACAGCAATCCGATCATCAGCACCATCACCCGGCCCACCAGGCGGAGGGCATAGCGGGTGCGCATATCGGACATGTTGGAAAACAGCTTGTTCAGATTCATATGGGCGCTCCTGATGGTGAGTGAATAACATCTTATTCTACCATGACTGAAGAGGCGAGTCAAACAAAAATGCGCATTTCCTTCGGATGTTCAGCACCTGGCAGGAATTTACGCCCCTGGCGGCGAATCATAGGGGAGAATGCCATTTCAGGAGGATGAATCCCATGAGCGACAGCAAGCACTTCCGCAGCGAGGAAGCTCGCAGAAATTATGAAAAGGCGGAGCGTCAGCGGGCCCAGGCGAAGCAGCGCAAGGCGCTGGATGCCAAGAAGGATGAAGTGGCCGGCAAGGTCAAGACCTGGCTGAAGGCGAATACCAAGCTTGCGCTCACCGCGGCGGCAGCCATCGTTGCCGTGATCGTGGCGGCGAGCTTGCTCGCCGGCGTGCTCAATGCTCCCCTGCGGGACAAGCAGGACAACTGGGTGATTATCGACACCTCTGCCTCCGGCAAGGAGCACCGCTACGAGCATCTGGCGGACTTCAACATCCCCGCAGGCTACACCCGCGACAGCTACTCCCTGTACAAGGACGGCGTGCAGCAGGATTTCTTCTGCATCGCGGACGATGCAAGCGCTCCCGTGCAGGATGTGTACGTCACCGGCGCCAAGGGTATCGCAGCGGTGGATTACCCCGCGACCATCCTGGCCTACGGGCTGCACAAGGAGGCCGGCGAGCCCCGCACGCTGACCATCGGCGGCCAGGAGTGCACGGCGCTCTACCTGGTCAGCGATGAGTCCGCCTATTACGGCGAGGGCAATGCCATCGCGCACATGAGCTTCTACTTCGACGCCGGCAACGCCTGCGTGTCCGCCACCTTCCGCAGCGGCACGGTGCCCTATGAGCAGGTGCCGGATGAGGCGACCATGCTGGCTGAGGCCGAAGAAGTCCTTCAGAACCTGACCATCATCAAGTAAACAAAACGCCGCATCCCCGGTGAAGGCTGGGAATGCGGCGTTGCTTTATTTTGATTCGATCAGGGTGCGCCAGTGGGGCGTGCCTGCAGGATGCGCCGGCGTATCAGCATATGCAGCGTTGATCTCGGCGATCGCGGCCTCCCGCAGCGGCGGGTTGCAGTAGACGCAGACCTTCAATTTCTTGTAGGCGTCCGTCTCCAGCTCGCCCCAGCTGAAGGCGGTCATGGGCTCGTACTTGTCCGTTACGCCGTAGCAGGTGGGGCTGTCGTGGTAGTCCTTGCCGCCCTTGGGGTTGTAGTACAGGGGCGTTTCTGCGTCAGGGATGGCGATTTGACGGCCCTGCCAGTCCTCCCAGATGATGAGGCGGGTCTTCATCTTGTCCTTCATGTTGTTCCAGATCCAGCGCATGTTGACGCCGTTCTCGGTGCGTTTGCGCTGCACGCGGATGCAGCCGTGGCTGGCGCGCTGGCCCAGCAGAGGCTCGGTGCGGCCGTAGTAGGCGCCGCTCTCCCGCGGGATGTGGGGCACCTCGTGGATGAGGTCGCCGTCGTTGTAGCGGATGCCGTAGTTACACAGCAGCTCCCCGGACCAGAAGCCGCCGGTGGCGCTGTAGAGCAGGTACTCGCCGGAGCGGGTCTCGTTTTCCGGGTCTTTCTTGGTGGGCAGGCCCGTGGAGACCAGCAGCTCGTCAAAGAGCTTGCCGTCCTGGTAGATGTAGAGCCGCTGGGTGAGCTTATCCACGATGAGGGCGAACTCCGTGCGGACTTCCACCTCCCGCAGCAGCTCTGTCTGGATATAGCCGGTGGTGAGTACGTTGTAGGCCTTCACCGGGCTGCCGGAGAAGGAGCTGGAATACAGCTCGATCTTCGTCCAGCCGTTGTCCAGGGTTTCCAGGACGTGCACGCCCTGGGTGGAGCGGGTCACATCCGCGATGACCTTGCTGTTCTCATCCGGCTCAGCGAAGACGTCCGCCTGGGCACGGAAGTTGCCGTCCACCACCGTCATCGGCGCGGTCAGCATGGCCCACATGGCTTCCTCGTTACGGAAATCCATCTCCGTCTCCCAGAAGCAGTTGGGCTTGCCGCAGCTTTCGCGGCCGGGGGTGTTGATGAGGGTGGCGGGGGCTGTCTCTTCCGCCTGGGCAGGGAGCAGCAGCGCGCAAAGAAGCACGGTTAAAATCCGTTTGAGCATCAGAAATAGTCCTCCTTCATGGGGGGTCTACGTATAATTAACGATGCAGGGGTGGAAATCCTTCCCACGGGGCGGGAAAAGTTTTGGCAGCGGATGCCGAAATGCGCTCACTTATTAGACGCAGCGAGAGGATGGTTTGTTCACGGTGGAGTTTTTTTCGGCCGAACTCAAGCAATGGTTGAGCAACAAGCGCAGCACGTTATTGAAAAGCCTCCGGGAGCATGCTATGATGGGGTCAGAAGGAGGCGATCTCATGAAGATCGGAGAGAATATCCGTGCGCTGCGCCAGCGTAAGGGGCTTACCCAGGAGCAGGTCGCGCAGCAGCTTGGCGTATCCTATCAGGCGGTTTCCAAATGGGAAAACGAAGCTAACACGCCGGACATTGGGCTGCTGCCGGGCATTGCGGCGCTGTTCGGTGTGTCAATCGACGCTCTGTTTGCGGACGAGGCGGCCGATTTGGCTGCGGGCATCCCATTTGTCAAGGACGATGACGTGATCCGGATCGTCCAGATGCGCGGAAGGCAGGTGATTGAGGTCACGCCGCGCATATCGGCTGACGATCCGCCCATCGAGATTGCCTTCCCCCGAAACTGCAACGACCGCACGCAGTATTTCAAGGTGGAGGTGTACGGTCATGTCATGGCTGATGGCTCCATCAACGGGGATGTGGTGTGTCACCAGTCCATTGAGTGCGCGCAGATTAACGGCGACGTCCGAGCCCAGGGGAATGTGACGGCGGGTAACATCAATGCCTGCGGCAACATCGTGTGCAGTGGTATTTATGACTGCTACAATCTGCAGGCCAACCGGATCGAGTGCAGCGGCAGCGTGAGCGCCATCAATCTGACCTGTGGGGAGTGAAGGGCATTCCGCCGGAACTGCAGTAAAAAGGCTTCCCCTTGAGGGGAAGGCAAACGAATACCCCGGCAGGAAGCAAATCCTGTCGGGGTTCATTGTTTCACTTGTGCGCCGTGCTTTCCACCTCGACCAGCTCGAAGCGGTATTCCTGCTGGCAATCGGGGTACTTCGCCCGATCGACGGGCTCCAGGAACATGCTGAGGGGGCGCACCCACAGGCTGCCGTCGCCGTAGAGCTTGCGGTAGATGACGACCATCTCGCCGGTTTCGGAGTCGGTGGCGAGGTCTTCCACAAGGTAGTGGTCACCCTTGAAGTGGCGGTAAATGCGGTGCAATTCAATCTGGCGCAAGGTACAGACCTCCTTATCGCCCGCGCCATGAGGGCGCGGCAAGTCAACTATGGGTTCAGACCCGATATACGCGCGGTAGGTCTCAAAAGGAGCAGACGACTTAATCGCGAGTTGCCCGCGGGGGCAGCCCCCTTAAGCTTCGACCCGGATAACGCTCTCCACCGTGCACAGCTGTGCATCAAAGCTCTCCAGCGCCTTGCGCAGGGACTTCTCCGGGGCGGCGTGGGTCACGATGATCAGCGGCACGCGGTCGTCGTCGGCCTTGCCCTTTTGCAGCATGGTGGCGATGGAGACGTCCTTCTGGGCCAGCCAGCCGGCGATCTTGGCCAGCACGCCGGGCTTATCCTCCGCAGACAGGCGGATGAAGTACTGGCTCTGCCAGTTGTCATTGAAGATGAGGGAGGGGTCGGCCTCCGCCGTGTTGGCGAAGGTGGGGTGCAGGTGGATCTCAGCGGTGGCAGCGCGCAGGATGTCGCTCACCACAGCGGAAGCGGTGGGCATATCGCCGGCGCCGCGGCCCTGGAGCATCATCTCCTGGCAGGCGTGGCCCTGCAGGTACACGGCGTTGAAGCTGCCGTTGACGGAGGACAGCGGATGCGTTGCGGGCAGGAAGGTCGGATGCACGCGCACCTGCACGGTGTTGTTTTCGCGCTTGGCGATGGCCAGGAGCTTCAATACATAGCCCATTTCCTTGCCGCAGGAGATGTCCATGGCGGTGAGCTTGGTGATGCCCTCGGTGTACACCTTGGGGAAGGGCACGCGCCCATGGAAGGCCAGGCTGGCCATGATGGAGAGCTTGTACGCCGCGTCCAGACCCTCGACGTCCGCCGCGGGATTGGGCTCGGCCAGACCCAGGCGCTGGGCATCGCCCAGCACGTCCTGGTAGTCCTCGCCGTTTTCATACATGCGGGAGAGGATGTAGTTGGTGGTGCCGTTGATGATGCCCATCATGTGGCCGATGCGGTTGGCCTGCAGGGAGTTTTGCAGCACGTTGATGATCGGAATTGCGCCGCAGACGCTGGCCTCATAATACAGGCCGACGTTCTTGTCCTGGGCCTCCGCCTGAAGGCGGTGCCAGTTCAGCGCCAGAGCCACCTTGTTGGCGGTGACGACGGTCTTGCCGGCACGAAGGGCGCGCAGCATGTACTCCGTGGCGGGCTGCTCGCCGCCCATGAATTCCACCACGATGGAGATATCGGGGTCGGAGACGACCTCCTCTACGTCGGTGGTCAGCAGCTCCGCAGGCACGGCGCAGGAACGGGCCTTGTTCACATCGCGCACCAGCACCTTCTTGACCTTGATGGACAGGCCGTTATTGCGGTGGGCGATCTCCTTGCGGAAGTTATCCAGCAGGTTCCACACGCCGCCGCCCACATTGCCGCAGCCCAGGAAACCGATGATCACTTCTTTCATGTGTGTGTCCTCCGTGAAGTTCGTATAAGTGGAGCGTCCACCTCATCCGTCTTCGCCTTGCGGCGAATCCACCTTCCCCTCAAGGGGAAGGCTAACACGCAGGCCAATCTTGGCTTCCCCTCGAGGGGAAGCTCCCGCCGCAGCGGGTGATGAGGTGGAAACAACAAGCCATGCACAGCCTGAATTTTACTTATTTCTCTCGTAAATCAGCCGCAGGCCCTTGAGGGTCAGCAGGCCGTCCAGCTTGTCGATGACCTTGGCTTCCTCCGCCAGAAGCACCGCCATGCCGCCGGTGGCGACCACCAGCGCCTCGCCGCCCAGCTCTTGCTTCATGCGCTTGACCAGGTTGGTCACCATGCCCACATAGCCGTGGAACATGCCGGACTGCAGATTGGTCAGGGTGGTGCGGCCGATGACGTGCTCGGGCTTGGCCAGGGCGAAGCGGGGGAGCTTGGCGGTACCGGAAGTGAGGGCCTCCGACGCCAGCTTGATGCCGGGGAAGATCGCGCCGCCCAGGAAGGCACCCGCATCGGACTTCTCGTCCTTTGCCACCACGCCGAAGGTGGTTGCGGTGCCGAAGTCAATGAAGATGACCGGCTTGTCGCCGCCGTACTCATCGAAGGCGGCCACAGCGTTGGCGATGCGGTCGCTGCCCAGCTCGCGGGGATTCTCATAGCGGATGTTGATGCCAGTCTTCACCCCGGGGCCGATCACCATGGGGGTGATGCCGAAGTAATTCTGGCACATGTGCTCGATGGTGAAGTTCACCGTGGGCACGACGGAGGACATCACGATGCCCTCCACGTCCTTGGGGTTGCGGCCCGCATGCTGGAACAGGTTCATGATGGTGATGCCGTACTCGTCCGACGTGTTGGTGATGCTGGTGGACAGACGCCAGTAGTTCACCATCTCGTCGCCGTCAAAGAGGGCGGTTTTGATGTTGGTATTACCGATATCCAAAGTGAGAATCATACTGTGCCTCCGTTATCTTTTCAGTGCTGCAGCGACGCCCTTGGCAGCAGCGCCGCCGGTGACGGTGCAGACCACCATCTCGATCAGCCCCTGCAGGCCAACCAGCAGCACCACGAACATCAGCGGATTTGCGGCGCCCTTGTCGGCAGCCAGGCCCTGCACATATTCTGTGCCGTAGAAGGCCAGCACGATGTAGCCCATAAAGAACAGCGTGTTGAGGAAGGGCGCGGCGAACGCACCAATAAAGTACGAGATGGTGTTGGTACGGTCGATCTGGCGGATGGCCTTGAAGATCAGGCCGGTCACCAGGCCCATCAGCGCGCGGGTGCCCACACACAGGATGACCGTGTGCACCGGGCTGATACCGAAGAAGATATTTGTCATACCGCCGGCACCGGTGACGGCGTCCCACAGGCTGCACAGGCCGAAGACTGCGCCGAGGATCATCCCCTGCACAGGGCCCATCAGCATCGCGCCGATTGCAATCGGTACGGTCAGGAAGGACATGTTCAGCGGCCCGATGGGCACGCGGCCCAGGCCGATCAGCCGGAAGACCAGCTCCAGTGCTACAAAAAGCGCCAGCAGGACGAAATTGTAGAGCTTTGTGTTTTTCATGCTTTACCTCCGTTCAGGTCCGTTGCGGTACCTGTCGTTGTAAGGGAAATGGTTGCCGCCCCCTGCAGGGATGCGTCCGGTGCCGTGGCTCCCGGCGCTGCGCAGGGGGATTATTATATTATACCTGATTTGGCGGGGGTTGTAAAGAAAAGTACACCGTTTGAACAGCAAACGCCCTCCCTGCATGAACAGGAAGGGCGTTTTGCCTGCCGGGAGCAGCCCGGCTCACTTATGGTAGCGTTCACCGCTGCGGATCTTCATCGCGCGGTAGAGCTGCTCCAGCAGCATCACGCGGGCCAGCTGGTGGGGGAAGGTCATTTTCGACATGGACATCTCCTCGTCCGCACGGGCGATCACCTTGTCGGAAAGGCCCAGGCTTCCGCCGATGAGGAAAACGATGTTCGAGTTGCCCCGGGTCATCATCTCGTCCAGGTGGCGGGAAAGGCCGGGGGAGTCCCATTGCTTGCCGGGGATGGTCATGGCGATGACGTAGTCAGAGGGCTTGATGCGGGAGAGGATGGCGTCGCCCTCCTTCTCCTTGATCTGCGCTTCGATGGCGGGGGAGGAGTTCGCAGGCTCAGGCAGGTCGGGGAGCTCGATCTCCTCCACCTTGCCGTAGCGGCTCAGGCGCTTCAGGTACTCGTCCGCCATCATGCGGTATGGCTTTTCCTTCATCTTGCCCATGGCGATCAGGGTGATGCTCATTTGACGGCCTCCTTTGGGGGCTTGGCGCCCGCCACCAGGCGGAAGAGGAAGCTGCCCACCGCCAGGCCCAGGGCGATCATCACCACGTCCACCATCGCGCGGACGCCCGCGTCAGCGCCGGCGGAGTACATCTCCTGGGCCAGGTAGTGCATGCAGCGGTAAAGACCGAGGCCGGGGACGAGGGGGATCATCGACAAAAGCACGAAGATGGAGGCGATCATGCGCATCCGGCGGGCGCAGTACTGGCCAAGTACACTGCCCAGCAGCGCACCGATAAAGATCGCGGTCGGATCATTCAGACCCATCTGCATGAGCGCCCAGTACAGCAAATACGCCACGCCGCCGATGGTGCTGGCCGGCAGCCAGGCCCGCTTGGGGGCGTGCATGAAGATGGCGAAGCCCAGCGTGCCCACAAAGCTGGAGGCCAGCTTGATGAATGCTTCCAGGATGGGGTTCATCACAGCACACCTCCCGTCAGCAGTCGGAACAGGGCGGTACCCACCAGCGCGCCGCCGGCGATCATCGAAGCCGTCAGGATCGCAGAGGTCGCGGAGGAAATGCCGCTCATGATGTCCCCGCGCAGGGTATCCTGCACGGCGTTGGTCATGGCCAGGCCGGGCAGCATGGGCATCAGGCAGGCAGCGACGGTCTGGTCCACCATGAGGAGCCCCGTGGCCAGGTGGAAGAGCATGGGCAGTATGGTACCCAGGAAGCTGCCCAGGAGCGTAGAAACAAAGGAGCGCATGCCCGCCTTGTCCAGCGCGAAGGCCAGGCCCTGGCCCAGCAGCGCCACCAGGAAGGCGATGGTGCAGTCCATGAGTCCGCCGCCGAACATCGCTGCCCAGCCGAAGGAGGACATGGCCACCGCAGCGGCCAGGCCCAGGCGGGAGATCTTGGGCGGACGGTGCTCGATCTCCTGGAGGAGGGACATGACCTCCTCGCAGGAGAGGGTTTCCTGCTCCATCCGGCGGGAGACGGCATTCACCGCGTCCACCCGGGTAAGGTCGATGCCCTTTTTGCGGATGCGCTTGACAGCGGTTTCGATGGCGCCGTCCGCCTTGCGGTAGCTGATGAAGATGCCGCTGGGTACGGCGAAGCACTCCACCTCGTTGAAGCCAAAGGCGTGGCCCATGCGGGTGATGGTTTCCTCCACGCGGTAGGTTTCGCCGCCGTTTTCCATGATGAGGCGCCCTGCCAGGTGGAGGGGCGCCATGTAGATGGTATCGTCACAGGTCATAGTGAGCTCCCTGCTTGTGTGTAATGGGGATGAGGCTATTTTAGCGCGGAGAACCGGGAATGTCAATGGGCCAGGGAACTCCTGCTTCAAAGTGCTTTGTGGAGGATCAGCTCGTAGCTTTCCCCGGGGAGGAGGAAGCCGCCGACGTCCGTGTAGCCCAGGTGGCGGTAGAAGTGCTGGGCGGGCTCGTCGGCCTGGGTGGAGGTGAGCACGGTGGCGTAACCGCGCTCTTGCATCTGCTGCTCCCAGTGGCGCACGAGAGCGCGGCCCAGGCCCTGCATCCGGTAGCCCTCCAGCAGGTAGAGCATGTTCATGAAGGGCGTGTTGTCCCAGAAGAGGTTCCAGCGGAGCCAGCCCGCCGCTTCGCCGTCCGCCTCGATGAGGAGGATGCGGCCCAGGCGGATCAGGTTGTCCAGCTCGGCAGGGGTGACGTGGCGGTCGTGCTCCGCCAGGAAGGGCAGGTCAGCGAGCATTGCGCTGCGGATGATGACGTCCATGAGGGGCCTCCTTAATCGGGCCAGCGGGTTGTGTCAGGCAGTTCTGTGTAGGTGAAGTGCAGCACGTCCTTGCTGCCGGAGAGCAAATGCGCCGCCACCTCCGGGGGATAAACGGTCAGGCGGGGGAGCTCGGCCAGGGGCACCCAGATGTACTCGATGGAATACTTCTCGTCGCCCGCCTCGTCGTAGCCGAAGAAGCTGTCAGCTGCAGGCAGCTGGCTTTCGTCCACCGTGGCGCGGAAGTACAATCCGATTTGATGGCAGTGGCGCAGCGTCCCGTCGGGGAGCTTCCCCCAGTCGATGAACACCTCACCCACGGCGCACAGCTCACCGATGACGGCGTCTGTGTGGAGCTCCTCGCGGATTTCCCGGACGAGGGTGTCCTTCGCCGTCTCGCCAAAGGCGACGTGCCCGCCGATAAAGGCGAAGTCCTGGGTGCCGACAGGACATTGCAGCAGTGCACGGTTCCCTTGCACGATCAGCGCGGAGATGCGGTAGGAAAAACGGGCGTTGCCATGGTCAAAGAGAATATCACGGGGCATGTGCAGCCTCCTTGGTCGAACGATTCATGTATGTTCTCATTATACGCCAAAAACCTTCACTCGTCAAAGAAAAATCACCTTCCCAACCTGTGGGATTTATGCTATCATAAGGTCAGATGAAAACGGGGCGAAGCCCCCTGGAGGTACGTTATGAATTGGATCGCTCCCTGGATCACCCCGGCCTGCGACATGGGCAGCCAGGCTCCCTGCTTCGCCAAGGCTTTCCGGACAGAAAAGCCTGTCGCGTCCGCCGTGCTGCGCATGACCGCCATGGGCGTGTATGACGCTGCGATCAACGGCAAGCCCGTCACCGATACTGTGCTCAACCCCGGCTGGACGACCTACCAGAAGCGCCTGCAGGTGCAGACCTGGGACGTGACTGACCACATCGGCGCGGAGAATGAGCTGACCGTCACCGTGGGCAAGGGCTGGTACCGCAGCCCGCTGATCCGCCATTGGGGAGGAACCATTCAGACCGAGCGGATGAAGCTGCCCGCCGCCATCACTGCGGAGCTCACGCTGACCTATCAGGATGGCACCCGGGACGTCATCCTCACCGACGAAAGCTGGACGGCCAGCGAGGGCGTCGTGCGCTTCTCCGAGCTTTACGACGGCGAGGTGGTGGACGCGACCTTTGTCCCGGCGGAGAAGCCCAACGCCGTGCTCTACGACGGCCCCACCGACACCCTTATCCCCCACGAGGGCGCACCCATCTGCGAGCATGAGCGCATTCGGGCGGCCCGCGTCTTCACCACCCCAAGGGAGAGAACGTCATCGACTTCGGCCAGGAGGTCACCGGCTTCCTCGAAGTTGCCCTGGACGCCCATGCCGGTGATGTGGTGGATGTTTCCTTCGCCGAGGTCATGGACCAGCAGGGTAACTTCTACACCGAGAATTACCGTGACGCCAAGTGCCGGTATCATTACACCTGCCGCGAGGGCCATCAGGTCTACAAGACCCGCCTGACTTTCTACGGCTTCCGCTACATCCGGGTCAACAGCTTCCCCGGCGAGGTCGATTTGAATCGCTTCACGGCCATCGCCGTGCACTCCGACATGCGGCGCACCGGCCATATCGCGTGCTCCAATCCGGAGCTGAACAAGCTCTTCTCCAACATCATCTGGGGTCAGAAGGGCAACTTTGTGGATGTGCCCACCGACTGTCCCCAGCGTGACGAGCGCCTGGGCTGGCTGGGCGACGCCCAGGTCTTTGCCCGCACCGCCTGCATGAACTTTGACGCCGAGCAGTTTTTCGGCAAGTGGCTCCATGACCTGATCGCTGACCAGCGAGAGGACGGCTATGTGGGCAATGTCATCCCTGACGTGTGGACGCTCATCGGAAAGGATGAGAACGCCTCTGCCGCCTGGGGCGACGCGGCGACCATCGTTCCCTGGGAGGTCTACCGTGCCTATGGTGACCGCGAGATGCTCCGCCGCCAGTTCCCCTCGATGAAGAAGTGGGTGGACTACATCGGCAGCGTGACCGAGCAGCCCCCGCTGTGGGTGGGAGGCTGGCAATGGGCGGACTGGCTGGGCCTGGACGCTCCCAGCGGCAGTTACAAGGGCTCCAGCCGGGAGGCCTTCGTGGCCACGGCCTTCTACGCCCGCTCCACCGAGCTGGTGATCAAGGCGGGTCACGCCCTGGGAGAGGACGTCGCGGCGTATGAGGCGCTGCATACGGACATCGTGGAGGCCTTCCGCAAGGCCTTCCCCGAGTACCTGACCCAGACGGAAATGGTGCTGGCGGTGCACTTCGGCCTGGCGGAGGACCGTCAACAGACTGCCGACCAACTGGCTGCCAAGGTCCGTACCGACGGAGGCAAGCTCCAGACCGGCTTTGTGGGTACGCCCTACATCCTCCATGTGCTGAGCGAATACGGCCACGCTGACCTGGCCTGGGAGCTGCTGCTGCGCCGGGAATATCCCTCCTGGCTGTACCCCATCACCAAGGGCGCCACCACCATTTGGGAACACTGGGACGGCATCATGGAGGACGGCAACTTCTGGAGCCGCGACATGAACTCCTTCAACCATTATGCCTACGGCTCCGTCGCGGACTGGATCTACGGCGTGGCGGCGGGCATTCAGGTGGTGGAGGACGCTCCGGGCTACGAGCGCATCCGCATCGCGCCCCAGCCCACGGACAGCCTTGACTGGCTGGAGGCCTCCATCGACACCAAGCGCGGCCTGGTGTCCTCCAAGTGGACGAAAATCGAAAGCGTCTGGCGCTACGAGATTACCACCCCCGTGGAGGCAGAGATCGTCCTCCCCGGCCAGAAGGCTGTCACCGTGCAGGCGGGCAGGTACCTCTTCCACAAGGCATAAGAAAACCCGGAACTTCGCGGCAGCGCGGGGTTCCGGGTTTTTGTTCAGTGGGTTTGTATGGGAAACAGGGGATGGATGACGTCGGTATAGTCATGGAAGAAGTACTCGAAGTAGGCCACGACCTCGCCCAGTGAATCAGCCGGAACGATGCTGAAGGACAGAGGCTCCGTCAAGGACAGGTTGTGGCTGATGGCGTCAACCTGCGCGAAGGAAGCGTCCTGGGCCTGGTACACCGGTCGGGACAGGCGCAGCGTGTCGAAGAGCGCCAGGGGCAGATTCTCGTGCAGGGGGCCTGTATCAAAGGATTCCAGCTCAAACTGGTTGACCTGAACCAGGCCGTACACATCCGTCAGCGACAGCAGCAGCGAAGCATAGAAGATGAACGGCCCCGAAAATGTCAGGTCACGGACATGGTAGGCCTGACCATAGCGGTGCTCCTCCGTGATCAGCAGCGGGAAATCCGGGACGGCGGTGCACACCACGGCGTTGCCGCTGTAGGAGGCGCTGATGGCGCCGTCTGCCGCTGCTTCCGCCCGGATGGTGGCGAAGGGGATGAGCTGTTCCTGGCCATCTGCCTCGCGGCGCAGGCATACGACCAGCTGGCCGTAGTCCAGCTTCTCCATTTCTTCAGGAGTGAGGGCATCCTGCAGGCGGATTGGCGTTCTCCCGTCGGGGGTCATGACCTCCTTTGTAATCAGCGGAGGCTCCGTCTCCTGCCAGAGGAAGCTGGCGGGCTGGACCTCGGCCTTCCCGTCCTGGAAGGACATCTGCACCTCGCCCGTGATCTCGCCTGCCTCAATGACGCGGAAGGAGATGCTTTCCGGCCAAAGGGCGGGATCGTCTGCGTACAGGGTGATTTCTGCGTCTGCTTCTGACAGGGCGGGAATCAAGATTTCCTCCGATGGCCATCCGTGCCGGAAGGCGGCAGGCTGGCCGTTCATCATGGGCGCAAACAGCAGGATCTCCCGATCCCATACCTCCGTGTTCTCGCCATGGAGGCGGAGGCTGATCTGCCCGTCAGACAGGGTATACTCCATCACCCACAGACGCATCCAGTGGTCATCAAGGAGCATGTGAGGCTCCGCTGCGGCACTGCCCAGAAGCAATGCCGCAGCCAGGAGCAGCAATAAGAGTCTTTTCACCTGATATTCCTTCTGCCGCAGCTTACATTACTGCGCGCTCAGATCACAATGCAGCAGGATTTCCACCGGCACGACGCCCTTGGACTCGTTGGTAGCAGCATCCAGGCAGTTCAGGTTGAAGGTGATGCTGGTCAGCACGGGGTCGGTCAGGCTGGCCAGGGAGACGGGTACCATGGCGTACTGCGTTTCGCCCTGGAGCAGGCCCCAGTTGTCGCCAGAGCCATAGATGGTCGCGGAAGCGTCCACCGCCGTGCCGTTGAGGACAACGTCGCCCAGCTCGTACACGGTTTCCAGCTCGGTATTGTTCTGCAGGTTGACGGTCAGCAGCAGCTGGCCTGCGTTGATGGTCACCGCACACTTGTCCAGGACGAACAGCTTGTCATCGTAGGTGACGCGGGTCACGTCGCCCTCGGCAAGCTGCACCTTGACGCCCAGCAGCTCGCTGTTGTAGAGGTTGTTCTGGCTGTCGGCAATCTGGAAGGTGGCGAAGAGCTTGGCGGTATCGATGGTATCCTCCAGCATCTGGAAGGTCCAGGTATCGTCGATGGCGCTTTCCCAGCTCTCGCTGCGGACGACGTCCCACTGCTCAAAGGGCAGCAGCGTGCCTTCCGCATTGCGCTTCTCCTGGCGGTGCTCCACGGTCAGCTTCACGGCGTCGTACTCCTCGAAGCTCAGCGCCACGGAGCCGTTGTAGGCGTTCATGGCCTCGTTCCAGAGGTACACGCGGCCGGGCTGCAGCTTGCCGGTAGCAGCGTCGTAGGCACAGTACACCAGCGCCTGGGCGGTGTAGTCCGCTACGCCTTCCTCGCCCTTCTTGGTCAGCTCGCAGGGGATGACGTACAGGCCGTTCTCGGTGACGGAGTAGTCAATGGCGGGGGTGAGGGCGCTGCCGTTCTGATCCACGGCGTAGAGGGCAATGCCGCCGAACTCGCCGGTCAGGGCGCCGTCCTCCAGGGCGGTCTTGTTGGTGACGTAGGCCAGGGTGTAGGTGCCGTCCTCGTGCTGGAGGAGGGCCTCAAAGCGGGAATCGCCGTAGTGCTCGGCCTGCTCCTGGGTCAGCCCCATGGTGAAGAGGGTTCGGATGGCCTTCTCGGCACTCATGCGGTCGGTGCGCAGGTCGGTCCACTTGGCCAGGGGGGTGCTGGTCAGCAGGGAGGCAAAGCGGTGCATGTAGTCGGTGTAGCCGGCGGAGAAATCCAGCTCGTTGTACACGGCAATGAACTCCTCCAGGTAGTTCTTGTTGGCGAAGGGATGGTACACGGTCAGGCCGGTGCAGCCTTCGTTGCCGGCGCGGCAGTAGATGACGGCTTCCTCCAGGGCGGTCAGGACGGCCTTGGCCTCCTTGGGGGCCGCCTCCTGGGTCTTGCTGACCAGGTCGCCCAGGTCTACCAGGTCATAGCCCTTGAAGCCGCCGCTCTCGGTGGTGCCGAAGGAGGCAGAATCGCGGCGCTGGGCGGACATGCGGGAGAAGGAGGCGATGCTCAGCTTGGATTCCACCAGGGGGAAGTAGGCGTCCATGGTCTTGACCAGCGCCTGAATCTTGCTCAGGTCGATCAGGGCGATGGAGTTCTTCTCCGACTCATTCTGGCGGGCGATGGTATCGCCGTTGCTCTGGAAGGTGGAATCCACCAGCTTCTTGGCGGAGGAAATGATGTCCGTACTCTCGGCGCCGGAGAGCCAGTCGTAGGTGAAGCCGAAGAAGGAGTCCTCGGAGGCCACCATGTACTTGGCATAGGGGGCCACGGCATAGCTGATCTCTGCAGAAGACATCAGACAGGCATGCATCAGCAGCAGGTCGACGGGGTTCTTCTTGAAGACGCTGTTGTCCAGGGCTGTGACCAGCTCGGTGGTGGTCAGGCCGTCGCTCTTGAAGAGCTGGTCGATACACAGCTGACGGACGGGGCCGCCGCCGTGATCCCACAGATTCAGCACATACTGCTCAGCCGGGTAGTTGGCGTGGCAGTAGTCGATGAAGGTGGAGAGGGTGGCGGGGTCGCCCATGGAGCTGAGGGGCAGGGTGGTCACCACCTGGGGACGGCGGCCGCTGACGTTCAGGACGGTCAGCGCATCGGAGGAGTAGCCGCTCTTCCAGGAGAAGGTGCCGCCAGCCAGGGCGATCACGTTGATTTCATCGGTGTTGTAACGGGAATTCAGAATGCTGCCCAGGTCGCGGGTGGCCTGGCCGTTGTTGCTTTCCAGGTCGGTGCCGCACATGTAGAGCATCACGGTGATTTTCTTCTTTTCGGGGGCGGCCTGGGCGATGGTGAAGACGGAGCACAGCAGAATGGCTGCCAGGATCATCGCCAGGATCCGCTTGAAGCTGCGGTTCATAGGTTATCCTCCTTGGTGTAATGAGTAAAGGCGCACCAACCCGCAGGAAGGCGGACTGGTGCGCAAGTGGTTTCAGACTCAATCAGCGGGCAGCGGTGACGGACAGCGCGCCGAGGAAGTAGGGAACATCGGCGGGGGAAACATCGGAGTCGATCTCAACGCAGACATACTGACCATTCACGATGGTGGCGAAGATGGAGCCGGTGGAGATCCAGGAGATGTTGTTGTAGGTCACGATGGTGGAGGAGCTGGCCAGCTTCTGGGCGACGGTGGTCTGGTTGCGGGAGCTAAGGCTGCTGAAGTCGCCAACCAGGGCGCTCAGACCGTCCGCCTCCAGGAAGTACACATAGTAGATGCCCTTGGTGAACTCGTCCATGATCAGCATGTTGATGTCGTTGCTGAGCAGGATGTCCTGCACGGAGTAGGGATCGTCATAGCGCAGGTAGTCGGTGAGGGAGGCCATCAGGTCCTTGGTCAGAACCATGTAGCCGCCGCCGGCCTTCTGCTTGTCGAAGCGGATGGTCACGTTGTTGGCGGTCACGCTGACATAGGCGTCAGTCACCTCGACCACATCGGTGGTAGCGGCGCCGGCCATGGCAGCATCACGCAGGTCCAGGGCGGGCTTTTCGGCAATCTTGGCAGCGGGAGCATTCGCTTCCACGCCGGTCAGGTCAATATCTTCCGCCAGAGCGGAGAAGCAGCCGAAGCACAGCAGGGCCGCAAGCAGCAGAGAAATGATCTTCTTCATAATAGTCTTCCTTTCTTTTTGTACGGATCTGTGCCAGCAAAAGTGCCAGGCACGCTTAACTTCATTATACCCAACTGGCAAGCGTTGTCAATATAAACGGCTGTACAAAATCAGTTTTTTACCGGGAGGGCAGCTTGCGCATACGGCGCCGGTTCGGTGGAATAGCTGCTGCCGTCCTCCAGGGTGAAGGAGTACAGGACGTACAGCTCGCCGGGGTAATGCGCCGCAGGATACAGGGCAAAATGCAGCGGCAGCTCCAGGCCTGCGACGCTGCATTCCCAGGCGGCGTTTGCCTGGGGCATCTCGCGGAAGGCGGGCAGACGGCCTTGGGCATCATGCTCAGGGATGAAGACGGGGGCTCGGCTGCTGAAGCCGTATGCGGCGTAGGACTCGGGGAAGGCGGTTTCGTGGGGCATGGAGGCAAAATCGATGGTGGCACCGCCTTCGGTATCCCAGGTGACTACCGCATCAGTGCAGTTGAACATGTCGTGATCGAAGTTCAGGCACACCAGCTGCCCCAGAGCCCAGCGGGTCAGGCTGCCCTGGGAGGCAGTTTCCTTGGCGTACCAGAACTCCGCCGGATGATCAGGCCAGCCAATGTACAGGCCGCTGTATTCGCCGCTCCAGGAGCCGTCTGCCTGCTGGGTCAGCCCGATGCCGCGTACGACGGGGATGTAGTAGTCCTCATACTGGATGAGGAGCGTTGCTTCTGCGCTGACGGCGGGGGAGAGGGGCGTGGCAGCAATGCGCACGCGGTACTGCTCCGGATTCTCCGGGAGGCTCAGGCTGTCGGCGAGGAAGGGGGCGTACAGATCCTCTTTGTGTTCCAGGATTTCTGCGTGCAGCTGATCGGGGTAGAACAGGCCCGGGGCGATGGCAGGAGCGCACACGTCAATCCGGTAGGCATCCCGGAAGAGCGCTGTGCCGTCAGCATTGGAGACGGTGCAGGTCAGGGCGATGGTCTGCAGATCATCCGGCAGGGTCGTGCCTTCCGCAGCGCCCAGGGAGAGGTGATCCAGCACGATGGTGTTGGCGGGGATGGTGCTGCAGCCCCAGACAAAGTGGTCCGTAACGCCGTTGACGGCGCAGCCGTCCCAGTCAAGGGTCAGGGGCGCGTCGGTGCGGTTTTCCAGCAGCAGGCCGATATTGACCTCATAGCTGGTGGCGACGCCGGCCAGGCGGATGGAGAAGTCTTCGCCCTCGTAGAGTGTGACAGTCTCCATGGGCTGCCCCATGGGGGTGGCGCGGTGCTCGGCATAGGGGAAGGGCTCGGCCAGGTCAAAGCGGAAAGCGGCAGTGGAGACGTCGCCTCCGCGGGTGACATTCCACCAGGTGGAGAGGGATTCGATTGCGGTGATCTGCAGATCGCTGAGCATGTCCTGGGAGAAGCTGCGCTCGTTGTAGCCGAAGAGGCCAAGGCTGTTGCTGTTGGTGAAGCGGACGTTCCCCAGCGCCGTAGCGCCGGCGGGCAGGTTCAGGCTGCAGCCCTGGCTGTAGGGCTTGAAGGTGTTGATGCGGCAGTCGGAGAGGTTCAGCTCCAGCGGATCGTCGGTATGGTTGGTGACGCGGATGCTGGCTTCCAGCGCGTTGCTGTCGTAGGATGCGCCCACGGTCAGCCCAAGCAGCTCAATGGTCAGCGCGTCATCCTGACAGACGGCCAGGGGGGCTGCTTCATCGGCCAGGGGAATGCCGCTGAAATCATAGTCCAGCGCAAGTGCAGTGGTGGCGATGGGCACCGAGTCGGATGACCAGTCGCCCTGGCGGGTGGTGCCGTAGAGAATCAGCTGCTCCACCGTGGCGGCGCGGGCCTGGGCAATGCCCTCCAGGGGGATGGTGATGACGGCCTGGGCGGTTTCACCGCTGGGGACGCCGTCGTAGGGCAGGTCAATGCTGGGTGTGGCCAGGGGAACAGTCTGGTTGACCTGCATGTAGCCCAGGTGAAGATCAAGGGGCTCGCTTGCTTTGTTGTGCAGCTCCACCCGCAGCTTGATCACCGGATCCAGCGCGGAGGGGATGACCTCTGCCCCTGTCAGGGTGAGGGTGCAGCACGCATCGTCCAGCAGCACCTGCCGGGGCACATCCAGTTCCGTGGACAGCAGATGGGTCAGGGGGATCAGCGGCGTCATGTGGAGGTTGCCCTGGGTGTCGCGGATCTGCAGCATGGCAGCCAGGTCATCGTTGCTGGCCTGCTGGCGGGAGAAGCGGAAGTGCATCCCGGCCCGCAGGTCGATGGGCATCTGCAGGATCCAGCCGCTGTCCTGCCATTCGTCGAAGGGCAGGACAGCGCCGTCCGCGTCGTAGGTGGGGACGCGGTTGTTGTACAGCACATCGAAGCTCTCCCAGTCTTCCAGCTGCACGCCGTGGCGGCTGTTGAGGTAGCCATCCACCAGCTCGTCCATGTACAGGTACTGCAGATGGCCCTCTTCATCGGCGGGGCTGAGGTAAGCAAACATCGGCTTGTCCTCGAATACGCCCTCGCGGTAGCGGCTCAGCGTGCCGGCCAGGACGATCTTCCCGTCCCGCAGATAGTAGCTGAGGCCGGTGTTGAGGGGCGTATCCGCAGCATCGGTGTGCACCAGCTGCTGGCCAGCGTAGGAAATGGACAGCAGCCCGTTCTCATCCGGGGGATTGAGGGCCTCGCGGTAGAGGAAGCCATAGCCGTAGTCCTGGCTGGCGGAGAACACCAGCAGCTCCGCCGAGGCAAAGTTTTCCGCCTGGGAGGCGGTCAGCTGCAATTGAATGGTCTGGCTCTGCCCGTCAGGATGGACGGATGCGGTGGGCTCCAGGCCCTTCCAGGAGGTGAGCTGCTCGCCCAGCCAGATGCCGCTGTAGGTGTCCAGGTATTTCAGATAGCCGGGGGACAGGGCCGCGCTGCGGTAATCTTGCCGCCACTTCTGCTGGTAGGAGGCCTTGTTGTAGAAGGGGTGGTAGATGGACAGGCCGTTCAGCCCCTCGATGTTGGAGCGGCTGTAGAGCACTGCGTCCGCCAGGGCAGCGGCGAGGGTCTGACTCTCCTGGGGAACGAAGTCGGCATAGTGGCTGGCCAGGCTGCTGAGATCCACCAGGTCGTAGTCGGATTCATTCTGGGCGGCGCGGCCAACGCCCTGGGCATTCTGACGTTCCACCGCCAGGGCGGAGAAGTTGTCCGCCGTCAGCTGCATGTTCAGGGCGGTGAAGAGGGCGTCGGAGGTCTCGCGGATGGCAGCGGCCTTCTCCAGGTCCAGCAGGGACAGGGTGATGTTGTTGCCCGGGGTGTGAGTCATGGCGGACTGGAAGTACAGGTCGATGATTCGCCGGCCGGTATCAGCGCCGGTGACATCCTGCTCCGCGCCCTTGAGGAAGGCGTAGTCCCAGCCCCGGCCGGGCTCGGTCTCCTGGGAGGCGATCATGTACCTGGCGTAGGGCGCCAGAAGGCAGGCGGTTTCCGCGTTGGCCATCAGGCAGGCGTCAAAACCGATCCACTCCAGCTTGTTCCCTTCGCCAAAGGGGCTGGCGGACAGGGCAGCGTCCAGCTCGGAAGGCAGCAGCATGTCCCCGGCAAAGAGGGTATCCATGCACACGCCGTTCACCGGGCCGCTGCCGTGATCCCAGATGATCAGGGCATACTTGTCCGCAGGATAGGTGGTGTAGCCGTAATCCAGCAGAGCGGTCAGCGGATTGGGGGAGGCCATGCTGGCCAGGGGATAGTCCTTCTCCAGCACGAGGTTGGCGCGGGAGAGCCGGTGGATGGACAGCCTGTCCGCGCTGACGCCGGGCGTCCACCATTTTTCCGAGCCGCCGGTCATGATCAGCACGTTGATCTGCTGCTGATTGTACCGGGCCGCGACCATCTCCTGGATGTCGCTGGTGGCGGCAAAGTACTCGGATTCCAGGTTGCTGCCGGTCATGTAGATCATCAGCGTCAGCCGGGGCTGCTCCGCTTGTACGGGCAGGCACAGGAGCAGCAGTGCGGCAACGGTCAGAAGCAGCTTTCGCATGGCGGGAGGTTCCTTTCTGCGGGATGTTTGACAACATTATACAGCGCCTTGGGTTGCTGTGCAAGGGGCGCATTGGCTTGCAGCAGGGCGGAAAATGTGCTATCATGGTGCAAAGACAAACGACAGGAGGCCCCGACATGCGCATCATCTTTGTCCGCCACGGCCACCCGAATTACGAAAAGGACTGCTTGACCGAGCTGGGCCACCGCCATGCGGAGGCCGTCGCCCTGCGCCTCAAGGACGAGGGCGTTGCAGCAATATACTCCTCCACTTGCGGGCGCGCCTTCGAGACCGCCCAGCACCTGGGGAACCTCATCGGCCTCCCGGTCGTAGGCTGCGACTTCATGCGGGAGATCCAATGGGGTGATGTGGATGGCAAGCCCTACGAGAACGGCCACCCCTGGACCATCGTGGATGAGATGATCGCCCGGGGCGAGCCCATCATGGACATGAAGTGGCGCGAGCACCCGGGATTCCGCCGTAACCGCCTGCTGGACTGCTGCGACAAGGTGGCTGCCGGCGCGGATGCATGGCTGGCCAGCCTGGGTTATGTGCGGGAGGGTCAGTACTATCGCGTGCAGGGTGATACGAAGCGTACCATTGCAGCCTTCGGTCATGGCGGAGAAACCGCAGTGATGCTGACCCACCTGTTCAATCTGCCCTTCCCCCTTGCCTGCCAGGCGATGGGCCCGGACTATACGGGCATCACCATTGTGGATTTCCCGGACCGTCCCGGCGAGCTGGCTGCCCCCCGCTTTGAACTGATGAACGACGCACGGCACATCACAGGGATGACGGTGGAGAACTTCTACGGCGCATGAATATACGAAAAAGCCTCCTGCTGCGGCAGGAGGCTTTCATTATGGATTGTCGCGGTACAGCAGGATCTTGCGGGCGAAGTAGTTCCAGAACAGGACGATGAAGGTCGCTGCGATCTTGGAGAGCATATAGTGCAGGCCCATCACGGAGGTCATCAGGTAAAGAATCAGCTCGGTGAAGGCAAGACCCATCAGGCCGATGAAGGCATAGCCGAGGAACTCAATGCTGACGCTGAAACGCTTTCCGCTGGCACTGAACACCAGCAATTTGGACAGCAGGAAATTGGTCAGCAGCCCAGCCAGGAAGGCGAAGGCGGATGAAAGCAGATAGTGGATATGGAGGGCGTCGGTCAGCAGGTACATGACGCCCCAGTCCACAATGGTGGCGAATCCCCCGACAAAGATATATCGGACAAACTGGAGGATGGGATTGGTTGTCGGCCGCACGAGAAGCCCCTTCAGGTCGAAACGGGTCAGCAGGGTCCAGAACTCTTTCATGCGCGTTCATCCTCTGCCTTGTTTTCTTCGTGGTATTCCTGTTCGGTATTCACCTTCCAGATGTTCTCCTTGCTGTCTGTGCCGGAGAGGATGTTCTTGACAGCCTCGAATGCGGTGCACATGCTGTGGTCGATGTTGTTGTAGCGGTGCTGACCGTTGCGGCCGATGCAGAACAGATTTGGGATGGTGTCCAGCCAGGCGCGCAGCTCGTCAATCCGGTCGTAGGCGCCGAAATAGGCAGGGTAGGCTTTTTTGACGCGCTCGGCATGGCAGTCGAGCACCTCGGCCGCGCTGTCAATCAGGCCCATCCTGACCATTTCCTCCACGCCCAGGCGGGCGAATTCCTCATCGGTCATCGACCAGAGGCGATCCCCTTCGTTACAGAAGTATTCCAGGCCGATCCATACGGTGCGATCAACGTCCTTCACCATGTAGGGAGACCAGTTGTTGTAAATCTGGAAGCGGCCCATCTGCACGTTCTTGTCGTGCACATATACCCAGTTATCCGGGACGATGTTGCCAATCGTCCGCACCTTGGTCTTGTTTTCCAGCTTCATGTGGGAAATCAGGACGCCAAGGGTCATGTAATCCCGGTACATCAGGCCGTCAGCGATATCCCTGCAGGCGGCTGGCACGTCATGCATGCCGGCAACGAGATCCTTGATGGGCATGGAGGAGAGGACGTAATCTCCCTCCAGGTGGATTTTTTCACCCTGCTCATTCTCATACACAACGCCCGTGACGCGGTTGTCTGCATCCCGGAGGATGCTCACGACATTCGCATTCATGATGATCTGGCCGTTGCGGCGGAGGATCTCCTGGGCTGTCAGCTCCCAAAGCTGGCCCGGCCCCAGCTTGGGGTAGGCGAACTCCTCGATCAGGGAGGTTTCCACGCGGCGGTTCTTTTGATGGAACAGCCGGCCCAGCACATCCTTGAGGATGGCGGCGATGGAGAGACCCTTGACGCGCTGAGCGCCCCACTCGGGCGAAATCTCCCGCGGATGGATGCCCCAGAGATTCTCCGTGTAGCGCTCGAAGAACATGGAATAGAGCTTCCGGCCGAAGCGATTGATGTAAAAGTCCTCCAGGGAGTTCTCCCGGCGCTTGTAGAACACGCTTTTGAGGTAGCTCATCCCCACGACGAAGGTGGTGCTCAGCCCCATGTTGCGGATGGTGTCCCATTTCAGGGAGATGGGGTAGTCGAAGAACTTGCAGTTGAAATAGATGCGGGACAGGCGGTTGCGGCGCAGCATGACCCGGTCGTCCGTTTCGGGATCGGGGCCGCCGGGAGACAGGGTGGATGTACGGCCCAGCAGCTGGTCGTCATAGGGGAGGGCGCCCTGAGTGGGCAGCATCTTCTCCCACCATGCGTTGACCTCCGGCACCTTGGAGAAAAAGCGGTGGCCGCCCATGTCCATGCGGTTGCCGTTGTGATTTACCGTTTTGGAGATGCCGCCGAGGCAATGGCTGGCTTCCAGCACAATCACTTCGATGTCATCAGCCTTATCCAGCAGCTCGTAGGCAGCAGTCAGTCCTGCAGGCCCCGCGCCGATGATCAGTGCTTTTTTCATTGTTTGTCTTCAGGATGGTCAATCCTGTTCCCTTCGTTACGGTTGGTCAGGAAGATGATCAGATACAGGGGCATCAAATAGAATGTGTACTGGAAGAAGCGCAGTGCATCCCCGCGGTGGGTCATCAGCAGCATGGAGCCGAAGTTGTATGCCAGGACGGGCAGGGCGAGGAAAAGGCGCTTCCAGTCAGCCCAGCGCCAAAGATTGCTCTTGGCCAGTATGGCGCAGATGAGCAGCAGCATCATGGTGCCGATGAAGTGCACCAGATGTGAGAGCACCAGGCTGGCAAGGTTGGAAAAGAAGGCGTACAGCCTGGCCATCACACCCACGCCGCCGGCTTTGATCCCCAGGTCATTGTCGGTGATCTGTACGGTAAAGACAGCGTTGTAATCATCTGTCAGGGAATAGACCGGGGAGGTGGTGGCCACCAGGCCGGCCAGGGCTTCCTGGGGCGCGCGGCGCAGGCAGGACAGCGTCATTTTCAGAATGTCGGCAACGCTGTATTCCTCGACGGTGTTCAGGTTGATCCGGTCATCCGATTTGATGTGGTTGAAGTTGCCGTAGGTGTAGCACTCCTCCCATATGGCCTGATCGGCAATCTGGTATGCAAAGGTTCGGGTCTGATCGTCCAGCGCTTCGGGGTGATAGGTGACAACGGCGGCGATCACATTCAGCGGGAGTCCCATGGTCTCGACCTTGCGCCGATCTGCGGCCTCTACATCCAGCGCATTGGCCAGAGGGAGCTTTACGGTCAGCACCAGCAGCAGGCTGAAAATGGCCAGAATCAGACGGCTTCGGCGGGAGATGAAGAACATCACTGCGATGAGCAGCGGCAGGGTGAACAGGATGGCATTGTGCCGCATGCAGGTGGTGCAGGCGAAGACGAGGACAAACGCCAGCGCCCGCAGAGGATGCTTGATCCATTCGCCCTTCGTAAAGAAAATGTTCACGGCGAAGGCGGTGAGCAGGATCGCGCCGATGGAAAAGGCGTTATCCTTGACGGGGAACATGTACAGGTTGACTGTGTTGGGGTTGATCAGATAGAAAATCAGCGTCAGCAGCGCAGCGGTCTTGTTGGTATGACGCAGCACGGTGTGGACGGCGTAGGTCATCGCCGCAGCCATCAGCAGGAGCTGGAACAGCACGATGGAACCGGTCCAGCCGCCGCTGAGCAGTAGGGGAAGCTTGAAGAACAGAAGCGTGTGCAGGAAGGGGTGCCAGTCGATGTAATGTCCGGTTATGGCTTGCTCATACTGTACAAGGGAGTCGGTGCCAAAGCCGCCGGGATAATGGGCGATGTAGGCAAGCAGCAAGTACCCTGAAGTGATGAGGCCGGACCAGGCGATCCATCTGCGGTGCTCTGTGCGGGTCAGAGAGGCATCCGTTTTGATGGTCACTGCCTGCGTTTTCCGCAGCAGGAGGGGGCAAAGCACGGCGGCCAGGAAGGCGCAGTTGCACAGCGCGCGGGCCACATACTGGAATGTCCTGTTGTAATCCACATAGATCGTCACCGCATGGGAGGCCAGCGCGAAGGTCACATACAGGATCAGAATCAAGCCGTTGATTCCGCCCAATCTGTTCCAGTACTTTTTCAGCAGTTGCAGCGTGCTCGCCACCTTTCGTGCGGAGGGGGCTCCACATTATTCGTAAAATTCAGTATACCATACAGGCTGCTTGTTTGTAAAGGGTTGGGATGATGGCCATGGCCTGACACAAGCAATGCCCCGGAACGACGATGGTTCCGGGGCGTTTTGCTGCTTACTCGTGGTAAATCGGGTAATCCTTGCCGTCGCGCAGCATGACGGGGATGACATCGATGGGCGCGGGCACGGTGACGGTTCGACCGCCATCGTAGACCTTGCCGGTGTAGGCGTCCTTCCAGGTCGCGCCTTCGGGCAGGTAGATGCTGCGCTCGGTCACGCCGGGCTCCATCACGGGAGCCACCAACATATCCGGGCCGAACATGTAGCAGTCCTCTGTCTGCCAGGCGGCCTTGTCCTGCGGGAAATCGTAGAACAGCGGGCGCATGACGGGTGCGCCGGTCTCGTGGGCGTCCTGCATCAGCTGGCGGACGTAGGGGCGGATCCGCTCGCGGATGAAGAGGTACTTGCACAGAATGGGTGTGTTCTCTTCACCGAAGGCCCAGACCTCGTTGTCCCGGCCGGAGGACATCTGGCGCACGCCGTTGCGGTACTCCTGCTCCCGCTCGTACCAGGGGGAGCGCTCGCCGTGCATGCGGAAAACGGGGTTGAAGCAGCCCCACGCGAACCAGCGCAGCAGCAGCTCCTTGAAGGCGGGATCTGAAATGTCGCCGCCCATGAAGCCGCCGATGTCGCTCGTCCACCAGGGGATACCCGCCATCTGCATGCTGAGGCCGGCCTGCAGCTGCTCACGCATGGCGCGGAAGGAGGAGTAGATATCGCCTGACCAGGCCAGCACGGCGTACTTCTGGCTGCCGGCCCAGGCGCAGCGGGTCAGGGACATGATCTCCGTTTCGCCCGCTTCCTTCAGGCCGTCATAGAAGCCCTTGGCGTAGCCCACGGGGTACACGTTGGAGGTCTGCAGCGCAGGACCCGCGAAGTAGCGGTAGTTGTCGAACTCGTAGCAGTTGTACTCCGGCTCGGCCTCGTCCAGCCAGAAGCAGCGGATGCCCTTCTTGTAGTAGTTTTCCTTGCAGCGCTCCCAGACGAACTTCTGCGCGCCGGGGTGCGTGGCGTCGAAGTAGTGAGTCGCGCCCATCCAGGTGGACACATCGGTGCCGCGGTCGGTGCGGACGATGTAGCCGTGGTCCGCCATGGTGCCGAAGTTCTCGCTCTTTTCGTCAATCGTCGGCCACACGGACACGACGGTCTCCACGCCCATGTCCTTGAGCTCTTTGACCATCGCGTCGGGATCGGGCCAATCCAGGGGCTCGAACTTGAAGTCGCCCTGGCGGGTCCAGTGGAAGAAGTCCACTACGATCGCGTCCAGCGGCAGGCCCATCGCCTTGTGCTTGCGGGCGACGGCCATTAGCTCGTCCTGGGTGCGGTAGCGCAGCTTGCACTGCCAGTAGCCCATGCCGTACTCGGGCATCATGGGGGTGCGGCCGGTGGCGGCAGTGTAGTTGTACTCGATCTGGGCCGGGGTGTCGCCGCAGGTGATGTAGTAGTCCAGCTTCTTGGTGGAGCGAGCCTTCCATTCGGTGCGGTTGGTGGCGAAGGTGGCGGTGCCGATGGCCGGGTTGTTCCACAGGAAGCCGTAGCCGCGGCTGGAAATGAAGAAGGGTACGCTGGCTTGGGAGTTGCGATGGCACAATTCGAGGGTCGCGCCCTTTTTGTTCAGGTGCTTGTCCTGATACTGGCCCATGCCGAAGATCATCTCGTCATCATAGGCCTCGAACAGCGCGGTGAGGGCGAAATCCGTGGTGCCGGGGATGGGCTTCAGCTCGCGCGCGGGGATGCGCAGCGAGGTGGAATACCGGTGGATGCGGTTGCGGTTGCGCCAGTATTCCTCGGTGAGGAGCTCGCCCTTCTGGTTCCAGAAGCTGAGCCAGCCCTCCTCGTTGATCTTGACTGTCAGCTTGCCGTTCACGATGGTGTACACCTTGCCCTTTTGATGGTAGTGGGCGTACTCCTCGGTTTTGTACCAGGGGTCGGTGGTGTCGATCTCCTCCACGGTGACGACCGGAGTGATGGCCTCCACCGGCTCGGTGAGGGCCCAGTCGTGGGCGTCCATCTCCGGCTCGCCGGTCATGCGGATGCGGAAGCTGTCGCGACCCCAGGGGTCGATCCACAGCTGGGTGATGCCACTGTGGATGATCATGCGGGAACCATGTTGCTCAACTCTCATAATGAATCCTCCTGTATACCGTATAGCAGTCCGCTGGCGCCCGTGGCGAGGAAGAAGCGCCCGAAGACGCGCTTGTCGCCGTCGATGGAGTGGATGCCGCCGAACATCTGCTGGTCGTTGTTGATGCGCTCGATGGTCATGCATTCGTCGAAGCGAGGGAGGTCAGGGCGTTTGCCCTGACTAGCGATAGCCAATGCTTGCATTGGCAGAGCGTAGCCAGCGTCGGGCTTCATGCCCGATGATGGCCGAATACGGTAGAAACCGTATTCCCCGTTAATGACGCCGCTGAAGTAGATCGCCTTGGGCTCGGTGAAGTAATCGCCGCCGGGCCGGCCCAGACCGAGGCCCACGCAGAAGGCCTTGTCGCCCTCTGCGGTCAGGCGTGTGCCGGTGAATTCGTCTGTTTCGGCGTCGTAATACAGCTTCCAAAGGCCGCATCCGGTGGCGATGTACATGCCCCCCGGTTCGCCGCCGGCGACACGGATTTCCGTGCGGTCAGCGCAGTCTACCTTGCCGAAGTGCGCGGCAGGGAAGCCTGAAGGAGCCGCCTTCTGCCGGAAGGTATCGCCGCCGTCGGTGCTGACGAAGAGCTCGCCCTTGTCCCCGAAGCCATAGAAGACGTTGGGCATGCAGCGGTCAGCCAGGGGCTTGATCATGCCGGTGAAGGACTGCCCGTCCATGTCCAGCACGGTGCAGCGGCGGAAGGTCGCGCCCTGGTCGTGGCTGACGATGAGGTTCTTCGCATGCAGGAAGATGCGGTCCGCCACGGCCCAGACGTAAGTGGATCCGTCGGCGCTGACGGCCACCCAGCCGGCGTTGGTGTTGGGGCGCTCAATGCGCTTGAGCAGCGCGTCCAGCTCATCGCCCAGGCCCGTGGGGGTAGGGAGACGCTGCCAGCTTTGCGCGCCATCCCGGCTGACGATCAGGCCGCCCAGCGTCCTGCCCGTCCAGTTGCCGCGGGCCGCTACGACGATGTGGTCCGGGTCGTTGTCCGGCCAGTCGCAGCTCAGGCAGGTGATCCAGCGGTCGCCCTTTTCGTTGGCGAAGGAGTTCTCGCAGTGCTTGTCCACATCTGTGAAGGCAAAGCCGCCCAGGTCGCCGATCATATCCAGCAGCTGTACCCGGCCCGTGGCGGGTGCGTGGATGTTGATGTGCACGGTCTCCTCCATGCCGTCGCACCAGTCCTGCCAGACGACGGTGTCAGCCCGCAGGTTCTGCGTGCGGAAGACGCCAGTGCCGGTGTTGAACCAGGCCACGTCCGGGCGGTGAGGGTCGATCTTCACGTCGGTCATCCAGTGGACGATGTTGCTGCCGCCGTTGTATTCCGGGCGCATGTAGCGCAGGCGGAAGTCCATGCGGCCCTCGCGCAGCCCGTGGAGGATGGGCTTCCAGGTCCTGCCCTGATCGTAGGAGAGGTAGATGGCGTCCCCGTCCTGGTGCTGGCGATGGGTGGTGGCAGTGACGATCATGCCGTGCTTCGCATCCATGGCGGAGAAGCCCCAGTTGCCCGCTTCGGGCGTGATGTCCTCCATCGGGCCGAGGCGCTCGCTGTCAAGGGCGTACCGTACCACCCGCCCGTTGGAGCAGTCGCCGCAGTCGCAGGTGTAGCCTTTTTCGACGTTCTGGCTGCGCGGGCCGTTGGCGGAGAAGGTGACGTAGAGGTAGTCATCATCGAAGGTGCAGCGCTGGGCCACCAGTCCGTGGAGCTGGCTGCCCTCGACGGGAATGTACTCCGGCTGGGGCACGGGCACGAAGGTCTCGCCATCGTCGTAAGAGGCGTAGAGGCTGGGCCCGCGCATGTCGCCATCCCGTCGTGCCAGTCCCTCCGTGCCGATGAGAAGCAGCTTGCCCTTTTTCGCCGCGAAGGTGCACCCGGTCTCCGGGAAGAAAGCAACCTTCTCCCAGGTCGCGCCCTCGTCCCGGGAGCGGAACAGGCCGTCCCGCTGGCTGGCCAGCCACAGGGTTGTACTGTCCCAATGGAGGCGCTCGCCGGCGCTGCGGCCATGCAGGTTGCCATGCACGAAGCAGGGCAGCTCATGGCTGCGGGAGGTCGCGCCGCAATCATCCGAGACGGTCAGCTTGCCCTTGCTCTGGGGATCCCACAGGCCGCTGGCGATGTAGAGTTTGCCGGGCTTTTCCGCATCCAGCGCGGCGGAGATGGGGCAGGTCTCCCGGTTGTCCATGGGGGACACGTGGTCAATCAGGCTGATCCACGTTTGTGTATCATAATCAAAGCGGTACATGCCGCCGATGTCGGTGCGGCAGTACATGACCCGGGGATCCGTCGGGTGGAAGAAGAACCCGGTCACATACCCGCCGCCGCCGATGGGCAGATGGCGATAACGATAGGGCAGGGGCTTGATGGGAATCACGCTCCTTTGTATATAGTTGGACGCAATGCTTGTGAGGGTATTATAGCACACCCGCCTGGGCTGCGTACAGGGGAAAATGCGAATTGTAACAATTCATTCCCATGTATTGCATTCATCCGGCGGACGCGGTAGAATCATGGCAGAAACCCGCAAAGGAGGCTGCCTATGCGCCGCTTGCTTGCCCTGCTGATGATGCTGATCTGCTTGTCCGCCTGTGCGGAGGAAGTATCTCCCGCCGCGGAGATGGACGCCTATGCTGGCCGCCGCTTCCAGGCCAGGGACGTCGTTGGCGGAGCGGTCATTATCGCCCGGGACGGGGAAATCCTCTATGGCTATGACTACGGCCACAAGAACGCCTCCCGTACCTGGCCTGTCACCCTGGATACCTGCTTCCACGCCGCATCGCTGACCAAGATGGTCAGCGCCATCGGTCTGATGCATCTGCTGGAGGAAAAGGACATCCCCCTGGATACTCCGGTGAAGGACGTCGTCGGCTTCCCGGTGGTAAACCCCGCCTTCCCGGAGGCGGATATCACCATCCGCCAGGTGCTCAGCCATACCTCCTCCATCAAGGAGACGCAATATCTCACTCCCAACTGGGAGAAGCTCCGGGTGGAGAACAGCTACTTTTCTATGAAGAAGGCGCCCGGCACGGCCTATGAGTACTCCAACCTCAACGGCGGCCTGATTGGCGCGATGATCGAGGCCCTCTCCGGGCAGAGCGTCAACACCTACATGCAGGAGCATGTATTCGTTCCCCTGGGGATCAACGCGGCCTACCATGCTGCGCTGCTGCCGGATCAGTCGGATATTTCCGCCAAGCTGAAGAAAAACGGCACTATCTACCGCAGCGCCGCCAAGGAGATCGAAACCTTCCACGAGTATGACGACTCCTGCAACCCCCGCGCGCATACAAACATTACCTCCGGCGGGCTGTACATCAGCCCCAACGGGCTCATCCGCATCGTGATGCTGCTGGAAAACGGCGGCGAGCTGGAGGGCGTGCGCCTCCTTCGCGAAGAAACCGTGCAGCTGATGATGGCGGAGCAGCACCTCGTTTCCGGTAGCTCCGTCCGGGCGGAAAGCCCCTATGGGCTGTGCATCAACCGGGTGGAGGGCATGCCCGGGGGTGCCTGGTATGGTCATCAGGGACGCTGGCAGGGCCTTTCGAGCAATGCGTATTTTCAGCCGGAGACCGGGCTGTGTATCGTGGTTTTCGCCAACGGATACAGCGCCCAGAGCATTGACGGCGTGGTGAGCATCGCCCGCGCCTTCATGGAGAAGGCCCAGGAATTCATCCCTTAACAAAGCAGCACGCCCCTCATGGAGAGAGGCGTGCTTTTGTTCATTTTTCAATGCGGATGCGGTACACCTGACAGCCATGGGGCGGGATGCCGTGGTTGGGGATGGTGTTGTTGATGAGGGGGAGCTCCTCGCCCGTCCACAGATCGGTGACGCGAAGGCGCTTCATCATGCCTTCCGGCAGACCCAGCATGTCTGCGGTGACCACAGTGGGCGCGTCGGAGGTCAAGTGATCGCGGAAGTTGAGGCGGATCAGCGCGATGTCGCCGCCGGCCAGGTAGCGCACCATGATGGAGCGGCTCAGGCAGTAATCGGTGTAGTGGTAGAAGGGATCCTCCGGCTTGCGGTCGGGGGTGGGGAAGGGCTGACGCTCGCCGGCGCGGAAGGCCTGCAGGGGGTTGTTGCACATGTATGCCTGGTGGCAGGATTCATCCTGGTTGAGGGCGATGATGTCGCGGTTCAGCAGGATGCGGCGGGTGCTCTCGTCCATGTTGCGGATGTCGCAGCCGATCATCAGCGGGCTCTGCAGGAAGGCCCACAGCGCGAAGTGCAGCTTGTACTCATCCTCGCTGCAGCCGCCCAGGGACACATTGCCCTGGTTGTTCATGCCCACCACCAGCATGTCCATGTCGTTGTAGCAGCCGGGGGCGTTGTATTCCTGGGCCAGCATCTGGCTTTGGGCGATGTCCTTGATGGACGTCCAGGAGTCGTTGATATCCCCGGTGGAGCGCCAGGTGTGGGCGCCGGTCTCGCGGATCCACTGCCGGGTGTCATTCGCGCCCCAGGAGCAGGCCATGAACAGGATGTCCCGGCCGCAGTTGGCAAGGGCGATGCCCATCTGGCGGTAGATGGTCGCGCTGTGCACGGAGGCGGGGTGGAAGCAGAAGTCGTACTTGAGCAGATCCACGCCCCATTCAGCGAAGGTGCGTGCGTCCTCCCATTCGTGGCCGTAGCTGCCCGGATAGCCGCCGCAGGTCAGGTAGCCGCCGCAGGCGTACATGCCGAACTTCAGCCCCAGGGAGTGCACATAGTCGGAGATGTACTTCATGCCGTGGGGGAACTTGACCGGGTCGGGCTGGAGGCGGCCGTTTTCGTCCCGTTCCTTCAGGGACCACATGTCGTCGATGACGATGTATTCATAGCCCGCATCCTTCAGGCCCGTATCCACCATGGCCCTGGCGGACTCCAGGATGAGCTGCTCGTTGATATTGGGGCCGAAGGTGTTCCAGGTGTTCCAGCCCATGGGCGGCTTGCGGATGATCATAGCGCTGTCCTCCGATGTGTTGATCGGTGATGATTCTGCTGCCATTTTAGCATGGAAAAAGCTGCCGGTCAAGGCGGGAAAGAGCCCCACGCCTGTTGAATATGGCGCCTTCCTGTGCTATAATGTAAGCACTTACCCAAACACACGGCCATCGGCCTTTCACTACGGATACACAAGGAGACGATCTGCCATGATGCACGAGAAGTTCCACTATCATTCCATTGGCGAGGTTGAACAGACGGCGGCGGAGCTGGGCGCGTTCCTGCCCATGCAGGAGGACCTTTCTCCCCTGTTCCAGCCCCTGACCCTGGGCAGGCACACCGCGGCCAACCGCATCGCTCTGCAGCCCATGGAGGGCTCCGACGGCCTGGAGGACGGCACCCCCGGCGAGCTCACCTGGCGCCGCTATGAGCGCTTTGCCAAGGGCGGCGCGGGCCTGATCTGGTTTGAGGCCGTGGCCACTGTCCCCGAGGGACGTGCCAGCGCCCATCAGCTGCGCCTGACGGAGAACAACCTGGATGACTTCAAGCGCCTGGTGGCCCACATCAAGGAGACCGGCCTGAAGGAGAATGGCTTCGAGCCCATCGTCATCATGCAGTCCACCAACTCCGGCCGTTACTCAAAGCCCACCGGCGTGCCGGATCCCATGATCGCCTACAACTGCCCGCCCCTGGAGGAGACGCCTCTGGACAGCAGCCGCATCCTGACCGACGATCAGCTCCGCCGCTTCACCGATGCCTTCGAGCCCGCCGCCAGGCTGGCCCGCCAGGCCGGTTTTGACGGCGTGGACGTGAAGTGCTGCCACCGCTATCTGGCCTGCGAGCTGCTCAGCGCCTTCACCCGTCCGGGCAAGTACGGCGGCTCCTATGAGAACCGCACCCGCTTCATCAAGGACGCCTTTGCTGCGGCCAAGGCTGGCGTCGGCGATGGCTTCCTCACCTCCCGCATGAACGCCTACGACGGCTTCGAGCATCCCTGGGGCTGGGGCATGAAGGAAGGCGCCGGCCTGGAGGTCGACCTGACTGAGCCGCTCAGGCTCATCGGCGAGCTGAAGGCGCAGTACGACCTGCCCCTTTTGAACATCACCATGGGCAACCCCTACAAGAATCCCCATGTCAACCGCCCCTACGACAACGGCAATTACGTCCCGCCGGAGCACCCCATCGAGGGCCTGGGCCGCGTGATGAAGGGCCTTAGCGACATTCAGCATGCCTACCCGGATCTGCCGATCCTGGGCAGCGCCTTCTCCTACCTGCGCCAGTACGCGCCCAACCTGGCCGCCGGTATGGTGGGCGGCGGTCACTGCGCGATGGCGGGCTTTGGCCGCATGGCCTTCGCCAACCCCGACTTCCCCAACCAGCTCAAGGAGCAGGGCAAGCTTGACAAGGTCTGCCTGACCTGCGGCAACTGCGCGGTGCTGCTGCGCGCCGGCCGCTGTGCGGGCTGCGTCATCCATGATCGCGAGGTGTACAAGCTGTGAGGATCGCATTCGTATCCGGCGGAACCCGCGGCATCGGCCGTGCCATCGCGGAGCGCCTCCATGCCCGCGGCTACCAGGTGATCGCCTCCGGTACCCGCCTGGAGCGCCCCGCCGACCTGCCCGCGGAGATCGACTACATCGGCTGCAACATCGGCGAAAGCGAGCAGCGCGCCGCTGCCTTCCGCTGCATTGAGGAGACCTACGGCCGCCTGGACGTGCTGGTGAACAACGCCGGCGTGGCGCCCCTGGTGCGCGAGGACGTCCTCCAAATGACTGAGGAGAGCTTCGACCGGGTGCTGGGCATCAACCTCAAGGGCACCATGTTCATGTGCCAGCTGGCCGCCAACATGATGCTCCAGCGTCCCATCGACGAGGACTACCGCCCCCGCATCATCAACATCGGCAGCATCTCTGCCTACACCTCTTCCACCGCCCGCGGCGAGTACTGCATCAGCAAGGCAGGCCTTGGCATGGTGACCCAGCTGCTGGCGGATCGTCTCGCGGCGGAGGGCATCCCGGTGTTTGAGGTGCGCCCCGGCATCATCGCTACCGATATGACCGAGAAGGTGCACGACAAGTACCAGCGGCTCATCGACGGCGGTCTGCTGCCCATCCCCCGCTTCGGCAAGCCCGAGGACGTGGCGGACATGGTGGAGGCCTGCTGCACGGGCCTGATGGACTACGCTGCCGGTCAGGTGCTCAACGCCGACGGCGGATTCAGCCTCAGAAGATTGTGAGTTTCCCAAAGGAGGGGTTCGCCGTGAAGATTTCCACCACCGCCGTCATCCACCACGTCCACACCCTCGTTGTCGGCAGCGGCGCGGCGGGCCTTCGTGCGGCGGAGAGGCTGCACGAGCTGGGCTGTACGGACGTCGCCGTCATTACCGAGGGCATGAACTGCGGCACCAGCCGCAACACCGGCAGCGACAAGCAGACCTACTACAAGCTCTCCCTCTCCGGCTCCGACGCAGACAGCGTGCGGGAGATGGCTGCCTCCCTCTATGCCGGCCAGGCGGTGGACGGCGATATTGCCCTGTGTGAAGCCGCTGCCTCCGCCGGGGGATTCTTCCACCTGGCCCAGCTGGGCGTGCCTTTCCCCACCAATGAATACGGCGAGTATGTCGGCTACAAGACCGACCACGACCCCTACCGCCGCGCCACCAGCGCCGGGCCCTACACCTCCAAGCTGATGACGGAGGCCCTCGAGCGCTCCATCCGCGCAAAGGGCGTCACCGTCTTTGACCGGATGCAGGTCATCCGCCTGCTGACGGAGAACGACTGCATCGTGGGCCTCATCTGCCTGGATCTGGACAATGCCGCCGACGAAAGCCGCCGTTATGCGGCCTTCCGCTGCGCCAATGTGATCTGGGCCACCGGCGGGCCTGCGGGTATGTATCTCAACAGCGTCTACCCCGCCAGCCAGTACGGCGCGACGGGCGTGGCCTTCGCGGCTGGCGCCATGGGCCGCAACCTGACCGAGTGGCAGTTCGGCCTGGCGTCCCTCAATCCCCGCTGGAACGTCTCCGGCACCTACATGCAGGCCCTGCCCCGATTCGTTTCTACCGACGCGGACGGGAGCGACGAGCGCGAGTTTCTGCCGGATTCCCTTACCGACGTGGGCGAGATGCTCACGATGGTGTTCCTCAAGGGCTACCAGTGGCCCTTCGACGTGCGCAAGGCGCGAAATGGCTCCTCCCGTATCGACCTCCTGGTGCATCAGGAGATGCTCAAGGGCCGCCGCATTTTCCTGGACTTCCGCCGCAATCCCAGTGACGGGGAGATCGACTTCACCTGCCTGTCCCCGGAGGCATACGCGTATCTGAGCAACGCCGGGGCCTGTTTCGGTACGCCCATTGAGCGCCTGCTCCACATGAACGAGCCCGCCGTGGACTTCTACCTCGATCACGGCGTTGATCTGCGCACACAGCCCCTTGAGATCGCCCTGTGCGTGCAGCACAACAACGGCGGCCTGGCGGTGGATGCTTCCTGGCAGACCGGCATTGCCGGCCTCTACGCCGCCGGTGAAGCCGCTGCGACCCATGGCGTGTACCGCCCCGGCGGCAGCGCGTTGAACGCGGGCCAGTGCGGCGCGGTGCGTGCTGCAGGGGCCATCGCGGCCAACCCCGGCGAGCTGCCGGAGGAGGCCGCTTTCCGCCGCCAGCTGGATGCCGCCCTGCAGGAGATTTCCGCCAGGGAGGCTGCCCTCTTCCAGCCGGACAACGCCCCCGTCCGCGAGGCCTACATGGCTGCCCGCCGGGACATGGACCGCTTTGCCGGGCCTGTCCGCAGCGAGGCAGGATTGCGGGAGCTGCTCACCCTGATCGACGCCCGCCTGGAGGGCATGGCCCTCACCGCCATGGAACCCGGCGACCTGCGCTGGTTCTACCGCCTGCAGGAGACGCTGATCTGCCAGCGGGTGTATGTGTCCGCCATGCTGGATTACCTCACGAAGGGCGGCAAGAGCCGCGGCAGCGCCATGTACCTCGACCCGGCGGGAGAGGGCATCCCCCATCTGCCGGAAGCCTACCGCTTCCGCCTGGACGGCGACGAGCACGGCAGCGTGGTGCAGGAGATCCGCTGGACGGGCGCTGACTGCGCCGTCGCCTGGCGCGGCGTGCGCCCCATGCCCCCGGAGGACGCCTCCTTCGAGGTGGTGTGGAAGGCCTACCGCGAGCGCAATCGTAAATAAAGAAAACCCAGCCTCCTAAAGGAGGCTGGGTTTTTTGTGTTCAAAGGATGCAATGCATCCGGGATGCGTACTTATTGCATCTTATGATGGTATTGGAGCCAGGAAGCCGCTTTCGCGCGTCGAAAGCGGCGCAAAGCCGCCGGGGGGAAGCTAAAAGGAGCTTCCCCCCGGACCCCCTCCTGCTCCGGTGCGGCTGTGCGAGCGGCTGCATTTGCGGGGCGGCTCTGGTTCGAGTTGTTTTGTCAAGGGTGTTTTCACATTTTTCGCACAAATCAGAAAGCCGGTGCTTTGCCGTCGATTGTGGACAGTTCCCCAGATAGCGGACAATAGAAAAAAGTGGACAGTTCCCCAGATAGCGGACAATAGAAAAAAGAGGCCTCCTGTTGTAGAATAGAAACTACGACAGGAGGTTTTAGCATGGAAAGAAGATACACGAAGGTGGAAGAACTGGCGGAGGTTGTGAAGGTTCGACATGAGCAGGGGGAAACATATGGGGAAATAGCGTCCAGCTATGGATTGAGGAAAAAGCAGTTGAAGCAGCTCATGGAACGGCAGCGAAGGAAAGAGCGGAAGATTGCAGCAGGGTATATTCCCCGTCCGAAGGGACGCCCACGCAAAGAGCCGGCAAGCGAAGAAGTAAAGCGGAACAACGAGATTGTGCAGCTGCGAATGCAGGTGGAGTTGCTGCGAAATTTTCTGTCCGAAGCTGGAAGGAGGTGAAGTTGAAGTATCGGGTCATTGAACGATTCCGTGGGAAGTACAGTGTTGAAGCGATGTGCAAGGTGTTTGAAGTATCCCGCAGCGGGTATTACGCATGGCGGAAAAGGCAGGGAAAGGAAGCGAAGGATCAGTGGCTGGTTGACCTGATCGTGGAGTGTCAGCAGCATAGCAAGCAGACCTATGGGATCCGGCGGGTGCAAAGCTGGCTCTGGCGCCGGAAGAAGAAGCATGTGAACCTCAAGGCGATTCTGCGGGTGATGCGCAAGCTGAACCTGCTGTCGGTGATTCGCCGCCGCAGGGCATATACCCGATACCAGCAGGCCGTTCACAGGTATCCCAATCTGCTGAATCGCCGCTTTGATCAGGTGCGGCCCAATCAGTTCTGGGTGACAGACATCACCTACATTCCGATTTCCGGCAGCATGTTGTACATGTGTGCTGTGCTGGACTTGTGCGGAAAGACTGTGTTGGCATGGAAGATCGGCTCCGATATGTCTTCTTCGCTGGTCACGGACACCATCCGCGAGGCCCTGAAACAAGAAAAGGTCACTGGTGGACTCGCACTCCACAGTGACCAAGGGTCTCAATACACGTCCCAAGCATACTTCGACCTGACTCAAGAATACCACGTTTCTCCATCCATGTCCAGCCCTGGCTGTCCTTATGACAATGCAGCGATGGAAAACTTCTTCGGCACCTTGAAAACCGAATGCTTGTACCGCACTCACTTCTCCTCGCGTCCCGAAGTTGAGCAGCTCGTTTCTGAATACATTGATTTTAACAATTTTGAGCGTATTTCTCTCAAAAACGGCCTCACCCCGGTTGAAATCCGGGGCATGGCCGCGTAAACTATCCTTATCTACAACAGGACTCTTCTTTTCTTTGTCTACTGTTACGGGTACAGTCCAATTGCAAGCACCGGTCTTCTTTTTTGCGTTTTGATAGCAGTGTTTTACTTTATTGGAATCTGACGAGCAATTCAGCGCGCCTGATCCATCTGAATGGTTGCAGCAATCGTCTCCGCTGCCAGTTGGGATCCTGCCGACGACGGATGGTAATGGTCTCCGACATCGTAGAGCTGGATTGTCTTGCGGCTTGCTGCAAACACCTGTCCCACCGGCGCAAGCAAGGTCTGGTTTGCCTCTGCTGCAGTATGGTATCCCGCCGACAGCTTCTTCTGCATCTCAAAGAACGTCATACCTGTGGAAGCCAGCGTATCGCTGCCCTCCTCATAAGCCCAGGTTTCATACAGGACGGGCGTTGCACCTGCTGCGCGGATCATCTGAGACAGAGCCGCAACGGCCCGAGTGAACTCCATTGGGTGCGTAATCGGCCCTTGGCTCTGGTCCTGCAGGACAACGTAATCCCACCGTTCCTCCGTCAGCAGCTTGCGGGTGACGGCACACAGCTCGTCAGAAGGGTCAATGTGCTGGTGCAGATAAGCGCCGCCGCGCAGGTTCCCCTTCACCTCGGCGTTCAGGAGTTCCGCAACCATCTCAGGAAGGTCATGAAAAAATGTAAAGCTATTTCCCAGAAACAAAATCCTCATATGTTGCCATCTCCTCACTCCTGATGAAACACATAGCTGCCCGCCGGAACTTTGTGAACCTTTCCACCCAGTCTGATCTCCGCCTGCACCGGCGTAGCGATGTCATACCGCCAACCGCCTGTATGCACTTTGCTCCACCGGGAGGACACCAGCCCGTGACGGGTCTCCACGGAAGCCTCGAACCAGTCCAGTTTCTCCGAGGGATGGGGTTCGATACAGACCTTCTCGTACGCCGGTTCATCCTCGCAAACCTGAATACCCGCTGCCACGCCGTACATCCAGTCAGCCACCGAACCGTAGGCATAATGGTTGAAGGAATTCATGTCCCGGCTCCAGAAGCCGCCATCCTGCATAATGCCATCCCAGTGCTCCCAGATGGTCGTGGCGCCTTTGGTGATCGGGTACAGCCAGGAGGGATATTCCCGGCGCAGCAGCAGCTCATAGGCCAGCTCGGTATGCCCGTAATCGCTGAGTACATGCAGGATATAGGGCGTACCGACAAAGCCGGTCTTCAGCTGCACACCTGCTTCCCGCACCATCCGCGCCAGCTGATCAGCAGCCTTCTGACAATCCTCCGCCAGATGGAAATGCACCGCAAGGATGCACTCCGTCTGCGTCATATATTCGGGGTATGCCTTGCGGAAGGCCGTCACGATACGCCCATGAAGCTGCTCATAAGCTGAAACATCCTCACCCAGCACCTTGCCAGCTCTGATGACCAGCTCCGTAGAATAAGCATAGAAGGAGCTGGCGATGAAGTCCTCCCGGCTGGATCCCTTGTAGCTGCCGCTGGGGGCGTCCAGACCCAGCCAGTCCGCATAGTGCCAGCAGCCCGTCCACAGATCCGGCGTGGTGGTGATGGTGCCGATATAGTCCACCCACCTGCGCATGCTGGGGAACTGACGGCGCAGCAGCGCCACGTTGCCGTATGCGCGGTAAACCTCCCACGGGACGATGACTGCCGCATCACCCCAGGCCGCGCTGGCGGTCCCGCGCTCATTCACATGGGTCAGCACATCCGGCACCACAGCGCCCACATAGCCATCCTCATGCTGATCTGCCGCCACATCATTCAGCCACTTGGCAAAGAATCGCTCCGCATCATAATTGAGGCAGGCCGTGCGGGTAAACACCTGGGCATCGCCCATCCAGCCAAAGCGCTCGTCACGCTGGGGGCAATCCGTGGGGACATCGACGAAATTCGATTTTTGTCCCCAGACGATATTGGAGAACAGCTGGTTCAGCATCGGATCAGAGGTGCGGATATAGCCCGTGCGCTTCATGTCCGAGTGCACCGCAATACCCGTGAAGCTGCTTTCATCCGCCTTCTCCACACCACCGGGAAATTCATTCACCCGGATGTAGCGGAAACCATAGAAGGTCAGCCTGGTCTTGTAGGTCTGCTGACCATCCCGGCAGATATAATGATAGAGACATTTTGCTTCGCGGTAATTCTCGGTGTAGAAATTGCCTTCCTTGTCCAGCACTTCCGCAAAGGAAACGTCCACCACTTCTCCGGCCTTCGCGTCAAGGTTGACCTCCAGGAAGCCGGTCAGCTCCTGGCCGAAATCAATGACCCGTTCACCCTTGGGCGTGGTGAAAACGCGGACTGCACAGATCCTTTCCTGTTCCCGGACGGGATCGCCCTCCTGCGGGATCAAGGTTCCCGTCGGCCCGTCGAAGCACACAGCAGGGGTGATCTCCTGCGGCACGAAGGTCGCGTCGTACACTTCTCCGTCGTACAGCTCGGAGAAGCGCACCTGACTCTCGCTGACCGTCCAGCTTTCATCTGTGATGATCGTCTCCATTGTGCCGTCGGCATAGGTCAGAATCAGCTCTGCCGTGATGCCCGCAGGCTTTTTGACCAATTCCGTCTGGATGGTGCCGTCCTTCCAGCACATCAGGTGGCTGCGATACCACCCCCGCCCCAGCAGCACAGTCAGTTCATTGTCATGCGCAACCAAGTCCGTCACGTCGTAGCTTTGTACCTGTAAACGCTTGGGGTAGGTCGTCCAGCCCGGGGCCATCACATCTTCGCTGACCCTCACACCATTGATCGCGGCCTCATACACACCCATGCCGGTCAAACGCAGCACGGCAGAAGTCACAGCCTTTTTCGCCTCAAAACACTTTGCATACAGCGGTGCTTTGCTTTCCGGCTCCCAGGACGGTTTGATCCATTTTGCGTTCCAATTCATAGTGCCCTCCATCGATCTGTAACTGAGCGATCAATTACTGTTCGCATCTCATTCTTCGCTTACGTACAGCGTCTCAAATCCCAGGCCGTCCGTGCTGGCACTGATACCCACGCGGCCGGCAATCAGCGGCATGGGGTCGGTGTATTCCAGCAGCAGGCCATTCTCGCCCTCCACGGTGATGCGGCTGCCCCTGGCACGCAGCGTCAGCTTCATTTGGCCGCCCCATTCCATGGTGATAGGCATTTCCGCCAGAACCGTTTCGCTGTACTCCTGTTTGCACAGGCGGATGCTGTTCTCTGTCACATGCACCGCATAGGCAAACCGGCCAGCCGCTACCTGATGGGGATGCCATGTCTCCCGGTCAGAACGGATGTAGGCGCTGATGCGGGCTTCCGGCGCACAGGGCTTACAGTTGATGACCATGTGCAGCGCGCAATCTCGCCAGTGGGCACCATACCAGTCCGCGCCGCCATACCAGCCCTCGCCGTAGCCCTCCGCCGCTGTGTAGCCGCAGAACTTGCGATGCATGCTTCCCTTTTGCTTGTGGCCGATGACGTGGAGCCTGCCGCCGGTCACATCCTCGCCCCGGTCGATGATGACAGCCGGAGTGAAGTCGTCCGCCTCGGTGAGGTAAATGCGGTCGATGATGACGGATTCCTCCGCAGCGATAGTCATGGTCTGCCGGCCAGCAGTCAGCTCAATGGCGCCGAAATAGCGCTTCTCCATGCGATCCTGCGTAGCTGCGCCGGTGGGCTGAGCGATCATTGTCCACCCGTTGACCAGCAGCGTAGTGGGCGCGTCGGAGGCCTTCACTGTCATCGCCAGATGGTATTTGCCCGCCTGCCAGACATTCAGGGCATAGGCGACTGTCTCGCCGGGGCGCACCACCAACGCATTGCAGCCGGTTTCACCTTCCGCCGTTTCGCTGCAGGCTGTGCCGTGCGCCGCGTCAAATGCGCCGGGGACAGGCTTGTCAGCCGCAGCATCTGCGCTTCCCTGAGCCACATCGGAGAAGCCGATGAAGGAAGGTTCACAGCCCGCGCCAATGCCAATCTTGCCGCCGCCCAGCGTCGTCTGCTTGCGTAAAAATTCCATACCGTTGACGCACAGCACCAGCAGCCCCATATGCAGGCTGACCTTGATGGTGATGAGCGCATCCGTGGCCACATTGCCAGGGAATACGCCATTTTCACCCGTGGAGAGCGTCCAGCGGCGGTCTTTGCCGATGGTCAGCATCACGCCGGAGAAGCACACGCTGCCCGTGTCCTCCCTCAGGCGGATGTTGATCTCCGCTGTGTAGGTATCAGGCGCAGCTACGGGCAGCAGGCCGTCCACCAGATCCTTGTCGCAACGGCTGACGCACACGGGCTGCACCGGCGCAGCCTGATGCCACCATGTTGCATTGGTGTACATGCGGTCACCGTTGAAAAACAGGCGGTCAATGCAAAGCGAACGATGCAGCGGGTTGTTGCGCTCGCCGATGATGTTTTTGTGATAGACGATATACATGGTGTCCATGTCCGGGCCGACACAGGTGGAGGAATGGCCCAGGGCGTGGTACTCGTCGCGGGTCTCCAGCAGGAGCATACCGTCCAGCAGTCTGCGGTAGCCGCGATCTGCACCCTTGCGGGAGACGGTGTAGTCCACATGATAGCCCCGGCAGCAGACATGGTTGCCCGTGTCGGTCAGGAAATAGCGGCCGTCCCGCTTGATGACCTGGGGGCCTTCCGTCCAGTGTCCCAACCAGCTGGCCTCGATGACCTTGCTGCGCACGTCAATCTCTCCAGGATTGGGCATCTCGTGCACGCGGATGCCCTGATGGCTCGCCCGGTAAAACCAGCTGCGGCCATCGTCATCCACGAAAATGCTGCCGTCGATACCCACGCCCAGGTTGTCGCTGACCACCTCGAAGGGGCCGAGGGGACTGTCAGACTTGAGCAGATAGTGCCCGCTGCCCCGGGGCGAGGTCACCATCCAGAACTTACCCGCATTGTAGGCGACCTCCGGAGCATACGCGCCGATGGTTCGCTCGTCCGTGCAGACAAAGCCGTAATAGTCAAAGCGGATCATATCCTCGCTGACCCAGCACTTGATGCCCGGTAAATGGCTGTGGCTGGAGCAGTAGAGGTAGAATCGGCCGTCGTGGCGCATCAGAAAGGGGTCGCCGATCTCCCGGCCATCCCAGAGGTCAGTCAGCGGATAGGGATTTCGCACAGTATTCATGCTCATAAACATCCTCCTATCGAAAAAGCGCGGACAGGCCCTCGCGATGAGGCTGTCCGCGCCGGAATTCACTTAACGCTGGTTGTTGATGCGGCGGATCTCATCGATATTCGCCTTGGGGGTACGGTCCATATCCAGCAGGCCGTTAACTTCCTGGAATACGTCCGTCAACTGAGTGTAGCAATAGCCCACGAAGCCGGGCATGTGCTTGAAGGCCTGGGTGATGGCCTCGAAGCGCTTGAGGAAGGCTTCCTCGTCCTTCGCCGCGCCGTTGTAGCCCCAGTTGCCATCGCCGGAGTCCTTCGCCATGGCGATGCCGCCATATTCGGTCAGCAGCATAGGCTTGCCGCGGTGATCGTAGCCACAGGCCGTCACGATACGGCCCGCACCGGGATTGCCGTCGCAGATGGTATCCAGGCTGCCGTATTCGGGGCTGAGCTGCTCCGGCCAGGCGGTGTAGTCATGCACAGTCAGCAGATCGGTAGCGGCCTGTTCCCAGCCGTCGTTTCCGGAGACAATGCGGGTGCCGTCCAGGCTGTGCACCATGTGGTAGAGCGCGTCCGCCAGCTCCTGGGCCTCCACCTGGGTCTGGATGTAAGGCACGCCCCAGCTCTCGTTGATGGGCACCCAGGTGATCAGGCAGGGGTGGTTATAGTCGCGCTTGATGGCCTCGGATAGGTCGCGCATCATGTTGCGCTTCTGGCTGTCGCGCAGCCAGTAGGCGCTGGGCAGCTCACCCCAGACCAGCAGGCCGAGCTTGTCCGCCCAGTACAGGTAGCGGGGGTCCTCAAACTTCTGATGCTTGCGGGCACCGTTGTAGCCCATGGCCTTGGTCAGCTCAACATCGCGGCGCAGCGCATCGTCGCTGGGGGCGGTCAGCAGGCCATCCGGCCAGTAGCCCTGATCCAGGATCAGCTTCTGGTACAGCACATGGTTGTTCAGCAGCACCTTGCCGTTCACCACCTCGACCTTGCGCATGCCGAAGTAGGTGTCCACCTTGTCCACCACTTCGCCGCCCACGATGGTCTCGATGGTCAGGTCGTACAGGCGAGGATCATGGGGCCACCACATGTGGAAGCCCTCCAGACGCTCGTTGTGGCGCAGGAAGAGCTCCGTCTGCACGCAGCGATCAGAGAGAACCTTCACGTCGCTTACAGCCACCACATCGCCCTTATAGGAGGTCGTCAGCCGGATGGACGCGTCCTTGGGCAGCTCGTTGAGGTACACCTCAACCTTCACGCTGGCGCGCTCCAAACAGGGTGTCAGGCGGAAGTCCACGGGGTAATACTCGCCCACCCCCTCCAGCCACACGCTCTGCCAGATGCCAGTCACAGGCGTGTACCAGCACTCGAAGGGCTCGGGGCGGAAGCTCTGCTTGCCGCGGGGCTGGTCAAAGTCCAGCCGATCCTCAGCGCGGACGGTCAGCGTGTACTCGCCGCCAGCCTCGGTCAGATCGGTCACGTCAAAGGTGAAGGGGGTATAGCCGCCTTCATGGCCGCCCAGATACTGACCGTCCAGCCAGACATCGGCAATGTAGTCAACCGCGCCGAAGTGCAGCAGGCGACGGGCCGTCATATCCGCCGGGATGTTGATCTTCCGGGCATACCACACCACATCGCAGTGCTCCTGGCTGTTGATACCGGAGAGCTTGCTCTGGTAGCAGAAGGGCACCTCGATCTTATGTGTGGCAGGCAGTGCGCGGTACCATTTTTCTTTCTTGCCGACCTTCTCCTTGTCGAAGGCAAAGTCCCACTGGCCGTTCAGGGTACACCAGGTTCCGCGAACCCGGTCGGGGCGGGGATAGTCCATGCGCAGGGCTTCATTCATGCTCCCGTACTCCTCTCATGTGTCCGATATTTTACTTTGCTGTACAATCCAGGCGCATCACGATCGCCTGATTATAGTCACCGAATTTCTCGCCAAAGAGATTGATACCGCCCTTGTGCAGCGCATCGGGTTTCACGCCGATCCGCACGGCGATATAGGGCTTGTCCGTCAGATGCAGCTGCTCCAGCGTGACGTCGGAAATCTTCTCGCCATCCAGATAGCAGCCATCATTGGTCACCTTCCAGCGCTTCATCAGACCATACTGCGTGGAGGAGGTCATCCACCATTCAGGTGTGAAGCGCCCCTGTCTTCCGCCAAAGTCCCCCGGGCAGCACCAGGTGCCGAGCTCTACGCCATTGATGCTGACGGTGATATCGCTGGGCCAGTCCTTGCGGTAGTTGGGCGCTTCGGAGCAAGCCTCGAAGGAGATGGCCAGACAGCGGGTTTCACGTTCCATCAACGTTTGGGATGAAAAGCGGTACTCCACATAGCCCTGCTGGAACCAAAGCAGCTGCGCCTGAAAACGCGCTGGGTCATAGAAGGCCGCGGGATTGTCATTTTCGCCCAGATTTCTTTCATGGCTGAGCAGCCCGCAGGTAGGGGTCACATCAAAATCTGAATAAGCGCCAATGGGCATATTGTAGAAGAAGCTTTCCAGCTCCCGCTTTGCCATATTTGCCAAATGAATGGAGATATTGTCCTTCTTGCGGCTGCACAGCTTGGATACACCGCGGATCCCGCTCTGGCGCTCGGTGCGGATGAGATCTGCCTCCTCCAGCACCACAATGCTGTTGGACACCGTCGAAATCGGCTCGCCAAGGCGCTGGCTCAGCTCCAGCACATTCATGCTGCATTCGTCCAGCAGGGAGAGGATCTTCAGCCGCAGTTCGTTGGAAAGCGCATGGGCTACCTTTTGCAGCCTGCCGGGATCGGACAGGTTCAGATTCAAATTCTTCAACTTTTGCACTCCATTCATCAGCTTTTGCCGGATGACCTTATTCTAGCGGCGAAACAGTACATTCCAGCACCGTCAGGCCCCTGTCCTTGGAGAAGAAGCCCCACATACCGTGGGTGAAGGGCTTGCCGTCGTCCATGGTCAGCAGCGGTTCCGCTTCGCCAGGGAGGAAAACCTCCACCCGGCTGCCCCGCACCTCGATGTGCAGCGAGCCGGTTTCCGCCGTTTCCCACGCCTTGACTGCCTCGAATGGACTCGCGCCGACCTGCCCATAGCGGGAACGCCGGAGCGTCACACCCTTGTCGGACAGGGCGATCGCATAGCCGAAGTAGCTGTCATCCACCTGAGCGTCATAGTAGGAAACGTCCGTCGTCCGCAGCAGAATACCGCAGGAGCCGTTTCCATTCCTCGGTATCTCAAAGGTCACATCCAGAGCGTAATCAGTATAACCCTCTTCACCAAAGAGTGCAAATCCTTTTTTGCCAGAGAGGATGCGCAGATCGCCATTGCTGGGTCGCTGCATGAAGTTGCCGTAGGTAATGAAGTGCTCCCGCTGGGCCTTGGTGGTGAAATCGAAGGTCATCGGCTCCACGGGCGTATGGGCAAAGGCACTGATGCGGTTGAGGAGCACGTCCTCCGCGGTGACGGTCAGGGTATGGTCGCCAGCCGGGAGCATCACAGGCTCCGTCGTGAAGGTGAAGTTCTTGTCGCGTCCGGTGAATTCCGGCACCACACCTGACCAGATTTCCTGCCCGTCCAGGGCGATGGCCACTTGCTTGCCGCTGTCGGCCTTTTTTACCATCAGGTCGAAGCAGTACTCGCCAGCCTCCGCGATGCGCACATTGTAATCCGCCTTGCCCAGCAGCGCCGCCAGCTCTTCCTGGGTGCCGAAGTCCTTGAAGGTCAGCTCCGCCGCGTTGAGGGCATGACGGGCGCTGAATCCGCCGGGCAGCAGCTTGAGGGCTGTGTTATCGGAGGAGCCCAGCGCCTCCGCCGTGCAGGCCATGAAGCCATAGGTCACGTCGTTGGAAGCAATGGCGCCGATGCGGGATGCGGTGATGCCCGGCTTCTTCATCGTCAGCAACCGCATGTCGTCCACATAGAAGTAGGCAATCTCCGGGGTGACCTCCACGCGCAGGGTATGGAGGCAGTCCGCCGGGCCGATCTCCGGCAGCTTGGCGGATTCTTTCTTTTTGCCATCCACCAGCAGGGTCAGGCTGGTCTGATCCACCTGCACGGTCACATCTGCGCTGTTCATCTGGCCGATCAGCAGCGTTGCCGTGCCGCTGTTCAGGGTGAAGTTCCATTCCTGGGTAAAGACAGCGGTTTCGGGAATCTCCGCGAAGTAACCCTCCACCTGCTCAGTAAAGCCGTGCAGTTCGCCGTCCGCATCACCCCAGACGTCCGGCATTTCCGGCACAGGCATCGCAGAATTGCTGGGGCCGGAGGTATACAGCAAGCCGTTATTGGTGAACAGACGATCCAGGTTGTACAGCCGCGCCGGGCCGCCCAAGGATACCAACGAATGATAGGCGATGTACATGCTGTCCAGGTCAGGGCCGACCACGTTGGAGGAATGCCCCAGGCCCTTGAATTCATCGCCGAAAACGCTGTTGATCAGCAGTGTTGCGTCCTCGCGCTGGGCAAAGCTCCCGCGCGGCCCGCCCTTGCGTGAGGCAAAGCTGACCTGATAGCCGGTGGAACAAACATGGTTGCCCGTGAAAGTCAGGTAGTACCAATCCCCCCGGCGGAACAGCCCCGGCCCCTCCGTCCAGTGCTTGAGGGTCGCACCGGTGGTGGAGGCCAGATTGGATGGGAGCAGGGTCTTCTTGTCCAGCATAGCGGACTTGATGATCCAGTTGTCCGGGAAGAGCATCATCAGCTGGCCATCGTCGGTCTTGAAGAAAGAACCGTCAATGGAGTGGCCGAAGTTCCCTGTGATCAGCTCAAAGGGACCCAGGGGGGAATCGCTTTTCAGGATGTAATGCCCCCGCCCATTGGGGGATGTGATCATGTAGAAGCTGCCGCGCCAGTAGATGACCTCCGGTGCGTAGGCGAAGTACACATCCCGGCCCTGGGTGCAGTAGCCCGCATCCGTCCAGTTGACCAGATCGCGGGAGGTGAAGACCTTCACCCGTTCCTCGCAGGTGGAGGGGTACATGTAATACATGCCATTCCACCGCATGACGAAGGGATCGCCGATGCCGTAGTCATCCTGTGCACCGGCAATGGGTGGATATTGCCCCTCCACCGTCATGGGGTTGACGTATTCCTCAGCCAATGCGCAAAGGGGCAGCATCAGCGCCAGCAGAAGAAGCAGAAACTTCATGATTCACCCTCCCCTCAACGATTCTTATTGCAGCGGCCTGACGGACAGTTCCGTCACCTGCAGCTCCTTGCCCGTGGAGAACAAACCGCACATGCCGTGGGTAAAGGGCGCTGCGTCATGAATGACCGCGACAGGCTCCTTCGCGTCGCCCACGAAGATGGACAGCACATTATCTTCCATCCGCATCGTCAGCGTCGCCTGTTCAAGGTTTTTCCAACCGTCGATCTTGACCTTGGTGGCGTCCATGGAATGCCCGTAGTTCATCCGGCGGACGGTCAGGCCGGTATTGGTGATGGCCACACCATAGCCGTAGCAAGCCTCCGCCACCTGATCGGGATGGATGGACGCATGAGTCGCGTGCATCAGGAAGCCGCTGAAGCCGCTGCCCTGCCTGGGCATATCGAAGGTGACGTGCATCTCGTAGTCCGTGCAGCCTTGATCGCCGATGAGGGCGAAGCTGTTTTTTCCCGTACCGATGGACAGCGCGCCGTTCCTGGCTGCAAACTGACCCAGGGTGATGATGCCGTCCCGCTTGTTCTCGTCCAGGGCCCAGGTCTTTTCTTCCATGACCGCGTGGGTGAAGGCGGAAATCGTCAGCACCGCCGCATCCTCGCCGGCCAGACTCAGCGCATGGTCACCCGCAGGCAGGGCGATGGCCTCTGTGGTGAAGGTGAACCAGTCCGCCCCCTCCGGCGCAGCGGGAATCACGATCGTCGCCTGCGCGTTTTCATTCAGATGGATCGTCAGCGTCTTGCCCGCATCCTTGGCGCGAACTGTCAGGTCGAAGCAGTACGCGCCTTCCGCAGCCACGCGCACGTTGTAAATGGCCGTGCCCAGCAGGGCCGCCTTGGCCTCCAGCTCCGGGCCCTCCACGGTTCCCAGCATCGCGCCGTTCACCGCATGAACCGCCGCGAAACGACCGGGGATGGCCTTCACCGCCGTCAGATCACCGTCGCCCAGCGCCTTGGCAGTGTGAGCCATAAAGCTGTATGCAGCGCCGTCACGCTTCAGCGCGCCGATGGTATCCGCCACAATAGCGGGGTTCTTTACTGTCAGCAGGCGCATGGCGTCGATGTACACATAGAGGATATCCTCCGTGCATTCCACCCGCAGGGTATGGATGCGGCCATTTTCGCCCAGTTCAGGCACATTGGCCTTGGAGATGGTCTTGCCGTCCACAGTGAAATAGATCTTCTCCCCGTCGGTGGTGATAAGGGCCGTCTTGCCATCCCGGGTACCCATACGCCAGGCCATTTCGCCGCCATTGAGGATAAAGTTGCACTCCTGGGTGAAATGGCTGCTGGCGTTGACATCGGTGAAATAGCCTTCTGCCGTGTCAGCAAAGTCTCGCAAGTCACCCTGGGCGTCACCGCGCACATCCGGCTGACTCGGCACTGGCATTGCCGTATCGCTGGGGCCGGTGGTGTAGAGCCAGCCGCCATTGGTCAGCAGGCGATCCACACAGTACCAGCGTACCAGCCCGCCGCCGGTCTGCTCCGGGGCATGGCAGTGGTAGGAGGTATAGATGCTGTCCAGGTCGGGGCCGTAGAAGTTGGCCGAGTGGCCCAGACCGGTGAAGGAATCCTTGAACACGCTGTTGATCATCAGCGTATGATCCTTGGGCTGGGTATAGCGGCCCAGAGCGTCGCCCTTGCGGCTGGCCCAGGCAACACGATAACCGGTGGACAGATAATGGTTGCCGGTGAACGTCAGGTAGCTCCATTCCCCACGGCGGATCATGCCGGGGCCCTCTGTCCAGTGGTTGAGGGTCACGCCGGTGGATTTGTTCACGCCCTTGGGAGTCAGAGTCTTGTCATCGATCTCCACGATGCCGATGGACTTATTCCCCGGCAGATTGAACATATAGAGCTTGCCGTCATCCCCGACAAAGAGCGAGCCGTCGATGGAGTAGCCGAAGTTCTCCGTGACCCGGTCAAAAGGACCCAGGGGAGAATCGCTCTTCATGATATAGTGACCATTACCGGAGGGCGAGGTGATCATATAGAATGCGCCGCGCCAGTAGAGCACCTCCGGCGCATAGGCGATGCGGCCCTCACCATTACGGGTACAATGGCCCTTGAACGTCCAATGGACGAGATCTTCCGATTCATACACGCGGATCTCCTCCGCGCCGGTGGTATACAGGTAGTACTTTCCGTTGAAGCGCATCACAAAGGGATCAGCGGCGTCCATCTTCACCCCTTGGTCGTTCAGGACAGGAATGGGGTTCTGATAGTCCTCCGCAGTTGCGATCCCCAGCATGGCAGCAGCCAGAAGCATCATGATCATCAGCACCTTCATGGGAAAGTACCTCCTCGGTGAAGCGAGGTCTTATTTGATACCGGAGTGGGCCATGGTGTTCATGACCTTGCTCTGGCAAAGAATGAACAAAATCAGGTTGGGCAGGAACATGATCAGCGACGACGCAGCCGCCATGCCCTGTCCGGCAACGGAGTTGGTGTTACTGGACAGCGTGCTCATGTAGAAGGTGAGCGTGCGCATGCTTTCCTTGTTGGTGTACATAGTAGAGGTTTCCGTGTTGTTCCACACAGACTGGAAGGCCAGGATGGCGACCGTCGCCAACGCAGGTTTGATCATCGGCAGGATGATCTTATGGTAGACTTTGAAGTAACCGGCGCCGTCCACAATGGCGGCTTCGATGAGGGAATCCGGCACCTGATCAGTGAACTGCTTGACCAGGAACATGCCCACTGGCATCGCCACAAGGGGCAGGATGTGGGCGAAATAGGTATTGATCATGCCAAGGTTGTCCACCAGGAGGTAACGGGGGATGATGACCGCAATGGGTACGAACATCATGGCAAGGTTGTTGATCTCCATCAATGTGCTCTTGGCGCGGAAGCGCAGCTTGCTCAGCGCGAAGGCGGCCATGGAGGACATCACCATGCTCAGAAACACCACCGCCACAGTCACGATAAGGCTGTTGAAGATGTAGCGGCTGATGGAGATGCCGCCTGCACTCGCCTGACGTGCCAGCCGGGTGAAGTTATCCAGCACCGGGTTTTCCACCAGGAAACGGGGCGGGAAAGCGAAGAGCTCCTCAATGGGCTTAAAGGCGTGGTTGATGATGAACACGATGGGGACGGCCATAAAAATCGCAAGCGGAACAAGCACCAGATACATGGGGATCTGGTTCGGATGGAAATGATCCGGATTGAAACGAGTCTTGCGCATGATGGCCACCTTCCTTTTGGTCAGTATTATTGTGGAGGGATCAGGAGAGCAGGCAGTGCGTTGCCTGCCCTCCCATCCAGTCGGCCAGCCCTCGACGTAAAGTCGAGTGCTGGCTACGCTCTGCCAATGCAAGCATTGGCTATCGCTAGTCGGGCCGATGCCCGACCTCAATGGAAGTGCTGCTGCACAGCAAAGGAGGCGACTGTGCAGATGCGTTCAATGAATCTTACTCGCCCAGCAGAACCTTCAGGTGATCGGCAACGCCCTGATCAGCCACAGCCTGCAGTTCAGCAGCCACGTCAGCAGCAGTCAGCTCACCGCGGAGGATCTTGCCGTCGATATCGTTGCTGTTGTAGTAGGCTTCGATGGTGCCCCAGCCGGGAGCAACGGGCCAGTTGGAGGGAACGATGTTCACGCCGCGCTCCAGGAAGCCGCGGTAGAAGGGCACCAGATCCTCAGTGGCGTTGTCCAGCAGGTCCTGCCACACTTCGGGAGTGGACACGACGGGCATACGGGACACGGCATAGCCCAGAGAACGGTAGGTCTCCTGGCGCTTCAGAGCAGCCTGGGGGCCCCAGGACATCCACTTGGCCAGCTCCCACGCCTCGCGGGGATACTCGGTGGAGGCAGAGATCACGCCATTGTCAACGATGGCCAGCTCGCCCTTGCCATCGCCCATGGGCAGGGGGTAGTACACCCATTCGCAGCCAGTCTCGTCCTTGCGGAAGGTCTGGAACTGAGCCAGCGTCCAGGGCCAGTCGATGTGCATGGCGGTACGGCCCATGCCGGGAGGCCAAGCGCCGGGATCGCCCAGAACGTTGGTCTTCTCTTCTTCGGTCATCCACTCACAGATCTTGTTGTTGATCATTTCGGCGCGGGTCTCAACAGCGTTGATCCAGACCTCGTCGAAGTTGTACTTCTCGCCGTCCCAGCCGAACTTGCCCTGGTTGCCGTTGTAAGCAGCGGGGAACAGATCGGTGAACAGGGGGTTGGAGATGCCGAAGTTGTAATCCTCGGGGTGGCTCAGCTCGTCAGCCAGCTCAAAGTAGTCTTCCCAAGTCCAGTTGATGTCAGGAAGCTCCACGTTGTACTGTTCGAACAGGGTCACGTTCATGTACATCATGTGGGGGAACATGACGGCGGGGTAGGAGTAGTTCTTGCCGCCGATCTTGGCCGACTCACGCATGGCGGGATAAAGCTCCTGCGCGTCGGGGTCGTTCTCCATGTAGTAGGTGATGTCCAGCGCCCACTCGTTGGCAACGGCGTTGGGCACGTTGAACACCCAGAACACGTCGGGCAGCTTGCCCTCGGAGGCCAGGTTGGTCAGGCCCTGATCCCAGGTACCCTGGTCAATCGGGACAAACTCAACGTTAATGTTGGGATAGGCAGCCTCGAACTGAGCGATCAGGGCCTCGATGACCTCGGGCTCGCCAGCTTCGGCCTGACCCCAATGGGCCACGGTCAGGGTAATGTTCTCGGTGGTCATGGGCGGCAGACCTTCTTCGGCCATCGCCGGAACCAGGGACAGCATCATGACGCATGCCAGGATCAGAGAAAGCATCTTCTTCATGTGATGAGTCTCCTTTCAGGATTGTTATCTTGTTATACCGTGTACAGAACACACGACGCACCGTATGCCTGTATAGATACCGTAATGGAGGTTTTTTCGCAGCAGCACACGCGCTCAGCCGCAGGGAAGCAGTCCAACCGCAACGCGAAAAGGGATTCTTAAGGGTCGATGACCCTTAAGCAGGGTCCAGGGACAGCGTCCCTGGTTATTCGCCCGTAATACCGCTACGGTCGATGGCCTCGGTGAAGTACCGCTGCAGGCAGAAGTAGACAATCAGCAAAGGCGCGATGACCAGCATGGTGCCAGCCATGGTGACGGCTTCATTTTGGACGTTGGCGCCGCCGCTTTGATTTGCCCAGCCGCCGGCTTTCTGCAAATAGGCCAGGTAACTGTCTTCAAACTTGGCCAGCTCCATCACCAGCGTGGAAACGTACTTCGTGCTGCCGGAAGCAGCATTGCCCATGAACAGGGACGTGGTGTAGGTTTCGTTCCAGTACCACACGAAGGAGAACAGGAAGCTGGTGATCATTGCCGGGATACCAAGGGGCACGCCAATGGTCAGGAACACGCGGGTTTCGCTGGCGCCATCCACGCGGGCCGCCTCGTCCAGGGAGAAGGGAATCTGCTCGTAAGTGGCCCGGTAAATGAGGATGAAGATCGCCGCCCGCAGACCCTGCCCCGTGATGGAGGGCAGGATCATCGTCCAGATGGTGCGGATGATGCCGTAATCCACGTACATGGTGTAGGTGGGCACCATCAGCACCGGGAAGGGTACGATGAAGGTGAGCAGCACACAGGCCATGAGGATGTTGCGCCCCTTGAAGCGGAAGCGGGCGAATGCGTAGCCCGCCAGCGCGCAGGAGAAGGTCTGGCACAGGGCCGGAACCACCGTCACCAGGAGCGTATCCACCAGGTGTTCGGAGAAGCCCATGATGTCCAGCGCCTGGGTGTAGTTGCTGAAGGTGATCTCGTGGGGCAGCCACTGCACCGAAGGATCCAGCAGGTCGGTCATGGATTTGAGGGAGGTGACACCCATGTGCAGGATCGGGTACACATACACAAAGCACAGGGAGATCAGCATGACATACAGCACCACTTTAGGCAGCAAACCCATCTTCCGGTAGCTGCCGATGGCGATCTTTTTCGCTTTGTGAAGGGTCGGCTTACCTGCCATGCTTCTTCCCTCCCTTCCGCTTCATGTTCCTGGCGCGCTCGGCATGCATCCGCTCAATGGCAATCTGCTCGCCGGTCTTCTGAATGGCGACCTGCTTACCTTTGCGCTCCTTGGTAATCAGTAGCAGAACGATCAGCGCCAGGCCCAGGCTCAGGGCGTATACCCACGCCATGGAGCTGGCAATGCCGTAACCGCCGCCGGGCTCGCCGCTGCGGAACATGCGGTCATTGATTGTCGCCATGACCTCATTCAGACCGGTTGTCGCCAGGAACACCAGCGTGTACACGCCGTTGATGAGGATCATCGGGCGCAGGGCCGGCAATGTGATCTTCCAGAAGGAGATCCAGCCGTTTGCACCGTCAATCATAGAGGCTTCGTAGAGGGTGCTGTCGATCTTCTGCAAACCGGTCATGTAGATGAGGATCGGCACGCCGGAATACCACAGCACCAGGATTATCTGACTGAACAGGCTCGACAGCGGCCTCGCCAGCATGGGCGGGAGCATCGCTTCAACGATGCCGTTCACACCGTAGGATTCAATCAGCGGAACCGCCGTTGCGCCCTCGTTCACCAGGCGCTCCAGCACAGGACCGGACACCACGATGATCGGCAGGAAGAACAGCGTGCGGAAGACGCCCTTGCCCTTCAGGGGCTGATTGAGCATCATGGCGATCACCAGCGAGAACACCAGGATCACCGCCAGACGCAAAACCGAGTCGGTAAAGAAATTTGTCAGCTGCTCGGTAAAAACCGTGTCTTGCTGGAAGAGGTAGCGGTAGTTTTCCCAGCCGACCCAGGTCATCTTCAGACCGGTGGCGGTGACCTTCACATCATGCCAGGAATACCATACGGACTGCATCAGCGGCACCAGAAAGAAGGTCACAAAGCCAACCAGCCAGGGAAGCAGGAACACATAGCCCTTCATTTCACGCCGGGTGACAAGGCCGATGCGGAGTTTTTTCATTGCGCATCGCCTCCTTTCACCAGGTAACCAAGGGCTGGTATGGTCACGCCGTCAACGGGAATATCCGCCTTGCGGTAGTTGATGTACACCTGCGTCCCATTTTGGTAGGACACCTTGACGACGTCTGTGACGATCTGCTCATGCTTTACCATGGCGCTGCCGCCGATGGACTCGTGCAGATCTTGCAGCTTCTCGTTGATCTCCGTCATCGTGGGCAGCAGCACATTCCACTTGGCAGAGAACACGTCCGAGGAATTGGTGTGAATCAGGGGCTGCACATCCTCGGCTGTCAGCAGCCAGGAGGGGTACGCGCCGTACTCCACCAGCTTGAGCAGCGCCTTTTGCTGGTTGCTCTCGAAGTTCAGCCAGGTAGAATAGTACGGAATCTGTCCGCTGAGCACCATGGGCAGGAAGGGCACCTCCGCTGACAGGAAGGAGTAGCTGGTCGTGTCCAGCGGCATGTCGAGGAACACATCCGTCTGCGCCAGATAATCGCTCAGGGGATTCTGCAGCGCCAGCGCGGCGTCGGTATTGGCCAGCAGCGTCTGGTAGTCCGTCAGGGTTTCGCCACGGGAATGATTGCCGCCGCGGGAGTAGTAGGAGTACAGGGTATTGGGCAGCTTGACCACGGCCAGGCCGTCCACATGCTCGCCCCACTTATCCGCCATCGCCTTCATGATCTCGGCGGAGCGGCTGGGGGTGAGGTAATACAGGTTGGGGTAGAGTTCCTTGCCCGTCTGGTATTCTGCAATGGTCTGGCCGATGGTGCGAACCACGTCCACCCGCATGTTGTACATGCGATCAGGATTGGCTTGCACCGGGTCGATCTCCAGCATGAACTTGCCGCCGTTTTCCCGGACGGACCGGGCCAGGGCGATCAGGTCGTCCTCCTTGCCCAGCTTGCGCTCCAGCTCCACGCTGCCGCTGCCCAGGGCCCAGGTCAGGCCGCCAGGCTGCCAGCCGCGGTAGATGACCAGAGGTTCCGCCACACCGTTTTCGTCGCAGGCGGCAAGGATCTCCTCCATCTGCTCCACGGAGGTCATGGGCTCGACGCTGTTCCACAGCAGGAATGCCGCGCTCTCCGCACCCAGGAAGTCCACGCGGGGACGATAGGCGGTGTCCGCCGTATTGAGCTGGCCGTTATCCAGCAGGGCCTTGCGGTAGCGCTGGGCCATGCCGGTGTAGCTGGCACTTTCGCCAGACAGGATGTAAAACCGCACAGTCATGTCCCGCAGATAGGGCTTGCTTTCGCGGCTGTTGAGGCCCAGGGTGCGGGTGGTCTGGGCGATGTATTGTTCACGCAGGGTGAAGTGTGCGGCTGCCCAGTTATAATCAGTGATGACGCCTGCGGGATACGCCATGATTTCGGCGGCTTCACTGCCATTCTCCACCACAGCGAGGTAGCCCAGCTGATCGTCGGTGTAGGCCATGCCGTATACCGGCAGGGTGATCTGCTCGGCGGGGCGGTTCAGCTCGGTCATGACCGACTTATCCACGCCGATGTTCGTACCGTAGATGCGTTTGGAAAAGGGGGTACTGCCCACGCCTTCCCCATTGGAGAAGTTGATGAGCGCGCCCGCCGCCTCTGGCACCAGCATGTAGCCGGCCTTCTCGTCCAACTCGGTCGCGCCAAAGCAGGGCAGCAGGTACACGCCGCACACGCGGGTATCGGTGAAAGTTTCTACGCCGTCCTTGCCAACGCCCTTGGAGACCGGATATTCCTCCAGGCCGTCCTTGGGCATGGTGATAGCGATGGAATCCGCCTCCAGGCGAATTTGAAGCTTGATCTTCACGCCCAGGGCGGTGAAGTCTACCAGGGCGTCCGCGCCGTCCTCCAGCATGGTCAGATCAATGGCGACCTGATTGCCCATCAGGGACTGCTGCTTGGTGATGACGGACTGACCATCCACCACATCCAGCACCAGAGGAGATGCCACGAAGGCTTTCCAGCCGGTGAGCTTTCCGGAAGCAGGCTCGATGCTGCTGGCGAAGGACTTGCCGCTGGACTTGTCGGTCACGGTCATGTAGAGGTTGGTATCGTCAATGGTGAGGAGGAGATCGTCGTTCTCCACCGTATGGGTATCCGCCAGCGCGATCACGGGCAAGAGCAGAGCAAGGAGGAGAATCAGCAATTTACACTTCATTGTAGAATCGCGCCTCCTTCCATACGGCAGTGATGAACTCCCACAGCTGGGCCACCAGCGCTGCTGCGATGACCATGGCGATGATGATCATCAGCATGGTGAACAGCGTCAGCAGCAGGGCCACGAAGGTCTCGGTGAAGTTGTAATTCTGCAGCGACTTGACCATCATGACCACCAGCATCAGGCACAATCCGATGGTGACCACATCCAACAGGGTGATGATGAACGCCTCGTTGAACGTCAACATGAAAGACAGCGCGAAGGTGATGGGTTTGATCATCACATACGGGCCCAGCGCGTAGGCAAAGGAGCAGTACATCTGCTTGAATGTGCCCTCGCCGTCGCGGATGGAGCAGATCAGGTTGCAAGCAATCAGGAACAGCGCGATGCCACCCAGGAGCATCACCAGATCCATGCCCACCTCGAATTGTCCGTCGGGGATGGTCTTGAACAGGAAGCCGCAGTAATACTTGTTGACGATGAAGATGAGGATCGCCGCGATATAGAGGATCGTGGCCGACAGTACGCTGACCTTGCCCTCATGCTTCACGCCGTAGAAGGCGTCCGCCGGGTTTCGTGGGAAGTAGGTGACAAATTTCAGTTCCCGCAGCAGCTTTACATCGAAGAAGGCATGCACTTTATCGCAGAAGCGCTGTACGGGTTTGACACGGGTCTTGAGCGTCTTCCAGAGCTTGCCCAGGAGCCACAGCGCGAACAATCCGCCGATCATCCACATGATGCCGCCCTGGAGGATCACATTGCGGACCTCCCAGTAGGAATCGGAGTAGCCCTCCTTGTCGCCGCCGCGCCGGGAGGCCTGCAGAGCCTCCTCGTACATTTCCAGCTTGTAGTACGCCCGGCCAAGGCCCATGTGGGCGTAATCGAACATGGAGTTGAGCTCCAGCACCTGCTCCCAGGGCTCGCGACTCTCGGCGTAGCGGCCCTCCTGATACAGGGCCAGGCCCTTGTGCACCAGGTTGGCGTAGTCCGTCACGGCGAAGCGCTGCACCAGCGCCTTGTCGCGGTCAAGGACGTAAAGGTTGCCGTAGCGGTCCACATCGATGGCCACGGTGTTGACGAACAGGCCTGTGCGGGTACGATCCTGATCCTGGCCGCCGAAGTAGAACAGGCATCGGCCATCCCGGGTGTACTCCATGATGTAGCCCAGTTCGTTGATGACGAAGATGTTCTCCTGCGTGCCCACTGCCACGTCGATGGTGTTGTCATGGCCCCAGCCGGTGGGCTCCATGATATTCAGGCCCGACATGTTCAGCCGCTTCACACCGCGCACGCCGGTGGTGACGGTGTAGAGCAATCCGCGGGCATCCATATCCACGCTTGTGGGGGTGGCCGGAATGACCCGTTTGAGCTTGGCCAGCTGTTCCTCGGTGTAGGTGAGCCGCTTGAGCATCTCGCCCAGGCTGAGGTTGGTATCGTTCGCGCCGAAGTAGCCCAGGAAGGTGCCGTCCGCCGCGAACTGGGCAATGCCGTTGGTGTTGCCCTTGGAGATGACGTACATGCTGCCCGCCGCATCCACAGCGATCTTCAGCGGCTCAAACTTGGCTTTCACGCCATACAGGGGCGTGCCGGGGTGCTCCAGGGTGAAGACCGTTTCGCCGGTTGCGACATCGTACACCACCACCTGCTGGAGCTTCAAGTCCGCCACGTAGAGCTTTCCATCCCGGACGTAGATGCCGCCGGGCTGCTTGAGCTCCTTATTGCCGAAGGTGCGGATCCACTCGCCGTCCAGCGTGCACATGAGCACGCGCTTGTTGCCCTCGTCGGAGATGAACAGGTGATCCTCATCATCCACGAACACATCCGCCGGACGCTTCAGGGCTTTGCCGTCAAATTCGGAGTAGGTACCCTCGGGCAGATAACCGGCGGGAGAATGGGCCTGCTCGCCGGAGTATATCTCCGTCAGGGTGTAGTAGGGCGCTTCATCCGCCCAGGCAGTCAGGGGCAGAAGCGCCAGACAAAGCAGGAATACCAGAATGCGTTTGATGCGCACGGCGTTCTCCCCTTTCATTAGTCTTCCTTGAACATCTTACCACTCCAGCGGGTGATGGTGTAGATCAGCACCAGCAGCACCACGGAGGCCGCGGATGCATAGCCCATCTCATACCGGATGAAACCATAGTCCTCGATCAGGTTGACAATCAACTGGCCTGCGTACTGGGGCGTGGGGTTGGCACCGGAGAGGCTCACGCCGATGTGGCCTACCTGGAAGGTGTTGACCACCGCCATCACCAGGCCGAAGAGCATCTGGGGCTTCATCATCGGGATGGTGATATAGAAGACCTCCTGGAAGCGGTTGCGAAGACCGTCAATCTCCGCTGCCTCGTAGACGCTTTCGTCAATGTTCATCATGCCGGCCAGCATCGCCAGGAAGCCCACGCCCATGGAGGACCACAGGGCCACGATGATCATCACCGGCATCAGGTAGGCGGTGGATTGAAGGAATTGGATAGGTTCAGAAATCCAGCCCAGGTTCAGCAGCACCGCGTTGAGGTAGCCGCGCTCGTCACCGGAGAAGATGATGCGCCAGACGACGTTCATCGCCACGCCGGAGGTCATCGAGGGGCTGTAAATCAGCAGCGCCAGTACCGTGCGCGGGCCCTTGGTGATCTGGCTCAGACACCAGGCCAGGAAGAAGCTCAGCAGGTATCCGCCGGGGCCCACGATGATCGCAAAGAGGATCGTGTTGGGCAGGACGTACTGCATGAAGATCGCGTCGCGGGTCAGGAGGTTGACGTAGTTCATGAAGCCCACGAAATCCGGCACCTGGATGGTGTTGAAGTTCGTGAAGGAGAGCCCGATGGCGATCACCACCGGCACGATGATGAACAGCGTGAACAGAATGATGTAGGGAGCGAGGAATGCCCATGCGATGTGTTGATCCTTGGGGCCACGCATTTTGACAGCCTTGGTCATTCCAGCCACTCCTTTACTGTATTGATGTCCGGCACGATGAAGGGCGCGGTCAGCTGACCGTCCTTCAGGCGGCCGAATTCCTCCAGCTTGCGTTCCAGCTCGCGGTCAATGCGTTTGATCGCTTCATCCAGTGCCGCGCGGAGGTTTTGCCCCTCCAGGCACACGGCGTTTACGGCATTGGACAGCTCGCGCTCCACCATGTAGGAGCCGGGGTTGCGGGGCGTTTCGTAGATCCAGTTCATCTGCTCGGCAATGATCTGCTTGTGCTCCGTGGGCCAGGGTGCGTTCATGTAGGCAGCCATGTTGGCGCTGTTCCACATATACTCATTGCCCAGGGTGGACTGAAGGTTGAAGGCAAATTCCGTCTGGATCTCCTCGCTCATCCACCAGGAGAGGAACTGCCAGGATTCCTCCGGCATGTTGGTGTTGTCGAAGATGAAACAGCTCTGCTCTGCGCCGCTTGTCCAGCGCTGGACTTCGCCATTTTCGTCCGTCATGCCGGGGTAAAGGGCAATGCCCCACTTATCCGCCAGCTCCGGGGCGGCATTCATCACCAGGTTGTACATGGCGTAATTGGAGGTGCCGATGGGCAGCGTGCCGTCGCGGAAGCTCTGGTAGAAGCTGTTGACCTCGAAATCCATGTCGTAGATGACGAAGGAATCCGTCATGACCTTGAGGGCCTCGATGGCTTCCTCGGTGTCCAGCTGGACGTGAAGGTCGCCGTCCTCATAGAGCACCGCCCCGTTCTGGTACAGGAAGGGCGTGGTGATGGAGAAGGCTTTGTAGCCCACCGCGTTCGCTACGAAATTGTTGTAGTTCAGGCCGAAGCGATGCAGCGTGGGCAGCATCTGCAGCACTTCCTCGTAAGAATTGGGCACTTCCAGACCGATAGATTCCAGGATGTCCTTGCGGTAGAACAGCACATAGAAGTTGAAGGTTTCCGGCAGGGCGTACATGCCGTCGTCGCACACAGCGGGCATCAGGAGGCCTGTGGGGAACCACTTGCCCACCGCAGCGAAGTCCTCATATTCGCGCAGGTTTTTCAGTGCGCCGCGGACAGCCAGGTCATACACGCGGGTGGTGGATACGCCCAGCGCCACATCAGGCGCGGCGCCGGAGGCATTGGCCAGGATCAGCTTGCTCTCGTCCGGCATGATGGAGAACTCCACCTCGATGCCAGTTCGGGGCGTGAAGGTGGTATCCGCCATGCGCTGGAGGATTTCGAGGTACTGCCGGGGGCGGTTGACCCACACCTGTAGCTTGCTTTCGTCCGCGTTGTCCGCCACATAGCTTTCATCGGTGAAGGAAGCCACGAAGCGTCCGGCGGTGTCGGCTGCCTGCTCCAGGAAGTTTGGTTCCTTGGGCAGCATTTCTTCATCTGTATAGAGGTAGATCGCGTCAAGACCCACAGGGCTGGTGGAGAGGTTCTCCACCGTGCTGACCAGGAAGCCTCGCGCAGAGGAGGAACCCTGGGAGAACAGCGGCAGCTTCTTGGGCAGGTTATCCGGCTCTTTGGCCAACTGCTCCAGGGCCTGAATCGCCATATCCAGGCTGGACAGTGCACCCACGCGGCCTTCTGTATGGGCAATCCAGCCCAGTTCGGCACGGATAGCCTTCAGTTCGCTGATCCAGCGGCTCAGGTCATCCGCGATGTGGAAGTCAAAGTCCTCCAGGGCAAAGTCGCGGAAGAAATCCGTGTTCCCGCCGGTGATCTTGGTGATCTGCAGGGACAGGTCGGCAATTTCATCAGAGATGGTCTGCAGCAGCTGCAGCGAGGGCCGGAGGGGATCCACGCTGGTCAGCAGGGTCAGAGTATGCTCGCCTTCGGTCAGGTACAGGTACGCGGGATTGCCCTCCGCGTCCATGATGGTCTGATTCTCGAATTGCAGCGTGTAGCTGAATTCTGCATTCTCAAAGGCAGGGCCGGGGATCACGCCGTCGATCAGCGCCGTGCGGTATACCGGGAAGTTTGCCAGTTCACTCTGCCGCAGCCGGAGTGCCATGGCGTAATGGCCAGCCTGCTCCACGGTGAAGGTGTAGGTCAGCACATCGCCGGGATATTTATAGGAAGTATCTTCAATATGATTGATGACTTTTTTATTGCTGGAGTAGGGGGTCAGGCGCATGTCATAGTCCGCCAGGGGCCGGATGTTGGGGTTATTGCGCACCGGCACCTGCTCAGCCTGCAAAGTAATGAGCGCATCGCCCTGTGGAGCATCCTGCGCCGTATCCAGCACGGGAATCTCGCCCTCCAGCGTCATACTGTACAGCTTGAAGGGACCCTCGCGGCAGATGATCGTGATTTCATGCTCGCCCGCTGTCAGGTACAGGCCCATGCCTTTTGAGTACATGCCCGCCTTTCCCATCAGTCGGCAGGAAGTTGTTTCATAGGATTTCACCGGCATGGAGACAACCTCGTTGCCGTAGCGATCCTTGCTGAATGTGCCGCTTTGCGTCCACAGACTGTCAAGGGTCAGGGTGCTGCACTCCGCATAGGGCAGCTCGCCGTCCACCATCAGGGTGAAGCCGTTGTCCAGGATGTTGTTGCCGGTCATGGCGTAGGTCAACACGGGGTAACCGAAGGTATCCTGATGCACAGACACTGTGAAGGTCAGCTGTTCGCCCTCAGCCAGCAGGGCGCCTTCTTTTGCTTCATAGAGCTTCATACTTTCCGTAACGATCATCGGATCAGCCATGGAAGCAAGATACGCAGTATAATCATTCTTTTCAGAGCATTCCAGATAAAGCTGCGTCAGGCCTTCACCCATCGCATGCAGCGGCAGAATCAGAAGTAGCACACAGAGGCAACTCCAGATTTTCAACATACGCTTCACAATGATCTCCCCCCACATTCCAGCCGCATTTCATTTGTTTCGGTATATCTGGATTTTATCATAGGCATTCCGCCTTTGCAATAGTTCTTGCAGAAAATGTGTAAATTTTGGCCTTATTTTTTCCCTTTATTACAACTTTTTCGCATTCTAATTGCATACAAACGTTTTTGAAGAGTAAAAATCTGAAATAGTCAGGCCTGCACAGCCATTCCGCCATTCATTTTCGTTTTTTCGGAACATTCCAAATCGCTGATCTATATCCACCTGCGTTGTCATTGTCACAACAAATATCAATGCTCACTTCGTCAATTAATCATCGTACATACCGATCCGACCTCGTCCGCTTGTTCTCCTGAATAAGCTCCCGCTTTACAATCTCCATCCTGCGCACCTTTTCCTTCATCTCCTGCAGCTGGTAATCCAGCATGAACTGTTCCTTGTTCAGGTAATCCAGCGCTGCCTTCCAGCCCTTGTGGTCGATCTTCTCCCCATCAGCCTGCCAGCGGCGCAAAGCAGCAGCGGCTTGCCGGTATTGCCGTAGCTCATATTCGTGGCTACGTTCAAAGGCCGTGCGCTTTGCCTCCGGTAGCTTCTCCCATGCTTGATAATGCTTGCGATATTTCTTCCATTTTTCATAAGCGTCAATGCGAGCATTCAGCTCGACAGTCAGGTCGTGCGTCTCCTTGCGTTTGCTGCGCAAGCTATAATACTCTGGGCGTTTCAGGATGTTGCTGACCATCACGCCATTCCAGGTGTATGGCTTGCTCATGTCGGTGTTGGATCGCTTCATGCAGGTGTTGTGGGTCGCATTGTAGTAGGCTGGACATTCAACCTTGTCAGCCTCCAGGATACGCGCGATCTCATAGGGGCCGTGACAGTCAATCGCCAGCTGGTAGATTCGGCGGACAACCGCAGCCGCCTCGTCATCCACCAGCCAATGGTTCTTGTCTGCCGGGTCTTTGCGGTAGCCATATCGCAATGAGAGGCAAGGCAGCTAACAGAAGGGGCAGCTTGAGCAGTTTCTTCATGTGTACCTCCAGCCGTTTCGGCATTTCAGTCGTAGATCAGTTCATCTAACAGCATTTCTTCGATACGATGGTGGATGCTGTTCATCCGGCGTACCCATTCCATCTGGTCAGCAGCTTTCAGCTCTTCGGTGACGCCCTCGGCTGCTTTCATCTGAGGGATCAGCAAATCCATGCGTTCCTGGCAGGCATCGTCAATGTTGTACAGGTGCTTCATGAGCTTGCCGGACAGCAGAAGCTGATTGAACAGGAGGGAACGATGCTCCCGGAGATAGCGCATGCGCATTCTGCCGTACTTGCCAAGAGGGCGCATGTCCTCGGCAGGGACGCCGATGTTGGGCAGGTAGTAGTCTCCACAGCGGCGATAGGTCAGTTTCATGGGTATCCTCGCTTTCTGCTGCAATAGAAAAAGCAGCTATGTACTTGAAGGTTTCCCTTCAAGCCATAACTGCTTGAATTGCTTGTATTTCCCGCGACTCATGACGAGGAGGGGTAAACCTTCCTCTACATAATAACGCGTTGCAGAGGATCGCTTTGATTTTCCGCTTAACGCGGAAGCGATCCTCTGCAAAGTCGCCGCATCGTTCCTTTGCAGGTCTCGGTGCAGCCGCAGCGGCATGTGGAGATGGACTTCTGAAGCGACCTTCCGACACACAGAGAGCCAGCCCTCCGTAATGGAAGGCTGGCTTCGCTTTATTAGCGTTTACGCGATCCCCGCCTGTCCCAGCAGCAGCAGAATCAGCGCCTGCACAGCTCGATAAGCGCCCTCGATGGGGAACCACTCGGCCAGGGTGTGGTCAAGGGTTGGGACGTGGGTGCTGTCCGCGCTCCAGGTCATGCCCATGCACACGGAGGGAATTCCCCGCGCGATGGTGATGTTGCAGTTGGTGGCGCCGCCGGGCATGAGGGTGGTGCGGCAGCCCATGTCCTCGATGATGGCGGCCAGGCCTTCCACCAGGGGCGCGTGGGCATCCTGGCTGCCGGCGGGCACGTCGCAGTGGGTTTCGTGGCTCCAGGTGATGACGTCCTTGCCCCAGCGGGCGGTCTCGTCCACACAGGCCTTCTCCACGATGGCGAAGATGGTTTCATGCAGCCATTCCAGCGTGGCTGGGTCGTTGGAGCGGTAGTTGACAATGATGGAGCACTCCGCTGGGATGGCGTGCATGCTGGCCTTGTTGCCCGCATGGAAGTTGGACACAGCGAAGGTGGTCTTGGGATCGGAGGGCACCTGCAAATCCGCAATGGCCGCAGCGACGCGGGCAGCGGCGTGCACCGGCTGGGGCACGTCGCCAAAGGCGGAATACGCATGTCCGCCGATGCCGCGGAAGGTAAACTCCACCGTGCGCAGACCCGTGGCGCAGTAGATGATGTTTTGAAGCGCGCTGCTGTCCACGCTGATGCAGCACTCGATCTCCTCCTGATGCTCGGAGAGGAAATCCACCATGCCGCCCATGCTGCCGCTGCCCTCCTCCCGGGTGGAGCCCAGGAAGATGACGTCGCGGCGGGTGGTGATGTCGGCGGCCTTCAGCGCGCGGATGCTACTGAGCATCATCGCCAGGGCGCGGGTGTCATCGCAGATGCCGGGGGCGTAGAGGATGCCGTTCTCCTCACGCACCTTGGTGACGCTGCCGAAGGGGAACACGGTGTCCAGGTGAGCGTCCACCAGCACCTTCTTGCCGGGGACGCTGCCCTTCAGGGTACCGATGACGTTGCCGCCCTTGCCGATGTGGACGTCTGTGAGACCCTCGTTGCGAAGCAGCTCCGCGAAGGCCTCCGCGCGGGCGGATTCCTGGTAGGTGGGGGCCTCGATCTCCGTCAGGCGGATGTGCTCCTCCAGGCAGCGGGGCTGGTCGGCCTCAGCGAATTCGATGGCCTTCATGACCTGCGGATTCGCCTTGAGCGCCTCCAGAGCCGCCCTGGCCTCATTGGAAACGATGTAGGACATGTCGGCCTCCTTACTGAATGCGCACGGCCTGCCAGGCGGCCTTCACGCATAGCTCGGCGGCCTTGAAGCAGCTCTCCATGGTCTGGGCGGTCTCGGTGCGGTTGATGCAGTCCAGAATCAGCTGCCCGTAGTAGGGGGAGCCGATCTTGCCGCTGACGTCGTAGCGGTGCTCACCCTCGTCATCCAGGACGATCACCACGTCACGGGTCTTCTCGGGGATGGCGGGATCAAGCGTCTTGCGCAGCTCAATGGAGCCCTTGGTGCCCACGATGAAGGTGCGGCCGTCACCGAAGGAGCGCACGCCGTCAGGGGTGAACCAGTCCACGCGGAAGTAGAAGGTCGCGCCGTCCTTGCCGGTGATCATGCAGTCGCCGAAGTCCTCAAAGTCGGGGTGATCGGGATTGGCGTAGTTGCCGGTGCGGCTGTAGACCACATCGGCGTCGGTTTCGCCTGTGAAGAACAGGAACGCATCCGCCTGGTGGGAGCCGATATCGCACAGCAGTCCGCCGGACTTCTCCTTGGACCAGAACCAATCGGGGCGGGAGGGGGGATTCAGGCGGTGGGGGCCGGTGCCCTCCATGTGGATCACCTTGCCGATGCGGCCATCGCGGATCAGCTGACCGGCGAAGATGCAGCTCTCGGTGTCCAGGCGCTCGGAGTAGTGGCAGAAGTACTTCCGGCCGGTCTCCTGATGGCAGGCCTTGACGCGTTCCAGCTGCTCCAGGGTGGTCAGGGGTGCCTTGGCGGTGTAGTAATCCTTGCCCGCGCGCATCACGCGGATGCCAAGATCCGCGCGCTCGCAGGTGACGGCGGCTGCGGCCACCAGCTTCACCTCGGGATCGTTGATGATCTCCTCCTCGCTCTGCGCGATGTGGGCATGGGGGAAGGAGTTCAGGAAGCTCTTCACATGCTCCGGGTCGGGATCGTAGAAGCTCTTGAGGGTGCCGCCGGCCAGCACCAGGCCCCAGGTCATGCCGATGAGGTGGTTGTGATCCAGGTGCATGGCGGAAAAGACGAACTCACCGGGCTTCACCACCGGCTGGGGCTTGGGCGGGAAGACGTAATCGTCGTGAATGAAAACAGCCATGGAAATCGCTCCTTTCAGAAAAGGCCGCCAGAGGAGTCCGGCGGCCTGAAGGTTTGCTCTTGGAGGTGTCGGAGGGTCCGCAGACCCTCTGACTGTAATCGTATCGCGGGGCTTTGCCGCGCGGGCGGGGCGTTTTCGCAAAGCGAAAACATACCTTACACGGAGGCGCGGCCAGGAGGGCGGAAGCCCGACCAGCAACGGAGTGCAAATCCTCGTAAAAGTGGCAGTGCCACTTTTACGAAACGGCGTCAGCCGTAGATTTCCTTATCCTTGGCCAGGAACTCAGCCACAAAGGCATCGTCGTTCAGCTCGGGGTACTGGGCGTACACGCGGTCGATCTCCTCGGACTGACCTGCGCCCAGGCCCTCCTCGGGGTCGAGGCACCAGATGCCCTTGATCAGGCCCTGACGGCGCAGCACCTCGTGCATGCCGGCGATCACGCCCGCGAAGTTGTTGCGGCTGTCGAAGAAGGCGCTGTTCACGTCGGTGACCTGAGCGGCCAGGGTGTACCAGGAGGGATCCACCGGCGCGCCCTCGGGCAGAGCCTTGATCCTGCGGAACATGTCCACCGCGGTCTTGGTCCAGGCAGACCAGTGGCCCAGCAGACCGCCCTTCACACGGCAGGTGCGGACCTGGTCGCCATCCTGGAAGGAATAGGTGGTCAGCAGGTCGGTGACGATGGAGTCGTCATTGCCGGTGTACAGGGTGATCTCGTGATCCGCAAAGGCGATGGCACGGGCCACATCAGCGGTCAGGTAGCGGTTGAAGGGCGCAGCCTTGACGGCGACGACATTCTGGATGGCGCAGACCTTCTCCCAGTAATCGTAGGAGAAGACGCGGCCGCCCACGGCTACCTGCAGGTAGAAGCCCACCACGGGCATGACCTCGGCGATCAGGCGGGTGCGCTCGATCAGCTGCTCCTCGGTCAGATGACCCATGCCGCCGGGGCTGACCAGCACCGCGTCATACCCGATGGAACCGGCCAGCTTGGCCTCGGCCACAGCCTGGGGAGCCTCGCCGCACACGCCGGCGATGGCCAGCAGGTGACGGCCGGAGCGGGCAGAGTAGGCGTCCATCTCGGACTTGACCACCCGCAGCACGGTCTCAAACAGGTTGATCTTGGGGTCGCGGATGGTGAACTGGGTGGTGTGCACTGCCACAGCCAGGCCGTCCACGCCGGCCTCCATGTAGTAACGGACCAGGCGGCGCTGACCAGCCTCGTCGAACTTGCGGTTCTCGTCCAGCACCAGGGGCATCGCAGGCAGGAACGCGCCTGCGTGCAGCAGATTCAAAGACTTCGTATTCATCAGAATTTCCCCTTCGATTCTTCAAAGTGAGTGGGCTTGCCCAGCTGGCGGCCGCCGGCGAGCACCCATTCGGCCTGCTTTTCGATCATCTCTTCCAGGCCCATGTCCGGGTAGCCGTAGTTGCGGATGCACTTCGAGGCGTTGCACAGGATGCCGCGCTCGCCCTCTTCGCCCTCGAAGATGGGCTCCTTGCCCAGCAGCTTGCCCAGCTTGGTGGCGGCGTAGCGGACATTGACCATCTCCGGGCCGGTGACGTTGAGGTTCTCCACCTTCTCGCTGGCCATGAAGAGGCTGCGCAGGGCGACCTCGTTGACGTAGCGCTGCCAGACGCAGTTGAAGGCAGGCACGGTCAGCGGCACGGGCTTGCCGGCCATGATCCAGGAGCAGATGTCGTAAAGGATGCCGTAGCGCAGGTCGATGGCGTAGGACAGGCGGAAATTGACCACCTTTGCGCCGAAGTGGCGGGCGGCGTACTCAAAGATGCGCTCGCGGCCCAGGCAGGAGATGGCGTACTCGCCGATGGGGGAGGGAGCCACGTCCTCGGTGTTGCCGCCGGACTTGGGGGTGGCAAAGGGGTACACATTGCTGGTGGAGAACACCACATAGCGGGCGTCGCCGAAGTGCTGGGTGACGTAGGCGGGCACGGCCACGTTCATCTCCCAGGTCTCGCACTCCGCGCCGTTGGTGCCGAACTTGCGGCCGGCCATGTAGATGATGTTCTTGACCTTGGGGAGCTTGGCGATCTGGGAGGGCTGCGTCAGGTCGCAGGAGATGCACTCGACGTGCTCCTTCTCCATCAGCGCCACCACGAAGGGATCGGTAAAGCGGCTGACGGCGATGACCTTGCGATCCACGCCGGATGCTTCGACGGCGCGCTTGGCCATCACGGACAGGGTCGGGCCGACCTTGCCGCCGGCGCCCAGGATCATGATGTCGCCGTCCAGCTTGGCCATGTCGTCAATCAGCGCCTGGCTGGGGGTGGACAATGCTTCGTCCAGCTGAGCTTCATTCCACATATCGGTTTATCTCCTTACTCGCGAATCTTGTTGAGCATGTTGACGGCGGTATCGGCCACGGCCTCCGCCACGCCGGCCTTGAAGATGGAGCTGCGGGCCTCGTAGCCGCCCTCCAGGTAAGCGTCCATGGTGGGGAAGTAGCCCTCATAGCCGTTGGTGCAGCACATGGGCATGACCAGATCCCAGCCGGGAGCCGCCTTGATGGCGCGGCCGATGGCGGTGAAGGGCTCGCCGGGGATGCCCACCAGGGCCACATTGCCCAGGGTCAGCGCGCCCATGCACAGGTCGAACTTTTCCGGGCCGTTCTCCAGCTGAACCATGCGCTCGGCCTCGGCGACGACGGTGGTAAGCATCATGCCCTCGTAGGGGAGCTCGCTGTCCCTGCCGGCGATGTGCAGGTCGTTGATGCGGTGCGCCTCGGGGATCTCCTCGGGTGCGGGCATGTTGGAGGGATGCACCAGCATCTGCTTCATGGCGGTCATGCTTTCCACGGGGATGTAGGCCACCTTCGAATACACCTGCATCACCGCGCCTGCGACGGTCATGCCCATGTGACGGGCGTGGCCGTAGCCGCGCATGCAGTCGTCAAAGTCCATGGTCAGGTCGTTGTTCTGGCCCGGGGCAGGACTGGTGTTGACGTGGTTCACGTCGCCCTGGCAGCCGTTGAGCAGCACGCAGCGGGTGTTGTCGATGGCCTTTTCCAGGATGCGGCGGGTGAAGGCAGGCCAGTCGCCGGAGATGACGCAGCCGCCCACGGTGTCGGGGTGGATGCCGATGTTGGCAAGCACGATGGTCTCGCCGCCCTCGCGGTCAAAGCGGAGTACGCCCACGCGTTCGTCCACATCGCCGATGGGGGCCAGTACATCCGGGTTGTTGATGCCGGGGTTGGTGCGGGTGGAGCCATCCTTCATGCGGTAGCGGCGGACGAAGGCGATGCCCGGCGCCTGGCCCACGCCCCAGCCCATCTTTGCGGGCTTGAGGTCCTGCAGGGCGAACAGCGCTGCATCCACCAGGCGGGAGCAGAAGAAGGGGAAGTAGGCCTCCTGCTTCTCGGGCAGAATCTTCCGGTTGAGGTTCACCTCGGGGCCGGTATGGGTGTGGGTGCAGGTGATGAAGATGCAATCCGCAGGCACGCCGGTGGCCTTCGAAATCTGCTGGCACAGGGGCTCAGCGAACTCGTAGAACAGACCGGAGATATCCGCAGAGATCAGCAGCGCCTTCTTGTCGCCCAGGGCAAAGGCTACCGCGTTGGCTTCCAGCTCGTCCAGCACCTTCTCCGCCAGGCGGACGACGTAGTAGCCGCCGATAGGGGTGCCCATGGCGGGGGTGATGTTCACCCGGCCGAAGCCCACATGAAGCTGATTCATCGTTATTGTTCCTCCGTATGGATGGTGCGTCCGCCCACGATGACGTGGGAGACGTGGATGTTCTCGTCAAAGAGGATGACGTCAGCGCGAAGTCCCGGGGCGAGCACGCCGCGGTCGGTGAAGCCCATGATCTTCGCCGGGGTGGAACACGCCATGGTGATGACCTCGTGCAGGGGCACCTCGGCCATGTTCAGCATGTTGCGTACCAAGCGGTCGAAGGTGGCGACGCTGCCGGCGAAGGAGGTGCGGTCGGGGAGCTTGGCCACGCCGTCCTCGATGATGGTCTCCAGACCGTCGCGCCAGTGGCCGAGCATGCTGGGGCCGTCGGGCATGCCCGCGCCGCGCATGGAGTCGGTGATCAGCGCCGTCTTCTCCGGGCCCTTGAACTTGTACACGAACTTGAGCAGCTCCGCCGGCAGATGGCAGCCGTCCGCGATGATCTCGACCGTCATGTCGTCGATCAGGTAGGCGGATTCCAGCACGCCCACGTAGCGGTAGGCGTTGCGGCGGTGCAGCACGCTCATGCCGGAGTACAGGTGGGTGACGTGGGTGTAGCCATTGTTCCAGGCGGCCTCGACCTCGGCGTAGCCGGCGTCGCTGTGGCCGATGGCGGCGAGGATGCCGCGCTTTTTCAGCTCCTGGCCCAGCGCCAAAGCGCCGGGCAGCTCAGGTGCGACGCTCCAGCGCAGGATCTTCTTGCAGCGGTCGAGGATCTGGTTGTACTCCTCAGGCTCAGGATTACGCAGGTGGCGGGGATCCTGGGCGCCGCGCTGGCCGTAGGCGAAGTAGGGGCCCTCCAGGTGAAGGCCAGGCATGTCCGCGCCGTTGGGATTGTCCGCCGCAGCCGCCTCGAAGGCGTCGTTCAGGGCGAAGGTGGCCTCCAATTCGCCGGAGGTGGCGGTGGGGATCAGGGTGGTCACGCCGTGGCGGGCATGGAGCTCAGCCGCCGTGCGGAAGGCTTCTACCGTGCCGTCCAGGAAGTCTGCGCCGCCGCCGCCGTGGGTGTGGATCTCCACGAAGCCGGGGGAGACGTAGCGGCCAGCCGCGTCGATCTCCTGATCGAAGGCTTTTTCTTCTCTGGTGACGGCGCTGATGACGCCGTCCTCCAGGTAGACATAGGTATCCTCGGCAACGCCGCCCGGCAGGACGACGCGGCCATTCTTGATTCTGGTGATCATGATAACTCCTCATCGAGTTAAGTCAAAGCAACTCGCCGTCGGCAGACTCAATTCGTATCCGCCGGGTTTCCCGGCGGGGCGGGGCGTTTTTCGCCTGCGAAAAACATTCCTTACACGAAGGAACGGCCGTCAGGGCTGCTGTGCAGCCCTGACAGTGACGGAGTGCAAACTCCCATTCGTGAAAGTGACCGCAGTCACTTTCACGAGATCGTCAGATCCAGCCTTCCGGCAGGAACTGGGCGTTGTAGTCCAGGATTTCCTTGGCCACGTCGCGGATGCGGGTGAAGTCCTGCACCAGGGGATCGACGGCCAGAGCGGCGGTCAGCTTGGCCACGTCCCAATCCATGGCAGCTTCCATGAACATCTCCTCACGCAGGGCGGTGGGGATGACGATGTTCTGGGCGGCCTTGGGCAGGGGATTGGCGATGGCAGGGTGCAAGCCGGTGGCGTCCACGTTGACGAAGGTCTCCACCACATGATCCAGCGGCACTTCGCGCACCTGGCCCAGGTTGCGGTAGTTCATCACGTCGTAGAAGGGACGGCCGCCCTCCAGGGCCTCGATGACGCGGTCAGGCTTCTCATCGGAGATGCGCAGCGCGGGCATGTTGCCGGTGCGCAGGGGCTCGGTGATCTGCTCGCGCAGGCGGGTGACGGAATTCTGGCGGTCCTCGATGCGGTCATAGTGCATGCCGAAGAGGTCGCGGTTCGCCTGGGTGCCGGTGGTCTGGTAGTAGAACTCGGCGCAGTGCTCGTCGGAGAGGCCGGGCATGCAGCCCAGCATATCCCACACGATGAAGCGGATACGCTGGTTCTCGCGGCCGGCGAAGGGATCGTCATAGGTGATGTTGGACTTGCCGGCCCAGGCAGCCTCGATCATGCCCTTGTCGCGCATGATTTTGAGGGCGTCCTCGCCGTGGAGCTTCACGTCGGTCAGGAAGGAGCAGTGATCCACGCCGGAGACGGAGAAGCTCACGTCATCGAAGCCCTTGGCGCCGAAGTAGGGCAGCAGAATTTCGAGGTGGTTGCGGATACCGTGGCAGAAGCCGACTGCCTCGACGTCCTCGTACTTCTGCACGCAGCGGCAAAGGCTGGTCAGGGGGTTGGTGACGTTGATCATGCGGACGCCGGGCGCGCAGAGCTTCTTCATCTTGCGGGCGATGCGCACGAACTCCGGCACGTGGCGGACGGTACGGGAGGCGCCGGCGATGCCGCTCTCGGAGCCCTTGACGTTGTAGAAGCCGTGACGGCGGGCGATGTAGTGATCCTCCAGCTCAGCAGCCAGGCCGCCGTGGGAGATGGCGATCACGACGTACTTGGCGCCCTCGAGGCACTCGTCCTCATTCAGGGTCTTGGTGACGGTGATGGCCTTCTCGGGGTTGCGGTCGTTGTAGTAGGTGATGAAGTTGTACACATCGTCCAGCGCGGTGGGGTTGATGTCATACAGGCACAGCTCGGTCTCGCGATCGAAGAAGTCGTTGTCCAGGAAGGTGGAGTACAGGCCGTACGCCCAGGAGTAGGAGCCGCCGCCGATCATAGCGATCTTGAGTTTCATGATGATTTCCTCCTAAATATATGTAGTGGATGTGGATGCGCGGATTTATTTTGCAGCGCGGGAGGGATCTGCGATGGACAGGCCCTTTCGCGTGAGCAACGTTTTGATTTCGGGCGCATCGAAGACCTCGAGGGCTCCGGGCAGCACCCAGGCGTGGGACCAGGTCTGGTCGTGGTACTTCTCCGTAACGATCTCTTCATACGTAAGGAAGTCGTCGTCGGAAGCGATGGGGGTGTTTGTCAGCAGCGCCGCCAGGTCTGCGTAGCGGGAGAACTCCTTCTCCGCGTAGAGGACGGCGTCCGCAGCTTCCGGCCAGGCGGAGACCATCCGCAGCGCCGCAACGATCTGCCGCGTCCGCAGCGCGAAGAAGGAATCGTCCAGCTGCATCAGGTAGGCATCCAGGTTGTACATGGTGCTCCAGCCAGCGTACATGTCGGTGTTGCCCAGGCGCGCGGGCAGCTGTCCGCCGGAGGCCGCCACGTCCATCACCAGCACCTGATACCCCTGCTGCATGCAGCGGTGGATCCAGGCGGAGTGCTCGGTGAGGCGCTGGGTGCCTTCGGGCCACAGGGCGATGACGGTGGGCAGCGGCTTGTCCCCCTGGCGCAGGTCGCGCAGGAACACGCCGCTGTTCCAGTAGTGATCCTGGGGCCGCCAGATGATGCTGCGGTACTGGTAGTGCCCGCATATACCCTCGGCGAAGATGCGGGGCTCGGGGCGCTCATCCAGCTCAGCGATGTGCAGCATGCGGGCGAGGGAAGTGGTCAGCACGTCCTCGGTGAGGGCGGCGCGGCTTTCCTTCAGGCGGAGCATCACGTCCTTGAGCTCGTCGTGGACGGTGCGCATGGCGGGATCATACTTGATCACCTGACCCTCGGGGGTGCACCACAGGGCGGAGGGCTCCGCGGGGGAGAAGGTGAAATCCGCCAGCAACGTGTCGAAGTCCTGCGCCGGAGCGGCGAGGTGCTGCATGAAGAACTTTGTCACCGCCTGGGACAGGGAGTGGGGATAGGCGTGCTGAGAGGTGGCGGTGGCGATATCAACGGTGTGATCGCTGCCGCAGGCTGCCCACAGGGCCTGGGCGTCTTTCAGGGTACGCAGGGTACCCTCGCGGGGGAAGAAGTCATGCTGCGTTGTCAGAAAGAGCACCGGGCTGGGCGCGACGCCGGCCACCAGGTCCACATAGTCCAGGCCGCAGGCGAGGCTGCGGGGCCAGAGCATCTCGTTGTCCGGGTCAATGCCGTGCTCCATCATCGCGCGGTGGTCGGAGGTATAGCAGCAGGGCGCTGCGCAGGCGAAGCGGTCGCCGGCAGCCATCATGAGCATGCTGGTCTGGGTGCCGCCGCCGGAATGGCCGGTCAGGCCGATACGGGAAGCATCAACATCCTCGCGGGAGGCGAGGTAGTCCATGGCGCAGATGCCATCCTGGATGAAGTAGCGCGCCAGGCTCTGGCCCAGGAGCTTCGCCTTCCAGTCCAGCAGGTCGTGCTCACCCGAGCAGCCCTGGATGGGCTGATAGTCCATTTCAAGCTCGAAATGCTCGAAACGCTCGCCCTGACCCAGGGGATCCAGCAGCAGCACGATCATGCCTGCCTTGACCAGCATCTGCGCCAGGTACTGATATTCGGGATCCGCCTTGCCGCGGTCGTCGTGGCCGATGGTCACCAGCACGGCGGGGGCGGGTTTCTTCATTATAATATTTGGAACGTACACATTGGCCGTAGCCCAGCTGCCGCGGCGGGGCTGGAGGATCACCTTCTCCAGGGTGTAGCCGTTCTTCTGCTCGCGGCCGGTGATGCGGGGCATGCAGTCGAGGGGCGTCTTGTCCACGCCGCCGAGGCAAGAGAGGAACAAGGAGCGCACTTCCTGCTGGTAGCTCTTCAGACTGTCCAGGTCGCAGACGGCGCTGCGGCGGGCGATCCCGGCGGCGGCGGTGAGTTCCCTGCGGCGCAGGACGTCCGTATATATGTTGGAAGCACTTTCAACCGGAAGGCGGTTCAGGCGGTCCTGAATTTCCCACAATGTGCGGGCGCTGGGACGAAGCTGAGCGCCTTCGTTGAGCATTGATCGCATACCGGAAAACATCTCCCTTGTAAGTGCTTTAGGTTTTCATGCCTACATTATACATACATTCACGCGAAATTACAACGTGTTCCGGGAAAAATGTTGGAGAAAACTTTTGTATTTTGTGAAAAATGTTCAAGAATTGGGTTGCAAAAAAAAATAAACTGTGATATAGTACAGAAGAACAATTGAAAAACAATTTCCAGTGCGAAATGTAAGCACTATCAATCACACTAAGGAGGCGACTCATTTTGTCCACGAAGACTCTCGTGCTGAACGGTCCGAAGCGGACGGTGTTCCAGAAAATCGCGCTGCACTTCCAGAAGCATTGGCGGCTGCATGTGCTAGCTCTGCCGGCGTTCCTGTCTCTGCTGGCTTTCTCGTATGCGCCCATGTTCGGCGTGGTGCTGGCGTTCCAGAAGTACAGCATTCAGGGCGGCTTCTTCGGCAGTGAATGGATCGGCTTCAAGAACTTCGAGTTCCTGTTCCAGACCAGTGACGCCTGGCGCATCACCCGCAACACCGTCCTGTACAATATTGTGTTCCTTCTGGTGAATACCTCGCTGTCCGTCCTTCTGGCCATGCTTTTCAATGAGCTGTACATCAAGCGTCTGGCCAAAACGCTGCAGACGATGATCATCCTGCCCAACTTCCTGTCCATGGCGGTTGTGGCCATCATTGCCTACGCCTTCCTCAAGAGCGGCAACAGCGGCATCCTGAACCAGATCGTTAAGGCCTTTGGCGGCAAGATGCGCGACTGGTACATGTACAAACCGGCCTGGCCCTTCCTGCTGGTGTTCATCAACGCCTGGCGCGGCGTCGGCTACGGCTCCATCGTGTATGTGGCCTCCATCTCCGGCATCTCCCAGGAGTACTACGAGGCTGCGGTGCTGGACGGCGCCAGCAAGTTCCAGCAGGCCCGGTACGTGACCCTGCCCCACCTGCGCAAGATCATCACCATCATGCTGATCATGTCCGTGGGCTCCCTGCTCAAGGGCGACTTCGGTCTGTTCTACAACGTCACCCAGAATAACGGCGCCCTCTATGAGGTGACTGACGTTATCGACACCTACATCTACCGCGCCCTGAAGCTGCTGGGCGATACCGGCATGTCCTCCGCAGCCGGTCTGTATCAGTCCTTTGTCGGCCTCCTGCTGGTCATCCTGGCTAACTGGGTCGTGACCAAGATCGACGACGAGTCCGCGATGTTCTAAGGAAGGAGGAGCGTAAAAATGGCTATTTTCAAGAAAAATCCCAAGCAAGTGGACGATAACTCCTTTGCCAAAATCAATCGTGTCAAGCCGTTGACCAACGTCCTCCTGAGCCTGTTCTTCATCGTCATGGCGATTTGCACGGTGGTGCCGGTGCTGCTGGTGGTGTCCATCTCCGTCTCCTCCTCCGAATCCCTGGCCTTTAACGGCTTTGCGTGGATCCCCTTTAGCAAAACCGCCGAAGCTGCCGCGCTTAATGCCGGCGCCAGCGAGTTCGCTGCCTGGTGGAAGGGCGTCAGTTCCAGCATCACCTTCTCCGCCTACGAGGGCCTGTTCAAGACCGGCTCCCAGCTGATTGACTGCTACAAGGTCACCATCATCACCACCGCGGTGCATACTGCGCTGTCCGTGCTGACCATGGCTGCCTTCGCCTTCGTGCTGGCGCAGCAGCGCTTCTCCGGCAAGAAGTTCTACTCCATCTATCTGCTGATCCCCATGCTGTTCTCCGGCGGCATGGTGCCCTCCTACATCATCAACGTCAACTACCTGGGCCTGTACGACTCCTTCTGGATTCTGGTGCTGCCCGGCTTGGTGAATACCTTCAACGTCATCGTGCTGCGTACCTTCATCCAGTCCACCATCCCGGTGGAGATGTTCGATGCCGCTGCCATTGACGGCGCCAACGAATTCCGTGTGTTCCGCTCCATCGTGCTGCCCCTGTCCAAGGCGGGCCTGGCGACCATCGCCCTGTTCGTCATGGTCGGCAAGTGGAACGAATGGTTCACCGGCATGCTCTACATCGAGAATCCCAAGCTGGTGCCCGTGCAGACCATGCTGACCCGTATCCAGCAGAAGCTGGACTTCATCAAGAACAACTCCGACTACGCGTCCACGATGGAAGGCCAGATGATGATCATGCAGATGCCGACCGAGCAGACTCGAATGGCTATTCTGGTGCTCTCCACCCTGCCCATCATCTTCGCTTACCCCTTCTTCCAGCGTTTCTTCATCCAGGGCCTGACCATTGGCTCCGTGAAGGGCTAAGCTTGCTGGAAACCTTACTACTTCGTTTTCAAAGCTGCCCTGTGGGTCGGGCGGCTTGAAGAAATAACACAAATTACAAGGAGGAAACTACCAATGCGTAAGATTCTTTCCCTGGTGATGGCGCTGGCCATGCTGCTCGGCATGTGCTCCTTCGCCTCTGCTGACGAGGTCGTTACCCTGGAGTGGTACGTCCTGGAAGGCCCCGCTCCCGGCAACCAGATGGTTTGGGATGCCATCAACGAGTACATGGCCAAGGAAATTGGCGTCAAGATCAACTTCCACTACATCAACGCTGACGAGTACACCGCCAAGATGAACCCCATGATGATGAACGGCACCCAGGGCATCGACATCGTGAATGTCAATGGCCAGCTGCCCTACGTTGAGTGGGCCAAGAAGGGTGCCTTCGTCGCTATGGACGATCTGCTGCAGTACGCCCCCAAGACCGCTGAGCTGGTTGGCGAAGACTTCTTCAACGCCATGCGCATTGACGGCAAGGTGTACGCCATCCCCTCTGTGAAGGACTCCGTGCAGATGTACTCTGCCCGCTTCAACCAGACCATGAACGATGCTCTGGGCCTGACTGTCCCCACCGAGATCAACGGCTACAAGGACATGGTTGCTTACCTGTACGAGGCTAAGGCTGCCCGTGACGCCAACCCCGAGTACGCTTGGCTGTCTGAGCAGGGTGTGCCTGTGACCCGTTGCTACCCCGACTTCGAGAAGTACATCCAGTTCGAGAAGATCAACTCTCTGCTGGGCACCAACGTGAACGGCATCGCCGGCATCGCCGCTGCTGCTGCTGACGGCTCCGAAGTCTTCTCCATCTACCAGACCGCTGAGTACGCTGAAATGTGCCGCACCCTGATGCAGATGCGTCTGGACGGCATCCTGTACAACGGCGACGTGTGGTACTACGACTCTGACCAGTTCTTCAAGCCCTACTACGTGCTGAACGACATCGGCTCCGGTTGGGTTGAGGCTGGCATCAACGCTGACGACCCCGTGCAGAAGCGCTGGACCACCGCCTTCGTGCCCTTCCAGGACAACGTGGCCATGACCTCCTACCTGCACCAGGCTGCCAACGCCATCACCGTGTCCTGCAAGTACCCCGAGAAGGCCATGCAGGCTCTGGAACTGATCAACACCGATCCCTTCGTGGCCACCGCCATCCGCTTCGGCCTGGAAGGCACCCACTGGACTCTGAATGAGGACGGCACCCTGAACACCGACGGCACCCTGAACGCCAACAACGACAACAACTTCTACTGGTACGGCGCTCAGTTCGGCGCGATCGTGTACTCCAAGGTTCCCGCCTCCAAGGGTACCGCTCAGTTCATGGACAAGCTGGCTGTCGCTAACGCCAAGGCCAAGGCTGGCAACATGGGCTTCATCTTCGATCCCTCTCCCGTGCAGAACGAGGTCGCTGCTTGCTCCGCCAAGATCGACGAGTTCAACACCAACCTGAAGTTCGGTAAGCACGAGACCATGGAGCAGGTTGATGCCGCTCTGGCCGCCTTCTCTGCCGCTCTGGACGAGGCCGGCATTGCCAAGGTCGTCGCCGAGTGCCAGCGTCAGCTGGATGCTTTCCTGGGCAAGTAATTAACCGGAAAGTTTCAGACAATTCCATACGTGAACGTTAACCTCAAGTGACCCACAGGGGGGCAGTTCGATTGCATCCTTGCGTCGGACTGCCCCCCGTTTTCTCTGCCCAAGCCCCTGAAAAGAAAGACCAACAACACTTTGGAGGCACATTACCATGCCTGAGAATAATCTGACTTACGCAAGCCCTGAATCCCTGGGTATTCCGTCCCAGGCCATCATCAACTTCCTGGAGGACATGAAGACCTACAGGATTCCGCTTCACAGCTATCTGGTGCTGCGCCACGGCAAGGTGGCGGCGGAGGGCTACTGTGCCCCCTTTGATGCTGATCGCAAGCATCGTATGTACTCCATCAGCAAGTCCTTCACCTCCGTGGCGATCGGCATGCTGGTGACCGAAGGCCGCCTGTCTGTGAATGACAAGGTTGCTGATTTCTTCCCCGAATACATCCCTGAGAATCCCTCCCCCTACATCCTCAAGGCGACCGTCCGTGATTTGCTGATGATGGCCGTCTTCAATGAAACCGGCTGCTACGATTGGGACACGCCCGACTGGGTCAAGTGTTTCTTCGATAACGATACTTACAAGCAGATGCCCGGCACCGTCTTCCACTATGACACCAACGCCACCGTCGTACTGTGCGGCATTGTGGAGAAGATGACCGGCATGAAGCTGCTGGACTACATGCGCCCCTTGCTGGACGAGCTGGGCATCTCCAAGGATGTCTGGTGCGTCAAGTCCCCCGATGAGCGCTCCTGGACCGGCAGCGGCATCCTGTGCACCCCCCGTGATCTGGCCCGCTTCGGCCTCTTCTGCCTGAACCGCGGCGAGTGGAACGGCAAGCAGCTCGTGGACCGCGAGTACATGATGCAGGCCACCACCAAGCAGATCGGCAACTACGTCGCCCACTCCGGCATCCGTACCAGCGGCTATGGCTATCAGTTCTGGATGCAGCCCGAGGGCGGCTTCTCCTGCAGCGGCATGGGCAGCCAGTATGCGCTGATGTACCCCGAGCAGGATCTGGTCGTCATCACCACCGCTGACGCCCAGGGCCTGAACAACGCCGAGGACTTCATCCGTGAGTCCTTCCTGAAGAACATCCTGCACGGCTGCCAGCCCGATGCCTTGCCCGAGGATCCCGAAGCGCAGCAGAAGCTGGCGGAAGCTTCCGTCCTCAAGCTGCCCAAGATCGAGGGCGCGCTGACCTCCTCCTGGGTGGAGAAGGCAAACGGCGTCAAGTACGTCTTTGACGACAACCGCTGGGGCTTCAAGTGGATGAAGCTGGACTTTGCCGGCAATGCCGTTCAGCTCACCTACGAGAAGCACGGCCAGGTGGATTCCTTCCCCCTGTACATCGGCGAATACGGCCCCGAATTCCTCTTCCCGGAGAAGGCCGCCGGCAAGCGCATCGACATCCTGGACACCAACTACCGCTGTGTCTCCCAGGCTGCCTGGGACATGGAGAACACCCTGGTGGGCAATGTCTTCGCCGTGGACGATTACCTGGGCTGCATCAAGATTCAGTTCACCTTTGTGGAAGATACCATGACCATCTTCGCCACCCGCTGGGCGGAGAACTTCTTCAACGACTGGCGCGGCTACCTGGCTGGCCATGCGGTGAAGGAATAAAGGAGGACCATGACAATGAAGAAGTATGTTCTGGTTGGCACCGGCTGGCGCGGAACTATGGCTTATCTGGAGCCCATGGTGAAGGAATACAGCGACTGCGCCGAGCTGCTGGCGGTGTGCGACCCCAATACGTCCCGCGCCAAGTACGTCACTGAGTACATCGGCAAGCCTGGCCTGCCCGTCTACACCGATTTTGATCAGATGCTGGCTGAGCAGAAGCCTGACGTGGCCATCGTCACCACCCGTGACTACGCCCACGAGAAGTACATTATCAAGGCCCTCGAATTTGGCTGCGACGTCATCTCCGAGAAGCCCCTGACCACCACCGCCGAGATGGCTGCCCGCATCATCGAAACCGAGAAGCGCACCGGCCACAAGGTCACCGTGACCTTCAACTGCCGCTTCATGCCCTTCTATGTCCGCATCAAGGAGCTGGTTTCCTCCGGCATCGTGGGCGACGTGCTCTCCGTGCACCTGGAGTGGCTGCTGGATACCTCCCACGGCGCGGATTACTTCCGCCGCTGGCATTCCATCCGCGAGAACTCCGGCTCCCTCCTGATCCACAAGTCCACCCATCACTTTGACCTGGTGAACTGGATCATCGATGACGAGCCGGTGAAGGTCAACGCCTTCGGTACCCGCCGCTTCTATGGCGACGACCGCCGTCCCCACGGCGACAAGTGCCGCGACTGCGCCCAGAAGCACACCTGTGAATTCTTTATCGACATCGACAAGGAAGAGCAGGGCATGCTGGCCAAGATGTACAAGGATCACGAGCATGTGGACGGCTACGTCCGTGACCGCTGCCTGTTCGCTGACGTGATCGACATCGAGGACTCTGTGTCCGTCAACGTCAAGTACTCCAAGGGCGCTGTGATGTCCTACTCTCTGACCGCGCACTCTCCCTACGAGTGCATGAAGCTGGTCATCAACGGCACCAAGGGCCGCCTGGAGGGCGACACTGCCTTTGGCAAGGAGACCCTGAAGTTCTACAACCGCGACGGCGAGTGCATCAACTTCGACCGCACCCGCGTCAAGCAGCGTCCCGGCGGCCACGGCGGCTCCGACCCGGCCCTGCGCGACAACCTCTTCCGCGGCTACACCGAGGATCCCCTCCACCAGATGGCCGATACCCGCGCCGGCTCCATGTCTATCGGCATCGGCATCGCGGCCAACAAGTCCATGGCTGAGGACCGCGCCGTGTATGTGGGCGAGTTCCTGGGCGAGTTCTATCCCGAGATCAACAAGAAGTAATCAATAACATAGAGAACAAAGGAGAAAAAGAACCATGCGTATTGTCATTTCCAAGACTGCCGACGAGCTGGGCATGCGGGCTGCCGAGGCCTCTGCCAAGATCATCAAGGAAGCCATCGAGAAGAATGGCCGCGCCCGCATCATCCTGTCCACCGGCGCCTCCCAGTTCGAGACCCTGGAGCACCTGGTGAAGGCCGACATCGACTGGTCCAAGGTTGAGATGTTCCACCTGGACGAGTACGTGGATCTGCCCGAGACCCATGTCGCTTCCTTCCGCAAGTACCTGAAGGAGCGCTTCGTCGCCAAGACCAACGTGGGCAAGGCCTACTTCGTGGACGGCACCGCCGAGGGCATCGCCGCCCTGACCGAGGAGATCCGCAAGGCTCCCATCGATGTGGGCCTGATCGGCATTGGCCGCAATGCGCACATCGCCTTCAACGATCCGCCCGCTGATTTCGACACCAAGGTTGCCTACCTGGTCGTCAACCTGGACACCGCTTGCCGCAACCAGCAGGTCGGCGAGGGCTGGTTCGCCACCATCGACGATGTGCCGAAGCAGGCCGTCTCCATGTCCGTGTACCAGATCATGCAGTGCGAGCACATCATCTCCGCCGTGCCCCACGCTGAGAAGTCCTGGGCTGTGGCCAACACCCTGAACCACGAGCTGACCAACCTGGTGCCCGGCACCATGCTGAAGACCCACAAGAACTTCCAGCTGTTCGTGGACGCCAACTCCTACGCCGAGGCTGACGAGATCGTCACCCTGGTGGGCGAGACCACTGTTGAGGACTACCGCTAAGGGTCTTCGACCCATTTCTTGAGGCTGCAATGCTGCGAATCTCAAGAGATGACCTAACTTAATCACAAGAGGCCGGTTCGGTCATACGGTAGGGAAGACCTGTAACCGTGTGGTCCGAGCCGGCCGATTTTTGCATCAGTGATGCAACCAACACGCTGTCCGAGGAGAGAAACATATGAGGATCGAGATCCCCCATGGCAAGGGAACGCAAACATTGACCGTGGCAGATGAGCGTCTGCAAGCCGTATTGACGCCTGCCCATGAGGTCCACGAGGCCGCCGATCAGCAATCCCTGGTGCGCGCGGCGCTGGCAAGCCCCATTGGCTCTGCGCCCCTGCATGAACTGGCCAGGGGCAAGGATAAGATCGTGGTCATCACCAGCGACCATACCCGTCCCCTGCCCAGCAGCATCACGCTGCCCCTGTACCTGGAGGAGATCCGCCGCGGCAACCCTGATGCGGATATCACCATCCTCATTGCCACCGGCGTGCACCGCTCCCCCACCGAGGCGGAGATGCGCGCCAAATACGGCCAGGCCATCGTTGATCATGAGAAGCTCCTCGTCCACAACGCCAGCGACGACAGCCAGCTGACCTTCATGGGCATTTTGCCCTCCGGAGGCGAGCTGTGGCTGAACAAGCTCGTTGCCGAGGCTGACCTGGTGGTCTCCGAGGGCTTTGTGGAGCCCCATTTCTTCGCGGGGTTCTCCGGCGGACGCAAGTCCATATTGCCCGGCGTGGCTGGCCGCAAGACCGTGCTGTACAACCACAACGCGCATTTCATCCATGCGCCCCAGGCCCGCCAGGGCATTTTGGCGGACAACC
>SVGL01000055.1 GCA_015056325.1 Clostridiales bacterium | reverse complement strand
CGCTTTCGGCCACGCCATTGCGGAGGAATAAGGCATAAAACAAGGGGGAGCGAATCTGTCCCCCTTGTTTTGATATTTGTTTTGCGATACAATCAATACAGGGGCCGCGGCCCGTGAAGGGGAGAAAGTAAATGAATCAGCACATGACCATGATGGACTATATCCTCCTGCAGCCGGAAACCATGCAGGAGATTTTCGACAACCGTCAGGAAAGCCTGAAGGACTTCCTGGCCTTCTACCAGCAGGTGCAGCCTGACCATGTGTACATCATCGCCAGCGGCAGCTCCTACAATGCCAGCTGCGCGGCCAGCGTGTACATGAGCCGCGCTATGGACGTGGACGTCACCGTGCACTGCCCCTCCCAGGTGCCTGCTATCCGCGCTGCACGGCCGATGATCATGGCCGTGTCCCAGGGAGGCGAATCCACCAATACCATTGCCGCCATCAACGCGCTGAAGCAGTATCCGCTCATCGCTGTGACCGGTAAGGAGCAGTGCACCATCAATACCATGTGTGACCGCCGCCTGCCCATCGGCTGCCGGGTGGAAACCGTGGGCCCAAAGACCATGGGTTACACGGCCACCATCTACACCTTCAGCCTGCTGGCGCTGGAGGCGGGCTTCCTGTCCGGGAAAATGGATGCGGATACCTACGCCGCCCATGTGGAGATGTTCTCCCGGGTGCCGGAAGACTGCCGGGAGAATATCGCTCGCACCGACGCCTTCACCATGAAGCACCTGGCCGCCTTCAGCAAAATGCAGAAGATGGCCTTTGTGGGCAAGGGCGTAGGCGGCGAAATGGCCAAGGAAGGTGCTCTGAAGGTACTGGAAACCCTGCTGGTGCCCGCCATCCACTACGAATACGAAGAATACCTCCACGGCCCCCTGTGCGCCATTGACGACAGCATGGCCGGCTTCTACATGATCGCCGAGGACGGGGACAAGGAGCGCATGCTCAAGGTAGCTCAGGCCCATCAGGAGATGAACGGCTGTGCCTATATCATCACCGGCGATGAAGCCATTCGGGGCGAGCATGTGCTGAACCTGGTGACCTCCGGCGACGACGCCACCGTGCCCTTTGAGGTGATCCTGCTGCCCCAGTTCATTTCTTCCGAAGTGCCGGTGAATCTGGGCACGGTGAACAAGGGCATGGCGCAGTTCCGCAAGTTTGACGATCTGGTCAAGATGAAAGCAAAGCGATAAGGATGTGAGCGTATGAAGAAGTACATCCTGGGTGTGGACAGCGGCGGCACGGCCTTCAAGGTGCGGGCCATGAGCCTGGAGGGCCAGGTGCTGGCGGAGTATGAGGGCATCCCCTGCCGGCATTATCAGCTGGGCGAGGAGGAGACCATCCGCCGGATCAACCTGAACATGGACGCCATTCTGGCCCTGTTCGACGGCAGGAGAGAGGACTGCCTGGCCATCGCGGCGGCGGTGAGCGGCATTGACTCCCCGGAGGATGAGGAGATCGTGCTGCGCATCTACAAGGCGCTGCCCGGCTTTTCCTGCCCCATCACCTGCCTGAACGACGGCGAAATGACCCACTATGCGGTGACCGGCGGCGTGGGCGCGCTGGTGATTGCCGGCACGGGCAGCATTGCCTTTGGCCGCAACTCCAAGGGCGAAAGCGCCCGTGTGGGCGGATGGCTCTTCACCATCCTCAGTGATGAGGGCTCCGGCTCTTACATTACCCGCAAGGCGCTGTTCCATTATTCCCGCTTCCTGGACGGGTGCGTGGAGGAAACGCCGCTGATCGGCCTGATCCGGGGCAAGCTGGGCAACCTGGGCCGCAAGGATCTGATGCTCTTCGCCACGGAAATCGCCACGCCACCGTGGACCACGCCCTCTCTGTCGGTGGAGGTGAACCAGGCTGCGCTGGGCGGCGATCCCTACGCGCTGGACATCCTGAAGGACGCGGCAAAGTGCACGTCCACCCTGGCGGACGAGGTGATCCGCCTTTTGCACCTGGACGAGGAAGAGGAGCTGCGCGTAGGCGTATGGGGCAGCGCGCTGGTGAAGAGCAAGCTGCACCTTCAGTACTTCACGGAAAACGTGAAGGCCAAGTATCCTGCCGCCAAGATCATTCTCCCCGAAAAGGATGCCTGCGACGGCGCATGCATGATGGCCGTGGCTAACGCCAGGTCATAAGAATTTTGCTTGCAAAATTCTTATGAGATCTGCGCTGCGGCGCTGGTCGGCTGACGGGTCAGCCTCCCGGCCGCGCCTTCGCGTAAGGAAGCGTTCTCTGACGAGAACGCACGAAAGCTGCCGCACATGTCGCCAGCTTTCGATTACCGTCTGCCGACGGCGAATTAGTCGCACAAAAAACCTCCGCTGTATATTGCAGAGGATTGCCTGAATTTCCGCTAAAGCGGAAGCAATCCTCTGCAAAGTCGCCGCATTGCTCCTTTGCGGGTTTCGGTGCAGCCGCAGCGGCACATGGTGTAGTTTGTCTGCAAATTTTCCATGAATGATGCTTTTCGACATGCAAACCGCCCTCCGAAAGCAATCTCCGGAGGGCGGTTCATATCAGCTTACACCAGCTTGATGCCGTTGGCGACCTGCTCCTGCTCGTAGCGTTCCTTCAGGGCCGCAATGCGGTCAGAGGGGCTGAGCAGCTTGGACAGGGAGCGGTCATGGTTCAGCGTGGCAATAATGTAGGAGATGTACTTGGACATATCCGCCTCGATGAACCAGGGAGCCGCCTGCAGCTCGGGGGTGCGGTAGGTCAGGTTGGTAGAGATCACGCCGTCAATGAGGCCTTCCTCATACGCCTTGTTGTACAGCTCCAGGCCGTTGGTGAAGAGGGGGAAGGTCACCGCCGCGAAGATGCGGTTGGCGTTGCGCTTCTTGAGGTTGCGGGCGATATCGCTGTCGGGGAAGAGGCGATCCACATGCTCGAAGGGACGCATGAAGGGGGAATCCGCACCGTAGCCGTCCATCTCCGGGAAGAGCAGCAGCCATTCCGCGCAGTGGGGCATGGTGCCGCGGCGGCGGGCGTCCTGCCAGATCCACTCGGCCATCGCGCCCAGGTCAGGCCGCTTTAGGAACCAGCCCACCATCAGGTACAGGTCGTAGTAACCGTCGCCATACACCTTTGTGCCCAGATCCTGACGGGTGGAGTTGTTGGTAAACACCGACGCATCGGGATCGTAGTAGCAGTACATCATCTCGAGGTTCTTCGCAGCAGCCTCGAGGTAAGTCTGATCGCCGGTGGCCAGGTAGAGGCGGATCATCTGGTCGTCATTGACCATGTTGTAGCCGCCGGAAGAACGCTCAGCAAACTCGCCGTCCTCGTTGATATCCAGGCCCTCGCGCAGGTACTCGCGGGCACGCTCGCCCAGCGCCTTGTTGCCGGTGATCTTCTCGCAGCACAGCAGGCAAGAGGAGATCGCCCAGCGATGATTCGGGGTATGGAAGCCGCCGGCCGCGATGCCGCGGGAGGCAGAATCGATCAGCTGATACACCGGCTCGCGCAGGAAATCCGCCTCGGGAGCAGTGCACTTCTCCAATATCCACCAGCCGTTGAGCAACCCGTTGATCATGAAGGCCGTATCCGGCGGAGAAGCGTAGTTGCAGGGAGTCAGGTCAAAGCAGCCGTCGGGGCGCTGATGGCGCTGCATGTAGGCAATGACCGCGCGCATGCCCTCCGCCAGGCGGGCGGAAAGATACCAGCGTCTGTCGGGGGTGCAGAAAACAGCGATCATCTTGCCCAGGAAGAAGCCGCTCTCACGGGGCTCCACATGGAAGCCGCGGGTTCAGAATCCGCCGTAACGGGGGTCGTCCTTCTCGGTGATCTGACGGCTGAGCATACCTTCAACGATACCGTCCAGCTGACGCAGCGCCTCCTGACGATGCTTCACCATATAAATCACACCTTTCGTTTCGCATTTTCCAGAAAGGATGGCTGATGTTTTGTTCTCTCGCAGAAGCTAATTGTTTTATAGCAAATCAATCCGTCAATTGCAAGCAGGAAAACGTAAATTTCTGATCAACTATCCGCGCTGTCAGCAAATAATTTTGATTTTTTCCTCAAAATATACCCAAATTGCGCTTTACAAATGAGGAAATTCAGGTAAAATAGATATCAGATGATCACACAAAGGAGACCTGTATATTATGAAGGCTGACCGAATGCTGGAAATGGAGCGCTACGTCCTGCAGAAGGGCGCTGCGACGATGGAGGAGCTGCGCGAACACTTCGACGTTTCGATGAACACCGTCCGCCGGGACGTGGCGCAGCTGCTGACCCGCGGCATGGTGGAGAAGGTCTACGGCGGCGTATGCGCCCGCAAGAATGAGCAGTCGCTCACGCCCTATGACGTGCGCCGCCTGGGCAGCGAGGATGCGAAGGCCGCCATCGGCAAGCGCGCCGCAGAATTGGTCAATGACGGCGATATCATCTTCATTGACTCCGGCACCACCACGCTGCACATGATCGACCACCTGGCCAGCAAGCGGGAACTGACCATCATCACCAACAATCTGGAGGCCATCAACCGCGCGCTGCCCTATGAGAATATCAACATCATCGCGCTGCCCGGCCAGGTGCGCCGCAAGACCCGCTCCTTCACCGGGGATGACGCGGTGCGCTACCTGCGGCGCTTCAACGTGCGCATCGCCTTCATGGCCTCCACCGGGCTTTCCAGCCACGGGGTGACCAACTCCAGCCCCATGGAGTACGAGATCAAGAAGTGTGCGGTGGAAAGCGCCGAGACCACGGTGCTGCTGATCGCCCAGCCGAAATTCGGCGTGACTGGACTGATGACCTTCGCCCAGCTGGAGGACTTCGACATCCTGATCACCGACTGCCAGCCCGCTCCGGAGGATCAGGCGCGGCTCAAAGCCTGCGGCGCGCAGCTGATCGTCGCCGGACAGAACTGACCATATCGATGGCGGGAACAGAGCGTTTATCCTCGTTTCCCGCTATTCCTATATATAGGTTGAGGAGGACATCACGATGATCCAGCTCCCCCGCCAGGTTGCCCAGCGCATCCGTGCCTGGGTGAATGAACTGCCCAATCATCAGTACAGCGTGGTCGCGCCGGTCACATTCGCCGGCTTCACGACCTTTGACCGCATCCCCGCGGCCGAAGCTGCCGCTATGCCCATGCAGCCCTTCCCTGCCGGCACTCCCTGGGGCGGCTGCTGGGAGTATGCCTGGTTCAGAGCAGAGGTGACCATCCCTGCCACCTGCAAGGGCCAGCGGGTGGTGTTCTTCTCCCGTCTGGGCGGCGAGCAGCTGGTATATGTGAACGGCAAGGCCGCCGGCTCCATTGACAAGGAGCATAAGTATGTCACCCTCACCCGCTGCGCCGAGGGCGGCGAGACCTTTTCGCTGCTGATTGAGAGCTACGCCGGTCACGGCGAACGCATCGAAAACCTTGGCCCTGTGCCCCCGGAGCTCAAGCCCGTGCCCCTGGTGCCCGAGCATCAGCAGAAGGTTGCGGAGAGCTTCATCGCCGCCTGGAATGAGGACGCCTATCAGCTCCTGATGGACGTGACCACCCTCACCCAGCTGCTGGAGATCCTGCCCGACAAATCCCTGCGCGCCCAGAAGGTTGCAAAGGCCCTCAACGATTTCACCCGCACCGCGGACTTTGAGCTGCCCTTTGCCCAGCGCCATGAATCCTTCCGCCGCGCCCGCGAGGTGCTCCGTCCCGCCCTGGAATGCCACAACGGCTCCACCGCGCCCACCATGTGGCTGGT
>SVGL01000054.1 GCA_015056325.1 Clostridiales bacterium | reverse complement strand
TCACCCGCACCGCGGACTTTGAGCTGCCCTTTGCCCAGCGCCATGAATCCTTCCGCCGCGCCCGCGAGGTGCTCCGTCCCGCCCTGGAATGCCACAACGGCTCCACCGCGCCCACCATGTGGCTGGTGGCGAACTCACATATCGACCTGGCTTGGCTCTGGCCGGCGGAGGAGACCTACCACAAGTCCGCCCGCACCTACTCCAACCAGCTGGCGCTGATGGAGGAATACCCGGAGTACCGCTTCCTGCTGTGCGAGCCCGCCCTGCTGGAAATGCTCAAGACCTTCGACCCCGAGATCTGGCAGCGGGTGAAGAAAGCCTACGACCGGGGGCAGATCATCCCTGACGGCGTGTTCTTCATTGAGTGCGACTCCAACTTCCCCACCGGCGAGAGCCTCATCCGCCAGCTGATGTGGGGCAAGAAGTGGTATATGGACCATTTCGGCGTGGAGCCCAAGGTGGCCTGGCACCCGGATTCCTTCGGTTATTCCGCCGCGCTGCCCCAGCTGCTGCGCGCCTTTGATGTGCCCTACTTCGCCACCCAGAAGCTCCTTCGCGCCGACCCGGAGTGCGAGCGCTTCCCCTACCAGGATTTCGTCTGGGAGGGTATGGACGGCTCCACCGTGCTGGCCAATTCCTTCTTCGACTATACCTCGAAGGTATCGCCCCTGCACTTCCACCGCCGCTGGGAACAGCACCGCGTCCAGCAAACGGACGTCGACACCCTTCTCTATCCCTACGGCTACGGCGACGGCGGCGGCGGCCCCGACCGCGATATGCTGGAGATGGTCCGCCGGGTGAAGGACCTCGAGGGCGCCCCCCGAGCCCACGAGGGCACGCTGGTGGATTTCTTCCGCCGCATGGAGGAAAATCCCCCGAAGAACCGCTGGGTGGGCGAGCTCTACCTCAGCTGGCACCGGGGCACCTATACCACCATGCACAAGACCAAGCAGCTGCTGCGCAGGGCTGAGCGCGCCATTCATGATGCAGAAGCCCTGCTGGCCCGTCTGCCCCTCGCCGCACAAGCGAAACATGCCGACCGCCTGCGCAAGGCCTGGGAGAAGGTGCTGTTCTGCCAGTTCCACGATGTGGCCAGCGGCGTGGGCGTCGCCCGGATGAACGAAGAAACCGTCGCCTGGCTGACCGGCGTGGTCGCTGACATGGCCGACCTGAAGAGTGAGCTGCGCAGGGCCGTCTTCGCCATTGGTGAAGGCAGCGGACAGGTGCTGGTCAACACCCTGCCCTGGGCCCGCAAGGAATGGGCCGAACTGCCCGACGGCAGCGAGATCTACGCCGATATCCCTGCGGATGGCGCGGTCATGGCGGACGCATCCGCTGTGCAGCCCTGCGACGCCTCCGCCTGCGAATGCGAAGATGGCATCCTGGTGGAAAACTGCTACATGTCCATGGTGATCAGCCGCGAGGGCCGGATCGTTGCCCTGACCGACAAGGAGAACGGCGCGCCGCTGCTCCAGCCCGGCCAGAATATGAACGACTGGCGGCTGTACCAGAACGTCGAGGCTGTCTACGACGCGTGGGAGATGAGCCGCGACTGGAAGCAGTGCCTCCTGCCGGACGCCATCACCGCCCGCGCTGAGCTGACCGAGGCCAATGGTCAGCGCTGCGTCGTTACCGTGCATTATGCCTTTGGCAAGAGCACCGCGAAGCAGCAGATCATCCTGCGCGCCTCCTCCCGCCGGGTGGATTTTATCACCCATGTGGACTGGAAGGAACGCCACCGCCTGCTCAAGGCCCACTTTGAATCCAACATCCTCACGGACGAAGCCCTGCATGAGATCCAGTTCGGCTACGTCAAGCGGCCTTGCCATGATTCCCACGCCTTTGCCGCTGACCGGTATGAGGTCTGCAATCAGCATTACACCGCGCTCTGCGAGGAAAACCGCGGCTTTGCGCTGCTCAACGAGAGCACCTGCGGCGTGAGCACGGACCGGGGCGAAATTGCGCTGTCCCTGCTGCGCGCGCCCCTTGTCCCCGACGACACCTGCGACGTGGGCGAGCACGACCTGACCTACGCCCTGTACCCCTTCGCGACCGGGTTCGCGGCGTCCGGCGTGACCCGCGCGGGCTACGAGCTGAACGCACCCATCGAGGTCATGCAGGGTGAATGCGCCGCGCAGTCCGGCTTCCGCTGCGACAGTGAGAGCATCATCCTGGAGACCGTTAAGCCCGCAGAAGACCGGAGCCTGGCCGGCGGCAGCAATGGCCTGATCCTCCGCCTGTACGAGAGCCTGCGCATGCAGGGCACAGCCACCGTGCATGCGCCCGTCTCCGGCAAGTGGTATCTGTGCTACATGCCCGAGAGCTGCCAGGGCGAGTTCCTTGGCGAAGGCGATTCCGTCAGCATCCGCCTGGCGCCCTTCAAGATCGCAACGCTGCGCTTCATTCCCGATTGATCGGAGGACATACCATGCTTGATCATCGTCTGATTCAAATCGTCCCCTCCCCCCATCAAAAGGCGCTGCAGGAGATGGAGTTCTACGCCTTTGTGCATTTCACTGTCAACACCTTCACCGACCGTGAGTGGGGCGACGGCAGCGAATCCCCCGCCGTCTTCAACCCGGAAAAGCTCGATGCAGACCAGTGGGTGCAAGCCATCAAGGCGGCCGGGATGAAGGGCCTCATCCTCACCTGCAAGCACCACGACGGCTTCTGCCTCTGGCCCAGCAAGCACACGGCGCACTCCGTTGCCGCCAGTCCCTGGAAGAATGGCCAGGGCGACGTGGTCGCCGAGGTTTCCGCTGCCTGCCGCCGCGCCGGAATCAGGTTCGGCGTGTACCTCTCCCCCTGGGACAGGCATGAAAAATGCTACGGCACAGGCAAGGAGTATGATGATTATTTCGTCGCCCAGCTGACGGAGCTGATGACGAACTACGGCGACATCTTCTGCGCCTGGTTCGACGGCGCCTGCGGCGAAGGCCCCAACGGCAAGAAGCAGGTCTACGACTGGCCCCGGTACTATGAGGTCATCCGCCGCCTGCAGCCGGGCGCGACCATCCACATCTGCGGCCCGGACGTGCGCTGGTGCGGCAACGAGGCCGGCGATACCCGCGAGGCCGAATGGAGCGTCGTCCCCCTGCGCACCCAGGACACGGAGAAAATCAAGGAAAACAGCCAGCAATCCGACGACGAGAGCTTCCGCCAGCGCCGCATCAGCGCCAGCGATCAGGATCTGGGCAGCCGTGAAATCCTTGCAAACGAGCCCGATCTGGTCTGGTATCCGGCAGAGGTGGACACCTCCATCCGGCCCAGCTGGTTCTGGCATGCTTCCGAGGACGACAAGGTTCGCCCGCTGGAAAAGCTCATCGACATCTACGAGAAGTCCGTGGGCGGCAACGCTACGCTGCTGCTCAACATCCCGCCCACGAGCGAAGGGCTCTTCCACCAGCATGACGTGGCGCGGCTGCAGCAATTCGGGCAGTATCTGGCGGACTGCTACGGCGACAACCTCGCTGCATCCGCCGCCGTGACCGCCTCCCCCGCAGCACCAGGGCATGACATCGGCTGTGCCCTCACGGCGGACGAAAGCTACTACCTGCCCGCACAGGAGAACGTACCCGCAGAGATCACCCTTGCCTGGCCGGAGGAGATCACCTTCCGCCGCATCGTGCTGCAGGAGCAGATCAGCCAGTCCCAGCGGGTGGAGCGCTATGCCATCGACGCGCTGGTGAACGGCCAGTGGCGGGAGATCGCCGCCGGCAGGGTCATCGGCCACAAGCGCATCGTGGTGCTGGAGAAAACCGCAGCACAGGCCATCCGCATCCGCATTGAGGACGCCCGCGTTGCCCCCACCATCCGTTTCATCGGCGTATACGCATGATCATATTGACAGGAGGTTCCAAATATGTACGACATGAAGCCCTACCTTGCAGAGATTGACCGCGTAATCGGAAAAGGCCCCTACAAGGACACCTGGGAGTCCCTGGGCTCCTTCCAGTCCCCGAAGTGGTACCGCGACGCCAAGTTCGGCATCTTCATCCACTGGGGCATCTATTCCGTGCCCGCCTTCGGCAGCGAGTGGTACTCCCGCTGCATGTACATCCAGGGGGATCGCTGCTTCGACCACCATGTGAAGACCTACGGCCCCCACAACCAGTTCGGCTACAAGGACTTCATCCCCATGTTCAAGGCGGAAAAGTTCTCCGCTGACGCCTGGGCGGATCTGTTCCAGAAGGCCGGCGCGAAGTACGTCGTGCCCGTGGCGGAGCACCATGACGGCTTCCAGATGTACGCAAGCGAGATTTCCCACTGGAACGCCGCTGAGATGGGCCCCTGCCGCAACGTGCTGGGCGAACTGAAGCAGGCCGTCGAGGAGCGCGGCATGACCATGGGCGCCTCCACCCACCGCGTGGAGCACTGGTTCTTCATGGGCCACGGCAAGGAGTTTGACTCCGACGTGAAGGAGCCCATGGAACGCGGCGACTTCTACTGGCCCGCCATGCCTGAACCCAAGAATCACCACGACCTGTACTCCGAGCCCACCCCCACCCAGGAGTATCTGGAGGACTGGCTCGTGCGCTGCTGCGAGCTGGTGGACAAGTACCAGCCCAAGCTGGTGTACTTCGACTGGTGGATCCAGCACCATGCGGTGAAGCCCTACCTGAAGAAGTTCGCCGCCTACTACTACAACCGCGCCGCCGAGTGGGGCGTGGAGGTCGCCATCAACTACAAGCACGAGGCCTTCATGTTCGGCTGTGCCGTGCCGGACGTGGAGCGCGGTCAGTTCGCCGACATCAAGCCCTTCTTCTGGCAGACTGACACCGCCATCGCCACCAACTCCTGGTGCTACACCGAGGGCAACTACTTCAAGCCCGCCAAGGGCCTGATCTGCGACCTGGTGGACATCGTCTCCAAGAACGGCACCCTGCTGCTCAACGTCGGCCCCAAGGCGGACGGCACCATCTCCGAGCAGGACACCGCCGTCCTGACCGAGATCGGCGAGTGGATGTCCGTCAACAGCGAAGCCATCTATGGCACCAAGGTATGGCGCAAGTACGGCGAGGGCCCCACGAAGATCCAGGAAGGCCAGTTCACCGACAGCAAGGAGAAGGTCTTCACCTCCGCGGACATCCGCTTCACCGTCAAGGGCGAGAACCTCTACTGCACCGTGCTCTCCTGGCCGGAGGACGGACATGTGGTCATCAAGTCCCTGGGCCACTCTGCCGACGCGAACCTGCCTGAGTTCCACGGCATCGTCAAGGACGTGGACGTTCTTGGCTGCGACGAAAAGCCCGTCTGGGAGCGCAAGGAAGGCGGCCTCCACGTCACCATGCCCGGCATCAAGACCGACAAGCCCGTGGTCATCCGCGTGAAGATCGACTAATCCGAAGGAGGCTTCATCCATGAAGCTCGTCAAACAGCTGGCCATCATCCTGCTGACAGCTGCACTGACCATCGGTGCATATGAAACATATTGGCACTGGACAGATGCCACTCACTTTCACAAACAGTATCTGCAGGATTGCATCAACATCTATGAAGAATATGCAGAAATCCTGCAAAATGTATTGCCCCGGCTGCGCGACCAAGATACGCCAGCACAGGAGCGCGAGATGATCATTGACCCTCTTTGTGCCCATGTGCGCGGCAGCTCTCCGGAAACCCGTGTAATCGACATCCCGCTGAACAGCATCGGCGATTTCTACCGGCACACATACTTTTACGGTCTTGTCTGGGCCGCAGACTATGATCTCCTGCTGTCAGAAAATCCCGAGTTGATTCTGGTCACGCTGTCAGACGGTTGGTGTGCCTATGTCATCACCCGTCCCCAATAATCCGGTCGTCCGCGTGAAGATCGACTAATCCGAAGGAGGCTTCCTTCATGAAGCTGACCATTCACCCCTTTGAAAAGAAGCAGGCTATCGACCCGCTGATGTACGGCGTGTTCTTTGAGGACATCAACTACGGCGGCGACGGCGGCATGTACGCGGAGCTGGTGGCTAACCGCAGCTTTGAAAACGTCAACCATCAGGGTGAGGACTGCCGCATGATGCGGTG
>SVGL01000026.1 GCA_015056325.1 Clostridiales bacterium | reverse complement strand
CCCTGGCCATCGCCATCGGCACCAGCCACGGCGCTTACAAGTTCAAGCCCGGCACCAAGCCCCAGCTGCGCTTCGACGTGCTGGAGGAGTGCGCCAAGCGCCTGCCCGGCTTCCCCATCGTGCTGCACGGCGCTTCCTCCGTGCCCCAGAACTTCGTTGAGGAGATCAACAAGTACGGCGGCGCGATGCCCGGCGCCATCGGTATCCCCGAGGAGCAGCTGGCTCAGGCTGCCAAGCTGGCCGTGTGCAAGATCAACATCGACTCCGACATCCGTCTGGCAATGACCGCTTCCGTCCGCAAGTACCTGGCGGAGCATCCGGATCACTTCGATCCCCGTCAGTGGCTGAAGCCCGCCCGTCAGGCTGTGAAGGACATGGTGACCCACAAGATCGTCAACGTCCTGGGCTGCAACGGCAAGGCGTAAGCGCTTCGTTTTCAAAAAGATGGCTTCCTACGAAGCCATCTTTTTGAGTTTTGGCACTCGCTCACTGGTCATTCGCCCATCACCGAGACAAGCGCATCGCTGGCAAAGCCCCGCGATACGATTTCAGTCTGCCGACAGCGAGTTCGTTTTGCCCTTCTGCACACACAAAAATCCCCCGTCCATCTCGGACAGGGGATCATTTTTGTTTACCAGGGAGCAATAGTGGTAATGGGGCGCTCGCTCACGCCCACATAGGTGATGGGCTGCACAGGCTTGTAGGTGTCGTGGTACATGTGGGTACGCTCGACTTCCTCGCCGTTTACATACTTGACCTTGTAGCTGTCCACCTCATAGCCGATCCTGCCGGGCTCGGTGTAGGGCGGGTCATCGGTGTAGATGACGTGGGCCGCTTCCTTGTCCGGTACAATGGTCGCCTCAGGGATGGGCACCTCTGTCTGGATAGCCACCAGATCATAGGTGACGCCCTCCTCCGGCGCCTGGCCGTAGATCTCGCAGATCACCAGGTCGCGGCTGCGGTCGATCTGAGGCTTCTTCATCACCTTGGTGATGATGTAGATGGGGCTGGAGGTATTGTTGCGGAAGGCAAAGTCAATCTTGCGACCATCGTAATTAACCGTGGCGTCCAGGCCCAGATCGGTATAGCCGACGATCAGGCCATGCTGGCTGCGCTTGGTGATCTCCAGATTTGCACGGACAGCCGCCACATAGAGGGTAGAGCTGACCTGGCAGACACCGCCGCCGTAGCCCTGCTCCTCCTTGCCGTACTCATAAACCGTAGCAATCTGGAAGCCATTCTTCTTCGAGCGCGCACCTACCACGCCGTTGAAGGAGAAGCTCTCTCCGGGCATGACCACCTTACCGGTGATCAGCTCGCAGGCACGCTTGATATTAGCGTTTCGCTCCGGTGTGGAGGTGGTGGATATCTTGGTGTAATGGGTGGCAATCAGGGTGGTGGCCTTCTCCAGCTGTGCCTTGGTATAGGTAGGATAGATGACGGTGGGCTCGATGACGATGGTACCGCTCTCCATGCGGGAAACCATGTCGTACATCTGCGCCTTGATAGACTCCACATCCAGCGCCCGGCCGGGAACTTCCTCCGCAATGGTGAAGGGATGGGCCAAGCCGGTATAGGGGTTGAACTCCGCGATGTAAGCATCCTTGGCAGGGATATAAACGCTCGCCGCGATTTCTCCCAGGATGCGGTCCACGTCAGCGGTGTTGCCGCTGGGAAGCGCGGTGGAAGTATGGAAGGGCGTCACCGCCAATGCATCAATGACAGCTTTTCTCTCCTCCAGCGTAGCTCCGGTATGGCCCTGCTTCCAGGCCTCCTCCAGCGCGTCATCCACATGGACGGTCATGCCCAGGTGGTAGGAGTTAATCTCGCCCATGTACTCTCCTGCTGGGGTTATCAGGGCCACATTCCATTCATCACACTTGAGCTGAGCGCTCTTCTGCACCGCAGCGCGGGCTTCCTCCCGGGTCATGCCGCCCAGGTGGATGCCATCCACATACACGCCATGGCAATACACATTGTCATAGGCTGCCACAGCTTGCTTGAGCTCCTCGTCCTGCTTTTGATTGCTGACCTGAACCAGCGATACGCTCAGCAGCACCACCAGCACCACCGCAACGGCAGCCAGCAGCAGGATGAGATTCCTGCGGGAAGGGCCGCTTCCGCCCTGGCCGCCATGAGCCGGAGGCATGGGCTGGGCCTGCTGATTGTATTCCGGGGTGTAGCCGCCGCTCCAGGGACCTGGCTGATAGCCACCCTGCCACCCGGCCTGGTGCTGCTGCTGATTCATCTGCTGCACGGGATAGGGCTGGGTCCAGCCGCGGCCTGCAGGCCGCTGATAGCCCTGAGGATAGCCCTGCTGAGGCGGCTGATAGCCCTGCTGCCAGCCATACTGCTGGGGCGGCAGCTGGCCGCCGGGGATGCCCTGGCTGGGCGTGGACTGCCGGTACTGGTAGCCAGGCGGGGGCATGTAGCCCTGCTGCTGATTGTTTTGGGGCTGGCTCCAGCTCTGCTGCTGCGGGGACTGCCAGTTGGCCTGGGACGCAGGCTGCTCAGGCTTCACATAGGATGCCGCCGGCCGTCCCGGCATGGGCGAGGGGGCGCTCATGGACGGCTCAGACTGCATAGGATCCATGCCCTGGGGCTGAATCCGACGATTCTTTTCATTGGGCTCGTAGGGACTCATGAGGCTCCCCCCTCCTTTCTGTGTATTCAATGATGCATGTTTTCCATGGCGCGAAGCAGGGCGGAAAGATCCTGCGCCGCATTCTGCCAGTAGGGACAGGTAGAGCCGGGCTGGCCGTGGCGGTTATCATCACAGTGATAATCGCTGCCGCCAGTGACCAGCAGCCCCATCCGCCGCACCTGAGCATCCAGACGGGGATAACCCCGCTTGAGCCAGGATGGGTGGTAGACCTCCACGCCCATGAGGCCCTGCTTCTGCCAGGCTTCGATGAGCATGCGGGTGGTCTCGTCCTTCTGTTCCAGCTCGGCCGGATGGGCCAGCACGGGCACGAAGCCATTGCGCTGAAGCAGCGGCAGCGCCTCGGCCATGGTCAGGCTCTCATTGGGAACGTAGCCATCCCTGCCCTCGCCGATGTAGCGGTCAAAAGCAGCTTCCGTGTTGCGGACGTAGCCCTTTTCCACCATCGCGCGGGCGATGTGCAGCCTTCCCACGGTGCCGCCGCACTTTTCACGGATGGCCTCGTAGTCCAGCGGGAAGCCCATCTTTTCGAGCTTCTCCACGATGCGGGCAGCGCGGTTAACGCGTTTTTCCGCCAGATCGCGGACGGTCTTTCGCAATTCGGGCGCATCGGTCAGGCCGTAGCCCAGCAGGTGCAGGCCCTTCATATCCTTCATGGACAGCTCCACGCCGGTGATGACCGGAATGGGCGTCTCTACACCGCGGAAACTGTCCGCACCGTCGAAGGTGTCATGATCAGTGATGGCCATGATCGTCACACCACGGCTGGCAGCAAAATCCACCAGCTCACGAGGGGGCAGCACGCCGTCCGAGGCCGTGGTATGCATGTGCAGGTCAGGCTTCATGTTATTCGACGTCACTGCCGGTGAGAATGTTCCGCTTTTCTTCGGACACATCCTCTTCAGCAGGCTTTTCTTCGGCCTTCTCTTCCGCCTTGGCATCCTCCAGAATCTCGTGGAGGCTGCGGGGCTTGTTGGCAGAGGTGATCTCAGGCATCACGCCAGTATCCATCAGGGTGACGAACTCCTGGCGGCTGATGGTCTCATGCTTGAGCAGGGCCTCAGTGAGCAGATCCAGCTTCTCGCGGTTGTCAGTCAGGGTCTTGACAGCCGTGTCATAGCACTGCTGCGCCAGCTTCTTGACCTCGGCGTCCACCTTGGCAGCGGTCTCTTCGGAGAAAGCGCGGCTCTGGCCGAATTCCATACCCACGAAGACCTCCTGGTCGCTGTCCAGGTACACCGGGCCGATCTCCTCGCTCATGCCGAACATGGTCACCATGCGGCGGCAGAGCTCGGTCGCGCGCTGCAGATCGCTGGTGGAACCAACGCTGTACTCGCCCAGCACAAGCTTCTCAGCCGCGTGACCGCCCATCGCGGTGGCAATCTCAGCCATCAACTGGTTCTGCATGGTGAACTCGTCCTCACTGGAGGGCAGGGCCAAGGTGTGACCGCCGGTGCGGCCGCGGGGCACGATGGTCACCAGGTGGACATCATCCGCGTCGGGCAGCACATGGCTGACGATGGCGTGGCCGCCCTCGTGGATGGCCACCATGCGGCGATCATTTTCGGTCACCTTGTGGCTGCGCTTTTCAGGGCCCATCTGAATGCGGGCGATGGCGTCCAGCATCAGCTGCTGGTCGATCTCCTTCTTGCGGGCACGGGCAGCGAGGATCGCCGCCTCGTTCATCATGTTCTCCAGGTCAGCGCCGGTGGCGAAGGGCGTGCGCTTGGCCAGCACCTTCAGGTCGACGTCATCCGCCAGGGGCTTGCCCTTGGTGTGCACCTTCATGATCGCCACGCGGCCATCCAGGTCGGGATAATTGACGGTGATGGTGCGGTCAAAGCGGCCCGGACGCAGCAGCGCGGGATCGAGGATGTCGCGGCGGTTGGTGGCCGCCATAACAATGACGCCCTCATTGACCGCGAAGCCGTCCATTTCCACCAGCAGCTGGTTCAGGGTCTGCTCGCGCTCGTCATGACCGCCGCCCAGACCGGCGCCGCGGTGACGGCCCACCGCGTCGATTTCGTCAATGAAGACGATCGCAGGGGCAGAGCGCTTTGCCTGGTCAAACAGGTCGCGCACGCGGCTGGCGCCAACGCCCACGAACATCTCCACAAAGTCAGAGCCGGAGATGGAGAAGAAGGGCACGCCGGCCTCGCCAGCAACAGCCTTGGCCAGCAGGGTCTTGCCGGTACCGGGAGGGCCCACCAGCAGCACGCCCTTGGGGATGCGGGCGCCCATATCAATGTACGTACGGGGATTACGCAGGAAATCGACCATCTCCTGCAGTTCTTCCTTCTCCTCGTCCGCGCCGGCCACATCTGCAAAGGTGATCTTATTCTTGCTGGGGTCGTTCACGCGGGCGTTGGCCTTGCCGAAGTTCATCACCTTGCCATTGCCGCCGCCCTGGGCACGCATGATGAAGAAGAAGATCAGGAAGGTGGAGCCGATCATGAGCAGATAGGGAATCAGCGTCACCCAGATGGAGACGGTTTCCGGGGCCATGGGAACAATGGTAAAGCTCAGGTCACCGTCGCCCACAGCATCAGGGCTGACGCCCAGCTTCTTTGCCGCTCGCTTGTACGCCTCCTGGCGGAAGCTCTCGATATCGGTGACAGTGGTTTCAAAGTCATAAGCGCTCTCAGGGAATCGGGAATCGGGGATGGTCGTCTCCGTGGTCAGACCCCACAGATTGGTACCGCGGATGGCCACCGTCTTGACCTGGCCTGCTTCGATCATCTCCCACATCTGGGCGTAGGTGACCTTCTTGCTCTGCTGGCCCAGCATCGTGCCGTTGAGCATCAGCGCAATCACCAGGAAGACGCCAAGCACAATGAGATAGCTCTTCCACACTCTGTTACGTTTCAAAACAAGGATCCTCCTTTTGTTCAAACGGGCAGTACCCACAGGGAGCCGCCATCATACTATACGCGATACGGGATCATTCTACCATACTTGGATGGCTTTTTTTCCTGTGTGCAGCCCGGCGTCTTACTCGCCAGCGTACACGCTGGGAGACAGCACACCGATGTCGGGCAGGTTGCGGTACTTCTCCGCATAGTCCAGGCCATAGCCGACCACAAATTCATCCGGGATGGTGAAGCAGAAGTAATCCGCCTTGAGGTCAACGCGGCGGCGCTCCGGCTTGTCCAGCAGCGTTGCAATCTTGATGGAGGCCGCACCGCGGGTGGACAGGTACTTCTTCAGGTAGCTCAGGGTCATGCCGGAATCAACAATGTCCTCCACGATGAGCACATGCTTGCCGGTGATATCAATGGTCAGATCCTTGACCAGGTTGACCACGCCGGAAGTCTTGGTGGCTGCACCGTAGCTGGACACGGCCATGAACTCGGTCGCCAAAGGCAGGTCGATGGCGCGCATCAGGTCCGCAAAGAATACGACGCTGCCCTTGAGGATGCCCACCAGCAGCAGCTCCTTGCCCTCATAATCCGCGGTGATCTGGGCGCCCAGCTTGTCCACCGCCGCAGCAATCTCCTCGCGGGTGACGAGGATGCTCTTCAGGTCGCCGTAAAGCTTCGCATTGGTCTCAATCATGGGGAAACCTCCTGTTATTTGCCTCCGCGCTGCCAGGGGAATTCAGCGTTCCATCTCAGCAGCACCGGGTCATTGATTTCATCTGTACAGGGGATGTTGCCCGCGCCCACGCCGCCTGCCAGCAGCACCTCGCTGCCCCGGCAAAGGAGCGGCACCCGGTCACGGAAGGCCGCATCCACGCGGCGGTTGACGAAGTAGTCCTGAAGGGATTGCCGCCCCTCCTGCCCAAAGGGCCGGATGAAGTCGCCCGTGCGCCTGCTGCGGATGGTGCAGCCGTTCAGCCATTCACATGGGATGGCCTGACTCCCCCGCCCATCGCCGGTTTCGCCGGTGAAGGCTTCTATGCGCAGCAGCGGGCAGTCCGCAGCGGGCATCTCAGGGATAGCAGCTGCGCCCTCAGGAGACACAAGGTGCAGGTGGGTCCAGCCCCGCTGGCCGTGCCAGTCGCCGGGCAGGTTGCACCGGACGGAAGCCTCTGCCTCCACCAGGGCATGCAGCGCGTCGGTCTGGGCGGAGGAGAGACTGCGCTCCTCCGTGGGCGCCGCAATGGCAGTCCACCAGGCACGCAGAATGCGCTTCTGCAGTCCTGCGGGCTGGGTTCTCAGCGCGTCCAGCGGCAGCGCGTCGCCGGGATGCATTGCCAGGAAGTCCGCCGTGAGGGCATTCAGCACAGCCTCGTCCTCCTGGAGGAGGGCTGCTGTTTGAGCCATGCGCGCCGCTGCGCCGGGGGCCAGCTGCTCCATCAGGGGCAGCAGCTCGTTCCGCAGGGCGTTGCGCAGGTAGCGGGCGTCACCGTTGGATGCATCCTCCCGCCAGGGCTGGTTCTTCTCTTTCAGGTATGCCCGGAGTTCGTCGCGGGAATACGAAAGCAGCGGCCGCAGGATGCGCATGCCATCCCGCCAAGTATCCGCCGCCATGCCGGTCAGCCCGGTCAGGCCCGCGCCGCGCAGCAGGTGCAGCAGCAGCGTTTCCGCCTGGTCGTCACGGTGATGGGCCAGGACGAGGGCGTCCGCGCAGGACTCCTGCATGGCCTCCCGAAAGAAGCCATACCGAACCTCCCGCGCCCAGTTTTCCCCGGGATTCTCCGGCGGACAGGCACGATAGGTCACGAGGGGCACGTTCAGCCGGTTGCAGAAAGCCCGTACAAAGGCTTCGTCTCCGTCGGATTCCGCACCGCGAAGGCCATGGTTCACATGGACAGCGGCCACCTCCGCCCCTGCATCAAGCAGCAGGAGAAGCAGCGCCACGCTGTCCGCCCCACCGGAGAGTCCGACAAGCAGCCGCCCCTCAAGGCATTTCAGCGTCAGCATATCAGTCGGGAATGGGTGCGCCGCACTCATTGCAGGGAATCAGATCTTTGTAGGGACTCAATCCCAGATCCAGGAAGCGGAAGCTGGCCATGGGCAGGTACTTCTTGCCCACGCTCTGGCACTCAGGATCCAGGTGATAGCGGCTGCCACCGTTGGCGTTGTAGTACAGGATGGTATCAGGGGTACCGGTGTACAGCGGCGGCTGAGTGGGGGTGGTGTTGGCGGAAGCCACGGTCTGGGTGGCCGTCTCCTTCTCGTTGGAAGCCAGAGACTGGGGATCCACGTACCAGATACCGTCTTCCTTCTTCATAATGACCTTGAAGGCGTAGCGATCCATAGACGCGCGGCCGTCGTTCTTGTTGATGGTCACCTTGATGGTCAGAGTGCGCAGGGCGTCATTGTCCGTACCGGGAGCGTTGGTGACCTCATAGTCATCCTGAGGGGTACGATTGAGCAGCAGCACGAAGAGCGCCGCGGCAGGGTCATCCACCGACGCACGCCAGGAAGGCGCGGTGCGGGCCAGCATGGCCTCATCGTTGCCCACGGACCAGTAGTAGAAGAAGGACATCAGCTGCTCCACCGCGCCGTCGGCAGCGTCTTCCGGCGCAGGAGTCGCCGTGGGCTGGGTGGTAGGCGTGGTCAGGTTCTGCTGCTGGGTGACATTTCCGCCCTGCTGCTGGCTCACGTTGGAACCGTTGTTCACAGGGGTGTTCTGGCTATCCGCAGGTGCACCGGAGAGCGCGCCCACCAGGGCCACCACCGCCATCACGCCCAGCACAGCACTCATGGTCAGGCGCAGGTTGGGGGAGACGATATCCTTCATCCACATCAGGATGATGCCGCACACCGCGCCAGCCAGGAAAATCCACTTGAGCACGGGCGCTGCGAAGATCATCGCCAGGATGAACAGCACCGGCAGTACGCCGAAGAGGATCGCCTTGCCCACCACATCGAAGGGGAGCTCAAACTTCTTCTCCTGGGGCTGGCTGTAGTAGCCGGAGTACCCGCCGCCATAGCCCTGCTGCACCTGCTGGCCCATCTGATTGAACTGGGGATACGCTTGCTGAGGCTGCTGCTGATAGGTCTGCTGCCCGTAAAACTGCTGGGACTGCTGATAGGTCTGCTGCTGGGGCTGGCCACTATAGGGCTGCCAGGCCTGCTGCTGATACATCTGCTGCTGGGGATGCGCCTGCTGCTGGTAGGTCTCCACCGGCTGCTGAGGCTGCTGATAGTATCCCTGCTGCATCGGCGGCTGATATCCCTGCTGGGGCTGCTGTTCATAGACAGGCTGCTGGTAGTAATTCTGCTGATAGGGGTTCTGCTGCACAGGATACTGCGCCGGATTCACCTGATTACCCTGCTGGTTCCAGGCATTGGGATCCCCATAGGGAGGCTGGCCGTTATTCATCCGTGTTCCTGTTCCTTTCTGTGATTTGTATATCATCTTCTGTCGTCGCGTTGATACGGCTGAGATTTATTCCACGACAAATAAAGCGTGTACCTCACCGCATCTTACAGTATATCACAAAAAAGAGCAATGTAAACAGCCTAATTGTAAAAATTCTATTGAAAGCCCTTGATACAGCCTGCATAAGCTGCCCTTCACGGCATACTTTTTACAAATCGACCATGAAAGGAGCCACCGTCATGCATGAACATACCCGCGCACCCCAGGACAAGGTCTGCGCGTATGAGTACACCGTCCGCCGGGGCGACAGCTTCTACCTCATTGCCAACCGCCTTGGCATCCCCCTGCGGGACCTGCTGGAGGCCAACAGCGACATCAACCCTGCCCGGCTGATGGTGGGCGACGTGCTGTGCATCCCCACCGAGGAGGACGACAAGCCCCAGGCGCCCATTCCCGAGACGCCACTTGAGCCAGAAGCCCCCGTCGTCCCCGAAGAACCCCCGGAGGAGCCCTTCCCCGAAGAGGATCTGGACAAACCCGCTGTGGACGAAAGCGTCCCCTGTCCCGACGGCAGCTCCTACACCCTCCAACCTGGCGAAACCGTCGCCGATGTGCAGCTGAAGGCCAACATCAACCGTCACACCCTGCAAAACGCCAACCCCTCCACCGATCTGGACAGCCTCTCTGCAGGACAGGTGCTGTGCGTGCCCTCCGCCAACAGGACGTGTCCTGCAGCCAACACCTATACCTTGCAGCAGGAGGACACCATCGAGAGCGTTGCTCTCAGGCTGAACACATCCCTCTCAGCGCTTTTGCGAGCCAATCCCTGCCTCGCGCCATCAGATTTCACCGCAGGAAGGTGCATTTTCGTCCCCTGAAAAATTCCTCTTGCGTTTTCCTACATCTTATGTTATCCTGCCGCAGAAAAAAGTTTTTTCAGCCGGGAACAAAACGGCCCCGTCATTCGTCATGTATGGCGTGAGGCACAAAAGCCCACGAACCACCCAAGGAGGTACGACACCCATGAAGAAGTTTTTCCTGCTGCTGATGGCCCTGATGCTGGCCATGACCGCCCTGACCGCTTTCGCCGAGGATGAGGCTCTTATCCCCTCTCCCGACGCCGACGCCATTGACGGCGCCCTGATCGAGGGTTTCGTGATGGACGTGCTGGATGAATCCATCCTGCTGCTGACCCGCGACGGCCTGTATGTGGAAGCCCTGCTGACCGAAGAGACCTTCTTCGACGGCAAGGACGTGGCCATCGGCGATTACATCCAGATCGACTACTCCGGCATGATGAGCCGCTCCATCCCCGCGCAGATCACTGCCGTGGTCGTGCGTGACCACATGCTGCAGTGCGTGGTGAGCGAGATGACCGAAGAAGGCTTCACCCTGACCTTCGGCGAGGATATCTACGCTGTGACCGCTGACGCTGACCTGCTGGAAGGCATCCAGGACGGCATGTTTGTGACCGTCTACCACAACGGCATGATGACCCGCATGATCCCCGCCGGTGTGACTGCCCTGCATATCCGCGGCCAGGAGATCATCGGCACCGTGACCGAGATGGTCGAAGGCGGCTTCACCCTGACCGTTGAGGGCGAAGAAATCCCCTACCATGTTGCCATCAAGGAAGACGCCATCCAGTTCGTGCAGGCTGAGCCCGGCATGGAGATCATCGTCATCACCGACGGCATGCAGACCGCGTCCCTGGAGTCCATCCTGGTGAACGCCACCGAGGTCCTGCCCCTGCCTACTGTCGAGGAAATCTTCGACATGGCTGGCATCGTCACCGAGATCGGCGAAGGCTTCATTATGATCGAGAACGCTGACGGCCAGATGGTGCAGGTCAACCTGACCGAGGAGACCCTCTCCGAGGGCAAGGAAATCGAAGTGGGCGACTTCATCCATATCACCTACAACGGCCAGACGACCTTCTCCATCCCCGCGCAGATTGCCGCCCAGAAGATCGGCTGCTACGCCCACACCGGCGTGGTCGGCGAGATCACCGAGGGCCAGTTCTCCCTGGAGACTGAGCTGGAGCTGATCCTGGTCAACGCCACCGCCGAGCAGCTGGAAGGCATTGAGGCCGGCATGACCGTGACCGTCTACTCCAATGGCGCGATGACCATGTCCCTGCCCGCCCAGATCGGCGCGGAGATGATCACTGCTACTGAGACTATCACCGATTGATGAACCCCTTATGAAGGTCGCTTATGACCGGATGCAAAAAGGCTCTCCCGCATGGGAGAGCCTTTCTCGTTTTTTCTTACTTCAGGTCAGAAGTGCAGTGGGGGCACTTGGTGGCTTCGATGGCGATCTCGCTGCAGCAGAAGGGGCACTTCTTGGTGGTGGGCGCCTTGGGAGCCTCGGGCTTCTTGCCGATGGTGGCCAGCTTGTTGAAGAACTTGATGATCAGGAACAGCACCAGCGCAGTGATCAGGAAGTTGATGATCGTGCTCAGGAAGTCGGAGGCAGCCAGGCCCCAGGTCCACTGGGCCTCGCCGATGAGGATCTCCTCAGGCTTGGCACCCATGATCCAAGCCAGCAGAGGCTTGATAAAGTTGTTGGACACGCCATTGACGATGGCGGTGAACGCGCCGCCGATGATCACGCCGACGGCCAGGTCGATCACGTTGCCGCGCAGGGCAAACTTCTTGAATTCAGCGATGAACTTCTTCATTGGTTTTTCCTCCTGTTGCGTAAACACGCATTTGTTCATATTGAATTATAGCACAGCCGACCTGCGTGTGCAAGGTCTTTTTCACCGGTTGACCGCAGTCCCTTTTTGCTATATAATAATGATGGTTTACTATCTCTATTGTAAAGGATGATTGACTTATGGATTGGGTCGAACTGACCATACACACCACCACCATGGGTGCGGACATCGTCTCCGAAGCCCTGATGAACGAAGGCGCCACCGGTACCATGGTCGAGGACCGCGCTGACATTCCCGATCCCGACAAGCCCAACGGCTACTGGGAGATCATTGATCCCAACCTGATCAACACCCTGCCCGAGGACGTGCTGGTGCATGCCTGGTTCGAGCCGGACGAGAAGTTTGCTGACCGCATGGGCGCGCTGAAGGCCCGCATGGCGGAGTTGAAGGCTGCTGACCTCGGCATCGACATGGGCAGCCTGGAAATCGGCACCCTGAACGTCCACGACGAGGACTGGTCGGAGGTGTGGAAGAAGTTCTACAAGCCCTTCCGCGCCGGCAAGCGCCTGGTGGTCAAGCCCACCTGGGAGCTCTACGACGCCCAGGAGAACGACCTGGTCATGGAGATCGACCCAGGCATGGCCTTTGGCTCCGGCACTCACGAGACCACCGGCATGTGCCTTGAGCTGCTGGAGGACGTGATGCTGAAACAGCCCGTGAACACCGTCATTGATGTGGGCACCGGCTCTGGCATCCTGGCCATCGGAGCGGCGATGCTGGGCGCGAAGGACGTCCTCGCCATCGACATCGACCCCACCGCCGTCAAGGTCGCCAAGGAAAATGTCGAGCACAACAACCTGCAGAACGTCATCCGCGCAGTGGAGGGCAATCTGCTGGAGTCCACCGACGGCGTGTGCGAGGTCTGCGTGGCCAACATCATCGCCGACGTCATCTGCATGTTCGCGGGGCCTCTCATCCCCCACATTGTGGAGGGCGGCCTGTTCATCTGCTCCGGCATCATCAAGGAGCGCGAGCAGGATGTGGTGAACGCGCTGACCGAGGCGAATTACACCATTCTTGAGATCCGCCGCAAGGGCGAGTGGGTCGCCATGCTGTCCAGGAGGCCTGACTGATGCACCGCTTTTATGCTGACGAGCGGGGCGTGAACGGCGAAGTCGCGTACCTCTGCGAGGAGGACGCCCGCCACGCCACCCGCGTGCTGCGGATGAAGACCGGCGAAAATTGCGAGCTGTTCGCTGACGGCAGGCGCTTCTCCGGGGAGATTGCGTCCATCGGGGATGGCGAGGTCGCGGTGCGCATCACCGGCGAAATGCCCTCCACCGAGGCGAATCTTCGCATCACCCTCTATCAGGGCCTGCCCAAGGCGGACAAGATGGAGCTGATCGTGCAGAAGTCCGTGGAGCTTGGCGCATGCGCCGTCGTCCCTGTCGCGATGAGCCGCTGCGTCGTCCAGCTGGACCAAAAGGATGGCCGCAAGAAGCAGGAGCGCTGGCAGAAGATCGCCCGCGAGGCCTGCAAGCAATCCGGACGCTGCGAAATGATGCAGGTAACCGAGCCCATCAGCTTCAAGCAGCTGCTTTCCCGGCTGCCGGAGCACGGCGCGGCCATCGTCCCGTGGGAGGACGCGCGGGGCTATTCCCTCGCCCGGTTCCACAAGGAGCATCCGGACGTCACCGATCTGGCCATCGTCATCGGCCCGGAAGGCGGCATGTCCGAGGACGAAATTGCCCGGATGAAGGACGTGTCCTGCCGCAGCGTCACCCTCGGCCCGCGGATCCTCCGCACCGAGACCGCCGGGCTTTGCGCCATGAGCGCGCTATTTTGCCTCTATGGCGATATGGAGTGAACTTTCTTCTATGAAAACCGTTGCTTTCCACACCCTCGGCTGCAAGGTGAACCAGTACGATACCCAGGCCATGCTGGAGAAATTCCGCGCGGCGGGGTACGAGGTGGTTCCCTTTGAAGCGGCTGCGGATGTGTACGTCATCAACACCTGCACCGTGACCGGTACCGGCGACAAGAAGAGCATGCAGCTCACCCGCCGCCTTCGCCGGGAGCATCCGGAGAGCCACATTATCCTCGCCGGATGCCTGGCCCAGCGCAAGGGCAGCGAGCTGCTTGAAACCGGCGCGCGGCTGATCATCGGCACGCAAAACCGCGACAAGGTGGTCGAGTTGCTGGAGCAGGCTATCGCCAACGGCACGGGCATCAGCGCAGTCAACGAGCTGAACGCCGCCACGCCCTTCGAGGAGCTAAGCATCACCACCCAGGACGAGCACACCCGCGCGACCCTCAAAATTCAGGAGGGCTGCAACAACCATTGCACCTACTGCATCATCCCCAGCGTGCGCGGGCCGATCCGCAGCCGCGCGATTTCCAACATCCGCGAGGAGACGCAGCGCCTGGTCGCTGCCGGGTACACCGAGCTGGTGCTCACGGGCATCCACCTCAGCAGCTACGGCAGGGATCTGGGCGACGGCTCCACCCTGCTGGACGCCATCCGCGCGGTACACGAGGTGGAGGGCGTACAGCGCATCCGCCTGGGCAGCCTGGAACCTACCATCGCGACGGTGGAGTTTTCGACGGCCCTCGCGGCGATGCCCAAGGTGTGTCCTCAGTTCCACCTGGCGCTGCAGTCCGGCAGCAACACCGTGCTGGCCCGCATGGCCCGCCGCTACAACATGACCATGTACATGCAGGCGGTGGACAACCTGCGCGCGGCCTTCCCGATGGCAGCCTTCACCACCGACGTGCTGACCTGCTTCCCCGGCGAAACCGAGGAAGAATACGAGGAGACCCGTCAGACCATCCGCGGCGTGGGCTACGCGAAGATCCACGTCTTCCCCTACTCTCCCCGCGAGGGCACCAAGGCTGCCGTCATGCCGGGGCAGCTCTCCAAGGCCGTAAAGGAACGCCGCACCCGTGAGCTCATCGCCCTGGGCGAGGAAACCGCCGCCGCCTATCAGGCGCAGTGGCTGGGTAAGATTTCGACCGTGCTGATCGAGGAAAAGATCGGCGCTCTCTGGCACGGCTACACGCCGGAGTACATCCCCGTGACCATCGCTGACTGCCCCGCCTGCATCCCGGGCCGCATCGTGACTGTCCGCCTGACGGAATCCTCCGCCGAGGGTATGACCGGAGAGATTGTCTGACCGCATTATAAAATAGGAAGGAATTACGATTATGGATAACTGCCTGTTCTGTAAGATCATCAAGGGTGACATCCCCTCCACCAAGGTTTACGAGGATGACAAGACCTACGCCTTCCGGGATATCGCGCCCATGGCCCCGACCCATGTGCTGGTGGTGCCCAAAGCCCATGTCAGCGGCATGAACACCATTGACGAGCTGGACGATGCGACCCTCTCCGCCTGCCTGCGCGCCTGCTGCAAGGTAGCCGAGCTGGAGGGCCTGACTGGCGGCTTCCGTACCGTGTCCAACTGCGGCGACGATGCCTGCCAGAGCGTGCAGCACCTGCACTTCCACGTGCTGGGCGGCAAGAAGCTCAGCGAAAAGATGGACTGATCTCTCCCGTCACCGCGTGCCAAAGTCTCCCTCCCGAAGGAGCTGGCTCCGCGCCTGCGCGGAGGTCGAGGTAGCTTCCCACTGCGATTTTACAAAAAATATCGAAAAAATCGCAAAATCAGGGATTGACGAGCGGGAATGTTTTTGCTATAATAATTCTACGGTTTTTTCGCCATCCGTCTGTCTATTCGGCTGATGTCAAGGCGAGATGAGCGAAAGGAGGGATTACAGTGTCCGAGGTTCGTGTTCGTGAGAACGAATCCCTGGAGAGCGCCCTGAAGCGCTTCAAGCGTCAGTGCGCCCGCGCCGGCGTCATCCAGGAGGTCCGCAAGCGTGAGCATTACGAGAAGCCCAGCGTGAAGCGTAAGAAGAAGGCTGAGGCGGCCCGCAAGCGCAAGTATTAATCTTTCAACTGAAAGAAATGCCCCTTCCCGATTGGGAAGGGGTTTTTCGTTGCCTGAAAAATACCTCTTGCGCGTCCGGTGCGTTTTTGCTATAATTATCACATTGATTGTCTTTCCATCTATATTGCATAACCGAAAAGAGGCATTTCATGGTATTTCTTTTTCAATTGACGCCACATGCAAATATCCGTTACCGCGAGGCGCAGGTGAAGCTCGGCCAAGCTGAGCTCGCCTGCCTTTTGAAGGGCCTCGGGATTTCGGCTGAGATCACGCCGGTCACGTTGGGCGGCGTTTCTTTCCTGCGCTTTGAAGCGGACGCGCTGACCGAAAAGCAGCTCTCCGCATTGTCCATGCACTCCGCCGCGCTGATGATCTGCGAGCAGCAGGGAGTCTCCGACTCTTCTATTCTTCTCCGCCCGCTGGAGAAGGTCAGCCATGCCTATCTCACCGAAGATCTGGCCGAGGTGCTCAAGTATAAGGGCAAGACCAGCGCGGTATTCACCCACATGATGATCAACTGCGCACTGACCGCCAGCGACTTCTTCGGAAGCGACGAGGTCCTGACCGTCCTCGACCCCATGTGCGGCCGCGGCACGACCTGCTTCGTGGCCCTGCAGCACGGCATGAACACCGTGGGCGTGGATATCGATAACCGCGACCTGAAGGAGTGCGCCGATTACTTCGAGCGCTACCTGCAGTACCACCGGATGAAGCACAAGCTGGATCAGAGCAGCCGCACCGTGCGCAAGCATGCTGTACCTGCCGCAGTCTATACCATCGCCGACACGAAGGAGCACTTCAAGGACGGCAACACCCGCACCCTGTCCCTGTTCCTGGGGGACACAGGCCTCACCGGCGAATTGTGCAAGAAGGCCCCGGCCCATCTGCTGGTGGCGGACCTGCCCTACGGCGTGCAGCACGCACCCCAGGATGGCAAGCGCACCGAATCCTTCACGCAGGTGATGAAGCGTGCCCTCCCCCAGTGGAAGGACGCAGTTCGCAAGGGCGGCGCGGTGGCGCTTTCCTTCAACACCCTGACGCTGAAGAAGGCTGACCTGGTGAAGCTTCTGGAGGAAGCAGGCTTCACCCCCGTCACCGACGCACCCTATGATGATTTCCAGCACTTTGTGGAGCAGGCCGTCCACCGCGACTTTGTGGTGGCCCGCCGTGACTGACAAGGAGGCGAACGCAAGATGGATATGAATCTGAACGAACTGACCGTACTGGAGCTGCGCAAGGTCGCCAAGGACATGAAGGTTCCCCTGGGCGCCGGCATCTCCAAGCAGGGCATCATTGACAAGCTGACCATGGCAATGGCTGAACAGAGCGCTGCAGAAGCCCCTGCGTCATCCCCTGCCCCCGTCGCAGAGGAACCTGCTCCTGTGGAGGAGCCCGCCAAGGACGAGGAAGAGGATGCCCAGCCCCAGTTCAAGCAGGCCTATGTCGCGCCTCAGCGCTTCAACAACAAGCCATCCTATCAGGCCCCCGCCTACGGACGGCCCGCTGCGCCCCGCAGCCCTGCCCCCATGGAAGCGCCCCGTACCCAAACCACCCGTCCCACGGGCTTCCAGTCCCGCTTCGGCCCGGCATCCCAGTCTCCCCAGGCAGCCCCTGCGCCCATCCATCAGGTCGAGCCCTATTATGATGAGGAGCAGCCCCGCCAGGAATCGCCACGTTCTTCCTTCGGCCCGGCCCGCACCACTGCCCCTGAGCAGCCCCGCTATCAGCGTCCCCAGTATGAGCAGCCCCGCCAGGACTACAGCCGTCCCCAGTACGAGCAGCCCCGCCAGGACTACGGCCGTCCCCAGTACGAGCAGCCCCGTCAGGACTACGGCCGTCCCCAGTATGACCAGCCCCGTCAGGACTACGGCCGTCCCCAGTATGACCAGCCCCGTCAGGATTACGGCCAGCGTCCCTCTTATCCGCCGCGCCAGAGCTACAATCAAGAGCCTGCGCCCTTCAGCGTGAATCCCTCCGCCAGCGAGATCATGCAGGCAGCCGAGTGCCCCGAAATCACGGGCATCCTGGAGATCCTGCCTGAAGGCTATGGCTTCCTGCGCTGCGAAAACATGATCGCCACCGCCCGGGATGTGTATGTGGCCTCAGCACAGATTCGCCGCTTTGGATTGCGCTCCGGTGACAAGCTGACGGGCAAGGTTCGCCCCCAGCGCGACGGCGACAAATACCCCGCCCTGCTGGTGGTCAGCCAGGTGAACGGCGCCACCCCCGAGGCCGCCCTCCGCCCCCATTTTGACCAGCTGACCCCCATCTACCCGACCCGCCGCATTTGCCTGGAGCGCAGGGAGGGCCCCCAGCTGAACGATCTGCGTCTGATGGATCTGGTAACGCCCATCGGCTTTGGCCAGCGTGGCCTCATTCAGTGCGGCCCCGGCACCGGCAAGGCCCGGCTGCTGACCCGCCTGGCCAATGTCATCACCCTCAACCACCCTGAGGCCGAGGTGATGCTGCTGCTCTTCAACGAGACGCCGGAGAACGTGACCCTCATCCGCGAGTCCGTGAAATGCCCCGTGGCTGCCTCCACCTTCGATATGGCCCCCGAGGCGCACCTCCGTCTGGCAGACATGATCATCGAGCGCGCCGAGCGCCTGGTGGAAATGAAGAAGGACGTCGTCCTGCTGGTGGACAGCCTGACCACCCTCATTAAGGTCATCTCCACCGCCGCCCTGCAGGCCGGCCGCGCCGTCCCCGGCATGATCAGCCCTCAGAGCCTGCAGAAGGCCAAGCGGCTCTTCGGCGCGGCGCGCTGCATCCGCGAGGGCGGCAGCCTGACCGTTATCGCCACCATGAACACTGATACCGGCGCGAAGGCAGACGACAGCGTGGTGGGCGAATTCCGCGGCGCCGCGAACATGGAGCTGGTGCTGGATTCCGCCCTGGCCCGTGCCGGCATTCAGCCGCCCTTCGAGCTGAGTCGCTGCGGCACCAAGCGAGCCGAAGCCATCCTCACCCCCGAACACGCGGAAGGCCTGAAGCTCCTGCGCGGTATGCTCTCCCGCATGCCCGCAGAGAACGCGCTGAAGGAATTGACCGCCATGCTGGAGAAGGCGGCGACCAACGAAGATCTCCTCTCCCGCATCAAAGCATGGGCAGAATCCATGAAGGGCTAAAATTTCCTGAAATTCTTGTCCGATTTCATGCCTGGAACCACAAAAAAGTGCTTGCATTCCCCGGTCGATTGTGGTACAATAATCCTCGCGGCTGTATGAGCCGATCATTGCACGCGAAAGAGGTGAAATCGCAATGAAGGAAAAGATCCATCCCAACTACGGCAAGTGCATCGTTCGCTGCGTGTGCGGTGAGACGTTTGAGACCGGTTCTACCAAGAAGGAACTGAAGGTGGATATCTGCTCCAAGTGCCATCCCTTCTACACCGGCAAGCAGAAGCTGGTTGATACCGGCGGACGCGTCGATCGTTTCAAGAAGCGTTTCGGCCTCCAGTAAGGCTTATCATAAAGTCATTACGAAGGCTCATCGCTTCCGATCAGATGAGATTGCAGTTAACAGACCGTCATCGGCGGTCTGTTTTCTTTTTGGTTTCAGCAGGGATTCAGGATGTTATATCGAATATAGAATAGTTGGCGGAGTATATTCCGTCATCCGAATGATTGCAGGCACACCCGTGCAGAAAGAAGGTACATTATGTCTGAAGTGAAGAGCTGCCCCCGCGTGGATATCGGCGGCCAGGCGGTCCTGGAGGGCGTGATGATGAAGGCCCCCGACGCCATCGCCATCACCGTCCGCCGCCCTGACGGCACCATGGTCGTCCAGCGCAAGGAGTACACCCCCGCTGCCAAAAAGCACAAGTGGCTGGGCTGGCCCATTATCCGCGGCGTGGTCAACATGGGCTCCATGCTGTCGATGGGCATGTCCACCCTGGAGGACTCCATGAAGATGCTGGGCGAGGAGTACGAAGAGGAGCCCACCAAGTTCGAGAAGTGGCTGGCTGAAAAGCTGGGCAAGAACATTGACAAGGTCGTCATGGGCGTTGCCATCGTGCTGGCTGTCGTGATGGCCGTAGGCCTGTTCATCGGCCTGCCTGCCGGCGTGGAATGGCTGACCGGCAAGCTGATCGGTTTCAATGCGGCGGAGGTCGCGGAAGTCGTCGAAGGCGCGGAAGTGGCTGCTGAAGCCGCTGTTCCGGCCAGTGACAGCTGGAAGGGCGTGCTGGTCACCGTGGTGGGCGGCATCTCCAAGATCGTTATCCTGATCGGCTACATGGTGCTCTGCGGCATGGTGCCTGACGTCCGCCGCACCTTCCAGTACCACGGCGCCGAGCACAAGACCGTCTACTGCAACGAGAACGACCTCCCCCTCACCCCCGAAAACGCCGCGCCCTTCACCACCTTGCACCCCCGCTGCGGCACCGCCTTCCTGCTGATCGTCATGGTCATCAGCATGGTGCTGTTCCTGTTCGTGGGCCGGGATATTTCCGCGTTCCTGCCCCGTTTCCTGCTGCACCTGGCGCTGCTGCCCGTGGTGGCCGGCGTCAGCTACGAGGTCCTCAAGGGCCTGGCCCACAAGGATAATGCCTTCACCCGCGCGGCCCGCTGGCCCGGATTGCAGATGCAGCGCCTGACCACCAAGGAGCCCGACGCGAAGATGCTGGAGGTCGCCATCGTGTCCATGAACGTGGCGCTCCACGGCATGCCCAAGAACGCCCCCCTCACCGAGGAAGGCTGGGCCATCCTGACCGACTACAAGCAGTCCGAAGAGGGGTATGAATTCCCCGTGGAAGAGCCCGTGGAGGCTGCGGAGTGACCCCCCGTGAGCTCCTTCGCCTGATGGCGGCGGAAATGGCAGCTGCCGGCGTTCCCGACGCAGAGGTTGACGCGTCGCTGCTGCTGAGCCACATCACCGGAAAGAATCCCATGAACCTGCGGCTGGACAGCTGGTCGCAGGTTTCTTTGGCTGACGCGGAAACCTTCCGTGCCTTGTGCGAAAAGCGCAAGACCCGCACGCCACTGCAGTACCTGACCGGTGTTCAGAGCTTCCTCGGACGTGACTTTCATGTGGACGAGCGGGTGCTCATCCCCCGTCCTGAGACGGAGCTGCTGGCAGAGCGGGCCATCGCGCTGCTGCGGGAGGAGAAATATCCGCCGACAGCTCTCGACCTGTGCTGTGGCAGCGGCTGTCTGGCGATTTCGATGGCGCTGGGCGTGCCAAGTGCTGACGTGCACGCGGCGGACTTATCCGAAGGCGCGCTGGCGGTCACCAAGCACAATGCCGAGCGGCTGCATGCAAAGGTGACGCTCCATCAGGGCGACCTGTTTAGCAGCATCCCGGAGGGCACGCGGTTTGACGCGATCGTCAGCAATCCGCCCTACATCCCGGCGGCAGACTGCCTCGAATTGCAGGAGGAAGTCCGCCGGGAGCCCATGATGGCCCTGGACGGCGGCGCAGACGGCTACGACTTCTACCGGCGCATCGCCGAGGACGCGCCCCGGTTCCTCAAGGAGGGCGGCGTGCTGCTGCTGGAGGTCGGCTATGACCAGGCGCAAGGCGTGATGGCCCTGTGCCGCGGGGCAGGCTTCCGGGAAGTCATGGCCCATGAGGATTATCAGCACATTGACCGCATGGTCGAAGCGAGGCTGTGATGTTTGACAAGTTTGAGTGGATCGCCTCCCGGTACGAGGAGCTGTCAGAGGCCATCGTCCAGTCGGTGGTCATCGCGGATACGGCGTACTATCAGGCTTGCCTGAAGGAGCGCTCTGCCCTGGAACCCCAGGTCGAAGTATGGCGGCGCTACCAGCGCCTGCAGGACGCTATCGCACAAGCCGAAGAAATGCTCGCCGACCCCGACCTGGCCGACATGGCCCGCGAGGAACTGGATGTGCTGCTTCCACAGAAATCCGCCATGGAGCAGGAGCTGCGCATCCTGCTCCTCCCCCGCGACCCGGACGATGACCGCAGCGTCATCATCGAAGTCCGCGGCGGTGCGGGCGGCGAGGAAAGCTGCCTCTTCGCGGCGGACGTAGTGCGCATGTACAGCCGCTACGCCGAGCGCTGCGGCTTCCGGGTAGAGCCGATCTACACCCAGGAGACCGAGCTGGGCGGCGTGAAGGAGTGCGCCTTCTCCATCGTGGGCAGCGGCGCCTTCGCCCGCATGAAGTACGAAAGCGGCGTCCACCGGGTGCAGCGCATCCCCGTCACCGAGGCCAACGGCAAGCGGCAGACCTCCACCATCACTGTGGCGGTCCTCCCCGAGGCCGAGGACGTTGACATCGACATCGACCCGGGCGACCTGCGCATCGACACCTACCGCGCCAGCGGCCACGGCGGTCAGCACATCAACAAGACCGACAGCGCGGTTCGCATCACCCATCTGCCCACGGGCATGGTGGCCGCCTGCCAGAGCGAGCGCAGCCAGATCCAGAACCGCGCCCGCGCCATGCAGCTCCTGCGCACCCGCCTCCTGGAGGAGAAACGTACTGCATCCGACGCCGCCTACGCTGAGAACCGCCGCATTCAGGTGGGCACCGGCGACCGGTCGGAGCGCATCCGCACCTACAATTTCCACGAGGGACGCGTGACCGATCACCGCATCGGGCTGACCATCTACGCCATCCATTCGATCATGGATGGCGATCTGGACGAGATCATCGACGCGCTCAAGGCGGAGGAACAGGCCGCCAAGCTGCGCAGCCTTACATAAAGAGGAATCAACATGAACACCCAACTTCTCCCCGCAACGGATGAATCCCTGGCTCTGGCAGCCCGCCTGCTGGCTGAGGGCCAGCTGGTGGCCTTCCCCACCGAGACGGTGTATGGCCTGGGCGCCCACGCGCTGGACGCGGAGGCTGTCCGCGGCATCTTTGCCGCCAAGGGCCGCCCGGCGGACAATCCGCTGATCGTGCACATCCATGACCGCAGCCAGCTCAACGGCATCTGCGAGGTCAACGACACCGCAATTCGCCTGATGGACGCCTTCTGGCCCGGCCCGCTGACCATCATCCTGCCCCGCAAGGCCGCCGTGCCCGATGTGGTCACAGCAAACCTGGACACCGTGGCTGTGCGCATGCCCTCCCATCCGGTGGCGATGGCGCTTTTGGCGGCCTGCAATCTGCCCATCGCAGCCCCCAGCGCGAACCGTTCCGGCAAGCCCAGCCCCACCGCCGCGCAGCACGTCTTCGACGACATGGACGGGCGAATTCGACTGATCATCGATGGCGGCGAGAGCGACGTGGGCCTGGAGTCCACCGTCATCTCCCTGGCAGGAGAAAAGCCCTGCATCCTGCGGCCCGGCGGGGTCACGAAGGCCATGCTGGAGGCCGTCATCGGCGAGGTTGATCTGGCCGGCAGCATCCTCCGTCCGCTGGAAAAGGGTGAAAAGGCGCTCTCCCCCGGCATGATGTACAGGCACTACTCCCCCGACGGCCAGGTGACGCTCATCGAGGGCGAGGAATCCCAAGTGGTGGAAGCTCTGCGCCGCCTCCACACCCACGCGGAAGGCGAAGGCCACCGTGCCTGCGTGATGTGCTTCACCGAGCACGTAGAGGCCCTCAAGGACTGCCATCCTCATGACATCGGCCATAAGGACGACCCGTCTGAAGTGGCGCACCGTCTCTTCGCGACCCTGCGCGAGCTGGATGACGAAAAGATGGACGTGATCTTCTCCGAGGTCGTACCTCCGGAGGGCGTGGGCCTGGCCGTCATGAACCGGCTGGGACGGGCCGCGGCCTTCAGAACGGTGAATGCAGCAGAAATTTTGTAAGATTTCCTGCATTTTCCCTATTGACGAATCAGGCGGAATATGATAGTATTCTGTCCGCAAACTGGAGCGTGTCACTGAAATGAGACAAGTGCAGTTTCGAGCAGGTTTTCCTGTGATTCAAGGATGAAAACCGAAGGTTTACTGGAGGTAAATCGAGGTTTGAAGACGCAGAAGCGCATGGAAAGATGCCGAAAATGTGCTTGACGAGTGAAGAGATACGCGCTACATACCTTATCACGAGTGGCAGAGGGATGGGCCCGATGAAGCCACGGCAACCCAGCGAAAGCGTAGGTGCCAAATCCCACAAGGGTGCACACCTGTTACGACCGATCTCAAAGGAACAGTTTTCTCCTTTGAAATGGGTCGAAGACCCCTGGCAGATAAGGAAGATCATTGTGATCCACCCGGCTGTTTTGTGTGCAAGACAGTCGGTTTCTTTTTTCCCAGGACGCATAGCCCTGTCGACCCGCGAAAGGAGCGCCACACATGCGCAAGCTCTTCACTTCTGAATCCGTCACCGAAGGCCATCCCGATAAACTCTGCGACCAGGTGTCCGACGCTGTTCTGGACGCGATGCTCGCCCAGGATCCCATGTCCCGCGTGGCCTGCGAGACCTGCGCCACCACCGGCATGGTGATGGTCATGGGTGAAATCACCACCAACGCCAAGGTGGATATCCCTTCCATCGTCCGCGAGGTCGTGCTGGACATCGGCTACAACTCGAGCGAGCTGTGCTTCGACGGCAACACCTGCGCGGTGCTGACCGCCGTGCACGCCCAGAGCCCCGACATCGCCATGGGCGTTGACTCCGCGCTGGAATCCCGCGACACCGACATCAACGACACCGGCGCCGGCGATCAGGGCATGATGTTCGGTTACGCCTGCAATGAGACCCCTGAGCTGATGCCCACCGCCATCGCCTATGCCCACCGTCTGACCCGCCGCCTGACCGAGGTGCGCAAGAACGGCACCTTGCCCTGGCTGCGTCCCGACGGCAAGTCCCAGGTGACGGTGATCTACGAGGACGGCAAGCCCGTGGCTGTGGACACCATCGTCATCTCCACCCAGCATGACGAGGAAATCACCCAGGAGGAGATCCGCGCGGCGCTGCTGGAGCACGTCGTGGCTCCCGTGATCCCCGCGGATATGTTGACCGCCGAGACCCGCTACTTCATCAACCCCACCGGCCGCTTCGTGATCGGCGGCCCCGCGGGTGACTCCGGCCTGACCGGCCGCAAGATCATCGTGGACACCTACGGCGGCTACGCGCCCCACGGCGGCGGCGCCTTCTCCGGCAAGGACCCCACGAAGGTTGACCGCTCCGCTGCCTATGCGGCCCGTCATGTGGCGAAGAACATCGTGGCTGCCGGCCTGGCCAAGCAGTGCGAGATCCAGCTGGCCTACGCCATCGGCGTCGCTCAGCCCGTCTCCCTGTGCGTGGACACCAAGGGTACCGGCGTGGTCGCGGATGACGTGCTCTCCGCCGCGGTGAACGAGGTCTTCGACCTGCGCCCCAACGCCATCATCGATCGCCTGCAGCTGCGCCGTCCCATCTACCGCGCCAACTGCAACTACGGCCACTTCGGCAAGGAAAACATGCCCTGGGAGCAGACCGACTTCGTCGACGCCCTCAAGGCCGCTGTCAACAGCTAAAAAAGCCGGGACGTTCCATACGGAGCGTCCCCGTTTTTCGCCCGAATTCCAGCGTTTTCCAGCAGAAAAACGTTTTCGTATCTTGACAAGGATTGTTTTTTGTATTATTATTGTATCCAAAGTGCATACAATATGCATTTCGGCCATCCCTCGGCACAAGACCGAGTGCTGGCATACACCTACGTTTCTCTGCGGAACCTTTGCCCTTTCAGGGCAACTCCACACTGTGGAGACGGTTCACTCGGCCATTGCACGCAACGGCTCTGACTAGTCGGGCTTTGCCCGACCTCAGTTGATTTCATATACCAAAGGAGCAATCCCTGATGAATACCATTTCCTTTCAGCCCATGATGGAAAGCCGCCCGATCCGTGAGATCGCCTACGAGGTGCTCAAGCACGCCATCATCACCGGCGAAATTCCCGCTGGTGAGCGTATCGTTGAAACCGACTATGCCGACCGTCTGCATATCAGCCGCACCCCCCTGCGCGAGGCCCTGCGCAAGCTGGAGCGGGACGGTCTGGTGGAGTACGTGCTGCGCCGCGGCGTGGTGGTGCGCGCCTTCACCATCGCTGATGTGGAGGAGATCTACACCATCCGCAACGCCCTGGAGATGCTGACTCTGCCCGCCATCATCGAGAAGGCCACCGAGGAGGACATCGCCGCACTGCGCGCCCACCTGCACGAGATGGACGATCTGATCGAGGCCAAGGATTTCGACGCCCTGTCCCCCGTCACCCGCGCCTTCCATCGCCAGATGACCAACCTCTGCGGCCAGAACCGCATTCTGCGCGTCATCGAGGGCCAGGACGAGTTCATCACACGCTTCTCCGCCATGGCTATCCGTCAGGAGGATCATCTGCTGGACGCTCATAAGGAGCATTACGCCCTGGTGGACTTCATTGAGAAGCGCGACCTGGCTGGCTTCCAGGACCTGACCGAGCGTCACATCAACCGTTCCAAGGAGATGTGCCTGGCTGCCCTGGCTGAGCAGCGTAAGCATCAAAACTTCTAACCTTCACCTGGCTGACAGCCTCATTGTCAGCCAGGCTATTTCACATCAGGGGAAATGTACCCATGAAACACAACTTCCACACCCATACCACCCGCTGCAAGCACGCCATCGGTACTGACGAGCAGTTCGTGCAGGCCGCCCTCGAAAGCAGCTTTGACGTGCTCGGTTTTGCGGACCATGCGCCCTGGGCCTTCCAGAGCGATTACGTCAGCCACTGCCGCATGCTGCCCACCCAATGGGCGGAGTATCGTCAGTCCATCCTCACGCTGAAGGAGAAATACCGGGGGCAGATCGACATCCGCCTGGGCCTGGAGTGTGAGCATTATGACCGCTACATCGATCAGCTCAAGCGCTGGCGGGACGAGGGCTGCGAGTACTTCATCCTTGCCTGCCACTTCCTCCACACCGAGGAGCACTATCCCTACATCGGCATCAGCTGCCGTGAGGACGATGAAGTCCTCCGCTATGCCGAGGAAACCGTCAAGGGCATCCGTACCGGACTTTACGCCTATGTCGCCCATCCTGACCTGTACATGATGTACCGCGACGAGCTCTCCCCCGTATGCATGGAGGCTGCTGATATGATCTGCCAGGCCGCCAAGGATGCCCGTATGCCCATCGAGTACAACCTGCTGGGGCTGCTGGGCGAAATGACCGGCCGCTCCCGTGGCTACCCCAACGCCGATTTCTGGCGCTATATCCTCAAGTGGGACAATGACGTCATCCTTGGCGTGGATGCCCACGACCCTGCCCAGCTGCGCAACAGCATCGTTTGGGACGAGGGTGTTAAGCGTCTGAACGCCCTGGGCCACCGCATCGTTGACAATATCCTGTAAGGAGTGAATGTTATGAAGAATACCTGGGATCTTTCCTTCCTGTACAAGGGTTTCGAGGATGAAGCCTACCTCTCCGATCTGGCCAAGTGGCCGGAGATGATCGCCGAGCAGAAGACCCTGCTGGACAGCGATATCCCCACCCAGGAGAAGCTGGAAAAGCTGATGGACGCATCCGAGGCCATGTCCGCCCTGGCGGATCGTCTCTATGGCTTCACCAGCCTGACCTTGGCCACTGACGCCTCCAACGGCACCGCACAGCAGTACGAGGACAAGCTGGCTCTCATCGCCAACGACGCCTCCCTGGTGGACAGCGCCATCACCCGCTTTGTAGGCTCCATCGGAAACCTGGAGGAGCTCATCGCCGCCTCCGAGAAGCTGCAGACCGTCGCCTTCGCTCTGCGGGAGATGAAGAAGGACGCCGATCACACCATCCCTGCTGAGATCGAGCCCTGGATGCTGCAGATGCGTCTCTCCGGCGGCAGCGCCTTCGCCCAGCTGCGGGACAAGCTGGATTCCACCCACACTGTTGACTTCCGCGGCGAGACTCTCCCCCTGCCCGCCGTGCGCGGCATGGCCTACGACGGCGACGCTGCCGTCCGCAAGGACGCCTATGAAGCGGAGATCGCTTCCTACAAGAAGCTTGAGCTGCCGATGTCCTACTGCCTGAACAGCATCAAGATGGAAGCCCGCACCATGGCCAAGGCCAAGGGCCACGCCTCCGTCCTGGACATGAGCCTGTACCAGAACCGCATGGACCGCGAGACCCTGGACGCCATGATCACCGCCATCCGCGAGTATCTGCCCCACTTCCGCCGCTACCTGCGCGCCAAGGCAGCTTATCTGGGTCATGCGGACGGTCTGCCCTTCTACGACCTGTTCGCCCCCGTTGGTAAGGCCAGCAAGGCCTACACCATCGAGGAGGCCCGCGAGGTACTGCTGCGCGAGATGGGCAAGTTCACCCCCGCCATGGCGCAGTTCATGGACAACGCTTTCGAGCAGCGCTGGATCGACGTCTACCCCCGCGAGGGCAAGGGCGGCGGCGCCTTCTGTGCGGGCGCCCATGAGTACGATCGCAGCCTGATCCTGACCAACTATCAGGGCTCCTTCTCCGACATCTCCACCCTGGCCCATGAGCTGGGGCACGCCTGGCACAACCGCTGCATGGCGGGGCTGCCCTTCTGTCTGACCGGTACCCCCATGCCCCTGGCAGAGACGGCCTCCATCTTCAACGAGACCATGCTGGCCCACCAGGTACTGAAGACCGCCACCGAAGACGAGCAATTCACCCTGCTGGAGGCCAGTCTGATGGAGTCCACCCAGACCTGCGTGGATATTCTCAGCCGGTACCTGTTCGAGACCGAGGTCATCGACACCCGCGCTGACCACGCCATGACCGTGGACGAGCTGAAGGACGCGATGCTCCGCGCCCAGGATGCCACCTACGGCGACGGTCTGGACAAGAATGTCCGCCATCCCTACATGTGGGCCTGCAAGAGTCACTACTACTCCAGCGGCTACAATTTCTACAACTTCCCCTATGCCTTCGGCGAGCTGTTCGGCAAGGGCGTGTTTGCTCAGTACCTCAAGGAGGGTGACGCCTTCGTGCCCAAGTACAATCAGCTGCTGCGCTCCTGCGGCTCCGGTACGATTGCGGAGGTTGCTGCCAGCGTGGGCATCGACGTGCGCGATCCCGACTTCTGGCGTGCTTCCCTGGAGGTCGTCAAGAACGAGATTGACACCTTCTGCCAGCTTTGCGAAAAGGCCTGATGACACAAAAACAGCCGCGCTCCTCATCACGGGGAGCGCGGCTTTCAGTTGCGGTTTATTCGCCGGCGGGCGCATCCGGGACGCCATCGCCGTCATGGTCACATTCGTGCGTCGGGTGACCCATGAGCATCTCGCTGGCGCGGATGCCATGCTTCTTGCGGGCCTCTTCCACCAGACGGACGATTTCCTCCTTGACCTCAACGGGGTTCTTGATGGACTGGAGCACCGTTTCGCCATTGGAGGCATCGGTGGAATACACCGTCACAGTGCCCAAGCCAAAGAGCTTTTGCCCCAGGCTGCGGGTCACCCGGATATCCCGCACACGATAGAGGTTCTCCTCGTCCATCACGCTGTTCAGGAAGCCCTTCTCCACAAAGAGGCGATCCTCGGTCAGCATATACCGGGTAAAGGACAGGGGCAGGCCCAGGAAGGTACGCTTGCGATCCTGCCAGATATAGGTCATTTTCTTCATGATGGTGATCTCCTTTCCTATTTGCAATATGGCAAAAAGGGCCGCTCACAATGCGCGAACAGCCCTCTTCATGTCAATCGGCAGACTTCTTCCAGCTCGACGATGTCCGACTTAGAAGAACAGCATCAGCAGGGAGGCAACCACGAAAACCGCAGCAGCGATCTTGGTGCCCTTGGCCAGCTGAGCGTCGATGGTCTTGCCCTTGTTCTTGCCAAAGTAGGTCTCAGCCTCGCCAGCGATAGCACCCAGGCCCTTGGCATTGGAGGACTGGAACAGAACAGTCAGCACCAGAACCAGTGCGGACAGGACGACAACAATACCCAGAAAAATAGACATTTCAAATACCTCCTCGGTAAATCAGCGCTACTATTCTATCACACTATTTCGAAGAACGCAAGGGAGAATTTAATCCCTTTACACTTTTTCCGCTGATTTTCCGGCTTTTCGCCATAAAAATGCTGCATGACAGGCGCCATGCAGCAGGGAAATTCACTTATCAGGGCTGCTTGCCGATGTAGGCCAGGATGCCGCCGTCCACATACAGGATGTGGCCATTGACAAAGTTGGAGGCGTCAGAGGCCAGGAACACGGCGGGACCGCCCAGGTCATCCGGCTCGCCCCAGCGCTCAGCAGGGGTCTTGGCGATGATGAACTGGTCAAAGGGATGACGGCTGCCGTCGGGCTGCTTCTCGCGCAGGGGCGCGGTCTGGGGAGTGGCGATGTAGCCCGGGCCGATGCCGTTGCACTGGATGTTCAGATGGCCGTACTCGGAGCAGATGTTCTTTGTCAGCATCTTCAGGCCGCCCTTGGCTGCCGCGTAGGCAGACACGGTCTCACGGCCCAGCTCGGACATCATGGAGCAGATGTTGATGATCTTGCCATGGCCCTTCTTGATCATGGAGGGGATGACGGCCTTGGCGCAAATGAAAGGCGCGTTCAGGTCCACGTCGATGACCTGACGGAAATCCGCCGCGCTCATCTCGCACATGGGGATGCGCTTGATGATGCCCGCGTTGTTGACCAGGATGTCGATCACGCCGACCTCCTCTTCGATCTGCTTGACCAGAGCGTTGACGCCCTCTTCGTCGCAGACGTTGCAGACATAACCGTGCGCCTTGATGCCTTCCGCCTCGTACGCAGCCAGGCCCTTGTCAACGAACTCCTGCTTCAGGTCGTTGAAGCAGATGGTGGCGCCGGCCTTCGCCAGAGCCTTGGCGATCGCAAAGCCAATGCCATAGGACGCACCGGTCACCAGGGCGACCTTGCCTTCCAGAGAGAACATGTTCATGGGGGTGTACCTCCTTATATATGTTATCCTTAATGGTCACACAAACTTGCCGTCGGCAGACTGGAATCGTATCCGCCGGGTCTCCCGGCGGGGCGGGGCGTTTTCCGCGGTGAGGCTGGGCTTGCCCAGCAGCGAAGCTCATTGCTTGCAATGAGCAAGCGTAGCCAACGCCGAGCTTGTCTCGGTGATGGCCGCAAGCGGAAAACATTCCTTACACGAGTAAACGGCCGGGAGGGTAGCTTGACTGACCGACCAGTGAGCGAGTGCATAACCTATTCGTGAAAATGCCGCAGCATTTTCACGAGACCGATCACTTGAGATCGGTCATGGCAATGCCATCCATGTCATCGAAGTCCTGATTCTCGCCGCACATGCCCCAGATGAAGGTGTACGCCTGGGTGCCGCAGCCGGAATGAATGGACCAGGAGGGGCTGATGACCGCCTGCTCGTTGCGCATGATGATGTGGCGGGTCTCGTCGCCCTCGCCCATGAAGTGCATCACGAAGCCGTCCTCGGGCAGGTCGAAGTACAGGTAGACCTCCATACGGTGGTCATGGGTGTGGCAGGGCATGGTGTTCCACACGGAGCCGGGCTCCAGCTTGGTCATACCCATCACCAGCTGGCAGGACTGCACCTGACCGGGCAGGATGTACTTGCAGATGGTGCGGTGGTTGGCAGATTCGAGGCTGCCCAGCTCGGCGCGGACGCAGTCCTCGGGGCGGATGTACACCGTGGGGTACGCGGTGTGGGCGGGGCAGGAATTCAGATAGAACTTGGCAGGATTCGCCGGATCGCTGGAAGCGAATACGACTTCCTTGCTGCCGCGGCCCACATACAGGCCGTCGCGGTGACGCAGGGTGTACACGGTTCCGTCCACGGTGACCGTGCCTTCCCCACCGATATTGATCACACCCAGCTCGCGGCGCTGCAGGAAGTACTCCGCGCGCAGCTCGTCGCCGGTAGCGAGGGCCAGGGGGGCCTTCACAGGCACAGCACTGCCGGTAATGATGCGGTCGATGTGGCTGTACACCAGCTTCACGTCATCGGCCTTAAACAGATCGTCGATCAGAAACTCCTCGCGCAGACGCTTAGTATCATAGTGCTTAACGTCGCGGGGAGAGGATGCAGTACGAAGCTCCATGGGGATCTCCTCCTTCGTGTTGGAAGCGCTGATGGGCATATTTATGTTCATATACGAGGTCGGCCAGCGCCCGACTCGCGACAGCCAATGCTTGCATTGGCGGAGCGTAGCCAGCGCTCGGCTTCCGTCGAGTGATGGCCGAACATAGAACGCATGCTTCCGGATAGTACCATTGTACAACTTTTCGCCCCTTTTGAAAAGAGCAAAAATCCCATCGCTGAAAAAATGTGGACAGAAATTTGCAGGAATTGGGCATTCCCGTGAAGAAATTACCTTTGTGATTCGTTATATGGTTGAAGACTCCCGCAGGATGGCTTTTCCCTCCGGCGGAATGCATTCTTTTTCAAGAAAGGACGCTACAGCTATGAAGAAACTGCGTTTCCTCCTCCTGCTCACCCTGGCGCTTTTGTGCCTGAGCGCTGCAGCATCAGCAGCTACTATCCCCGGCCAGCAGTCCATCGCCTTTATCAGCGACGCCAATGGCTACGTTTCGTCCCTGACAGATGACGATCCCGCCACCGCCTGGAGCCAGTCTGGCAGCGGCGGCGTTGACCTGACCATCAACCTCTACGGCAACACCGTGGGCGAAATCTGGATCCGCAGCGGCTATGCCTACACCCAGAACTGGTACAGCCACTATGACCGTCCCGACACGGTGAAGGTGACCATCTATTACCAGGCCAACCGCTACACCGAATCCTACGATGTGTATCGCTACCGCCTCACTGACGCCTACCGCCCCACCACCGTGTCCGCAGGCTGGAACAACGGCTACCAGCGGCTGCTGCTGCCCAAGCAGTACTCGGGCGTCACCCGGATTGAGCTGACCATCGAGAACGCGATTGTGGGCTTTGGCCGCACCGGGGCCACTATTTCCGATATTGCTGTGGCCGCCGGCAGCCATGCCACCGCCACGCCCCGCGCCTATGCCACCGCCACACCCAAGCCCTATGTGGTCTATGTGACCCCCACCCCCGGCCCCTGGTCAGAGGAGGATGACCGGAACGACGGCTACGTGGAATACATCACGCCCATCCCCGAGGATGACGATGATGACCTTGTCGAATACATCACGCCCCGTCCTACCAGCACCCCCGTCGTCTCGGTCATCACCCCCACCCCTGCGCCCACCCGCGCGCCCATTCAGTATCCCAGCGCAGGCGGCATCGTGACGACGCTGGCCAAGCGTGTCGCCACCCGCTCCGGTCCCGGCACCCGCTTTGACGAGCCCGGCTCCTTCTTCTCTGCCGGCGATGAGGTAAAGGTTTTCTCCAAGGTCTATGATGACTACAACAACGTCTACTGGTATCAGATTGAGTTCCAGTACAAGAACGAATGGTACCGCGCCTACACCAGCGAGTCCTACCTAAACATCAACCGCAACCTCATTCCCGATGAACCCGCCATTTACGACCCCCTGGATTCCCAGAAAGCGCTGAAGAAGACCTACGCCTCCTTTGGCCCGGGCAGCATCTACAAGCAGTACACCGCCAGCGTCATTCATCCCGGCAACCGTCTGGACATCTATGCCATCGAGGACGGCTGGGCCCTGGTGGAATACACCGATTACGGTTCTCCCAAAGATCCCCAGCCCCAGCGCCGCGGCTGGGTTCCGCTGGATGTGGTCTACGAAAACTGATTTTCCCACAAGTAAACGCATCCCCCGGTTACGCAACCGGGGGATGCTTCTTATTCTCAATGATAGTAGTCAATGTCGTAGTGGATGACGCATTCATACCGGGGATCAATCTCCTTGGCAGCCGCACAGATACGTTCCGTCAGTGCCGGCGTGTCCCTATAGCCTGCAGGGATCACCACGTCAAAGACCAGGTTGGTACGGTTTTCGCCTGGCACCATGCGCAGGTCATGGAGCATAAAGCCGCCGTCCAGGCCCGCCAGGAAAGCACTCAAGCGGCGATGCGCCTCATCAGTCTTCTCGTCGCCGGTAACCACGGGATCCATGTGAATGCAAAGGGGGATGCCCAGCTCATCGCCGATTTCGTGCTCCGCCTGGTCGATGATCTCGTGCAGCACCAGAATGTCGCCGTCTGCAGGCACCTCCGCATGGATGGAAGCGATGCAGCGACCGGGGCCGTAATCGTGGATCAACAGGTCGTGGGTGCCCAGAATGTGCTCATACTTCATCAGCCGGGAGATGATTTCCTTTCCCAGCTCAGGATTCTTGCGGCCGCCCATGAGACTGTCCACAGTCTCGCGCACCACGTCGAAGCCTGCCTTCAGGACCAGCAGCGACACCGCCACGCCCATCCAACCATCAATGGGAATCTGGAAGCCATGGGCTGCGATCATAGAAATCACCACGGCAGATGTCGCCAGCATGTCGCTGAGGGAGTCCTTCGCGGCGGCGATGAGGGACGGGAAGTCGATCAGCGTACCGACCGCACGGTAGAACAGGAAGAGCCCGCCCTTCATCAAGACGGACAACACCAGCAGCCAGAAGGGAACCCAACCAAAGGCGATCTCCGCAGGATGCAGGATGCTCTTGACGCCGGAGGAGAATGTTTCCACGCCCATGACGAGGATCATCACGCCCACCGCCAGCGCGCCCAGGTACTCCATGCGGCCATGACCGAAGGGATGCTCCTTGTCCACGGGCTTCTGGGCCAGGCGCATGCTCACCAGGGACACCACGCTGCCCGCCGCGTCGGAAAGATTGTTGACGGCATCTGCCGTGACAGCCACGGAGCCCGTCAGCGTACCGATCATCAGCTTACCCGTCGCCAGCAGGGCATTGACGCCCACGCCCACGCCGGAGCCAAGGGTACCCAGACGTTTGCGCACCAGCTGATCGGTGGGATTCTCTCCCTTGCGGAGCAGCTTCATTGCTAGATTTTGCAATTTCTTCATTCCTTTCCGAAAGGATTTCTTCCTATATTATGAATGCTGTTCTATGCATCCAGGTGCGCCTTCGCCGCTCCAAGCAGCGCGACGCACTCATTGGGCAGTTCTTCTGACAGCAGCAAGGACAGCAGATGGTTCAGGCACTCGCCCACCGCCTTGCCCCTGGCGCCCAGTGCCATCAGATCGCGGCCATTGACTGCCATATCCTTGACGCTGTAGCAAACACCGTCTGCCAGCACCTCATCCAGCACGGCGGACAGGGGTTCCACATCCGATGCGCCCTTGGCTTTGCGGACGGCCAGAAGCTGCCTCACGACCTCCTCCCCAAAGAGGGACAGCGCCGTAAGCAAACTGTGTCGCGTGGTCTGGAATGGATAGTCCTGATTCGTCACCAGCGTGAGCACCCGATCGCGGGTAAAGTTGTCGGGCTTGAGCGAAACCAGTACAGCCTTCGCATCGGCAGGCTCAAGCTGATGCAGCAGCAGCGTCAGTCGCAGGATTTCCGTGGCCGGCGCATTTTCCGCCGCCGCTACCGTGGATGGCCAGTCCACCTTCGCCAGCTTCGGCATGATGACCTGCATCACATCCGGATACGCTCGCAGGATGTCCCCCGCGCCGTCGCCGCACAGGAGCTTTTGCAGCTCCACACGGATGCGCTCGGCAGCCACGTCCGTGAGGGTATCCTTCAGCGCATGGATGGCTGCATCCGTGGCCGGATCGATGGCAAAGCCGTAAACTGACGCGAACCGCAGCGCCCGCATAATGCGCAGGGCATCCTCACCGAAGCGCTTCTCCGGCTCGCCCACGCAGCGAATGAGCCGCTTTTCAAGATCCTCCTGGCCGCCAAAGGCATCCACCACACCGGTTTTAGGACTCCAGGCCATGGCGTTGACAGTAAAATCTCGCCGGGAAAGATCTTCCCGCACGTCCGTCACAAAAACGACCTCATCAGGGTGGCGATGGTCGGTGTACTCGCCATCCACCCGGAAGGTGGTCACCTCGAAGGGCTCGTGGTGGTACATGACCGTGAGCGTGCCATGCTGCAGCCCCGTCTCAATGACATGGCAGTCAGCAAAGATCCGCTGCATCTCACACGGCAGCGCGTTGGTGCACACGTCCCAATCCTTGGGCATTTTACCCAAGAGCGTATCGCGGACACATCCACCCGCCACATAGGCCTGATAACCCGCCTCCTGCAGTCGCCGGAGCACAAATTCCGCCCCTTCAGGCAGCTTCCACATGGTCATCTCTCCCATCCCGTCATGTTCCAACATTATACATGATGTCCCGCGCGGTTGCAAGCCCCTCTTTCTCGCTCGTTTGTGCACATTGCACAATATCGCACACAATATTTCTCCATCCATTCTTTTGCAGACAGGAGAACAATTTTCGTGCAAAGGCTTGCAATTTCAGGACTGTGGTGGTACAATATACGAGTTGGTTTCTGCCCCGACGGTGGGCGGCTGCATGCGTATGTGAAATACGCGTGTTCCACAAGAGGGGTCAAGTCTTCTTAAGAAGCCAGCAAGATCAAGTGCTGCACGGCCGCATCCTTCCAATACATGCGACTCAAGCGGCACCGCTGAACGCCTGCTTTCACCAGGCATCAGCACCGAGGGTGCGGACGAAAGTTACGTCCCTCTGGAGTGGGTTGCTCCAGATCGCTAACCCAGTCCGCTGCTTCATCATGACGGAAAGCGTCATGAACACAACACGCGGCGCCAAGCCGCAAGGAAGCCCGCGCCGGTGAATCCGGCGAGGCCAAAAATTTGGAGGTGCATTTTACCCATGGCACGCATTTCAGGTGTGGACCTGCCCCGTGAAAAGCGAGTGGAGTACGGCCTGACCTACATCTACGGCATCGGTCTGAAGACTTCTCAGAAG
>SVGL01000025.1 GCA_015056325.1 Clostridiales bacterium | reverse complement strand
GACCGGCGCGGACCGCGTGAATGTCACCGTGCATGCTGACGGCAGCGCGGAGCCCTCCTATGTGCAGTTCACCTACAAGGATGTGTATGTTGCCCCCACTGAGGCGCAGGTCACGGTCAACTACTATCACATCGACCGGGGCATGCTGGAGGTGCAGACTGTCACGCTGCCCGTGGGCACCCACATGGTGAGGGCGGAAAGCAGCAAGACCGGCGAATATCAGCTGCTTGGCAGCGCTGAGGTGGAGGTCACCGTATATGCCGACGGCACTGTCCATCCCGGCACGGTGGAGTTCTACTACCAGGATGCCTACACTGCTCCTGTTACCGCCCAGCTGACCATCCGCTACCAGACGGCTGACGGTACGCTGCTCTCCACCAACACCTGGACGCTGGAACCCGGTGTGCATGAGATTGTGCCCGACGCTACCATGCCTGCCGGCTATGTGCCGGACGGGCAGCAGGTCCATACGGTCTATGTGGATGAAAGCGGCGCAATCAATCCGGATACCGTCACTTTTGTCCTGCGTCCGGCGGAGGTGACCATCACCGTTCGCTACCAGGATGACCGGGGCAGGGAAGTTGCCCCCAGCCAGCAGGTGACCCTGCCCGGGGATGGCAACTATGTTATCCGGGCCAATCCCGAAGGCTTGGACGATGCCTATGAGCTGGCTCCCGGCCTCCACACGGAGGTGAACGTCAGCGTTTACAATGGCGTGCCCAGCCAGAGCGACGTGTACTTCTACTATCAGCAAAAGCAGGTTGCCCCTGCCACAGCGGCGGTGACCGTGCGTTACTTTGACACCTATGGCGTGGAGATTGCTCCGGCCCAGAACATCACCCTGGAGATCGGCTCCCATCGCCTGACTCCCGATGCGGCCCGTGTGCCTGCCGGGTATGAGCTGGTCAGCGATGCTGCCATCAACGTGGAGGTCTACGATAACGGCACCTTCGCGCCCCAGGAGATCGCCTTCTACTACCGCGAAGCCCAGCCTGACCTGCCCACGGCAACCATCACCGTTCATTACCGGGATGACCGCGGCTATGACGTGGCGCCCTCCCAGACCATCACCCTGCCCGATGGCACCCATGCCGTCAAGGCCCAGCCGGAAAACCTGCCGGAGGGCTATGTGATCTTTGCCGGTACGGAGGATACCGTACAGGTGACTGTGCGCAATGGCCAGCCCAGCCACAGCCAGGTGGTGTTCTACTACCAGAAGCAGAAGACTGAACCCAGCGTGTTCACCCTGCCAGTGTACTATTACGACACCCTGGGCAACCCCATCGCTACCACCCAGCATGTGCAGGTTGGCCCTGGCACCTACGCCATCCAGGCCAACCCGGCGGATCTGCCCGACGGGTACGAGCTGATGATGGAAAACGTGCTGAGCATCACCGTGTTCCAGGATGGCACCACCGACCCGGAGGAAATCGCCTTCTACTACCGCGCGCCCCAGAAGCGTGCCACCGTCATCGTCAGCTATGCGGATGAGCGGGGCAGTGCCATCCTGCAGCCCTTCACCGTGGAGCTGGCGCCGGGCTATCATACCATCCAGGCCGATGAAACCCGCCTGCCCAAGGGCTACGATCCTGCAAGCGCCAAGCCGGTGCAGGTTGTGGTTACCCCGGAGGGCAAGGCCAATCCCGACCAGGTGGTGCTGACCTTCCAGAAGCTGGTGGTGGAGACGCCCATCCCCATCGGACAGAATGTCTACCGCTACGCCCTGGTGAACGATAAGAGCGTGGCTCTGCGTTCCGAACCCACCACCTCCGGCGGAAACAAGACCGTCATCCGCCGCCTGAACCGCAATGATGCGGTGTACGTCCTCAAGGAAATCCGCAACGACAAGAATGAGGTCTGGGCCCAGGTCATCGTGAATGGCAAAGAAGGCTACATGATGAGCGAGTTCCTGGATGTGATGACCCAGGCGGAAAGCGACGCCTATGCGGCTGGCAGCACCCCGGCGCCTACCTTCACCCCTGTGCCGACGGCGACCCCTGTTCCCACTGCGACTCCGACTGCGGAGCCGACGGAATCCTTTGTTGAGGCCATCACCCCGCCGCCTACTGCCACGCCCACCCTGGAGCCCCTCCCGAAGGAGGAGCCTACCGCTACCCCCACGGCTACGCCCGTGCCCTACACCGGCTATGCCCTGACCACCCGCGCCACAGCACTCCGCTCGGGCATCAGCGCCTCGGAAATGACCATCATCCAGCGTCTGGAAGCCAATGAGCTCCTCAGCGTGATGGATCAGGTGACCGACCCGGTGACCGGCGAAGTCTGGGCCATTGTATCCACCCTGGCCAGGCAGCCGGGCTATGTGCCCTTCAGCGCGCTGCGCACCATCACAGACCGGGAAGCCCAGCCCTACCTGGACTACTGGGAGGAAATGAACAAGACCCCCGAACCCACCCAGGTGGTGACTCCCACACCCGAACCCATGCAGGTGCAGGGGTATGCGGTGGTGCTGGGCGACGATGTGCCCTTCCGGCAGATGCAGAGCGAGTTCAGCCGCATCATTGACAACCTGCAGGGCGGCACTGTCGTGTATGTGACCGGCCAGACCCCTGGTGACGGCCAGTACTGGCACTCCGTCAACTACGATGGACGCTGGGGTTATATCCGTGTGGATCTCCTGCGCATGATGACCATCGCCGAGGAGGAAGCCTACCTCCAGGCCCAGCAGGCCACCCCCACGCCCGCGACGACCAATCTGCCCTTCAACGAGGCGGGCATGTCTTCCTATGGCTATGTGGACTGCTCTGATAACAGCAGCGTTAACTGGCGTGAAACGCCCTCCACCGGCGGCAAGAAGATCGGCGCGCTCAAGCGCTATGCCTTCTGCCTGGTGCTGGACACTGAGCATGTGAACGGCGTCACCTGGTACCTGGTGCGCTACGGCGACAAGACCGGTTACCTCCACGGCGATTTCTTCAAGCAGATGACCATCGCTGAGCTGGAAGGCTTCCTGGGGAGCGAGGAGTACCTGCAGGGGATTGCCAACAACTCTCCCTCCGGCGAGTCTGCCAAGGACGACGTGGGCTATACCGGCACCGGCGGCATCGTCTCCGCTGAGGACCAGTGGGTCAACAAGTACCCCGATGTCTACGCAAGCTTCGAGCCCTTCAATCCCATTGCGACCGTGGCGCCCATCGCCACTGCTACGCCCACCCTGGAGCCCCTGCCCGGCTGGGTCACCCAGCCCACGGCGACGCCCAGCCCCAGCCCCACCGCGACGCCTACCTTCAACCCGCTGCCCGACATCGTTTATCCCTCTGCTGATGAGGGCGAGGGCGGCAGCGCACTGATCTGGATTGTGGTGGCTGGCTTGCTGCTGCTGGCGGTCGGCGGTGTGTTCGTGATGGTGCGCCATCAGCAGAACAAGCGGCGCATGGCCATGCGTGCGGCCCAGCGGCGTGCCCAGGCGGCCCGCGCGCAGCAGCAGCGGCCCTACGCCCGCAGCGCTAACCCCAATCAGCCCCGCACCGGCGCCTATGCCAACCAGGCTCGCCGTCCGGCCAATGACGGCTTCGACAGCCAGTACACCACTTACACCGGAGAAACCGCCGGCAGCTACTTCCGTGCCATGGATGACGCCTTCACCCCGGAGGATCCCAGTGATTTCGTCCCCAAGGCAGAGAAGGCTTCCCAGGCCGGCGACGGGCGAGTGGGCCGCAGGACGGCTTACCGTCAGGCCCAGCGCCAGAATGAGGATAACTCCTTCGATATGTAATCAAACCCATGACGGCAGACCGTTAGATGGTCTGCCGTCTTTTTGCATGCATGAAAAAAGGACGCTGCATCAGCGTCCTTGTGTGGTTTATTTGCGCCACATCGCGGGGTGGAACAGCGCCAGCATGGGGAAGATTTCCAGACGGCCTGCCAGCATCAGGAAGCTGGACAGGAGCTTGGCGAAGGGGCCGTATCCGCTGAAGCCGCCTGCCGGGCCGACCTCACCGAAGCCGGGGCCCACGTTGCTCACGCAGGTCAGCGCTGCGGAGAAGTTGGTCATCATATCGTAGCGGCCCTCCAGGGAGAGAAGGAAGCCGCCAAGCACGATCAGCGCCACATAGATGAAGGCGAACGTCGCCACCTGACGCAGCACGCCTTCGTCCACAGCCTTGCCCTCAAAGCGGACGACCATGGTCTTGCGGGGCTGAATGGTATGGCGAACCTCGCGGACGGCCTGCTTGCTCAGCATCCCGATGCGGCAGATCTTCATGCCGCCAGCGGTGGAGCCAGCGCAGGAGCCGAAGAACATGATCACCAGGATCAGCATCCGCGCAGCCAGGGGCCAGAGGTCGAAATTATCCGTAGCATAGCCGGTGGTGGACACGATGGAGGCGACCTGGAAGGAAGAATAACGCAGCGCGGTGAAGAAATTGCCCTTCTGAGGCAGGATGATCAGGGTGATGAAAGCAGTCACGCCCACATAGATGGACAGGTACCACTTCAGTTCCTCGTTGGCCTTGATTTCCTTCAAGTCCCTCAGGAACAGTTTGTAGTACAGCACGAAGTTCACGCCGAAGAGCACCATGAACAGGGTGACAATGGCGTCGATCAGTGCAGAATCAAAGTGTCCCACGCTGGCGGCATAGTTGCTGAAGCCGCCGGTACCTGCCGTGCCCATAGCATGGATGGCCGCGTCATAGGCGTTCATGCCTGCCAGCATCAGCAGCAGGAACTCGGCCACCGTCAGCACACCGTAAATGGTGTACAGGATCTTGGCGGTGTCACCCATGCGGGGGACAATCTTCGACAGCGTCGGGCCGGGGGATTCAGCGCGCACCAGGTGACTCGTCCGCCCGGACATCTGGGGCAGCAGCGCCAGGGTGAGCACCAGCACGCCCATGCCGCCGATCCAGTGGGTGAAGGAGCGCCAGAACATCACGCCGTGAGGCTGGCCTTCAATCTGGGTCATGATGGAGGCGCCGGTGGTGGTGAAGCCGGAAACGGACTCAAACAGCGCGTCTACAAAATTGGGGATCACGCCGCTGAAAACGAAGGGCAGCGCGCCGAAGACCGACAGCAGCACCCAGGCCAGGGATACCACCAGGAAGCCTTCGCGGGCGCGCAGATTCGTCTGTTCAGCCTTGATGAAAAGCCGCAGCGGTACACCGATAAGGATGAGCAGCAGCATCGGCCAGACGAAGGCAAGGGCGTCCCCTTCGCCATAGCCGATGGCGATCAGCAGGGCGGGGAGCATCGCAGCGGCTTCCACCAGCAGGATCGCGCCCAAAAGGCGCAATAGCAGCTTTATATTCATTTCTTGATGACCTCGTTCAGATCGGAGATGCCGCTGGCGGTGGAGATGATGACCACATGGTCGCCGGCCTCGATCACGTCGTCGCCGAAGGGCACGATGACCTTGCCCCTATGCAGGATGATGGCCACCAGGGTGCCCTTGCGCACGGACAGCTTCTTCAGCGGGATGCCGACGTAGGGATCGCCCTTTTTCGCGATGAACTCAAGCGCCTCTGCCTTGCCGTCCACCAGGCGGTAGAGCTTCTCCACCGTGGTGCCGTGGGCGTTGACGCGGGCGCGGACGTAGCGCAGGATCATGTTGCAGGTGATGATGCGGGGGCTGACCAGGTTCTCCAGGCCCAGGTTGGCAATGACGTCCTTGTAGGCATAGCGGTTGGTCTTGACGATAACCTTGGGTACGCCGCGGTTTTTGGCATACAGGCCGACCATCAGGTTTTCCTCATCCCGGTTGGAGAGCGCGATGAAGGCGTCCATACCGGCCAGGTTCTCCTGCTCCAGAAGATCCTGATCGGTGCCGTCGCCCTCGATGATATCCGCATGGGTCAGCGCCTCGGAGAGCATTTTCGCTTTCTCCGGGTTGATTTCAAACATGGACACACGGATGCCCATGCGTTCCACCATTTTAGCCAGGTAGTAGCTGATGCGTCCGCCGCCCAGCACCATCATATTCTTGACGGGCTTGGCGCTGCGGCCGATGTGGCGGAAGAACTGGGTGATGGTAACCAGGTCCGCAGCTACATGAACGCGATCACCAGGCTCGATGACAAAATCGCCGCCGGGGATGACAACCGCGCCCTCCCTCTCCACGGCGCAGTACAGCACCTTGGGCAGGTCAGAATGGCGGGCGGTCAGCTCCTTCATGGGCTTGCCGACGATAACGTCATCCTCCCTTGCCAGGAATTCTACCAGTTCCACGCGGCCCTTGGCGAAGGGTTCAACATTGTTGGCAAAGGGGAAGCGCAGCATACGGGAGATTTCCTGGGCGGTGGCGCGCTCGGGATTGATGGTCATGTCGATGCCCAGCTCATGCTGCAGCACCTGAAGGGACTCGCCGTATTCCGGGTCACGGATGCGGGCGATGGAAAACTTTGCCCCCAGGTGCTTGCCGATCAGGCAGCAAAGCATATTGATCTCGTCTGTGGCGGTGGCAGCGATGAGAATATCTGCACGGTCCACCTCGGCCTCCATGAGCGTGGAGGCGTTGGCTCCGTTGCCCTGGACACAGATCACGTCAAGGTTATCGGTGGTCTTCTTGATGACTTCGTCGTCTTGGTCGATGATGGTAATGTCGTGGCCCTCGCGCAGGAGTTCCGTTGCCAGGGTGTGGCCGACCTTGCCGTCGCCGACGATCAGGATTCGCATATTTGCATGCCTCCTAATATTCCGCATGCGGAATTTGCCGCATACACAATCTATTATATCACAATGAATCCAAAAAGAAAACAGGGTTATCCACAGGGATATTCTGTGGATAAGTATAAGAAAAGCGCGGCCCGGGGGTGGGTCGCGCTGTGTATGTTCTGTTTCTATTTCACGCGGAAGCAGCTAAACCGGAGGCGCTCAACTCAATCGCGAGAAAAGTGTCAATGACACTCGCACGCATCCGCGTAGAAAGCGTTCATGGCTTCCTCGGTGGGGAAGTTGGCGACGTACATCTGATTGCCCATGGCGCCGGAGAGAGCGTCGGGGATGCGGGAGACCATCTTCATGTTGGCGGCGTACTTCGCGCACAGCTCGTCGTGGCTGAGCTTGAAGTTCTTGCCGTCGCGGCGGCCGGCGAAGGCGCAGAAGTTGCGCTCGCCCACGGTCTTCAGGGAAGAATCATACGCGATCATGTCGGCGTAGATCTTGTACACGTCGGTGGAGTTGGCGAAGTTCATCATGTCGGGGGAGAAGCCGCCGCAGGGACGCATGTTGACCTCCAGCGCCACCACGTCGCCCTTCTTGCCCATGTGGGGATGATCGGCGGTCAGGCGGAAGAACTCGAAGTGCACAAAGCGGTTCTTGACGCCGAAGGACTTCACCGTCGCGCGGCCGGCCTTGCGGGTATCCTCGGGCAGCTCCTTGACGATGTAGTAGATGGAGTTGTCGCCGTTGTTGACCACGTCCATGATGGAGTTGGGGGTCACGTTGCCGGTCTCGAAGATCGGCTCGCCGTTGGAGTCGATGATGGCGTCGTAGCTGTTGACCTCAGCGGTGATGAACTCCTCCATGATGTAGGACACATTCGTGTCTTTTTCAGAAAGGAAGGAACGAAGTTCCTCATCGTTCTTGAGCTTGTAGGTGCTGGAGGCGCCCACGCCGTTGTCGGGCTTGACGATGACGGGGTAGCCCACCACGTCGATGAAGGCCTTGCAGGCATCGTAGTTGTCCACGATGTGGTAGCGGGCGGTCTTGATACCCACAGCCTCGTAGTAGGGCTTCATCTTGGACTTGTACTTGATGCGGTCCATGTCGGAGGTCTGGAAGCCGGAGGTGATGTGGAAGTCGGTGCGCAGCATGGCGTCGCGCTCCAGCCAGTACTCATTGTTGCTCTCCAGCCAGTCGATGCGGCCGTACTTGCTGATGAAGAAGGCCACGGCGCGGTACACCTCGTCGTAGTTCTCCATGGAGCCGACCTTGTAGTACTCGGTGAGGGAAGCGCGCAGCTCGGGCAGCAGGTCATCGTAGGGGCAGTCGCCAACGCCCAGCACGCGCAGGCCGTTGTCCTTCAGGTGCTTGCAGAACTGCCAGTAGTTGGTGGGGAAGTTGGGGGAAATGAACACGAAATTTTTCATGGTTGATTCTTCCTTTATGTGAATGTTGTTCGGTTGTCAAAGTGTTTTCTCAAGTCTTTGCCGGGGAAAGTCAACTCCAGCGCGGGAGGCCCTCCGCCGACCGTGCGATGCGTACTGTGCCGGACTCACCCGCGCGCTCAGCCGGGAATGTAAAGTCAACTCAATCGCGAACCGCCCGAGGGGGCAGCACCTCACAGAATATTGGGAAGATGCACGGGCACCTGCTTGTACCACCACTCCCAGTCGTGGCGGACGTCGTGGCCCCAGATGTCCACGTACACGTTGATGCCCTTCTGGAAGAAGATGTCGCGCAGGGCGAAGGTGGAGTCGGTGACCTCCCAGGGGCCCTGACCCACCACAATCACACCCTTGTGCTGGTTGTACTGCTGGATGTAGGGGTGATCCGCGGGCATGCCGGCCAGGTAGTGCACGGGGGAGTTGGCGTAGACCAGCTCATCCATGTAGCCAGGGAAGCCGTACTCGCTGTCGTAGATGCCGGACAGGGCCAGCAGGCCGTCGAACAGGTCGGGGCGGCGGAAGTACAGATTCGCCGCGTGGGTCGCACCCAGGGAGCAGCCGAAGGCGATGCAGCCCGGCGTGCCGGTCCAGCCGTTGCGCTCGTTGGCGTAGGCCTGCATGAAGGGCACCACCTCGTTGCAGATGTAGGCGAACCACTGCTCGTGGCGGCGGATGCGCCAGAAGCTCTCGTAGGTGGCGGAGTAGGTCTCTTTATCGAGGGTGTCGATGGCAAAGACCATGCACTGGCCGGATTCGATCCAGGGAGCCCAGACGTCGGTCATCTTGAAGGACTCAAAGTCGAAGAAGCGTCCGTCCTGGCAGGGGACGAACAGCACGGGACGGCCTGCGTGGCCGTACACCTTGATCTCCATCTCCTTGCCGATGGAGGGAGAGTACCATTTGGTGTAGTAGGTCTGCATGTATGTAGCTCCTTTTCGGGGTTAGTCGCGTGAGCGTGGAATAGACGTGCATCCGAAGGTATCCAAGGGGCGACCGGAAAGTCGCCAGCCGGGCTCCGGGCTTTGGTCGCGTCCGCAGACGCGATTCCTTGTTACTTGCGGTGATATTCCAGCACATTCATGAACACGGGGATCTGCTCCTTCCAGCAGGCTTCGCAGTGGTCGCCGTTGGGAACGATGCGGCTGGTAAGCCACACCTTCTTTTCCATCAGCCTTGCGGTGACGGAGGCAAACACCTTGCGCATGGCCTTGCGATTGCCCATCTCGCGGGAGCCGTAGTCCATGTAGATCACCGTATCCGGGCTGAGCTTGGCGCGCTGGACGAGGTCAGTGACCCGCCAGGGAGCCGTCCACAGGCTGGGGCTGAGACACGCCGCGCGGGAGAACACGTCGTTGTACTTGATGACAGCGTAGAGGCTCATCAGTCCGCCCATGGAGGAACCGGCGATGAAGGTCGATTCCCGCTCGGGCATGGTGGGGTAGCGCTTGTCGATCATGGGCTTGAGCACCCGGGTGAACCAGTCCATGGTGTCTTGGCCCTCGCCGCGGATGTTCATCTTCTTCCAGGAGAAGTTGAAGGGGGAGTACTCGCGGAGTCTGCCGTTGTCGGGATGCGAATTGCATTCCACCGCCACGATGATCATGGGCGTTTCGGTCTCGTCCATGTACTCCTTCATGCCCCAGCACTTGCCGTAGGTAGCGTCGTCGTCAAAAAACACGTTGTGCCCGTCGAACATGTACAGCACGGGGAATCGGGCGTCCGCCTCTTCTTCTGTGCAGTCGGGGACGTACACATATACATTGCGGTCCTCCGCGCCGGTGGAGGCGGGGTAGGAAACCGGCCATTTTTCGATCATGCTGACACACTCCATTGCTGCGATGATCCGGCGGCAAAAGCCGCTCCGGACATTCTACCACAGAATGCCCACGGACACAAGGCGCATTCGCGGCGAAAAGGGGCTTTCCCGCGACTTTTTCTGCCAGTAGGGCAACAAAAAAAGCTCCCGATGGCTCGGGAAGCCTGTGGAATCGCTTATTCCTTCACCGCGACCAGCGTGAACTCACCGGGCAGCTCCGGTTTGAACCAGGCGGGATGCTCGTCGAAGCGGCGCAGCGTGAAGCCTGTGTCCATCACCGCGTTGATGATCTCGCTCAGTGTGTATTTCCGGTGGCTGCACTTGGGGAATTTCCGGCGGATTTCGTCTTCGTAAAAGCGGGCGTGGGCCATTTCACTCTCGTACACCTCGGTGGAGAAATAGCTCATGGTGGGCTGCTCAAGGCCAAGGGCGTCGTTGATCTTGTTGAAGGGGTGGAAGTCGCTGCAGATCAGCTTGCCGCCGGGTTTGAGGAGCTCGCGCATGATGGCCATGAACTGCCCGATGTCGTGGAAATAGGAGAGGATGCCGCCCTCCATGAACACCACGTCGAAGCTGCCGCCATAGCGGGCCATATCGATCTCCAGCACATTGCCCACCTGGTAATCCAGCGGAACCCCGGCAGCGGAGGCCACCTCGGTGGCATAGCGGTAGTTGTCGGCGGAAATGTCAAACACCACTACGTTCGCGCCCAGCAAAGCCAACGGAACGGCCTTCTTCCCGCATGAGCCGCAGATGTTGGCGATGCGCACGCCATCGAAAGAATCGAAATATACCGCATGTCGCCGGATGGCTTTCAGCGGATCCGCCCGGAGCTGCTCCGCCAGGTCGGCAGGGGCACCGTTGTGGCTGCACCAGAAATCATAGGCGTTGTATTCCCAGGCCTTTTTGTTCTGCGCGATGTAATCGGTCATGATGCACCTCCTGCAATAGCGTTGCGGAAAAGAAAAATCCGAACCCGTGTGAACCGGTTCGGATCAACTGTATGGTGCGGTCGACGGGACTTGAACCCGTACTCCTTTCAGAACACGCCCCTCAAACGTGCGCGTATGCCGATTCCGCCACGACCGCATGCCGTAACAGCAAGAGGTATTATAGCAACCTTTTCCCCCTTTGTCAATAGGCAGGGGCCGACTTTGCGCCAAATATTTTTGCGCATTGCCATTTTCTTGGGCTTTCAAAGGATTTTCCCGTTGACGCAGAGCATAAACACTGGTATCATTAAAGTTGGTATGCATATGATTCCACCAACAGGAGGAAATTGAAATGAATTGGATTGTGAAGATCATCCAGGGTGCGCTGATCGGTGCGGGCGGCGTGCTGCCCGGTGTGTCCGGCGGCGTGCTGGCGGTGCTGTTCGGCGTGTATAAGCCCCTGATGCGGCTGCTGGCCCATCCCGTCAAGGCCTTCAAGCAGACGGCGAAGGAAATGTGGCCCATCCTCGTTGGCTTTGTGATTGGCTATGTTGGCATTGCCAAGGTGCTGGAGGAAGTCCTCAAGGCCTATGAGACCCAGTCGCTGGCAGTGTTTGTGGGCATGGCCATCGGCATCATGCCCTCCCTGTTCCGTGAGGCGGGCGAGAAGGGCCGCAGCAAGGCCAGCTGGGTCTCCCTGGCGGTTGTGTTTGTGGTCGCTTTCGCGATTCTGGGCGGCGCCCGCATCCTGGAGCTGCTGATCGTGCCCAACTTCTTCTGGAATGCCTTTGGCGGCGCCTGCCTGGCCCTGTCCATCATCGCTCCCGGCATGAGCGCCTCCGTGCTGATGCTGCCGTTGCAGATGCAGGCCGCGGACGGCTCCATCTCCACCTTCTATGAGCACATCACCGGCGCCATCGGTAACCTGAACGGCGGTGTGCTGCTGCCTGTGGCTGTGGGCGCGGTGCTGACCTTCGTGCTGCTGACCCGTGCGGTGGACTGGATGATGAACAACCATTATTCTGTGATGTTCCATGGCATCATTGGCCTGGTGATTGCCGCAACCATCTTCACCATTCCCTTCGCGGCCTTCAGCGCCGGCGTGTCCTCCTGCCTGATTCACCTTGTGTTCGTGGTGCTGGGCTGCGTGGCCACCCTGCTGCTGGATAAGTTCAACCAGAAGGTTGAGAAGCCCCCGGTGGAGGAATGATTCCCCATAAGCAATCAAGGGAGACAGCGTGCTGCTGCCTCCCTTTTCGTATGTATTTATTCTGCAAGAATTGCGCGGATGGCCTTCTTCTCCTCGTCGGAGAGGGGCACATGCTTTTCGATGGTCTTCACATTTTGAATGATCTGCTCAGGGCGGCTCGCACCGGTGATGACGCTGGTGATCGCCGGATTTTCCAGCACCCAGGCCAGGGCCAGCTGAGCCATGGTCTCGCCGCGGTCGTTTGCGATCTTGTTCAGCTTGCGCACCTTGGCGATGATCTCCGGCTTCACCCCGGATTCATTCAGGAACACGCAGGGACTGGCCGCGCGGGAATCCGCCGGGATGCCGTTGAGGTAGCGATCCGTCAGCAGGCCCTGGGCCAGGGGAGAGAACACCGCCGCGCCGATACCGCGCGCTAGCAGCACATCGCACAGGGAGGGTTCGCCGTCCTCCACCCAGCGGTCCAGCATGTTGTAGCGGGGCTGGTGGATGGTCAGCGGTACGCCCATGGACTTCAAAATATCAGCGGCCTTCGCGGTCTGCTCGGCGTTGTAGTTGGACACGCCCACGTACAGCGCCTTGCCCTGCCGGACGATGTCCGCCAGCGCGCCCATGGTTTCCTCCAGGGGCGTCTCGGGATCGGGACGGTGGTGGTAGAAGATGTCCACATAATCGACCTTCATGCGCTTGAGGCTCTGGTCGAGGCTGCTGATGAGGTACTTGCGGCTGCCAAAATCGCCGTAGGGGCCCTTCCACATGTTGTAGCCCGCCTTGGTGGACAGGCAGAGCTCGTCGCGGTGGGCACGCAGGTCGCTGTCCAGCACGCGGCCGAAGGTTTCCTCCGCGCTGCCGGGGAGGGGGCCGTAGTTGTTCGCCAGATCGATGTGGACAACGCCCAGGTCGAAGGCGGTCAGCAGCATCTGTCGGGCGTTCTCGTGGACGTTCACAGAGCCGAAATTGTTCCACAGGCCCAGGGAGACCTTGGGGAGCTTCAGGCCGGACTTGCCGCAGCAGGCATATTCCATGCTGTCGTAGCGGTCATCGGCGGGGGCGTAGAAACCGGGGGCGGGATAGCTGCTTGCCATAATATGCCTCCTTGCTGTGTGTGTCAGAAGTTGAACCAGGGGCAGTCCTTGTATTCATCAGGAAAGCGGAGCGGGTTGATAAAGCCGAGGTTCTCGACGAATACGCAGGGTGTATCGCGGAATTTGTGGTGATTGAGCCAATCCACAAAATCCTGCTCGTTGAAGCAATAGCCGATCTGCGCCCCCATCTTGCGGCGCAGGTGCTTGGCCTGCTTGCTTTCTTTCATCCAGTTGTAGAACAGGCGGACGTACTTGCCGGTATGGTCGGCTACGTCGTCGGGGACGAGGTAGACCATGCGGTCGCCGTCTGCGCTGAGGATCAGGTGTTTCACGGTGGTCTCCTTATTTGTAGATCATGAACTCGCATTCCAGCCGCCCGTTGTAGAGGCGGCGCTTCTTGTCGGCCTTGCGTCCGAAGGCCCGCTCAAACATGGGATCGGAGGCGATGGCGCACAGGCTCCAGCCGGGGTGACGCTTGAGGAGCTTGCCCATTTCCGCGTAAAGCTTCTCGCAGGACTTGCGGTCGCTCAGGCGCTCGCCATAGGGCGGGTTGCACAGGAACACGCCCGGCTCGCCCTCCAGCTGGAGCTGCTGCAGAGGGATATTGGTCAGCTCGATGCGACCGCTCAGACCAGCCTGGTTGACATGGCGCTGGGCCAACTTGAGGGCCTCCGGGTCAATGTCGGAGCCGCTGATGCCGCTCACGCGGTGCAGCTCGAAGTCCTCCTGGCACTGCTTCTTGATGAAGGCGCAGTCCTCTTTGGGGAAGAACGCGAACTGCTCCATGGCGAAGTGACGGGTCAGGCCCGGGGCGCGGTGGCTCAGGCGGAAGGCGGCCTCGATCAGGAGCGTACCGGTGCCGCAGCAGGGATCGTGCAGGCGCATGCCGGGCCGCCAGGTGGAGAGCTCCACCAGGGTCGCCGCGAGGGTCTCCCGCAGAGGCGCCTCGCCGTTCCAGGTGCGGTAGCCGCGGCGGTTGAGGGCGTCGCCGGAGGTATCCAGGGTCAGGCGGGCCACATCGCCGTGCAGGGCGATTTCAATCGGATAGGCCACGCCGGTCTCGGGGAACAGACTTCGTCTGGTTTTTTCTTTAAGACGTTCTATAATCGCCTTCTTGGTGATGGCCTGGCAGTCGCGCACGCTCATCAGCTGGCTGCGCGCGCATTTGCCGGACACGTTGATCTTCGCGTCCACCGGGAGCACTTCCTCCCACTCGAAGGACTTCACGAACTGGAACAGCTCCTCGAAGGTGCGGCATTCCTTCTCCTTCAGGACGATCAGCACGCGGTCTGCGCAGCGCAGGCGAAGATTGCACAGGTAGGCGTCCGCCGCGCTGCCGGTGAAGCGTGCGCCGCCGATCTCGCCCTTGACGTCCTGCATGCCCAGGCGCTTGAGCTCCGCGCCAACCACGCCTTCAAGGCCGAAGGCGGCGGTGGCGATCATGGTCATATCAGAAAAATTCATCTTTGTCACTCCTGGAGGTAACCCCTCAGTCCGCTGGCGCGGACAGCTCCCCTATGAAGGGGCGCCCAAGTTGCTGAGCCTCCCCTGCGCAGGGGAGGTGGATTTGCCATAAGGCAAAGACGGAGGGGGTTCCACATCATTTTCACTACAATAATACATGACGGAGGCACAAATGTCAAAAGGAATCGCAAAAAGCCGCGAATTCCTTTGCAAAACCCTTGCATCTGCGGAAAATCTGTGATAAAATATTCCGCGTGCGTAATGAAACTACCGCATCAACGGGCGGCTGACCGCCCTCAACAGTGTTCAGGAGGAATGAACCAATGGTCAATTACGAGAAGATTTCCAGCAACAAGGCCAAGCTCGTCTTCACCGTTTCCGGCGAGGAGTTCGAGGCTGCGATGAATAAGGCTTACCTGCAGAACCGCGGCAAGATCAACGTGCCCGGCTTCCGTAAGGGCAAGGCTCCCCGCAATGTGATTGAGAATATGTACGGCAAGTTCGTCTTCGTTGAGGACGCGATGGACATCGTTTTCCCCGAGATGTACACCGCTGCCATCGAGGAGAACGGCCTGAAGCCCGTTGACCGCCCCGAGATGACGGACATGGGCGAGTACGTCAAGGGTGAGGACATGACCTTCACTGTGGAAGTGTTCGTCCGCCCCGATGTGACCCTGGGCGAGTACAAGGCTCTGTCCGTTGAGGTCGAGTCCAAGCACGTCGTCACCGAGGAAGAGATCGACGAGCGCATCAAGCAGGATCAGCAGAAGGGCGCCCGTACCCTGGATGTCACCGACCGCACCGTCGATTACAACGACACCGTGAACCTGGACTATGCCGGCAGCGTGGACGGCGTTGCCTTCGCCGGCGGCACCGCGCAGGGCCAGACCCTCAAGATCGGCTCCGGCCAGTTCATCCCCGGCTTCGAAGAGCAGATGGTCGGCATGGCCATCGGCGAGGAGAAGGATCTGGAAGTGACCTTCCCCGAGCAGTACCACGCCGAGGAGCTGGCTGGCAAGGCTGCTGTCTTCCACGTGAAGGTCAACGCCATCACCGCCACCGAGCTGCCCGAGCTGGATGACGATTTCGCTCAGGACAACGGCTTCGACACCTTCGCCGACTACAAGGCCAATGTGGAGAAGGAGCTGAACGAGCGCGCCGAGACCAACTACAACGTGACCGTCGAGAATGCCCTGATCGAGGCCGCTGTCGCCAATGCTCAGATGGATATCCCCGAGGCCATGATCCAGGAGCAGACCGGCTACATCCTGCGCGACATGGAAATGCGCATGATGTACCAGGGCCTGCGCATGGAGGACTACCTGAAGTACACCGGTCAGACCCGTGAGGCCCTGGCTGAGCAGTACCACGGCGAGGCCGAACAGCGCGTGAAGATCGAGCTGACCCTGGAAGCCATCCGCAAGGCCGAGGCTCTGGAGCCCACCGAGGAAGAGGTTGAGGTTCAGATCGCCAAGCAGGCTGAGCGCATGGGCCAGGAGGTCGAGGCCTTCAAGGCTGGCCTGACCGACGAGCAGAAGGCTTACCTGTCCGATACCGCCGCCATCCAGAAGGTCTGCGACCTGCTGAAGGCTGGCGCTACCGTCACCGACAAGGCTGCTGACGCTGAGTAATTGAACACAAATACGCGGGAGGAGACTGCGCAGGGGAGTTCCTGCTGCGGGGTACCCTCCCGCGCTTTTTGCGGGTGAGGGAATGTATTTCTCACGCTTTGCATAGGATATTTACGGCGGCTGTCCGCCATGAACCAAGGAGGTACCTTATGCCCTTGATCCCTTACGTTGTGGAGCAAACCAACCGCGGCGAGCGCTCCTATGATATCTATTCCCGACTGCTGAAGGACCGCATCATCTTCCTGGGCGGGGAGATCGACGACGATGTGGCCAATACGGTTGTTGCCCAGCTGCTCTTCCTGGAGATGGAGGATCCCGACGCCGATATCTGCCTGTACATCAACAGCCCCGGCGGCTCCGTCACTGCGGGCATGGCGATCTACGATACCATGCAGTACATCAAGCCCCAGGTGCGCACGGTGTGCATTGGTATGGCGGCCTCTATGGGCGCGTTCCTGCTGATGGCGGGCGAGAAGGGCAAGCGCTGCGCTCTGCCCAACAGCGAAGTTATGATCCATCAGCCCCTGGGCGGCGCGCAGGGTCAGGCCACCGATGTGCAGATCCGTGCCGAGTGGCTGCTGAAGACCAAGGAGAAGATGATCCGCATGAAGGCCGAAATGACCGGCCAGCCTGAGGAGGTCATCCGCCGCGACCTGGAGCGTGACCACTTTATGTCCGCCAAGGAAGCCCTGGAGTACGGCATCATCGACGAGATCTTCGATCCCCGCGCCAAGAAGTAATTTTGTGAGGTATACGCATGTCTAACGACGATATCATGTCCTCCATCCGCCGGTGTTCCTTCTGCGGCAAGCCCCACGATCAGGTGCGGCGCTTCGTCGTGGGCCCGGAGGTCGGCATCTGCAATGAGTGCATCCTCCTGTGTCAGGAGATTATCAGCCAGGACATGCCCATTCCTGGCGATATGCCTGGCAACAGCGGCAAGCTGCCCACGCCCGCCGAAATGAAAAAGGTGCTGGACGACTACGTCATCGGCCAGGAGCAGGCCAAGCGCGCCCTGTGCGTGGCGGTGTACAACCACTATAAGCGCATTGCCCAGCCCATGGGCCGTGATGATGTGGAGCTGCAGAAGTCCAACATCCTGATGGTGGGCCCCACCGGCTGCGGCAAGACCTTCCTGGCCCAGACCCTGGCCCGCATCCTGAATGTGCCTTTCGCCATCGCGGACGCTACCAGCCTCACCGAAGCCGGCTATGTGGGCGAGGACGTCGAGAATATTCTCCTCCGCCTGATCCAGAACGCCGAGTACGACATCGAGGCGGCGCAGCGCGGCATCATCTACATCGACGAGATCGACAAGATTGCCCGCAAGTCTGAGAATCCCTCCATCACCCGTGACGTGTCCGGTGAGGGCGTGCAGCAGGCGCTGCTGAAGATCCTGGAGGGCACCATTGCTTCCGTGCCACCGCAGGGTGGCCGCAAGCATCCTCAGCAGGAGATGATCCAGCTGGATACGACGAACATTCTCTTCATCTGCGGCGGCGCATTTGACGGCCTGGTGCCGATCATCGAGAGCCGTACGGGCAAGAAGAATCTGGGCTTTGGCGCGGAGGTGCGCTCCAGCCGCGACCCCAACGTCTCCAAGGCGCTGCGAGACCTGCGCCCCGAGGATCTGACCAAGTTCGGCCTGATTCCCGAGTTTGTGGGCCGTCTGCCCATCACCGTCACCCTTGACGCGCTGGATGAGGAGGCCCTCACCCAGATCCTCACCCAGCCCAAGAATGCCCTGTGCAAGCAGTACCAGAAGCTGCTGGGCCTGGACGGCATTGAGCTGACCTTTGAGGAGAATGCCGTGCGCGCCATCGCCAAGATGGCCATCGAGCGCAAATGTGGCGCCCGCGGCCTGCGCGCCATCATCGAGAACGTGATGCTGGATACCATGTTCGAGCTGCCAGGTCTGCATGAGGTCAACCGCTGCACCATCACTGCCGATGCGGTCAACGGCAAGGAGAAGCCTGTGCTCTCCAACGGCCTGCGCAAGAAGCCCGGCCGCAGCCGCCGTGCCGAGCGCGACGCTGAGGGCAATTACATGATCGGCGCTGAACCGGCGATCAGCTGATTGCAAAGAAAAATCCTGCTCCGTTTGGAGCAGGATTTTTTATGTTCAATTACGTCCAGCAAAGGCGCCGATGAGGATCTCCGCGCGCTTGACTTCCTCCGCCGTGGGCATGGGGATACCCTCCAGCGGATAGGTCAGGCCCAGCTTCTCCCACTTGCTGATACCCATGGTGTGGTAGGGCAGGATCTCCACCCGGCGCACACGGTGCAGCGTGGAGATGAACTCGCGGATGGACATGAGCTCGTTCTCGTCATCGGTGACGCCGGGCACCAGCACATGGCGGATCCACAGCCGCTTGCGCTTGTCGGAGAGGTAGCGAAGCATCGCCAGGATGTTGGCATTGCCGTGGCCAGTGAGCTCCCGGTGTGCCCGGTCGGAGAAGGTTTTCATATCCACGATGAACAGGTCCACCACATCCAGCAGCGCATCGAACTTGCGCAGCCATTCTTCGTCGCCGGGGCGGAAGGGCTGACCGGCGGTGTCGATGCAGGTGTGGATGCCGTCCTTCTTCAGCAGCCGGCAGGTTTCGGTGACGAATTCCAGCTGCAAGAGCGGCTCGCCGCCGGAGAACGTCACGCCGCCGTTGGACTTCCAGTACGGGCGGTACCGCATGAGCTTTTTGTGCAGCTCCGGCGGCGTCATCAGGGTGAGGGAGTCGCAGGGCGTCCAGGTGTCGGGGTTGTGGCAGAATTTGCAGCGCAGCGCACACCCGTGCAGGAACACCGAGCAGCGTACACCGGGACCATCCACCAGCGCGAAGCTCTCAAAGGAATGGATGCGGCCAATCAGGTTATCCACCATCGAAAACCTCCTCTCTGGCGGAATCATTCTTCTATTATAATAGAGGATGCGCCAAAAGTAAACGGGAACAGACAGAAAACACCCGGCGAGAATAAAACTCGTCGGGTGCGATAAGAAACGAGGGGATTGGTCACAGTCATTCGCTGTCGGCAAACTGCACTTTGACGAAGTACATTACATGTGCTTGTGGGCAGAGCGGGCGATGACGTCCAGCTGCTGCTCACGGGTCAGGTCAATGAATTTGACCGCATAGCCGGAGACACGGATGGTGAAGTTGGCGTACTCCTCCTTCTCCGGGTGCTCCATGGCGTCCAGCAGCTTCTCAATGCCGAACACGTTGATGTTGACGTGATGGCTGGGCTGATCGAAGTAGCCGTCCAGCACCTGTACCAGGTTGGACTTGCGCTCGCCGTCGGAGTGGCCCAGGGCGTCGGGATTGATGGTCTGGGTGATGGAGATGCCGTCCAGGGCCCACTCATAGGGCAGCTTGGCGGCGGAATTGAGGGAGGCGATGAGGCCGTTCTGCTCTGCGCCGTAGGAGGGATTTCCGCCGGGGGCGAGGGGCGCGCCAGCCTTGCGGCCGTCAGGGGACGCGCCGGTGGCCTTGCCGTACACCACGTTGGAGGTGATGGTCAGGATAGAGGTGCTGGGCTCAGAGCCGCGGTAGGTGTGATGCTTCTTGATCATGTCGATGAAGGTCTTGAGCAGCCACTTGCCGATGTTGTCAGCCCGGTCGTCATCGTTGCCGTACTTGGGGAAGTTGCCGGTGGTCTCGTAGTCGATTGCCATGCCGTCCTCGTCGCGGATGACCTTCACCGTGGCATACTTCAGCGCGGAAATGGAGTCCACCACATGGGAGAAGCCTGCGATGCCCGTGGCGAAGGAACGCTTCACATGGGTATCAATCAGGGCCATCTCAGCGGCCTCATAGTTGTAGCGGTCGTGCATGTAGTGGATGAGGTTCAGCACGTTGACATACAGGCCGGCCAGCCAGTCCAGCATGCGCAGGTAGGCGGGCTTGACCATGTCCCAGGTGATAATATCGCCGGTGACAGGGCGGTAGGCGGGGCCGACCTGCTTCTTGGTCTTCTCGTCCACGCCGCCGTTGATGGCGTAGAGCAGCGCCTTGAGCAGGTTGGCGCGGGCGCCGAAGAACTGCATCTCCTTACCGGTCTGGGTGGCGGACACACAGCAGCAGATGCTGTAATCATCGCCCCAGACGGGCTTCATGACCTCGTCGTTCTCATACTGCACGGAGGAGGTCGTGATGGACACATGGGCGCAGTAATTCCGGAAGGCCTCCGGCTCACGGGAGGAGTAGAGGATGGTCATGTTGGGTTCCGGGGAGGGCCCCATGTTTTCCAGCGTGTGCAGGAAGCGGAAGTCGTTCTTGGTGACCATGCTGCGGCCGTCCATGCCGGTGCCGCCCACCTCCAGGGTGGCCCACACAGGGTCGCCGGAGAACAGCTGCTGATAGGCCTTCACGCGGGCGAACTTCACCATACGGAACTTCATCACCAGATGATCGACCAGCTCCTGGGCTTCTTCCTCGGTGATGACGCCGTTCATCAGGTCACGCTCGATGTATATGTCCAGGAAGGTAGAAATACGGCCCACGGACATGGCGGCGCCGTTCTGCGTCTTGATGGCGGCCAGATAGCCGAAGTACAGCCACTGGAAGGCCTCGCGGGCGTTGGCGGCGGGATGGGAGATGTCAAAGCCGTAGGCAGCGGCCATGGTCTTCATGTCCTTCAGGGCGTTGATCTGCTGGCGGATCTCCTGACGCTGGCGCACGACGTCGTCGGTCATGGTGCCGTCGCCGCAGTTGGCGAAGTCCTTTTCCTTTTCGGCCATCAGCATATCGATGCCGTACAGGGCCACGCGGCGATAGTCGCCCACGATGCGGCCGCGGCCGTAGGTATCCGGAAGTCCCGTGATGATATGGCTGGAGCGGGCTGCGCGCATTTCAGGGGTATAGGCCTGGAACACGGCGTCGGAGTGGGTGAGATGATACTCGGTGAAGATCTTCACCAGCATAGGATCGGGCTCATACCCGGCCTGACGGCAGGATTCAACGGCCATCTTGATGCCGCCGTAGGGCATGAAGGCACGCTTGAGGGGTTTGTCGGTCTGAAGGCCTACGACCTTTTCCAGGTCCTTGAGCTCCTCGGAGATATATCCGGGGCCATGGCTGGTAATGGAGGACACAACATGCGTATCCATGTCCAGCACGCCGCCCTTAGCACGTTCTTCCTTCTGCAGCAGCTGCAGCGCGTTCCAAAGCTTGTTGGTTGCTTCGGTGGGACCGGCGAGGAAACATTCATCGCCGTCATAGGGGGTGTAGTTGGTTTGAATGAAGTCGCGGACGTTCACTTCTTCCTTCCACAGGGAGCCGAAGAAGCCATTCCACTGGTCGAAATTGTACATAAGTTACCTCCTAATCAACATAATCGGGAAGCTGACTGAGCCAAAATCGGCCAGCCAGGGAGTATTGTATCACAACATGTTGTATTATGCAATAGAGAATATGGCAAGCGCTGGAACGGGTGAAAGGACGCAAAACACTGTGTATTGGTGCGATGTGGTAGAGATGGCGGTTGATATTTGCCAGAATGTACATGAATGCAAAAAAGTTTGTCAAGAATTTGGCGAACACAAGATATTGTGGTGCAGAAGTACCCGAAAAAAACATCCTGCGACGCTGATGCCAGACGCATTACATGAGAAATCCGCCCGTTGGACATACTTTTGCGGACGATGTGTCAATAGAAGGGAGGCAGAACATGCTGTCGATGGTGCTGATGGGGATTCAGCTGACGGTTACGGTGCTCATGGGCGTGTACTTTTTCCGCCAGATGCGAAAGGACAAGAGGTCGGAGCCGGGATACAGGAGGGAATCGTCCCGGGAGATGGACAAGCTTCAGCGGATGCGGGCGATTTCTCTCAGCGAGCCCCTGGCAGAGAAGGTGCGGCCTGCGGCGTTTTCGGATATCGTGGGGCAGGAGGACGGCGTGCGCTCGCTGATGGCCATCTTATGCGGCGGGAGTCCTCAGCATGTGCTGATCTACGGCCCGCCTGGGGTGGGGAAGACCTGCGCTGCCCGATTGGTGCTGGAGGCTGCCAAGCATTCTGCCGGAACGCCCTTCCGCAAGGACGCCCCCTTCATTGAGGTGGACGCCACCTGCATGCGCTTTGACGAGCGGGCCATCGCCGACCCGTTGATCGGCTCGGTGCACGATCCCATCTACCAGGGCGCAGGACAGCTGGGGGTACAGGGTGTGCCACAGCCCAAGCCGGGAGCGGTAACGAAGGCCCACGGCGGCGTGCTCTTCCTGGATGAGATTGGCGAACTGCAGCCCACGCAGATGAACAAGCTGCTGAAGGTGCTGGAGGATCGCCGTGTCATGCTGGAGAGCGCCTACTACAACCCGGAGGACGTGACGGTTCCCCGGCATATCCGCGACGTCTTCGAGCATGGCCTGCCTGCGGATTTCCGCCTGGTGGGCGCCACGACCCGCAGCCCCAACGACATCAGCCCCGCCCTGCGTTCACGGTGCATGGAGGTCTTTTTCCGTCCGCTGACCCCGGAGGAGGTGGCTTCCATTGCATCCGGTGCGGCGCAGCGGGCCGGCTTCACCCTGGCGGACGGGGAGGCAGCCACCATCGGGCGCTATGCTGGCTGCGGTCGCGAGGCGGTCAACATTGTGCAGATGTGCGCTGGCCTGGCCCAGATGGAGGGCCGCACCGACATCACCCCGGCGGACGTGAGCTGGGTCGTTACCAGCGGGCATTACGCTGCCCGGCCTTCCCAAAGGGCGGACACCGCCAGCCGGGTGGGTTTCATCCATGGCCTGGCGGTTACCGGCTCAACCGGCGCACTGATGGACATCGAGGCCATCGTTACCTCCGGTACGGGGCAGGTGCACGTCACCGGCATTGTGGATGAGGAGGAGCTGGGCCAGGAGGGACACCGCATGCGGCGCAAATCCACCGCACGGGGCTCGGCGGAGAACGTCCGCACGCTGCTGACTGCCATGGGCTTTTCTTTGGCAGGGAAGGACGTGCATATCAATTTCCCCGGCGGCGCTCCGGTGGACGGACCCTCTGCAGGTGCGGCGATGGCTTTGGTGGCTGTCAGCGCGCTGACAGGCCGCGCGGTGGATGGGCAATCCGCCGTGACGGGGGAGATCACCGTGCATGGGGCTGTCAAAGCTGTGGGCGGCGTGCCGGACAAGGTGGCTGCGGCGAAGGCTGCGGGGCTCACCCGCGTGTTCATCCCCAAGGAAAACGACGCGGAGACGCTGCATGCCTCCGGCATAGAGGTGATCTGCGTGTCCACCCTGGCGGAAATCATGACGGTGATGCTGCTGTCAGAGGCTCCCCAGGAGGCGCCTTCCGCACCGGCTGCGCTGGCTGTTTCGGCTGCAGCGCAGGGCGAAACAGGGCGGTCTGTGGCAACTGCGCAGGCTGAAGGATAATAATTGTAGAAAACCCTTGCAAAACGCGTGGAAATATGTATAATAGCCATGCCGGATTTTGTCAGCCGGTGTATTTGTGCTGCTTTCCTTGCGCGCGGCATGCGCGTTCCATATAGGAGGTCTTATGGCAAAAAAGAAGTCGACCGTGTCCATGCCGGTCCTTGCCCTGCGGGGGCTGATGGTATTCCCGCATATGGTGCTCCATTTTGACGTGGGGCGCGTCAAGTCCGTCGCGGCGCTGGAAGAGGCCATGATGGGCAACCAGAAGGTTTTCCTCGTGGCCCAGCAGGACGCGGATATTGACGATCCCGCAGTGGACGAGCTGTGCCGCGTGGGTACGGTGGCCAACGTCAAGCAGGTGATGAACCTGCCCGGCGACACCCTGCGCGTGCTGGTGGAGGGCGAATATCGCGCCGAGCTGGTGACCGTCACCCAGGAAGAGCCCTGGCTGTGCGGCGACATCCGCAGGATGGAGGAGAAGTGCGCTGCATCCGAGATGGAGCTGGCCGCCCTCGTCCGCGCGACAAAGGATTATTTCGAGGAGTACGGCCGCACCAGCCAGCGTGTCAGCCCGGAGATCGTGAACTCCATCCGCGAGGTGGAGGGCGCTGACCAGATCGCCGACATCATCGCGGCCAATGTCTTGCAGAAGGTCGAAGACCGCCAGCGCATCCTGGAGGAGGCCGACGTGAGCCGCCGCCTGGATACCCTGTGCGGCATCCTCGTGCGTGAGATCGAGCTGGTGGGCGTGGAAAAGCAGGTGCAGGCCCGCATCAAGAAACAGATCGAGAAGAATCAGAAGGACTACTACCTGCGTGAGCAGATCAAGGCCATCCAGACCGAGCTGGGTGACTCCGACGCCACCGACGTGGAAGAGCTGCGCGAGCGGATGGAGAAGACGCCCCTCAATGAAGAGGCACGTCAGCGCGTGGAGAAGGAGATCGAGCGTCTCTCCCGCATGGCCCCCGGCACCCCGGAGGTCGGCATGGCGCGCACCTACATCGAGTGGATCCTCGACCTGCCCTGGGGCAAGTCCACCACCGATACCCTGGATCTCAAGCGCGCCCGCAAGGTGCTGGCCCAGGATCACTACGGCCTGGAGAAGGTCAAGGAGAGAATTGTCGAGTACCTGGCCGTCCTGCGCATGAAGCAGGACATGAAGGGCCCGATTCTGTGCTTTGTGGGCCCTCCCGGCGTGGGCAAGACCTCCATCGTGCGCGCGATTGCCAAGGCTGTGGGCCGCAAGTTCGTGCAGATGTCCCTGGGCGGCGTTCGCGACGAGGCGGAAATCCGCGGTCATCGCCGGACGTACCTGGGCGCCATCCCGGGCCGCATCATCTCCGGCCTCAAGCAGGCGGGCACGATGAATCCCGTCTTCCTCTTCGACGAGATTGACAAGATGAGCCACGACTACCGCGGCGATCCCGCCTCCTGCCTGCTGGAGGTGCTGGACGCGGAGCAGAACAACGCCTTCCGTGACCACTACCTCGAATTGCCCTTCGACCTGAGCCGCGTGATGTTCATCACCACCGCCAACAGCGTCGATACCATCCCCGGCCCGTTGCTGGACCGCATGGAGATTATCGAGGTGCCCTCCTACACCGAAGAGGAGAAGCTGCAAATTTCCAAGCGTCACCTGCTGCCCAAGCAGATCGAGGCCCATGGCCTGCAGCCCAAGTCCGTCAAGATGACCGACAAGGTGCTGCGTCAGCTGATCGAGGGCTATACCCGCGAGGCCGGCGTGCGTACGCTGGAGCGTACCGTTGCCAAGGTCGTGCGCAAGTCTGCCGTGACCATGCTGGATGACGGCGTGGAGACGGTCACCGTCACCCCTGAGGTGCTGCGCAAGTACCTGGGTGCAGCCCGCTATACCCGCGAGATGCCCGAGAAGGAGCCCCGCGTGGGCGTGGTCAACGGCCTGGCGTATACGACTGTCGGCGGCGAAATGCTGGAGGTCGAGTGCCTGACCATGCCGGGCAAGGGGAGTCTCCATCTGACCGGCAAGCTGGGCGAGGTCATGAAGGAATCCGCTGAGGCGGCCTTCACCTGGGTGCGGGCGCACAGCGCGATGCTGGGCCTGCAGGATGATTTCTACAAGGACCGTGACATCCACATCCACGTCCCCGAAGGTGCGGTGCCCAAGGATGGCCCCTCTGCTGGCGTGACCATGACCACTGCGCTGGTGTCCGTGATGACCGGCATCGCCGTGCGCCAGGACGTCGCCATGACCGGCGAAATTACCCTGCGCGGCCGCGTGCTGCCCATCGGCGGCCTGAAAGAGAAATCCCTGGCGGCTTACCGCGCGGGCATCAAGGTGCTGATCATCCCCAAGGAAAATGAAAAGGACCTCGAGGAAGTCCCGCCCCACGTGCTGAGCCAGTTCCGCGTGGTGACGGCGGAAGTCATCGAGGATGTGCTGAAGGAAGCGCTGGTGAGCGCGCCTCTCTCCCGATAAAAAAGGAGCTACACAAGTGGAAATCAAGCAAGCTGAATTTGTAACCTCTATGGCCCAGTATGGCAATTTCGCCGGCAAGGGCCTGCCGCAGATTGCCGTGGCAGGCAAGTCCAACGTGGGCAAAAGCAGCCTGATCAACAAGCTGTGCAACCGCAACAAGCTGGCCAAAACCTCCGCCACTCCTGGTAAGACGAAGCTCATCAACGTCTTCCTGCTCAACCGTTCCTTCCACCTGATCGACCTGCCCGGCTACGGCTTTGCCCGGGTGGACAAGGCGGAGAAGGCCCGGTGGGGCAAGATGATGCAGGAGTACTTCGAGAACTCCGAGGAGCTGCGCCACGTCTTCTGCCTGGTGGACATCCGCCACGAGCCCACCGAGGATGACAAGCAGATGAACACCTTCCTGCGCCAGATGGGCATTCCATTCACGGTGATCGCCACCAAGGCAGACAAGATCAGCCGCGGCGCCCGCCAGAAGCAGCTGGCGCCCATCTGCCGCGCGCTGTTCGTGCAGCCCTGGGAGGTCATCTGCTGGTCCAGTGAAGACGGTACGGGCCGCGACCAGGTGCAGAAGCTCCTGGACGAAGTGCTCATGGAGCCGGTGGAGGAGGCGGAAGGCCCCTCTATGGCCGAGCTGGAGGAAGGCGCGCCCATCCGCTGGGAAGACAAGTAAGCACACTTTGGCACTGGCGGCATATCCTCCTTGCGAGGGGGAATGTTCATGGTGACGTCATCTGCAGTTCACGCGCCTGCGCTATCCTTGCCCGAGGCGGCCATGCTGACCGCGCTGCCCAAAGAAAAAAGGGACGCATCGGCTGATGCATCCCGTGGGTGTTTACTTCGCAAAGATTTGAGTTGCGTAAATGTAGCCGTTGGCGTCCTGCACAATGCCGACGCCGACCTTTGTCCACGCGGTGGAGAGAATATTCGCCCGATGCCCCTGTGAGGACATGAAGGCGGCCTGCGCCTTGTCCACATTGGCGTGGTGTGCGATGTTCTCGCCTGCAGCAGAGAAGCGGTAGCCGAAGTGCTTCAGCATCTGCCCGACTCGGCCGTAGGTGGGGGACTCATGGGCGAAGTAGCGGTTGTCGCGCATGTCGGCAGACTTGATACGTGCAATGCGGCACAGCTCCGGATCGAGGGTCAGGGCAGTACGGCCATTGTTTTTTCTGTCCTGATTGAGCAAATTTACCATCTTTTGCTCTTGCGCTGACACAGACTGTGTAGTATAATCATCCCCCGGGGCGGGCGTCTGCGTGGCAGAAGGCTTCTGCGTGGGCTGCACAGTTGGCGTCGGCTGAGGGACAGCAGTGGGATCGGCGGGCGGATAAATACCGCAGATTGTGCTGCAAGTGGTATTGCAGTCCCAGCAAGTGGCGCAAATCTGGTTGCAGGTGGAAACGCTGCACTGATAAGTGGCGCATACATCCCCGCAGGTGGAATTGCAGGGCTGATTTACAGCGCATTCCGCCAGGGAAGTGGTCATGCTGGAAGCGAGCAGTATTGCTGCTGCCAGCGCGGTGTACTTTCTGAACATGGATGTTCACCTCCAAAGTATTGCGGTTTTATGACAAACCGTGATGTGATTGTAATACGTGCAAACCTTTGGGGTCAAGTGATCTGCCAGAACCTTGCCAAGGAAACCCATACCAACGTGATGAACCGGTCAACCCGGACAACATAGGAGGAATCCCCACATGTTTTTTGAAAAATGCCCCCGCTGCGACCTGAACTACATTACCGCGAGCGAGAAGTACTGCAAGGTCTGCATGCGGGAGATGAAGGGCGACAACGCGCACGATGAGATCGAAATGTGCTCCGTGTGCAGCGAGAATCCGGTTCTGCCCGGCCGCGATATCTGCCTGTTCTGCCTCAAGGAAATGAGCAGCCAGGCATCTGCTGCCTCCAGCCATGATGATTCCAATGACGGTGAGGAGCAGGTCAACACCCGCGCCCTGACCGATCTGGATGACGTGTCCTCCATGGATGAGATTCCTGAGGTGGACACTGACATCCCCGCCGGCGAATTCGAAAAGATGGCGGGCGAGATTTCCTCCCTGGAGAGCATGCGCGAAGAAGAGGCTGAGGACGAAGACGAGGACGAGGACGACATGATGTAAGTCCCGTCCCGGAAAGGGAGGGGAGTACCATGCGCCTGTTTGCCATCGGTGATCTGCACCTGCCGGGTGGCCAGGAGAAGCCCATGGACGTCTTTGGCGAGCACTGGGAAGGCCACTTCGAGCGCATCAGTATGGATTGGCAATCCCGTGTCACCGACGAGGACGTGGTGCTCATACCGGGGGATACCTCCTGGGCCATGCAGCTGCGGGACGCGGTCCCCGATCTTCAGCTGATCGGTGCACTGCCGGGCCGGAAGATCCTCATCAAGGGCAATCATGACTACTGGTGGGGCGGCATCGGTCAGGTGCGGCGCGCGCTGCCGGAGGGTATGATGGCCATCCAGCATGATGCAGTGGATTTGGGGGACGTGGTCGTCACCGGTACCCGCGGCTGGGCCTGGCCCAACGAGGAAACGCCTCTTACCCCGGAGGACGAACGCATCTTCAACCGGGAGATGATCCGGCTGGAGCTGGCTCTGGCGTCCGCGGTGAAAATGGCGGGGGAGCGGCCTATTCTGCTGATGCTCCATTATCCGCCCCTGTACCAGGCGGAGCGGGATACGCCCTTCACGAGGCTGATCGAGAAGTACCCGGTGCACACGGTGGTTTACGGCCATCTGCACGGTGCGGGGATCCGTGCCGGCTTCACGGGAACGTGGAACGGCGTGCGATACCTGCTCGCCTCCTGTGACAGCCTGGATTTCACCCTGGCGGAGGTCGAAATGGCGTTTGCAAATATTACGGAAATCTAACAAAAATCTAAAACATTTTCGATAAAAATCGAAGAATCGACAAGCTGCGCATCCGACATTGTGTCGGGTGCGCTTTTTTGATACCACCGATGGCGGCGAACGTTTGTTCAACCACCAAATGCTGGTGTCACCTGTGACAAAATGATGAAAACACCATGAAATAACCGGCTTTGCGACATTCTTCTCCAAACAAAAAAACATCTTTTCTCACTCTTGACCTGCGTTCAAAAGTGGGATAAAATGAGAGCGAGTGGTTTTTCAAACCTATTTTGTGCAGAAAAGTGGGGGTGATGTGGTGGCTGATCTGGAACTGACCAACGGCATGCAGGACGCAGCAGCGCCCGTCATGCCCGATATGACCGGTCTGAGCGACGAAGACCGTGCGCTGATCGAAAAATACAGCCATACCTTCACCGGCACCTTTGCCCATACCCTGGACAGCAAAGGCCGCATGGTTATCCCGCTGGCCTTCCGCGATATGCTGGGCAAGACCTTCACCGTTGCACCGGAGTTTGACTTCAAGTCCATCGCCGTGTATCCCGAGCTTGCCTACGTCCACATGCGCGAGAGCCACGACAAGGCTCTGCAGGAAACCGGCAACCCCGAGCGCAAGAAGTACCTGCAGTGGCTGGACGCCTATACCTTCCGCGCTCAGGAGTGCGACGGTCAGGGCCGCGTGCTGCTGCCTGCCCGGCTGCGCCAGATCATCCTCGGCGAGGACAAGGACGTCGATATCATGGGCGCGGGAGATCATCTGCGCATCGCTGTGCGCGTCAAGTGCGAGGATCAGCTGATGGACTTCATCGCAAACATTGATTCCGTGCTTGCCAATATGTAATGAATATATGCTGCCATGCTGCACCTTATTGGCATGTATGGCGTTTAGGAGGAATAGACTATGACGACCCCCATGCGCAACCGGATGCGCCGCCATACCCGTCCTGCGGATTTCGTGTCGAAGTCCCGTCAGGCGGAAGCCATGGCCTTCTGCCGTCCCGGGGGACGTTCCTTCTCCTTCACCGGAGAGTTCCCTGATATGCAGGATCAGCAGCCTGTGGAAGCCAGCTCCCGCCGCCGTCAGTATACTTCCGGCAGCAGCACTGGGTCCTACCATGCTGTCCGTCATGACGATACCGCCCGTACGCCTGCTGTGAGCAAGTACGGTGTGCGCTTTATGCCTGCTGTTGTGATGCTGGCTGTGCTGGCTATCTTCCTTTTCAGCATCTTCGGCGTTCATATGGATGAGCGCGAGCGAATCAGCAATGCCATCGATGCCAAGCGGGACCGTATTACCGTGCTGGAAGTGCAGTGCGGCCAGACCCGTGATCAGATTGCGACGCAATCCAACGACGTCAACATCCGCCAGGAGGCGGTGCGCATGGGGCTGATCAGCTCCAAGGGCGTGCGCGTGAACTATCTGCAGGCGCCTACCGACGCCGTTATCACCCTGACGGGCACCAACGGCATCACTGCCCTGGCGTCCATCTGGGGCAACTGAGTATAGATAAAGCCCACACCGGGGGACTGAGGGGGAGAACTCTTCGGTTCCCCGTTTGGAATATCCGCGCATCAGGGGGAAGGACATGCATCCGGAACTGCTGGTACGCAAGAGAATCTGGCTGATGACCCTCACCTTGGCAGCGCTGTTTCTGCTGGTGATCGGGCGTCTGGCCACATTGACAGTACGCGACGCGGAGGCGCTGACCCAAAGGGGCGTCTCCCAATGGACAAAGGCAGGCACCGTGACCGCCAGACGCGGCAGCATCCTTGACCGGCACGAACGAATCCTGGCCCTGTCCGCCACGGCCTATACCGTGACGGCGGATCCCCGCCTGGTGACGGATATCCCCGCCTTCCTGGATGCGATTGAGCCGGTGCTCCCCCTTGACCGGGAGAGCGCTACGAAGAAGCTCTCGGACAACACCAAGGGCTCCGTTATCCTCAAGCGACAGGTGAGCCGGGCTGCCGTCGACCAGCTGCGCACCCTCAAGAATGAAGCCCCGGAAAGCGCTTGCCTCAAAGCTCTCGCCTTTGACGAGGACGTGAGCCGCTGGTACCCCAATGGAGCATTCCTGACCCAGGCGCTGGGGCTGACCACCATCGACGCCGCGGGGCAGTCCGGCCTGGAAAGCCAGTACGAGCATGTGCTGGCGGGCATGGAGGGCAGCTATCTGCGCCAGGTGGACGCGCGAAACCGCATCCTCCCCGGTACGGAGGGGTGGTACATTCCTTCCCAGGCGGGCAGCAGCTTGAAACTCACCATCGACGCGGACATCCAGGCCATCGCGGAAAAGGCGATGCGGGAATGCCTGGAGGTCAATTCCGCCAAGTCGGTGACCTGCATTGTATCCGACGTGCGCACGGGCGCTATCCTGGCCCTTTGCATCAAGCCGGACTACGACCCCAACGAGCCGCCCCGCTCCGACGTCTCCGCTCTGACGGAGCTGATGCGCATCACTGCCATCTCTGACGTCTACGAGCCGGGCTCCACCTTCAAGATCCTGACCTCCGCCGCCGCGCTTGACAGCGGAGTCACCACCCCGGAGGACCGCTTCCACTGCTCCGCCAAGGTGACGGTGGACGGCGATACCATCCGCTGCTGGGGCCGTGCCCACGGCGCGGAATCCATGGCCGAGGGCCTGCAAAACTCCTGCAACCCGGTGTTTGTGGAGCTGGCCCTGCGCATGGGCACGGATACCTTCTATAGGTACCTGAACGCCTTTGGGCTGGGACAGCGCACCGGCATTGACCTGCCCGGCGAATCGGGCGGCATCCTCATTGGCAGCCGCTATGTGAAGCGGGTCGATCTGGCCCGTATTGGGTTTGGCCAGTCGGTGGCGGTGACGCCCATCCAGCTGGTGATGGCCTGCAACGCTGCCATCAACGGCGGCAAGCTGATGAAGCCCCGTATCGTTGCGGAAATCCAGGATGAGCTGGGCCAGCCCATTCAGCGGTTCAACCCGACGGTGGTGTCCACACCTATCAAGCCGGAAACCAGCGAAACCCTGCGCGGGCTGCTGGAGGCCGTTGTCTCCGAGGGAGGCGGCAAGAACGCTTACATCGAGGGCTTCCGCATCGGCGGTAAGACCGGCACGGCTCAGGTGTACAAGGAAGGCCGCATCGTCTCCAACGTGCATATTGGCTCCTTCTACGGCTTCGCCCCGGCGGATGATCCCCTCATCAGCGTGCTGGTGGTGGTCAATGAGGCCCATGTGCCTGTGGACTACGGCGGCACCACGGCAGCGCCCTTTGCGCGGCAGATCTTCGAAGAGGCTCTGCCCCTGCTGGGGGTGGATAAATACGCGGAAAATCAGAAAGATGTTTTGGTTCCCGATATAAAAGGCTTGACGATTGCTCAAGCAAGGCGTAAACTGGCAGAGGCAGGCCTTGACCTGCTGGAGGACGGCGTGAATACTGTTGTCCTGGATCAGCTGCCGCCTGAGGGTGCGATCCTCAAGGAAGGCGGCCATGTTATGGCTTACACCGCCTCCAGTGAAACGCTGACCCCGCAGGATCTGGTCTGCGTCCCCGACCTGATCGGCGCATCGGATGTGGACTGCGCGCGGCTGCTTCGGCAGCGGGGGCTGCTGCTCTCCATGGTCGGGACGGGCGTTTGCGTGCGTCAGGCCCCGGCGGCAGGGGAGTATGTCGCACCGGGTACCAGCATCCTGGTTACGTTCGAGTAGCCCCCGGGGCGAAAAAACGGGATGAAATCCCCCGGGTACCAGCATCCTTGTCACCTTTGAGACAACCAGTCAGTAAAATGGGCTGAAGTCCCTATGAGAATACAGACTGATTTCAGCATATATAGGATAGGAGAATCACCATGAAGCTCTGTACCCTGTTTGAGAAGGTTCCTTACCTGGTGGAAACCAGAGGCAATATGGTCACCGAGATCGGCGAGCTGTGCTCCGACAGCCGCAAGAAGGTCGAAAACGGCCTGTTCTTCTGCATTCCCGGCGCGCGCTTTGACGCCCATGATTACGCCCCCCAGGCTGTTGCCAACGGCTGTGTGGCCCTGGTGGTGGATCACTTTGTGGATATCGATATTCCTCAGGTGAAGGTGACCTCCGTCCGCGCGGCGATGTCCCGCATGGCGGCGGCCTTCTATGGTCACCCGGCGGATCGGATGCGCCTTGTCGGCGTGACCGGCACCAAGGGCAAGACCACCACCACCTACATGATCAAATCCATCCTGGAGACGGCGGGCATGAAGGTGGGCCTCATCGGCACCACCGGCAATATGATCGGCGAAAAGCGCATCGCCTCCAACTACACCACGCCCGACCCGATCGACCTGCAGCGTGATCTGCGCGCGATGGTGGACGAAGGCGTGAATGCTGTGGTCATGGAGGTCTCCGCCCACGCGATTGACATGTTCCGCCTGGACGGCATCACCTTCGAGGTGGGCGCCTACACCAACCTCAGCCAGGATCACCTCGATTACTTCGGCACGATGGAAGCCTATTTCGAGTGCAAGAAGAAGTTCTTCACCTCCGGCATGGTGAAGAATGCCGTGCTGAACGTGGACGAGGAGACCAGCGTCAACATCCTGCGGGACATAGAAGTGCCCCACCTGACCTTCGGCATCGCGGCAGCGGCGGACCTCTTCGCCCGTGACATTGAGATCACCGAGACCGGCGTGGGCTTTGAGCTGAAGCTCCAGGGCATGCACGCGCTGCTCATCAACCTGCGGATGACCGGCATGTTCAACGTGTATAACGCCATTGCTGCGGCTTCCTGCGCGATGGTGCTGGGCATCTCCCATGAGGACATCAAGGCCGGTCTGGAGAAGATCGCGAACGTCCCCGGCCGCATCGAGATGCTGCCCACCGGCACGCCCTACCGCGTGATCCTGGACTACGCCCACGCTCCTGATGCGCTGGACAACATCCTGCGCACCTGCCGCGAATTCACCCGCGGCCGGCTGATTGCCGTCTTTGGCTGCGGCGGTGACCGCGATCGAGCCAAGCGCCCCATCATGGGCCGCATCGGCGGCGAGCTGGCCGACATGTGCATCCTGACCTCCGACAACCCCCGCAACGAGGATCCCATGGCCATCCTGGCCTCCATTGAGGAAGGCATCAAGGAGACCGACTGCGAGTATGTGGTGATCGAGAACCGCCGCGAGGCCATCCGCCACGCGATGGAGATTGGCCGTGAGGGTGACGTGATCGCCCTGTGCGGCAAGGGTCACGAGACCTATCAGGAGATCCGCGGCGTGAAGCACGACTTCGACGAGAAGGTTGTTGTTGCCGAGCTCCTTGCCGAAATGGACGACTAATTTGAACATTACGAGGTACTGAACATGCTAAGGATGATTCTTGCATTGATCCTCTCTGCGGCCATCGTGCTGCTGACCGGCCCGAAGCTCATTGCCTGGCTGCGCAAATTGAAGTTGGGCCAGACCATGTACGAGCTGGGCCCCCAGTCCCATATGAAGAAGCAGGGCACCCCCATCATGGGCGGTCTGTGCATCGCGCTGGGCTGCGTGGTGGCCTTTGTGGTGTGCGGCGTGACCCTCGGCGCGTGGGATCACATGCTGGCGCTGCTGTTCGTGGCGCTGGGTTCCATGGCGGTGGGCTTTGGCGATGACTGGATCAAGATGGTCAAGAAGCGCCACGAGGGCCTGACCCCCTGGCAGAAGATCATCGGCCAGGCCGTGGTGTGCATCGGCTTTGCCTGCTACTGCTACTTCCATCCGGAGGTGGGCAGCAAGATCATCATTCCCTTCTTCAACGTGGAGTGGGATCTGGGCATCTTCTACATTCCGCTGCTGGCGCTGACGGTGCTGTTCATGGTGAACTCCGCCAACCTGCAGGATGGCCTGGACGGCATCCTGTCCTCCGTGACGGCGGTGGGCTCCATTGGCTGGGCGGCGATTGCACTGTTCGCGGCACTGATTAATATGGCAAACTCCCTTGGCGTGGGTATGGTTGACTATCCTGCTGACGAGGCGCTTCTGGCGTTGGCGGGCAACTACCAGACCATCGCCGTCTTCGCCCTGGCCCTGTGCGGCGCGTGCATTGGCTTCCTGCGCTTCAACCACTACCCGGCGACGGTCTTCATGGGCGATACCGGCTCCATGTTCATCGGCGGCGCGGTGGTCGGCATGGCGATGCTGCTGCGTCAGCCCTTCCTGCTGCTGCTGATCGGCTTCACCATGGTCATGTCCAGCGTGAGCGTCATCCTGCAGCGCTACTACTACAAGCTGACCCGCAAGCTGACCGGCACGCCCAAGCGCCTGTTCAAGATGTCGCCCATTCACCACCATTTTGAAATGTGCGGCATGAAGGAGACGCAGATCGTCCTCATGTACGCCATTGTGACGGCGGTGCTGAGCGCGATTGCGGTCGTGTCGGTGATCATCTGATAATCTCTGGAAAGAGGTACCCGAAGGTTTCCAAAGGGCGATCGGAAAGCCCTTTGGCCGCTCCCGCAGGAGCGGAATCCTGCTCCGAAATAAGCAAGTACAATGGAGGCGCATCCACATGCGCAACATGAATAACTACGCTGGCAAGCGCGTCCTCGTCGTGGGCATGGCCCGCAGCGGCGTGGCGGCGGCGAAGCTGCTCCACAAGGCTGGCGCGAAGGTCGTTATCAACGACAACAAGACCGCTGAACAGCTCGGCGACGCGCTGCAGCCCCTGAATGGCCTGGACATCGAATATGCCCTGGGCTGCCCGGCAGGGGAGTGTCTCGACGGCATCGATGCGATGATCATCAGCCCCGGCATCCCGGATACGGCGGGCTTCGTGGTCAAGGCGAAGGAAATGGGCATTTACGTCACCGGCGAGCTGGAGATGGCTCACCAGCTGTCCTCCGGCGAAATGGTGGCCATCACCGGCACCAACGGCAAGACGACCACCGTGTCCCTGCTGGGCGAGATCTTCCGCAACGCGGGCCGCACCACCCATGTGGTGGGCAACATCGGCTACCCCTACTCAGCGGCGGGCATCGACAGCGCCGACAGCGACATGTTCGTCTGCGAGGTCAGCTCCTTCCAGATGGAAACGGCGGAGACCTTCCACCCCCGCTGCGGCGCGCTGCTGAACATTACCGAGGATCACCTCAACCGTCACGGAACCATGGAAAACTACGCGCTGACCAAAATGCGCATGTTTGCCAACATGACCGCCGATGACGTGGCTGTTTTCAATGCGGATGATCCGGCCCTCGCGCCCTACATCCCGATGGTGAAGGCCCAGGTGATGCTCTTCTCCCGCAAGGTCGAGGTCGAGAACGGCGCCTTCGTGCGCGACGGCATGATTGTCACCCGCTTCGGCGGCGTGGAAACCGCCATCTGCCCGACGGAAGACGTGTACATTCCCGGTCCGCACAACCTCGAGAACGCCCTGGCGGCTTGCTGCATGGCGACAGCCTGCGGCGTGGAGGCCGAGGTCATCGCTCACACCCTGCGTACCTTCACCGGCGTGGAGCACCGCATCGAGTTCGTCCGCGAACTGGATGGCGTGCGCTACATCAACGACTCCAAGGGCACCAATGTGGACTCCACCATCAAGGCCATCCAGACCATGAACCGCCCCACGGCGATCATCCTTGGCGGCTACGACAAGCACTGCGACTTCACCCCCATGGTGAAGGAAATGCTGGCCTCGGAGTACATCCGCGAGGCGGTGCTCATCGGTGTGACGGCGGATCAGATCGAGCGCCAGTGCCGGGAGAACGGCTACGTCAACCTGCATCGCGCCGCGACCCTCAAGGACGCCATCGACCAGTGCCGCAGCCTGTCCGGAGATGGCTGGAACGTGCTGCTCAGCCCGGCCTGCGCCTCCTTCGATATGTTCCCGGACTATGAGGCCCGCGGCCGTATCTTCAAGGAATTGGTCAACGAACTGAATTAACACAGTCTCTCAGCGCTGAAAGGAGCATTCATGCTC
>SVGL01000024.1 GCA_015056325.1 Clostridiales bacterium | reverse complement strand
GCTGCTTCCGCAACGAGGCCACCGACGCCTGCCACGAGAACACCTTCTTCCAGATGGAAGGCATGATGGTGGACAAGAACATCTCCATCTCCAACCTGATCTACTTCATGAAGACCATGCTGAGCGAGGTGTTCCGCAAGGACATCAAGGTTCGCCTGCGCCCCGGCTTCTTCCCCTTCGTTGAGCCGGGCTTCGAGCTGGATATCTCCTGCCTGATCTGCGGCGGCGAGGGCTGCCCCTCCTGCAAGCACTCCGGTTGGCTGGAGCTGTGCCCCTGCGGCATGATCCATCCCGAAGTCCTCAAGGCCGGCGGCATCGACCCCGAGGAGTACACCGGCTTCGCCTTCGGCCTGGGCCTGACCCGTCTGGCCATGATGCAGTACGGCGTGAAGGACATCCGTGACCTGAACAGCGGCAATCTGACCCGCCTGAGCCAGTTTACGGATGATGAATAACCGATAAAGACGAAGTTGGCTGTGCATGGGGTTTCCACCTCATCCGACCTCCCGCAGGCGGGAGGCCACCTTCCCCTCAAGGGGAAGGCTTATATGAGGCTCGCAGCAAAGGCTTCCCCTTGAGGGGAAGCTGTCGCCGCAAGGCGACTGATGAGGTGGAACATTGCATGATGTAGGTCTACAAGGAGGAAATAACATCCATGTATATTTCGATGAACTGGATCCAGGAATTCGTGGATCTTTCCGGTATTGACCTGATGGCGCTGATCCATCAGTTCTCCCTGTCCACCGCCGAGGTGGAGAACGAAATCTTCCTCAAGGGCTCCGACCTGTCCGGCGTTGTGGTCGCGGAGATCAAGAGCGTTGAGGAGCACCCCGAAAGCAAGAAGCTCCACCTGCTGAAGGTGGATTGCGGCGAAAATGAGCTGGTTGACGTTGTCTGTGGCGCGCCGAATGTCCGCGTGGGCATGAAGACCGCCTTCGCCAAGCTGGGCGCCCAGATCGGTGAGATCACCATCGCGCCCCGCAAGCTGGCCGGCTACACCAGCCACGGCATGTGCTGCTCTGAGAAGGAACTGGGCCTGAGCGACAACAACGACGGCATCATGGACATCACCGAAGATGTGGCTGTCGGCACCGACGTGAAGGACCTGTGGCAGATCGACGACATCGTGTTCGAGGTGGACAACAAGTCCCTGACCAACCGTCCCGACCTGTGGGGCCACTACGGCATCGCCCGCGAGTTCGCCGCGCTGGCCAAGCGTCCGTTGCGGCCCATGGCTGTCGTTGATCTGGAGCAGTACAAGAATCTGCCCGCCATCGACATGAAGATCGAGGATCCTCTCTGCCAGCGCTATTCCTGCCTGACGGTCGAGAACATCACCCGCAATGTCGCGCCCATGAACATGCGCATCCGCCTGTTCTACTGCGGCATGCGTGCCATCAACCTGCTGGCCGACCTGACCAACTACCTGATGCTGGAGATGGGCCAGCCCATGCACGCCTTCGACAGCCGCAAGGTTGAATCCATCCGCATCAAGCGCTTCGATAAGCCCTTCACCTTCCAGACCCTGGACAAAGTGGAGCGTCAGATCGACGAGAACACCCTCATGATCTGCAACGGCGACAAGCCCGTGGCCATCGCTGGCATCATGGGCGGCTTCGACTCCGAGATCGTGGAGGACACCACCTCCCTGACCCTGGAATCTGCCACCTTCGACGCGGCTTCTGTGCGCAAGTCCACCGTCCGTCTGGCCCACCGTACGGATGCGTCTGCGCGCTACGAAAAGTCCCTCGACCCCGAGATGACCGTGCCCGCCATCGCCCGCTTTGTCAAGCTCCTGCAGGACGCCGACGCCGGCATGCGCGTCACCTCCTGCCTGACCGACGAGCGCGCCTTCGAATACCCCCAGATCACCCTGGACTTCGACAAGCGCTTTGTCGACCGCTACACCGGCATCGAGATCAGCGATGAGCACATTGTGTCCACCCTGACGGCGCTGGGCTTCACCGTCCGTCAGGATGGCGACAAGTTCTCCGTGGACGTGCCCTCCTGGCGCGCCACCAAGGACGTGACCATCAAGGCCGACATCATCGAGGAGATCACCCGTATCTACGGCTACGATAACTTCGACGTCCACACCGCCGAAGCGCCCCTCTACCCCGTGCGCGAGCATGTGGAAAAGACCACCGAGAACAAGGTGAAGGATATCCTTGTCAAGCGCTATGGCCTGCATGAGGTGCACTCCTACGTCTGGCAGTACTCCGATGAGTACAAGAAGCTGGGCATCGAGGTGGAGGACAACGTCCGCCTGCTGGGTGCGGCCAATCCCAACATCGAGGTCATCCGCCGCTCCATCGTGCCCACCCAGCTGGTACAGGTGAAGGGCAACACGTCCTACGCGCCTTCCTTTGGCGTGTTCGAGGTGGGCCGCGTGGCCCAGGGCTGCTGCGAAAAGGGCCTGGCCAAGGAGTACAAGAAGCTCTGCATCACTCTGTTCAGCAAGGTGGAGAGCGTCGAGACGCTGTACTTCAAGCTCCGCGACATGCTGGCCGTCACCGTGGACGACCTGAAGCACAAGCCCCTCACCTGGGTGAAGGCGGAAGCGGCCCACTCCTGGGAGCATCCCAAGAACCTGAACGCCATCGTCTGCGACGGCGTGACCCTGGGCACCATCGGTGTGGCGCACCCCGTGGTCGCCAAGAAGATCGACAAGAAGGCCGCCATCGTCTTCGCGGAGATCGATATCGACGCGCTGAGCCACATCGGCGCTGAGCGCATCAAGTACGTCGAGCCCAGCCGCTTCCCCGGCATGGAGCAGGACCTGACCTTCATCGCCGACAAGTACGAACCCATCAAGAAGGCCATCGAGGCCGCCAACAGCCCCCTGGTCAACAAGGTGGCCGTGGTGGGCACCTACACCGATGATGCGGGCAAGTCCATCACCGTGCGCATCTTCTTCTCCCATGCCGAGCGCACCCTCACCCGCGAGGAAGTGCAGGCCGTGGTGGACGGCGTCATCGCCGACCTGGAGAAGCAGGGGATCGCGCTGAAGAAATAAGCCCAAAATGCAAACAGGGGGCTGCTGTGACAGGCAGTCCCCTTTATGGTGCACACATATCACAAGGCTTCCTCTTGAGGGAAGCTATCAGCCGCTGGTTGGCTGACTGATGAGGTGGAATGCAACAAGATCGGCAAGCGCAAAAAATCCCCGAAGCAATGCCTCGGGGGAATACAAGTATCTGATTACAGCGAGTATTCACGGGACAGCGTGGACACACAATATGCATCATTCTCGCGCTTGAGCTGATCCCGCACAGACAGAACAACAACACCTACCAGAGCCGCCAGCAGAATCCACGTCATAACTGCACCCTCCTGACCAATAAGGTCGATATCATGCAGGAAACCCTGCAAACTTATCCTTGTACTTCCCATTATACGCACTTTGCGGGGGAAATCAAGATGACAATGCAGGGAATCATGAAAAAATGTTTTTTCTCTGTACTTGCATTTTCGGCGGAGGAAGTGCTGCAGCAAGGGGGAGATTGCAGCTTGCGGGGCAGGGGATTGCAAGTCGAGGCGGTGGATGGCGGATGTGGTCGGCAGAGAATGCCGAAGAGGATAATACAAGTTACGGGCTGGGATAAGCCTCGGTGGAGGGCATCTCCAGCAGCCAGGGTAGCTGGCAGTAGAAATCTACTTCAAAGCAGGGGCGCGGGAAATCGGGTTTCAGCAGGGAGCAATCCTCGCAAGCAAACAGCTCAAAGTCGGGCGTCAACCAGTGCTCAGTGGCGCTCACGATCTGGCCGCAGACGTTGTAAAATCCGCCGTACAGGGCTGCCTTGCCGTCGGGTGTGGCGCAGTTGACCCATTGTTCAGCCGGCTTCAGGGGATCAATCCCCAGTTGGTGCAGCGCATCAAGCAGGGCGGCCGGCATGTGGGGCACGGCCAAGGGGAAATTGCGGCAGCCGTCGCAGGGGCAGGGAACATAGCCTGTGCTGGCTTCGTAAAAACGGCGTGTGGCGGCAACATCCACATCCAGCGTGATCGGGCCAATGGTGACGAGCATGGTGCACCTCCTTCAAAATACCCGGAAAAAGTGAAAGCTCTGAATCATACGATTCAGAGCTTAAGCACCTCCGAGGGGATTCGAACCCCTGTTTCAGCCTTGAGAGGGCCGCGTGCTAGGCCTCTACACAACGGAGGCATATAAAGCTGGGGAACTAGGATTCGAACCTAGGCAATACGAGTCAGAGTCGCAGGTGCTACCGTTACACCATTCCCCATCGGCTTTTGTCCGGCAGGGAGCTCGTTCGCTCGACTGCGAGAATTAGTATAGCACAGTACGGGGGGCTTGTCAACACCTTTTTTCAAATTTTTCTGAAGAAATTTTTCCCTGACAAAGCGGGCCTCACAGCAGCTCTGCCAGGGTGAGCTGATCGTCCCGCCAACTGACCTGCCGGGCGTCGCGGATGACGTCCTCCGGGCGTACCCGTCCAATCAGCAGCGGCGAGGCCGGATCGTGCTGCGCCATGGCGCGGCGGACGCTGGCTTCATCATGGTTGGCGTAGCAGTACCGACAGCCGTGGCCGCAGGTGTTGTAGGCGCCGACGTCTGCGCTCAGGTGGCACAGGCAGCCGCGGCTGGTCTTGGGCTGCCTGGGAGCGAGCAGGCGGCGGCCCAGGGCCTTCTCATAGGTAGAAAGGGTCATGCAGCCGGAGCAGTCCACGCCAAAGGGGGCCAGTTCTTCCCCTTCGCAGCAGCTTTTCAGGCGGATGCCGTGCTCTGCGGCGATGGCGGCCATCTCCCGACCCAGGAGCAGCCTCTCCCCATGGGGGACGGCGCGAACCTCCGGGAAATTTCGCTTCACCTTCTCGTACAGGTCGATGAAGGAAATGACGCAGGTGTCCGTCGCACCCTCCAACGCAGCGCACATCGCGGCGAAATCCGCAAGGTGGCGCTCCACGGTGTAGACATCCGTCAGCAGGATGGGGTCGTACCGCCAGGTGACGGCGTGGCAACCGAGGATGGTGCTCAGGCGGAGGAAATCCGCCATGACCTGCTCCTTGGGCGGAACATGGGGCTCGATATCTGTCCCGTAGGGGGTGATGGTCACGAACCAGTGCTGACCGAACCCCTTCAACGCATCCAGGTGGGGCAGCATGGGCGCGGGATTCTTGGTGCAAAAGCCGATGCAGTCCACTACCGCCGGATTCAGCTGGTAGCGGGTGATCTGCTGCGGGTTGTAGGGGTTACGCGCCAGCACGAAGCCCTCCGCCAGCCGGTTCAGGAACCAGGGCGTGTAGAAGGCCGGGATATCCGTACGCAGGCCGGTCTGGAGGATCATGGGCTCACCTTCTTCAAGAACGTTTGTTTGTACATTGTAGCACGGCTGACAGAAAATAGCAAGGGACAGATACTTCCGGTCAGATAACGGACGATTTGTCCAAATTGACTGGAAAAATCCCATTTCAGCCGTTGCGCACGCAACGATTCCGTGCTATACTGACCGCGAAATTATGTGGCTCACGACCGACCGCGGCATCGCCGCACGCATCCGGCTTATCCGGTACACACAGGAGGGAAAGAGCACCGTGGAAAACATCAAATGGTTATGGTCCATCATGGACAAAAAGTACCGAAAATGGCACATTCTTGCCCTGTGCATCAGCGCAGTGACGTCGCTGATGCTGCTGATTAACCCCACGCTGCAAAAGCGGCTGGTGGATGAGGTCATCGTGGCGCAGAATCCCGAGCCGCTGCTGGGGATCCTCTTCACCATGCTGGCAGTGAAGTTCTTCCATGAGGGCATCCGGTATTTTATGGTGATCACCCTTGAGAAGACCTCCCAGAACGTGATCTATAACCTGCGCGTGCGGCTTTTCACCCGCCTGCAGAACCAGGATACCCGCTTCTTTGATCGCAACCGCACCGGCGATCTGATGACCCGCATGTCTGCCGATACGGACTGGTGTCGTCATTTCCTGAGCTATATCGATTATTCCGCCATTGACAGCGTGGTCATGTTCCTGTCCACGTCCATTTACCTGTTCTGGATCAACTGGAAGCTGGCTCTGGCGCTGGTGTGCGTCACCCCTATGCTGATGCTGATCACAAAGATCTATTCCAAGGGCGTGCGCAAGCTGTTCATGGCCATGCGCGAGCGTCAGAGTGAAATGAACGCCGCCGCCCAGGAGAACATCGCAGCCAACCGCGTTATCAAGGCCTTTGCCCGCGAGGAGCATGAGAAGGAAGCCTTCGACAAGCGTTCCTCCGCCTTCCGTGAGGCGCACCTGAACATCAACAAGCGTTGGCTGACCTTCTTCCCCTTTATTGAGATTCTCGCCAACGCCATGACGCTGATTACCGTCTTCTTCGGCGGCTTCCTGATGATTCAGGGAGAAATGACAGCCGGCGATCTGACGGTGTTCACCAGCCTTTCCTGGGCGCTCTCCGTGCCCATGCGCAACCTGGGCAATCTGCTCAACGACTGGCAGCGCTTCATCACCTGCTCCAACAAGGTCATGGAGCTGGAGGTGGCCCGTCCTGACATCGTAGATGCGGAGGATGCGGTGGATCACGACCGCATCAAGGGTGCGATCGAATTCCGCAATGTGTCCTTCAGCCATGACAACGCCTCCGTCCTCAAGGACGTGAGCTTCTCCGTCAAGCCCGGCAACACCCTGGCCATCATGGGTCCCACGGGTTCTGGCAAGACCACCATCATCCAGCTGCTGGCCCGCTGCTACGAGGTCAAGGAGGGCGAGATCCTGGTGGATGGCTGCCCCATCAAGCGCTGGAAGCTGAACCAGCTGCGCGACGGCATCGGCACCGCTACCCAGGACGTCTTCCTCTTCTCCGACACGGTGGAGGGCAACATTGCCTTCGGTGATCAGGACCTGACCGAGGAGCAGGTGCATGACTTTGCCCGCCGTGCTGCAGCCGGCGACTTTATCGAGCATCTCTCCGAAGGCTACGATACCATCGTGGGCGAGCGCGGCGTGGGCCTCTCCGGCGGCCAGAAGCAGCGTATTGCCCTGGCCCGCGCCCTGGCGGTGCAGCCCGGCATCCTCATCATGGACGACACCACCTCCGCCGTGGATATGGAAACCGAGCAGTACATCCAGCAGCAGCTGCGCGAGCTGCCCTATGACTGCACCAAGATCATCATCGCCCAGCGCATTTCCTCCGTCAAGGAGGCGGACGAGATCCTCATCCTCAAGGATGGAGCGATCTCCGAGCGCGGCACCCACGAGGAGCTGCTCAAGCTGCGCGGCTACTACTACGAGACCTTCTGCCTGCAGAACGGCATTGACCCGGACGACCTGTCCAATGGAAAGGACGGTGAGTGAGAGTGGCACGCAACAAATTCGACGTTGACGAGAGCCTGGAGAGCCCCTTTGACGCAGGTCATCTCAAGCGCGTTATTCATTACATCGGCCGTCACAAGTGGAAGATGCTGCTGGCGCTGCTGCTGTCCTCCTGTGCCTCCATCGCAGGTCTGTTCTCCCCCAAGATCACCGAGCATGTGCTGAATGTCATCGTGCCCAACAAGGCTGCGGATCAGCTGATCCCCATGGCGCTGGCGTACCTGGGCATTATCTCCGTTTCCATTGTATTCACCGTCATCCGTTCCCGCATGATGGCCAAGGTCTCCCAGGACATCATCTACGACATCCGCAAGGACCTCTTTGCCCACCTGCAGCGGCTGCCCTTCTCCTACTATGACAGCCGCCCCGCCGGAAAGATCCTGGTGCGCGTGATCAACTACGTCAACTCCGTGTCGGACATCCTGTCCAACGGCATCATCAACGCCATCCTGGAGATCATCAACGTCATCTTCATCGTGGTGTTCATGTATGCCACCGAGCCCACCCTGGCGACGGTGGTGGTGGCGGGCCTGCCGGTGTTCGTGGCCTTCATCATGTTCATCAAGCCCCGCCAGCGCAAGGCCTGGCAGAATCAGTCCAACAAGAATTCCAACTACAACGCCTATCTGGCTGAGTCCATTGACGGCGTGCGCGTCTCCCAGCTCTTTGCCCGCCAGGATGTGAACATCTCCATCATGCAGAAGCTGGCTCTCAACTGCCGCAAGGCCTGGCTGCGCGCCATCTACATCTCCAACAGCGTGTGGGTCACCTCCCAGGGCATCACCCAGATCGTCTATACACTGCTCTACATCGCAGGTGTGTACTGGCTGGGCGGCGGCATCATTGCCTTCGGTACCATCCTGGCGATGGGCCAGTACCTGAACCGCTTCTGGCAGCCCATTACCTCCCTGGCCAACATCTACAACTCCTTCGTCAACAACATGGCCTACCTGGAGCGTATCTTCGAGACCATGGACGAGCCCGTTGTGGTGGATGACAAGGAAGGCGCGACCACCCTGCCCGAAATCACCGGCGAGGTCACCTTCGAGCACATCAATTTCGGCTATGAAGAGGGCCAGACTGTCCTGGAGGACATGAACCTCCACGTCAAGGCCGGCGAATCCATTGCCCTGGTCGGCCCCACGGGCGCTGGCAAGTCCACCATCGTGAACCTCTTGTGCCGCTTCTATAACCTGCGCGGCGGCAAGATCCTGCTGACGGACGAAAACGGCGAGAAGCACGACATCACCGACGTGACCATCCACAGCCTGCGCACCCAGCTGGGCATCATGCTGCAGGATTCCTTCATCTTCACCGGTACGCTGATGGACAACATCCGCTACGGCCGCCTGAACGCCACGGACGAGGAAGTCCGTAAGGCTGCTGCCGTTGTCCGCGCGGATGACTTCATCCAGGAAATGCCCGAGAAGTACGCCACCAGCGTCAACGAGCGCGGCTCCAGCCTTTCTCAGGGCCAGCGGCAGCTGATCGCCTTTGCCCGTACGCTGCTGAGCGATCCCCGCATCCTCATCCTGGACGAGGCCACCTCCTCCATCGACACCAAGACCGAGAAGCTCCTCCAGGACGGCATCCAGGCGCTGCTCAAGGGCCGCACGTCCTTCATCATCGCCCACCGCCTGTCCACCATCAAGAACTGCGACCGCATCCTCTACATCGGCAACCGCGGCATCATGGAGGCTGGCTCCCATGATGAACTGATGGCCAAGAAGGGCGCCTACTACGAGCTCTACACCGCCCAGGCAAGGGAGCAGGGCGTCAACATTTAACCCACGGGGAGTCGTGCATTGCATGGCTCCCCTTTTTTCTCCGCAAAATCCACATAGATTCAAGCAAAATCCGCATAGTTATTGCTCCGGCAAACTGCTATCATGAAGGTACAGAAAACACGTTCAACGGAGGTGGCTCCATGACTGCCATCAATCCCATCATACATGCTGATTTCCCCGACCCGGACGTGGTGCGCGTGGGCGATTGCTACTACATGATCTCCACCGCCATGCACATGTTCCCCGGCGGACAGCTCCTGCGCAGCTACGACCTGATGCATTGGGAGCACTGCGCATACGTGTACGATATCCTCGGCGAGACCGCCCATCAGCGCATGGACGGCGGCGCCATCTATGCCAGGGGCATGTGGGCTGCGTCCCTCAAGCATGACGGGGAACGCTTCCATGTGGTGTTCACCTCCAACGACACGAAGCACTCCTACCACTACACGGCGGAGGACGCTGCGGGCCCCTGGACGCGCCAGCCCATGGAGGGTGCCAGCGGGGCTCCCGCCTTCTGGTACGACCCGGGCCTGCTCTTTGACGATGACGGCAGAGTGTACGTTGCCCACGGCAACCGCACCGTGCGCATCACCGAGCTGACGGCGGATCTGTCTGCGAAGAAAGCCGACGGTCTTGATCGCGTGGTCGTGGTGGACGACAATCCTCGCCTGGGCTGGGAGGGTTCCTGCCTGACGCACATCGGGGAGTGGTACTACCTCTTCTGCATCCACTGGCGTCCCGATCATATGCGCTCGATGGGATGCTTCCGCGCGAGGAGCCTTGACGGCGACTTCGAGGGCGGCGAGTTCATGGAGCTCGACCTGGATAACCGCTCTGCCGGCGTGGCTCAGGGCGGCCCGGTGCAGCTGCACGACGGATCCTGGGCGCTCTTCCTCTTCCAGGATCACGGCGCGGTGGGGCGCATCCCGGTGGTGGTGCCCTTCCGCTGGGTGGACGGCTGGCCCGTGGTCGATGCGGTGCCCAAGACGCTGAATCTGCCCTCCTCCCGTCCGGATTACGAATACGCGCCCCTCTACACCAGCGATGACCTGCGCCACGGCTGGAGCGTGCTGTGGCAGTGGAATCACGAGCCCCACCTGGAGCTGGTGGATTCCGACGCCGACGGCCTGCATATCACCACCGACCGCCTGGCGACCAACGCTACCCAAGCCATCAACACCCTGACCCAGCGGTGCTTCGGCCCTCGCTGCACGGCGGAGGTCACTGTGGATGCCGGCGGCCTGAACATCGGCGACTATGCCGGTCTGTGCGCGCTGATGGGCTGCTTTGCCCAGCTGGCCATCACTCGCCGGGAGGATGGGCTGTATCTCGTTTATACCCGCAAGGACGCAGAAACGGGCGAAATTATTACTGAGGCAGAGCTGCCCTGGGCAGCCGAGCGACTCCGCGCGGACTTCGACTTTGACGCCGACACCGTGCGGTTCTCCTGCGTGGATGCGGCGGGCAAGTGCACCGCCATCGGCGCGCCGCATCAGCTGGTCTACCGGCTGGACCACTTCATGGGCTGCCGCATCGGGCTGTTTGTGTATTCCACGCAGGCGGCTGGCGGCTCGGCCTGGTTCAGCGATTTTACTTACACGGTTGAGGAGGGCTGACATATGAAGCGCATCGTCATCATCCTGCTTTCCCTGCTGATATTGTGCACTGTGGCTCACGCGACGGAGGTGGGAGCCCCGCTGGCCCTGGACTACCAATCCGACTTCTCCGTCAGTATCGATGGCTGGGTGGGCCGGGGATGCTCCGTCCGCCGCACGGAGGAGGGCCTGCTGGCGGACTTCCGCACCTCCACCTGGAATTCCCCCGGCCGTGCCTTTGAGCTGGTGCCGGGCGAAATGTACACAATCTCTGTGGAGATCCTGCAGAAGAAGCTTGACACCGGGCGGTTCATCCTCTCCTGCGAGCACACGCGGGACGGCGAAACCTCCTATGAGAACATCGCCTTCGCCGACGTGCCCATGAATGAATGGATCACCATCTCCGCCCAGTGGACGGCCGGCGACTACGACACCTACGTCCTCTATATCGAGGGTGGCGAAGCTACAACCCCTTTCACCATCCGCAATTTCAAGATCCGCGGCGCGGCGCCCAAAACCGAGGAGGAGCTCGCTGCCGAGCCCTTCTTCATGCCTGAAACCAAGGAGGAACTCACCGCTATGTTCGATGGCCTCAAGCTGAATCAGTCCTACAAGAAGGACGGTGAGAACAATCCGCTCTTCACCCAGCGCTTCGGCGCAGACCCCGGCTACCTGGTCTGGAACGACCGCCTGTACATCTACACCACCAACGACGTGATCGAGTACAACGCCGACGGCTCTGTCCGCGAGAACAGCTACGCCCAGATCAACAAGATCAACTGCATCTCCTCCTCCGACCTCACCAACTGGACGGATCACGGCGCGATCCCGGTGGCTGGGCGCAATGGCATCGCCAAGTGGGCAAACAACTCCTGGGCGCCGGCTGCGGCCCATAAGGTCATCGATGGCCAGGATAAGTTCTTCCTCTACTTCTGCAATGGCGGCAACGGCGTGTCCGTGCTGACGGCGGATGACCCTGCCGGCCCCTGGACCGATCCCCTGGGCCACGGCCTGATCACCCGCGCCACCCCCAACTGCGCGAATGTGACCTGGCTCTTCGACCCCGCTGTCTTCGTGGATGACGACGGCACGGGCTACCTGTACTTCGGCGGCGGCGTTCCGGAAGGCATGACTGCCAACCCCGGCACCATCCGCTGCGTCCAGCTGGGCGAGGACATGATCTCCATCGTCGGTACGCCCCAGGTGATTGACGCGCCCTACGTTTTCGAAGACAGCGGCATGAACAAGATCAACGGCCGCTACTACTATAACTACTGCTCCAACTGGCAGACCGACGGCAACACGATGGGCATCACCTCCGGCGCCATTGAGTACATGGTGGGCGACAGCCCCATGGGTCCCTTCACCTACGGCGGCGAGCTCTTCGTCAACCAGGGCCGCTTCTTCGGGCTGTACGGCAACAACCATCACTCCATCGCCACCTTCAAGGGCGAAAACTACCTCATCTACCACAACCGCCCGGTGGAAAAGGGCATGAAGATCACCGGCAACTACCGCAGCCCTCAAATCAACGTTCTGCCTGTGAACGAGGACGGCTCCCTCGGCCCGGTGAAGGGCACGATGAAGGGCGTTAATCAGCTGGAGAACTTCAGCCCCTACCAGCGTGTGTCCGCCCGGACCATGTACCGCCAGGCGGGCCTCATCGTCGAGGGCTACGCGGAGGTCGCCCGCACCGTGGCCACCTCCGGTGACTGGCTGCAGCTCAAGAACGTGGATTTCTCCCAGGGCGCGAAGACCTTCACTATGAGCGCTTCCTCCGCGGAGGGCGGCGCGGTGCGCGTCACCACCGGCAAGATCGACGGAACGGTGCTCTGCGAGTTCACCCTGCCTGCGGGCCACGAGGGCGAGATCACCGTGGATGCTGCCAACGTGGAAGGCGTGACCGACCTGTACATCATCTTTGCCGGCAATGTCACGGCGGACTGGTGGACGATCAATCCCTGATATAAGCACACAAAAAGGGCGCTGCGATGCAGCGTCCTTTTCATATCCACTTGATCTTCCGGGGCTGGAAGAGTCGCTCTGCCTCCTGCTCAATGAGCGCCTTGTCCTTGCCGGACAGGGGCTCAAAGGCGGTGAAATCCACCTTGCCGGCCTTCTCCTTCCACTTGCCAACAACTCTGCCGTGCAGCAGGATCGCCGGGTTGACAATGCCGGCCAGGTTGAAAATGCCACGTAGGTGTTCCGGCGGCAGGAAGGGGTTGTCCTCCTTGCGGTAGCCCAGCATCAGCGGGTCAAAGCCCGCCAGCAGAATGACCGGCGGTATGTCCCGTTCCGGTTCGCCATGGGGGATGAAGAAGTGCTCCCGGCTATCCAACACCACCGTCTCCACCGGCAGATGGGGCAGCAGCGCCTTGACCTCCGCCTGCGTCCAGTGGAAGAAGTAAGCCGCGTCCCGCAGGGTGGCGGGGCCGTAATGGGTGAAGTAGCGCCGGGCCAGCTCAAGGCGGGCGGTGTTCTCCGGCAGGGGCGTAAAGGGAGAAAGCAGCCGGTAGCGCTTGGTTTCGTCGGGATGAAGAGCATCCGCCATACGAACGCGGAAGGCGATGGACCCGATGTTCGCCAGCTCGGCGATCATACCGCCCCAGGGGTTGAAGACGCGGGCCTCCTCGGCTTCCGTCATACCGCAGCTGCGCAAGTGAAGGCGCAGGGCTTCTCGCTCATCAATGCCGTTGGCGATGGCCTCCAGGGTGAGGCGGGCCAGCGCAACCTCCCTTTCTGGAGGATTGGCATGCCCCCGCTGTGCGGTCCATTCATACCAGCCGGACTGGCAGACGTCCTCCGCGCCGCCGCAATGCCGGATGTACAGCGGCAGATCGCGCTCCGGCACCAGATGCACCGTGCTGCGCAGCGTCCAGGTTTTGACCAGCTCTTCCACGGCGAGCTTCTCCGTGCGGATGCGCAGGGCGTGCACGGCGTTGCGCAGGAACTGGGCCTGCAGGCCGCACAGATCTGCCGCCGGATCAGTGCCGGGGGACAGCAGGTGCTGACTGTGGAGGCGATGAAGAAGCAGGTCGGCGGCTGTCATGGGCATTTCACCCCCTGATGTAGGTATTCATATCCTCAAATGTGTAGTAATGCAGACAGTCCGCGTCCACCGCGATGTGCACCTTCGCCAGCGCATTGATTTCCTCCAGCGCCTCCGCCAGCGCGGCGACCTCCTCCGGGTCGTAGCTGCCGGGCCTGTAATAAGCCAGCGTCACATGGGGCGTGAGGGGATAGCTCAGCGTGACCACGTCCTGATAAGCGGCGTGCATGGCCATCAGGGCGGCGCAGTCGGCCTCCGTGTCCGGTGCGAAACCCAGGGCCACACTGCCGCAGGTCATGTTGAAAGCCAGCGTGGAGGTCAGGCGGATGGGCGGGATTCCGGCGGCGCGCTGCTGGGCAAGGATGGACTTCGCCTGCTCTCCCGTGCGGCGGACGGGCTCATGGAGGGCAGCCTCATCCACGCCGTTGAGCAGGTCGTGGAGCGTCATGTGCAGCGTGTCCGGGGTAAGGGGTTCAGCCAGCATGGCGCCGCAGCGATGGTGGAGAATCAGCTGCATCCGGGTAATCTGCAGCTGCGTCTGGGCGGGAAGGTCAAAAATCATCGTGTTGCCGAAGAAGGGACGAAAAGAAGACGGGACGAAGTCTCCCCCGTCCGGCGCAACCTTCTCCACCAGCAGCGGCTTGGTGGTCAGGGGCCCGTCGTGGGGCAGGCTATCCCGCTGGAAGCCGTCCACGCGGGCGTGAAAATCGTGCAAAGATTCCATTAAGCTTCCTCCCAGAGCGCATCCAAAAGTGCGGCGATATTGTCCTCGGAGTACTCGATCTCGGCGGAGTACATGCGGGCGAACTCGATACAGTCGGCGATCGTGCAGCCAGCTTTGGCGGCACAAAGGGCCATCAGCATCCGCGTGGACAGCACGCAGAAGGCGACACGGCCCGCGATGTCATCGTCCTCCAGCGCGCCGGGCAGGTGGCGATACAACAGGTAGACGCAGAAGTTCGCCAGAGCAGTTTGCAAGGGTTTCGCCTCAGCTGTGGCGACAAGAGGGCTTTCCGATCGCCCCCTTGACCCCTTCGGGGGGAACGATTCTATGTAAGCATCCCACGCTGGATCCAGCTGTTCCAGATTGCGGTACACCTTCGCCCAATCCCTGTCCGGGATCGCGAAATCCACCGCGTCCAGCAGGCTGTCCAGGCGCTCTTCGAGGGGATGCGCATCATCCTGCATGAGGGCAAGAAGCTCAGCGCGCAGGGCGAGCAGCTCGGCTTCCTTTTCGGGCAACTCGGCGGTGATGCCGTCGTCCTCCAGCGTGATGAGCTGCATCGGCGTCTCCTGCGTGAGGATCAGCCGCGCGGCTTCCTCACAGCACAGGCCGAGGCCAATCTCGATTCTCGACCATCTCTCGGCGCAAGGCCGAGCGCTGGTTACGCTCGGCGATTGCAAGCAATCGCTGTCGCTAGTCGAGCAAAGCTCGACCTCGAGTCGCCCGAAATAGTTCCGGAACCGCGGATGATCCGCGCAGATCTGGCACAGGCTTTCCTCGCCCAGCGCGGTAATCAGATCGCACAGGCCGCTCTGGTTGAGCATCGGACATCGCCCATTTGCACCGAGCCGGAAGGAGGAGACCTCGCCGTCCTCAATGGACGCATTCAGCCGCGCGCCGAATTCTCCGGGGACGCGGCGGTATTTCTCGCGGGTGCTCTCGTCAATGTCGATCTCCCAGCCGATGCAGCAGGAGTGGCGGCACTTGTCCGCGATGCAGCGGAAGGACGGGTAATAGTTTGGTGCTGCAAGTTTCATGTCAGCGCCTCCACAAGGGACGCCGCAAAGGCCCGCACGGCGATGTCGTCTGCTGCCTCCCACAGGCGGAAGGTGCTATGGGGGACGCCTTCCTTTTCCCACAGCAAACACAGCCGCTGGCAGCGCTCGATGTTATCCACCATTTGCACAATGGGATTTTCGCAGTCCACGTTCTCGCAGTGGGCGGTCCGGATGACGCTGTACCACGCGGGGGTGGTGTAATCCTCCTGCGCGAAGGCGGCCAGCCACGGGTGCTGTGCGTCGATGCACAGGCCCAGGGTGCCGATGGGCACCGGCTTGCCCATGCTCTGGGAGATGGAGCGGAACATGGGGTAGCACCAGAAGTCGGACGCATACGTTGCAGGGAGCTTCCCCTCGCTGTCGGGAATGACGATGGCAGGCACGGTGGACGCCTTGGCCGCCTCGACGGAGGCCACAAAGGCCACGCGCTTGTCGCCCAGGGTGACGCCCTCCCGGGTGATTTCGATGGGATACCGGGGGAACACCCACAGCGGGTAATGGTTGACCGTACCATCCTCCAGCGTCAGGCGGACGGTAAGGCGGCGGGTCTGGAAGGGCCTGGTGTGCACCTGTCCCAGACAGACGCTGACCGGGCTGGACAGCCGACGGCCGGTGCTGTGCACAGGGACGGTCTGCTTTGCGAGGAGGGTATCGCCGTCCAGCAGCTCGCAGAGGATGGATGTGTGCACGTTGCGCGGGTCGCACTCGCTGACGCGGACGCTGAAGCGGACGTCCTCCCCACAGGCGTAAACGAACTTCTCAAACTCGCCCAGCACCACCGTGGAGGCACAGAATTCCCGCCATTCCTCCGAGGTGATCAGGCCCTTGGACGCCATGAAGGCGTTCAGCACGCCCACCAGCGCGGTCCCCTGACCGGGGAAGTCCTGCAGGTCCAGCAGCTGGAAGCCGCTGAGCTCCTTCGTGCGCAGGAAGGTCTCAATCTCCCGGCGGTAGCAGTCGATGGCCAGCTTGCCTGCTGAGCGGAAGAACCGCTCATGGTCTGCCCACAGCCCGGCTTGTTGAAGCCGCTCCCGGAAGACCTCGAAGCTGCGGGCCTTCAGGGGACCAACGTACTTGTCGATCTCGCTGAAGTCGGGGTAGAACTCATACTGCCCGACCTCATGGCTGATGACCGGCACGTTCGGGACGAAGGCCTGCGCGCTTTCCGCGTCCACTTCCTTCACACCCGTGCCGTACTGGATCAGCACCTTGCCGGCTTTGCCGGTGGTGTCGGCCACCACCTCAGGTGCGATCATGTGGTCATAGTTGCTGACGGACTCCGGCGCGGTAGTCTGCACGATGCCCTGGGGCGCGTCGCACATAGCGTAGCTGCCGCGGATGAGCCTTTCGCCCGACAGCCGCACGCCCACGAACACGTCCTCCTCTTCCAGCACCTCGGGCACCCACTGGAAGTTGTTCGCGCCAGAGATGTAGAGCTTGTCCGGGTCGTACTTGCGGTAGTCGGCCAGCATGGCGTTGAGGGCCTTCTTCGAGCCCCACAGCTCGTTGCCCATGGACAGGAACACGAAGGACGGGTGATGCCCGAACTCCGCCAGCATGCGGAAGCCCTCTTCAATCAGGAAGGAACGCTCCTTCGCGTCGTAGCCGGTTTCGCCCTCCCCGTAGATCGTGCCCCAGAAGGGCAGCTCCGGGGACAAGGCGATGCCCAGCTCGTCCGCCGCGGTGAAGGCTGCATCCGGCGGGCAGCAGGTGTGGAAGCGGTAGTGGTTGACGCCGTAATCCTTCGCGGTCTGCAGCACCCTGCGCCAGGATTCCACATCGGTGGGTGCGTAGCCGGTCAGGGGGAAGACGAGGCCGTCGTGCTTGCCGCGCAGGAAGACCTCGCGCCCGTTGCACAAAAGCGTACGTCCCTTGCCCTCGAACTTGCGCAGGCCGAAGGTGGTTGTGTACACGTCGCCTTCCATGTCGATGGCAAGGGTGTGCAGGTTGGGGGAGAACTCGTCCCAGAGGGCCTCATTGCCCGTCAGGGGGAGGATGCCCTCCAGCGTACGGTTGTTGATGGGGACAAGCTGTTCCATCTGCCCGGGCAGCATCACGGAGGCAAAGCCGCTGTGCTCACCGAGCACGTCCGCCCGGATGCGGAGGCTGCCGCCCGCAATGTCCGGGAACACCTGCACCTGGCTGACGATGGCCTTCGCCACGGTCAGGCTGATTTCGCCGGTGACGCCGTTCCAGTTGGACTGGGTGTCGGGGCTGGTCAGGTGGCCGCCGCGGGTGGGGTAGTCGGTGTTGTCCACCCGGATGACGAGGGTGTGCGTGCCAGCCGTCAGCCCGTCCAGCAGATAGCGGTGGGGCGCGCAGAGGCTGTTCTGGCTGCCGACCATCTTGCCGTCCAGGTACACGGTGGTCTTGCGGGTGCGTTCCAGGGTGAGCATCACCTGACAGTCAGCCCACTCGCCCGCTTCAAAGGTGCGCATGAACCACGCGTAGCCCTCAAATTTGTGGGCGTCGGTGAGAAAATAAGTCTCGCGATTCGGGTTTTCCGGGCCCAGGCCGGCGGCGGAGGTCGTGCCGGGCAGCGTCATGGCGTCGGGATAAACGGCAGGCAGTGCGTCACACTTTCCAGCGTCCAGATATACCTGCCACAGGCCGGAGAGGTCAATCTTCTGCATATTTGCTTCCTCCTGGGAAGTTTGAGCGATGTGATTGGCAATATTATAAGCCGGGCGGCGTTTTTTTTCAAGCAAGAACGGGTATCTGTTCATATTCGGTTGAAAAATCCGCGTTATGCTATATAATGTATCATGGATCAATGCCGGCCAGCCGGATAGAAAGAGGGCTATGTTTATGTGGATGCGAATCAAAATGGCGATCATGCGCTTTATGCAGGGCCGCAATGGTGTGGACAACCTGGGCTACCATGCCCTGTGGACGGGCCTTGGGCTGATTGTTGTGAATATGTTCATCGGCTCCATGCTGCTGAGCCTGCTGGGTAATGTGCTGTATTTCTATGCGCTGTTCCGCATGCTCAGCCGCAACGCAGCAAAGCGCCGCGCGGAAAACGAGCGCTATGTGCACTTCCTGAACAACTGGAAGAAGGAAGTGAAGCAGTTCTTCCTGCGTCTCAAGGGCACGAAGGAGTACAAGTACTTCCGCTGCCCCAGCTGCAAGACCCGCCTCAGATTGCGCCGCGGCTGTGGAGAGAAGCATATCGTCTGCCCTGTGTGCAAGAACCACTTTGACCAGAGGGCGTAAAGTCATGTTTGGCTATGTAAGACCCAACCTGGCGGATATGTCCCAGGAAGCCCAGGCCCGCTACCGCGCCCATTATTGCGGGCTGTGCCACACCATCGGCGACCGCCATGGACAAGCTGCCCGCATGACGCTGACTTTCGACCTGGCGTACCTGACGATCTTCCTGGGCTCCCTGTACGAGCCCGAGGAAGTATCCGGCGAGGGTCGATGCGTCCCCCATCCGGTGAAGAAGCATGCCTGGGTGCGTTCCCGTGTCACCGATTACGCGGCGGACATGACCATCGCCCTGACGTACCATAAGCTGATGGACGACTGGCAGGACGACCGCAACATCGCCGCCAAGGGCGCTTCTGCCGTGCTGAAGAAGGCCTATATCCGTGTCAAGGCGGACTGGCCCCGGCAGTGCAAGACGATCGAGCGCACGCTGGCTAACCTCTCTCAGGTGGAAAAGAGGCGCGACCTGTCCCCCGATGCGGCGGCCCGCTGCTTCGGCGAATTGATGGCGGAGCTCTTCGTGATGCAGGAGGACTACTGGTCTGGCGCTCTGCGCGCCTTCGGGTATTCCCTGGGGCGGTACATCTACCTGCTGGACGCCGCCTGCGACGCAGACAAGGATGCGAAAAAGGGCAGCTACAACCCCGTCCTCCTGATGGAGAAGAAGCCCGAGGATATGCGCGACACCCTGGAGATGGTTCTGGGGGACGCCTCCGCCGCCTTCGAGAAGCTGCCGCTGATCCAGGATGAGGAGATATTGCGCAATATCCTTTATTCCGGCGTGTGGCTGGGCTACAATGAATATCTGCACAAAAAGGATAAAAAGATGATGAAGGAAAGCGAGGTGAAAGGCCATGGTGAATAATCCCCATCAGCTGCTGGGCGTATCTGAAAACGCCACGCAGGAGGAGATCAAGCGCGCCTACCGCCGCAAGGCCAAGGAATGCCACCCTGACCTGCACCCCAATGACCCCAACGCGGCCCGCAAGATGAACGAGCTCAACGAGGCCTACGACATGCTGATGAACCCGGAGAAGTACAAGCAGCGTCAGCAGCAGCAGAACCCATACGGCAATCCCTATGGCAACCCGTATGGCCAGTCCTACGGTGGACAGAACTACGGCGGATACAGCCAGCAGCAGGGCAACCCCTACGGGCAGCAGCGCCAGCAGTATGGCCAGAGCTACGGCGGTCAGGGCGGCTGGCAGAGTGATTTCGGCGGCTTCGGGTTTGAGGATCTCTTCGGCTTCGGCGGATTCCAGGCCCAGCAGGTGCCTCCGCCCACCGAGCAGCCCGGCGATCCGGAACTGGTGCGTCAGGCTATCCGCGACATCCAGATGCGGGCGTACAACTCCGCGATCCTGCACCTTCAAAATGTGGTCAGCGCCCAGCGCAACGCCCGGTGGTACTACCTCTCCGGCGTGGCGAACCACGGCGCGGGCAATACTGTGCAGGCGATGGAGCATATGACCCGTGCCTGCCAGATGGATCCCAACAATGGCGTGTACATGACGCTGCTGCGCCAGTACCGGCAATCCGGCCAAACCTATCAGCAGAATGCCGGCAGCTACCGCACCACCTTCTTTGACCCGACGCGGCTGTGCTATCTGTGCTGCCTGATGCAGATGTGCTGCCCCTACGGGCCGGGGATTATCTGCTGCTGATCTCCGAGCAAAGCCAACCATGCAGCCCGCGCGATGAGCGCGCGGACGCTCAACTCCGGTATGCGCCGTATTGACACGCGTGCGTACCATGAAAGAAAAGATAACTCAATCGCGAAAAGGGTCAAGGGGCGAGTGCCCCTTGCAGGGTGCAGGGCATCGTGCAGTCGCGGCTCCCCCGTGGGGAGTTCGCTGAAGGCGAAAGCGACAAGCAATGTTAAGTGCGTCCCTGCCCGCCCGAGGCCTCCCGTTATCATCAGAAAGGACAACATCACCATGAGCAAGGTTATCGGCATTGATCTTGGTACCACCAACAGCTGCGTCGCCGTGGTGGAGGGCGGCGTGGCGACCATCATCCCCAATGATAAGGGCGAGCGCACCACCCCCAGCGTCGTGGCCTTCACTGACTCAGGCGAGCGTCTCGTCGGCACCGCGGCGAAGCGTCAGGCGGCGGTGAATGCAAGGCGGACGGTCGCTTCCATCAAGCGCCACATGGGCACCGACTGGAAGCAGGAGCTGGGCGGCAAGATGTACAATCCCCAGGAGATCAGCGCGATGATCCTCCGCAAGCTCCGCGAGGACGCAGAGGCCTACCTGGGCGAGAAGGTCACCGACGCGGTCATCACCGTGCCGGCCTACTTCAACGATATCCAGCGCCAGGCCACCAAGGATGCGGGCCGCATTGCAGGCCTCAACGTCCGCCGCATCATCAATGAGCCCACCAGCGCGGCGCTGGCTTATGGCCTGAACAACGGCGCGGCCCAGAAGATCATGGTCTACGACCTGGGCGGCGGCACCTTCGACGTGTCCATTATTGAGATCGGTGACGGCGTGATCGAGGTGTTGGCCACCTGCGGCGACAACCACCTGGGCGGCGACGACTTCGACGAGCGCATCGTCCGGTGGATGTGCGGCGAGTTCATGCGCACCTCCCACGCCGACCTCACCAAGGACGCTGCTGCCATGGTGCGCGTCAAGGAGGCTGCTGAGCAGGCCAAGAAGGAGCTCTCCGCCAGCGAAATGGCGGCGATCTCCCTGCCCTTCATCATGCAGGTCGGCGGTCAGCCCGTCCATCTGGATATGACGCTCACCCGCGCGAAGTTCAACGAGCTGACCCGCGACCTGGTGGACCGTACCGAGGGGCCCGTCCGCACCGCGCTGAGCGACGCGGGTATCGCTGCCTCCGAGCTGGGCCGGGTGCTGCTGGTGGGCGGCTCCACCCGCATCCCCGCCGTGCAGCAGAAGGTACAGGCGCTCACCGGCAAGATTCCCTCCAAGAACATCAACCCCGACGAGTGCGTGGCCCAGGGCGCTGCCATCCAGGGTGACACCCTCGGCAGCGAAAACACCGCGCTGACCCAGCATAGCGGCATCCTGCTGCTGGACGTGACGCCCCTGAGCCTGGCCATCGAGACCGTGGGCGGCGTCGCCACCCGTGTGGTGGAGCGCAATTCCACCCTGCCGGTGCACTACTCCCAGGTATTCACCACGGCGGGCATGTTCCAGGGCAGCGTGGAGATTCACGTCCTGCAGGGCGAGCGCCCCATGGCGAAGGACAACAAGACCATCGGCAAGTTCAAGCTCAAGGGCATCCGCAAGGCCATGGCAGGCGTGCCGAAGATTGAGGTTACCTTCGACATCGACGTCAACGGCATCCTCACCGTGTCCGCCCGCGATCAGGACACCGGCGCGAATCAGTCCATCACCATCACGGCGAACGAGAAGATGTCCGAGGCGGAGATCCAGCAGGCTATCCGCGATGCGGAGCAGTACGCTGTGCAGGATGGCTTCCGCCGAGACCTGATGCAGACCATCAACGAAGCGCAAATGCTGTGCAACCAGGTGTCTGCCGCGATGGCCAAAGCCGGCAAGCAGCTGGACAAGGAAGAGAAGAAGCGCGTCAACAACGACGAAGCCGCCCTGCGCAAGCTGATCGGCAAGGCCAAGCCCGACAAGATGACCGAAAACGACCTGACCAATATCAAGGCTGCCATGGAGGTGCTGCGCGGCAGCGGCGTCCATGTGGTGCACCTGGCCAACAACATGGGAGACGGGCAGCAATAAGGCGGCCCGGCAGGAAATTCACAGAAAAGAAGCGAAATACGTATTATGCTGATCAAATTTATCGTATGCCTGATCGCCGGTCTCGGCGCAGGCCTTGGCACCGGCTTTGCGGGCATGAGCGCCGCAGCGGTGATCACCCCCATGCTGGTGACTTTTCTGGGTATGGAAACCTACGACGCGGTGGGCATCGCCCTTGCCAGCGATGTGCTGGCCAGCGCCGTGTCCGCGTGGACGTACAAGAAAAACGGCAATCTCGACGTGAAAAACGGTCTGATCATGATGATCACCGTACTGCTGTTCACTGTGGTGGGCAGCTGGGTGTCCAGCCTTGTGCCGAGCCGGACGATGGGCAGCTTCTCCGTGTTCATGACGATGATGCTGGGCGTGAAGTTCATCGTCAGGCCCGTCATGACCACCAAGGAAGCCATGGCACAGGTGGACGCGAAGAAGCGAACCATCCAGTCCATCAGCTGCGGCGCGATGATCGGCTTCATCTGCGGCTTCATCGGTGCAGGCGGCGGCATGATGATGCTCCTCATCCTCACCACGGTCATGGGCTATGAACTCAAGACCGCCGTGGGTACCAGCGTGTTCATCATGGCTTTCACGGCGCTGACTGGCTCGGTGAGTCACTTTGCCATCGGCGGCGCGCCGGACTGGTGGACGTTGATCTTCTGCATCGCATCCACCCTGCTCTTTGCCCGCATTGCTGCCCGTTTTGCCAACAAGGCAAAACCTGTAACCCTCAACCGTGCTACCGGCGTGGTGCTGGTGACGCTGGGTGCGGTGATTCTCTCGGTGAATATGTTTACCTGATAAAAAGGAGGATGCCCATGGAACGCAAATCCCTTTCATCCGACGTGATCACCCGGGCCTATATTGACTCTCTGCTGGTGGAGGTTCGCCATCTGGATGCGGTCATGCCCTCCACGGAGATGACGCTCTTCGGCAAAACCTTCGCGACCCCCGTGGCGACGGCGGCGCTTTCTCATATGGCAAATCAGTACCCTGACGGCATGACCGCCATGGCGGACGGCGCGAATCAGGCTGGCGCGCTGGTTTTCAGCGGCATGGGCCCCAAGGATGAGCTGGAACGCATGGTCGCCACCGGCGCGCAGGTCATCAAGATCATCAAGCCCTACGAGGACCGCGAGAGCGTGTACGACAAGATCCGCCACGCGGAGGAGATCGGCTGCCTGGGCGTTGGCATCGACACCGACCATGCCTTCTCTCGCGGCGGCTATGATGTGATCGAGGGCATGGCCATGTACCCCCTGTCCTCCGCTGAGCTGGCCGACATGGTCAAGGCCACCAAGCTGCCCTTCTTCATCAAGGGCGTATTGTCCCGCAAGGAGGCCCGCAAGTGCCTGGACTGCGGCGTGAAGGGCATGGTGGTCAGCCATCACAATGGCCGCATCGACACCGCCGTGCCCCCGCTGATGGTGCTGCCGGAGATCGCCGAAGAAGTGAACGGCGAGGCGGCCCTGTTTGTGGACTGCGCCATTCAGTCCGGCCTGGACGTGCTCAAGTGCCTGGCCCTGGGCGCGACCGGCGCCTGCGTGGGCCGTCCGCTGATGCAGCCCCTGCGCGAGAAGGGTGTACAAGGCGTGCGCGGCGTGATCGAGAGCATCACCACCGACCTGCGCTACAGCATGGCCATGACTGCCTCCCCGGACGTGAAGAGCGTGGATCCCACCATCATCCGCCTGGCGAAGCACACCTGGTGATCGCCATGAAGCGCATCGACCTGGCGGATTATCCCCGCCGTGATCATTTCAAGCTGTACCTGAATATGGCTTACCCCTACGCCGGCGTGACGGTGGAGGTGGACGTTACCGACCTGCTGGCGCTGTGCAAGGAGAAGGGCTATTCCTTCTACCTGATGGTGCTGCATGCCGTCGCCCTCGCTGCGGACGAGGTGCCGGAGTTCCGCCGCCGCATCGACCATGGGGGCATCGTGGAGTTTGATGAGTGTCCCACCTCCCACATCGAGCTCAAGCCCGATGGTACCTATGCCTACTGCGCGCTGCGCCACCACATGCCCCTCAAGGAGTTCCTCCAAAGGGCGGAAATCGCCCGCAGCGCTGCGCGGGAAAGCGGCTCCATCGAGGAGGAAGCCGAGGTGCAGAGCATGTACTTCGTGTCCACGCTGCCCTGGCTGCACTACACGCAGCTGATCCAGCCCGTCGCCTGCGGGGAGGACGCTAACCCGCGCTTTTCCTGGGGTAAATACCAGCCAAACGACAAGGGCCGCATGATGATGCCCATGTCCGTGTTGGTGCACCATGGCCTGGCGGACGGCGTGCATATCGCAAGGTTTTACGACGAATTTGACAAGCAGATGAAGATTCTCTGCAAGGAGGAATAAACATGCGTCTTGGCGGTTCTGTGATGAAGCCCTATTCCAGCCCCAAAGAGTGGCTCCAGCATGTGAAGGAGCTGGGTTACAGTGCAGTGATTTTCCCGGTGGAGTCTACTGCCTCTGCCCAGACCATTCGCGACTATGCCCAGTGCTGCCGCGACAATGATCTGCTCATCGGCGAGGTGGGCGCGTGGCGCAATGTCATGGCCCGCGACCCCAAGGAACGCGCCGCGAACCTGGACTGGAACATTCGTCAGCTGGAGCTGGCCGAGACCGTCGGGGCGAACTGCTGCGTGAACATCTCCGGCTCCACAGGCGATTTGTGGGACGGTTATGATCCCATCCTCGACACCTGCCAGGTATACGATCTGGTGGTGGAGAATACTCGCCGTATCATCGACGCGGTGAAGCCCACCCACACGGCCTACTCCCTGGAGCCCATGCCCTGGATGGTGCCCGAATCCCCCGAGCAGTATCTGCAGCTGATGAAGGACGTCGACCGTGCGGCCTTCAAGGTGCATCTGGACTATTGCAACATGCTCAACTCGATTGACCGCTACCGCCACGCCTCAGAGTTCATCACCAAGTGCTTCACCCTGCTGGGCGAGCACATCGTGTCCATCCACGCCAAGGACGCCAAGCTCGCCGACGGAATGCTGCCCATCCAGATCAACGAGGTTGCGCCGGGCGAGGGCAGCCTTGACCTGCCGCTTGTGACGAAGCTGGCTCACGGCCTGGGTGAGGATACACCCGTCTTTGTGGAGCATCTGCCCGACCATGCGGCCTACATGAGGGCCGCCGCCGTGATGCGCGAGGCTGCGAAGAAGGCCGGTATTCCCGTGAAGTGAGGCTTGCCATGAAGAGATTTGCCTGGCCCCTGCTGCTGTTGGTGCTGTGGGCCTATGGGGGCGTCGCGCTGTTTGCCGCGATGATTGACGCCGTGCAGGCATCCTACACGCCGGTGTGGGTGTGGCTGTCAGGCCTGGTGGTGCTGTGTGCGGCGAACATCGTGTACGCCCTGTGCCGCAAGCCGGTTTCTGCCCTGCCAGGAATGCTCGCCAAGCTGGCGCTGATCCCATTCTACGTGCTGGTGTTTGCGGTGGGCATGATGGTGTTCATCGCGCTGCCGGCGGTGATCGTTCTGTTCCTGCTGGATGGCCTGCTCCTGCTGACGACCTCCGCATACACGGTTCGATGCCTGGCGGCGGCATGCCGGCAGCGGCGGCTCCACATCGCCTGGACGATCGTCCTCGCGGTCAGCCAGGGCATCTTTGTGCTGGACGTGCCGGGCAGCATCGTCGCCCATTGCCTGACGAGAGAGAAAAAGGAGGCCCCGCCATGCTGAATGCGCCCCATCCTGACGAGCGGCTGCACAATCCGCTGGCGCCCATCGGCCGCCCGGACAACCGCTTCCCCGATCCCCACATCAAGATTTTCGTGAATCCCGACACCGGCAACGAGGCCATGTATGTTTACGTCGGGCATGACGAGGGCGTCAACCAGTTCATCATGAAGGACTGGTACGTCATGTGGTCGGAGGATCTCGTCCACTGGAAGTGGAAGCGCGCCCTCCGTAGGGAGGACACCTATCTGCCGGATGATTCCGTCAACTGCTGGGCCTGCGACTGCGTGCAGAGCCCCTGGGACGGCAAGTATTACCTCTACTACTCCAATGCAGGCGATGACACCGGCGTGGCGGTCAGCGACCGGCCCGACGGCCCCTTCGTGGATGCAAGGGGAAAGACGCCCATCCTCCCCAAGGGCATCACGCCCACCAATTCCTACGACCCGGACATCATCCTCCCGGACGAGGACGATCCCAATGCCTACATCCTCTTCGGCTCTGACTGGACGGATCACTACTGGGCCATGCAGCTGAAGGAGAACATGATCGAAGTTGTCCCCGGCACGGCCCGCAAGGTGCCCGTTTATCCGGCGGACGGCACCCCGGAGGAGCTGCTGGGCGTGCTGCGAAGTGACCAGGCGGAGGTATTCCGCCATGGCGACACCTGGTATATGTACTGGGCTGGCCGCTATTCCACGAGTAAGCACCGCCTGGGCCCGTACATCTTCCACTCCGACCTGGGCAAGGAGATCCCCCATTATCCGGACGGCCGCTGTTTCATTGACCACGGCTCCTTCCTGGAGTGGAAGGGCCAGTGGTTCTACGCCGTCAGCCACGGCACGGAGAGCTGGTCCTACCGGCAGAGCTGGCTGCTGTACCTCCATTTCTGCGACGACGGCACGCTGATGATCGACGAGACCATCCGACGCTGTGGCGTGGGCAGCTACTTCGCTGGCTGGGACCGTATCGAGGCGGAGTGGTACATGTCCATCCCCGAGGGCGTGCAGAAAGTCGAGCTGAAGAACGCTGACGGCAGCCATGCGGGCTTTGCCATCGCCCAGGAGAGCGGCACGAACGACGCCAGCTACCCCCATGTGTACGACATCCGCACCGGCAGCAAGATGACCCTGCATGCCAAGGGCTGCGGCAGCATCGAGGTGCTGGCGGACGGGAAGTCGCTGGGTGCGGCTGCGGTGGATTCGGCGGAGTTTGCAGACGTGCAGGTTGCCCTTGGCGGCCTTGCGGGCGAGCATGACATCACCCTGCGCATGACCGGAAAGATTACGCTGGACTGGTTCACCCTGAAATAAAAAAAGAGGTCGGGCAGCGCCCGACGAGCCTTGCCAATGCTTGCATTGGAGAGGCGAAGCCCCTTCCAGGGTTAGTCTCTGGAAGGGGCCGAGGTCACAGTTGGCCTCGATGTTGCCCAGCGCTTCGGTGACGATCTGCTCCCGCTCCTCGCGGGTGGTGTCCTTGATCAGATAGCTCTTCACGGGTTGCCTCCTAAATCGTCGAAGGCAGCCTCGTGCTGCTTGAAAAAATCGTGATAGGCGCGCACTGCGGGCAGCTCTGTCCACCTGCGGCGGCAGACGGGGTCCGCCTCCATGTCGTAGACCAGGGCGCCCCGCATCGCCAGCAGGAAGGGCGAATGGGTCGCGATGATGAACTGGCAGTCGTAGAACCGGGCGGAGTCCTCCAGGAACTGCAACAGCTCCGCCTGTTTTGTGGGGGAGAGGCTGTTTTCCGGCTCGTCCAGGAGGTAAAGGCCGCCGTCCTGGATGCGGCTGGTGAAGTAAAACGACGCGCTTTCGCCATTGGACTGCTCGCGGACATTGGGGTTCAGCCTTGCTTTCGTGTAGGCGGACTGCGTCATGCGCCGCGCCAGGTTGACGCGCTTCAGGCGGTCATAGTCCTCCATCGTGCGGAAGCGAAACGGGTTGACCTTGTCATTGTCCTCGATGTATTCGCGGAAGATTTCCTCCCGGCGCTCGTCGATGCCCTCGTTCAGCGCGCGCAGGTTGAGCATGTAGTCGAACACGTCATCCGAGGTGATGATACGGCTGTGGCCGGGCACCGGGCGGCGGAGCTCCGCATCGCACAGGCCCACATAGCCTTCAAAGAAGTTGGAGCGGTTGTACCTTGCGTCCCGTAGGAGGCCCAGCTTCTCCGAGATGACGTTGAGCGCGGTGGACTTGCCCGTGCCGTTGCCGCCGTAGAGGATGGTGACGGGCTCGAACTCGATGACCGTTGGATCAAAGCGGGCAATCACGCCGAAGGGGTAGTAGGTGTTGTAGCACTGCCGCTGGGGCCCGTGGAAGTAGAAGGACTCCCGCTCCTGGCTGGGGAAGGTGAAACGGCTGAGGTAGAGCATGGGCGGGACTCCTTTCGGCTGTGGTGTCATCATTATAGCACGCACTGCGCGGGCGAACAAGGGGAACACGGAGCTTTCTTCGGGGGCTGTACGGACGACGTTTCCACCTCATCCGACCTCGCTGACCGGCCTGCGCCCGGGATAAACCCGGTCGTAGGCTTCGCGCCATCAATGCCAGCGTTGACAGCGCTCGTCGGGCAAGCCCGACCTTATCGGCTCGGCCACCTTCCCCTCAAGGGGAAGGCTCTCGCCCAGGCTTCCTTGGCTTCCCCTCAAGGGGAAGCTCCCGCCGCAGCGGGTGATGAGGTGGAAACATGAATTTGCGCCAAACTTCAAATCAAACAGCCCGGAAGCATATGCCTCCGGGCTGTTATGTATGCAATTACTTGCTGTACTCCGCGTAGACCTCCGCCAGGCGGTGGGGGTAGTCGCTCATGATGCCATCAGCGCCAAGTTCGATCAGCATGCGCATTTCGTCCTTGTCGTTGATGGTCCAGTAGTGCACGGCCAGGTTGTGCTTGTGGGCGGTGTCGATCAGGTGCTCGGTGGCCAGATCGATGGTCAGCTCGATGGGGCCGGCTGCGATCTCATACTCCGTGGGCAGCTGGAAGACGCAGGTCTCCTCGGTGTAGAACACGTCCAGGTTCAGCAGCTGCAGCACGTAGAACAGCGCCGCGTTGCCAAGGCCGGGGGAGCACATGAAGGTCTCCGGCACCTCGCCGGCCTTCTGCAGGCGCTGGTACTCGGCGTAGATGTCGTTATGGAAGGAGGCCAGCACCACGCGGTCCCAGGCGTTGTGCTTCTCCAGCAGGCGCAGGATCTCACGCATGCATTCCATGCCCTTTTCGCCTTCCTGCTTGATCTCCACGTTGATGCGGTTATTGGGGAAGCAGGTGATCAGCTCCTCCAGGGTGGTGGCGAGGAAGACCTCGGTATCGCGGGGCGTGACGCCGTCGGGGTAGGGCACGTCCAGCGGGGTGACGTTGCGGCCGTCCTCGGTGGTGAACTTCTTCAGCGCAGAGCCCTCCACCAGCTTCTGGGACTTGGTGTCGTTGGTGTAGCCGAAATCGACCTTCTGGGCGATCAGGTCAGCGTAGTTCCAGTCCGCGATCTCGCCGGTGACGTTGGTCTTGCGGTCCAGGCGCACGTCGTGGGAAAGGATGACCACGCCGTCCTTGGTGATGGACACGTCGGTCTCCATCATTACACGGGGGTCGACGCTGTAGGCGTTGTAGAAGGCCTCGAGGGTGTTGTCGGGGAATTCGCGGTTGCCGCCGCCGTGGGCGATGAGGATGGGCAGGCTGTCAGGGCTGTCCTTGAGCATGGGGTTCTGAAGAGAGAAGTTCTGAGGCTTGGGCAGCAGCGCGCACACCACTGCGAACGCGGCCACCACGGCCACCAGGATCAAAAGGCCCTTGAGGAATTTTTTCATAGCCGGATTTCCTTTCCGTATCAACTGTCGTTAAGGTTTCCAATACCACATCATTATAGGCTTTTCGACTGCGTTCGTCAAGAAAATACTGGGAAGAATCCTTTAAAGGGAAACCTCTGGAATGTCTGCCGTCAAGGTTTCATGCTCTGCCGGGGTCAGGAATACATTTTCATACAGGCCGTAGGGCGCGGGGGTGTTTTCAACACCAGTGGTTAACGCTCCCGCTGTTGTTGCTGTTGTCGTTGGTGTTGGGGTTGATGATGTTGTTGGTTGAATCTGTTGACACCCGTCAACACCTGTTAACGCCTGTTGACGATCGTCTACAAGTGCTTGCCTTTTCGCCGCACTTGCCTTTCCTGCCCTGCGCTTCTGTTCAACAAGTTCTTCATACCGCGCTGAATCTCGGTCGATGTTGTGGGCGATGAAAGGCCATACGGCAGACAGAACGCCGTCAAACTCCGGGCATACGCCGTCTTCTGCATATTCCATGATTGCATCAAACAAGCTACCTTTCGTTTCATAGTCCAGCCCTTTGACCGCCTTTGCGGTTTCAAAGTAGATCATCACTCCCGGCTTATTAGCCATCGGCACCACCGTCCCACAGGGCATCCATATCAACGCTGATCGTCTTCTTCGTGGCCTTGTAGATTTCCAGCACCTTGTATCTTCTTTCCATGCTAAAACCTCCTGTCGTAGTTTCTATTCTACAACAGGAGGCCTCTTTTTTCTATTGTCCGCTATCTGGGGAACTGTCCAGTCCACACTACGGGGGTGGCTTTTTTATTTTGCCCGGGATTTGCACTTTTCTTGCACAAAGGTTGCCCCGTCCTTTCATCGTGAAAAAAGCCAGTTTGTGGGAGAATTTTGGTGCAAGGAGGCGATGACAAATGTCGATGTTCAACCAGTACGGCAACCCCTACCCAATGCAGTACCAGCAGCCACAGGCTCCGGCGCGCAGCTACTACACGCCGATGGCCCCGATCCCCCAGCAGCAGACGGCGCCAGGCCTGATCCAGGTGACCGGTCTGGAGGGCGCGAAGGCGTACCCTCTGGCACCCAGCTCTGAGGCGGCGCTCTTTGATGCAGGACGTGACGTGTTCTACGTCAAGCGCACAGACGCTGGCGGATACCCGACCATTGCGGCGTATGAGTTCAAGCCGCTGCAGGAGACTGCCCCGTCTGCACAGCCCGAGTACGTCACCCGGCAGGAATTTGATGAATTGAAGGAGATGATCGCAAATGGCAAGCAGCCTGTTCGGAAAGCAAAGCCAGCAGAATCCGAGGAATAACACCATGCAGACCCTGATGGATGCATACCGCGCCGGTAAGCGCCCGCAGGACGTGCTGCCGGGACTCGCCAAGCAGGACCCCACCGTCAAGCAGGCGATGGACATCATCAGCGGCAACGCACCGCAGGCGGTGACCGGCATCATTCAGAACCTTGCCGCCAAGCGCGGCGTGACCATTCCGGCCCTCATTGAGCGGCTGGGTATCCGATAAGGTGTCCCGGGTGAGTGCACGCACCCTGCACATATAGCATTTTCGTGACATCACGAAAAAGATAGAAAGGAGTATTTTATGGACGAGAATTTTGCCATGGGTTACGCAATGGGCCAGGACAACAACAACGGTGGTGATTGGTTCGGCGGCGGCTCCGGCGGCTGGCTGGGCATCCTCCTGCTGATCGCGCTGCTGGGCGGCGGCATCGGCTGGGGCGGCGGCTTTGGCGGTTTCGGCGGCGGCGCTGGCCTGCAGGGCATGGCGACCCGCGCTGACATCAACGAGGGCTTCGCACTGAACAACATCACCAGCGGCATCACGGCTATCCAGCAGGGTATCGCGGACGCTACCTACGCCCTCAACAACTCCCTGATGACCGGCTTCCACGGTGTGGATCGTGGGCTGTGCGACCTCTCTCATCAGCTCTCTGACTGCTGCTGCGAGAACCGCGCGGCCATCGCCCAGGTGCGCTACGACATGGCCACCCAGGCGTGCGACACCCGCAACCTGATCCAGTCCACCACCCGCGACCTGATCGACAACCAGAACGCCAACTTCCGCGCCCTGATGGACTACCAGGTCAACCGCGAGATGCGCGAAAAGGACGCTAAGATCGCCGAGCTGCAGAACGCTGCTTCTCAGGCCGCGCAGAACGCTTACCTCACCGCTGCGATGGATGCCAACGTGGCCACCATCCTGCGCCGCACCGGCCATGACTGCCCCACCGCTGCCTACCTTGTGCAGCCTCCCACTCCCATCAACTTCCCGCTGAATGGCTACGGCACGGTTCAGTTCGGCTACAACGGCGGCTGCAACAACTTTGCATAACTCGGGATAGTTTGGCACTCCGCCATTCCCCACAACCACAAAGGGGCGGAGAAATCCGCCCCTGTTTCTGAAAGGAGATAAGCATGATTAACGCATATGTAACGATCCCTGTACCCGTAGCAGCAGGCGCGAATGTCCTTTTCCCCGGTTCCCGGGCGCGCACGAACGGCTCCTGCCACTGCAATGGCGGCTGGCTTACCCATGAGGACGGCAGCGGCCAGTTCCTCATTTCCCGCCCCGGCGTCTATCTGGTAGGCGTTGGTGCTCAGGTCACGTCGGCGGTTGCCGCAACGGATGCGACCCTGGCAATCACCACCAATGGTGAGGCGCTGGCTGGAACCACCATGGCCGAGACCATCGCCGCTGCGGACGATGTAGCGCAGCTGGCGACCACCGCGCTGGTGCGCGTCCCCTGCGGCGCGTCCATCACTGTGGGCCTTGCCAACGTCGGCACGACTGAGATCACCATCAACGCGGCAAGCCTGGTGCTGGTCCGCGTGGCGTAAGGGGGTAGCACTATGGGCAAAATGTCCAGCGGTATGCGCATGATGGCGATGGCAAGAGCTGGCCAGCAGCGCGACGGACGTGGCCGCTACATGGACGGCGGCCTGATGACCATGATGGATCCTCCTGAGATGCGGCGTCAGCGTGACAGCCGGGGCCGCTACATGGAGGACGATGATGACCGCCGCATGGGCAATGATCACAGCACCTACATGGGCATGGATGCACCCGAAATGCGCCGAAGACGCGACTATCTCGGACGGTACATGGAGCATGAGGACGGAAACCGCATGACCTACGATGGCAACGAATCCGCCTATCGTCCGTGGCCCGACCCCCATATCCCCCCGTACCTTGACCGCCCCGGCATGGAAGATGGCTCCCGAATGAGGGATCACAACATCGTCAACATCCGCGACTATCAGGACAAACGCCGAATTGGTTTTGGTGAAAACCGGGATGAGGGTGGTGAGGACATGCGATTATATGGTCGGCGTTATAACCCTGACCGCATGAGCATGGGCCGATCTTCTCCGCAGTCCTATATGATGGGCTATGCTGATGGAGATGATGGCGAACGCCTCACGCGCGAGGAAGCGGAAAAGTGGGTCAAGGGCATGAAGTCCGAGGATGGCAAGACTGGCGGGCGTTGGCCTTTCAATGAGATCAAGCAGTACGCCGGTAACTTCGGCATCCAGGGCGAGAATAAGGTCATCGAATTCTATGCCGTGATGAATGCCCTGTACACCGACTATTGCAAGGTCGCCAAGAAGCACGGCGTGGACAAGGTAGACTTCTGGGCTGATATGGCCAAGGCTTTCATCCATGACAAAGATGCAGGCGAAGGCAAGGTCAAGAAGTATTATGAGTGCATCGCCAAACATGACGAAGATTGATTCGTCAGCCGCTCCGAAAGGGGCGGTTTTTTTGAACCCCGTTTTGAACCCCAACAGGATAAACAAAAGGGTTCAAAATGAACAATATGGACAGAAAAATAGACATAGAAAAACCCTGTAACCTTTGAGATTACAGGGTTTCAAGCGTCGAAGTGGCGGGATTCGAATTACCCTCCACCCATCCATGGTATGATTTCGCGTGTCTTCACATCGCGCTGAACCCGTTGATTCCACAGTATTTGCCATTTTTGTGTTTTTATGCGTCCATCGGTTCCGCGTCAGTAAAGGGTAAATTCAAGGGTGCTAAAGGGTAAGACAAATAACATTTCGCATTGGCAAAAGCGATTAACTTTTTATCTGTCAACCTCCATGTGAACCATATTCCCGTTATCCCGTTCCCGCAGCGACGGTTTGGGGATATGCAAAAAGCTGCCATCAATCGACGGCAGCTCTGTGATTATTCGCGGCGTTCTTCCGCAATAGAGGGCCACGTTTCCAGCCCCATGCGGGCCAGCAGGGCGCGCTGTGTGTATTGGTTGACAGATTCTCCTGCGGCCTTTGCAGCGGCCTCTACGGTGACTTTTTGCCCCTTGGGGACGGTGATAGCAAGGCGGTCGTATGCCTTTTCATTGTAATTGCGTGACCATTCTGTTTGTTTCTTGGGCATGATATGCACCTCCTCACCATTCATTATATCATAATGGCCGCTTTACTACTACCGTTAGAAGTAACAAAAACTAATAACGCTATTCGTGCAAAGCGGAGAATACAAAGAAAATGGCCCAAACCTCTTTACAACTACTAACGTTAGTAGTATAATCAATACTGTCAGGAGGGCAAGAGGTTGCCGGTGGAGAGATCCACCGACGTAAAACGCCTCTCTCCGGAAGGATAGACGGGTACCACCCAGCAGCCCCGTGAACACGAGCTAAATAACCTGCCCGAATCCCTGACAGAAAAATAAAAGGAGGTACCCACGGAATGAGCATCAACGACATGGAGAGCAAGGCCAGGACTTACAGAGAGATCCTGGCAGAGGTCAAGGCCCTGCAGGAGCAGGCGGACGCCATCAAGGCGGAACTGATCGCAGAGATGGACGCCCGGCAGGCTGAGGCAGTCGCCGCTGGCGCATTCACGATCCGTTACGCGGCATACGAGAGCAGCCGCGTCAATACGGCCCAGCTAAAGGCCGATGGTCTGTACGAGCAGTACAGCAGCAAGCAGACCGCGCTGCGGTTCAGCATCCAGTAAGGGGGGGGAAGGCATGAACTCCCCTTACTACCTCGCCATGATCCGCAAGGAAAAGGCACGAGCTGAGGCACAGCGTAAGCGCGACGCCATCCGGCAAGACGTGACAGAAACCGTAATAGCGGCCCTGTTGGCCGTGTTGGTTGGCCTGATCGCAGTATAACAGAAAATCCCCGGTGGCGGCAGGGTCGAGCTGCTTCCACCGGGGACAAGGCCATCACGGAATGGCTGATTGATTATAGCACAGAAAGGATGTTTTGACAATGCATAACAAATCCGATATGCTGTCCCAGCTCCGGGCAGAGGTCGAACAGCTCAACAATGACGAAAAGGCTTCTCTGCTGGCTTTCATGCAGATCATCAAGGGAGAGATCCCTGCAGACCCTGTCGCGGTTCTCCGGCTTAACCGGGACGCTATCAAGATGCAGGAGAAAGGCGGTCAACTCCCTGCGGGACTCATGCCCATGCTGGCAGGGCTGGCGCTTAACATTATCGACGGGGTTCATGACCTGACAGACAGGCGCATCCTCATGAGCTATTACTGGCATGCGGAGGATGTGCAGAGTAAAAAGGTTCCCGACGTTCTAAAAAAGAATGGATTCTTCCCGGCTTAATTGCCGGTTTTTTCTTTGTCAATAACCGCGGCTGATTCTGCGGAACGCTTCTTCTTCCACAACGCTAGTCCAGTCGCGATCCCATGCCCGGAATCCCTTGTATATGAGGCGCACAGATGGGTCGTGGTCGCGGATACATCTATCTTGCCTGAGCTTATAGAAGCCCTTACGGCGCAATTTACGCCCCGTATTTGTTGCATGCCCAGCCTTTGCAGATGCTTCTTCCAGGCCGAGCCCTTCCAGGTCATGCAGACGGATAATGCTTTCCATGTCATCAGGCAGACGGTGCAGGGCCTTTTCTATGTCCTGGCGCAGCTCTGTTTGTTCAAAGGCGTCAGCAGATGCAGGATCCTGGATTGTGTCGGCAATGGTGAGATCGTCTGTGCCGGGAATTGGTGCATCTAGGCTTATGGCGGTGTAGTGTTCCTTTCGTTCTCTGCCGGTAAGCCCTAGAGCGCTCCTGCATGCGCTCCTGACACCGTAGGACAGCACAGAGGGAAATGATCCCTGCAGAGGGTCGAAGCCCTGCACGGCCTCATAGAAGCCTAGGAAAGCGCATTGTTTAAGGTCGTCCGTGTCTACCGCGCCATTTAGGTCAGCAATGCGCTTGTACCGCATCGCTATTTTGTATGCCAACCGGGAAACGCCCTGCCACAACTGCAACAGGGCTTTCCTGTTCCCGTTCTGGGCTTTCATTGCGAGAGCGTTCATTTCTTCCGACATTGGATGTACCTCGTCAATTCTTCCTCTGTCTTGAAATAGTGGCCGTTTCCGGCAATGTATGCGCAGTATTGCATTGGCTCATCAGCTTTCACAGCTCTTTGCAAGTATGCCTTGCGACTCTTTGCAAGCTGAACAACGTCATACACGACATAACGGTCGGGGTTCATTCCTTGCACGGTGGAGGCCCCTTTCCGATGATCTGCAGCAGGTCGGTCAGCTCCATTGTTACCAACCACGGCTCCCGGCTGCGGCGATGAACCACAACCGGCAAAGCGTGGCCGTTTGCATCTCTGTGGGCCTGTCTGAGGGCCGCCGCCAGGGCAAGTCGTTCCACTCTCTTGCATTCGACATGGACGCTTACATGGCCGATTCTGGCCGAAATATCGGGGTTATCTATGCCTCCGATATACCGGAGCAGCTGCACTGCCGTGTCGAAGTCGCCGATGTTGTAGCTCATTCGCTGGCCGCCCCCTCTGCTGCAGGCGTGTAGTGCAGCCAGTTGACCATGGACTGCATCCCCAGCGGGATCTGCGT
>SVGL01000023.1 GCA_015056325.1 Clostridiales bacterium | reverse complement strand
TCGTCTACGGCGAGGGCATCAGCAAGGAAGGCACCCTGCTGGACATGGCCGTGGAGCGCGACATCATCCACAAGTCCGGCGCCTGGTTCTCCTACAAGGATCAGCGCATCGGCCAGGGCCGCGAGAATACCCGCCTGTTCCTGCGCGACAACCCCGAGATCACGGCTGAGATCGACGCCATCATCCGCGCGGAGATCTTCGCCTCCGCCGCGCCCGTCGCCCCCGAGGCTGACCCCGGCGAGATGCCCGAGGAAGAGGACGACCTCCTCACCCTGCTCGAGGAAGAAGTGTAATTCCGCCATTTCACAAGGCACCGCCGCAAGGTCGTGCCTTGTTTTTGGCATAGCGAATGGAAAACTCCCTCAGTCTCCGCGCAAGCGCGGAGCCAGCTCCCTCGAGAGGGAGCCTCTGTCCGCACCGCTGCTTGGTCTGCTTACCTGCATGTTTTTGTACCGCAGCAAGGAAGGCAGCCCAAAGCCTCCCTCCCGAGGGAGGTGGCTTCGTGAGCGTTTGGAAAACGCGAACGAAGACGGAGGGAGTTGTTTGTGAGGCAACGATCAGCTACGCACTAATGTAATTAGGAGGCTCCCCATGACTATGCTCGATCTCATCTCCGCCCGCCGCAGCTACCGCGGCAGGTACCTGCCCACCCCCGTCCCCCGCGAGCATCTGACCGCCATCCTGCAGGCCGGTCTGGACGCGCCCTCCGGCTGCAACAAGCAGACCACCAGCCTCATCGCGGTGGATGACCCGGAGATCCTCGCCAAGCTCCGCGAGGTATGTGATCCCCCGGTGGCCGAGACCGCCCCGGCCTACATCTGCGTGCTGACGAGGCGCATCATCGCCTACCGTGACCGCTGCTTCGCCGTGCAGGATTACTCCGCCGCCATCCAGAACATGCTGCTGGCCATCGTGGCCCTGGGCTACCAGAGCTGCTGGTACGAGGGGCACATCACCGACGTGGACCGCATCGGCGACAAGATGGCCCGCATCCTGGGCGTGCCGGAGGAGTACGAACTGGTCTGCCTGCTGCCCGTGGGCGTGGCGGCTGACCCGGTGAAGGGCCCGAAGAAGAAGGCGTTCGAGGAGCGGGCGTGGTTTAACGGCTTTGGAGGCTAACTCCCTCCGTCATCCGGCAGAACCGGATGCCACCTCCCTCGGGGAGGGAGGCTTCCTTACGTCCTTTGCAGCTGCTGCGGATCGTGCAAGAAGTAAGTCCAGCAGCGATCCCGATCCAAAGGCTCCTCCTCCGGGGAAGCTGGCAGCGAGCTTGCTCGTTGGCTGAGGGCGTTTCTCCCAGGAAAAATCTCCCGCTTGCAGGATTTTTGTCAATCCCGGCGAATACTTATTGGAATCCATCAAAACAGAGGTGTATTTTTCAATGGCTGAATGTAATCACGATTGCGCTAACTGCTCGAGCAAGTGCTCCAGCGCATCCCCTGCGTCCCTGCTGGCTCCCGCCAACGCTGGCAGCGAAGTCAAGAAGGTCATCGGCGTCGTGTCCGGCAAGGGCGGCGTGGGCAAGTCCCTCGTCACCGGTCTGTTGGCATGTGCCACCGCCCGCGCGGGCAAGAAGGCCGGCATCCTGGATGCCGACATCACCGGCCCCTCCATCCCCCGCATGTTCGGCGTGGATGAGCCCATCATGGGCAATGACTACGGCATGCTGCCCGCCTACTCCGAAAGCGGCGTGGGCATCATGTCCATCAACCTCCTGCTGGAGAACAACACCGACCCCGTTATCTGGCGCGGCTCCCTGATCGCCGGCACCGTCAAGCAGTTCTGGACCGACGTCTGCTGGGGCGATGTGGACTGTCTCTACGTCGATATGCCTCCCGGAACCGGCGACGTCCCGCTGACCGTGTTCCAGTCCCTGCCCGTGGACGGCATCATCATCGTCGCCAGCCCTCAGGAGCTGGTGGGCATGATCGTCGAAAAGGCGGTCAACATGGCCAAGATGATGAACATCCCCGTGCTGGGCATCGTGGAGAACATGGCTTACATGCCCTGCCCCGACTGCGGCAAGAAGCTCTACCCCTTCGGCGAGGGCAAGACCGCCGAGGTCGCTGCCAAGCATGGCCTGCCCCTGCTGGCCCAGCTGCCCATCAACCCCGCCCTGGCTGCCGCCTGCGACGCCGGCAAGGTGGAGGACATGGTTGTCTACGAGATCACCGATGCGGTGAACGCCGTGCTGTCCTGCCCCAAGAACGAACGCGAATAAGTGCATCCCCGGCCCTTCGCAGATGCGGAGGGCTTTTGCCTTCACATGATATCATGCCTGCGGCTTTTTGCGGTGAGCAGAGGCAATCAAATTCCAACAGCAGGCCCGGTGAATCGGCGGGCTTGCTGTTTTTAATATACCTCTAATTTGCTTTTCGTTACATACCATGGTAGAATGAACACAACAAACTAGAATTTGACGAAGCGGTTTCATTTTTGAGTGATAGGGCAAATTAACACAGACAGAGGGAGCGTGATATACGATGGTATATGCAACAGGCGGACTTTGCATATTCTTTTTGCTGGTTCTGATTTATTCTGCCATCCGGATATGGTTGGATGGTCGTAAGGAGCGAAACGCGCCCCGCGTAATCCCTGGCGAGGAGCTTGCGGCCGAGCTGCGGGAGAACGCGCTGCGTCCTCTGCGTCAGCTGAACGCCTATTATGCAAAGCGTGACCCTGAACTGGCAGACGCCTGCATTGACGAAACAATACTGCCAGATGATATGCTGATTTTGGGCACCAATCCCGGAGAGATTTTCCATGGCAGGAAATGGACCAAACATCTTTTGCAATGCGATTGGAAATACTGGGGGCAATTGACGTTGGATGTGGATCGGAGCGCTTTTTACCGGGTGGGCAACGTTCTGTACTTTGTCTTGCCAGCACAGGTTAGGCTGGATTACTGGCGTTTCCGCATCCCGGTCAGGATTACAGGCATTCTGGAGGAACAGGACGGTCTGTGGTACATCAGCAAGCTACAGTTTATCAACAATCTGAATTCCGCCTATGTGCTGGCGGCCTGGATTGGGACATTTGCTCTAACAGCAAGCCTGCTGCTTTTTGGACTTTCCTGGTTGTCATTTCTATTCTGAATGAATCCATTGCTGCAAAATCCCAATTTGTCGGGCCAACATAAAAGGCGCACTTACTCATCGCCTCAGGGGCGGTCAGCAAGTGCGCTTTGCTTATGTCATTTTCGTCCACCTTGCGGGCACCATCGGGCACTTTTGCCCCCGTTTGGCGGCGCGGGTCTCCACGTAGCAGCCGCAAAGCCGGCAGGTGCCGCTGACCAGCTCCGGGCATTCCCGGCAGATATCCAGGCGCGCGCGGTAGCTTTCCTCCGGGGTGCGGATGGCTTCATCCAGGCTGGCGACGTACTCTGCCACGGCGCGGGCCATGTCCGCCTGACCGGCCTCAAAAAGCAGGCAGCGGCAGGGCTTTGCGTTCTCAAACACGGACGGTAACCTCAACCACGGAGCAGCCGGGCAGGTTCATTTCAATGCCAGCCTCGGTGACGGTGAAGTCGGTGAACTCCGCGATTTCCACCGCGTGCTGATCCTCGAAGGTGTTCTTGGCGTGGATCTCGCCCGTAAGGATGCGGGCGGTGACGTTCTTCACGTCGCAGCCGGCAATCTCCAGCAGCACCTTCTCTGCCTTGTCAGCGTGGAGGTTGGCGGCAGTCATGGTAATCACGCCATCCTTCTCAGAGGCAGAGGCGGTCACCTGCCGGAAGCCCTCGATCTCAGCGCATTCCACCTCGGCGGGCAGCAGGGTGGCGTCCTGGTGAGCCTTGTACAGGTCAAAGACGTGGTAGGTGGGGGTCTTGACCATCTGGTCGCCGTCGGTGAGGATGACGGACTGCAGGACGTTGACGGTCTGGGCGATGTTGGCCATCACGACGCGGTCAGCATGGCTGTTGAAGATGTTCAGGTTGATGGCGGCGACCATGGCGTCACGCATGGTGTTCTGCTGGTAGAGGAAGCCGGGGTTGGTACCGGGCTCCACCTCGTACCAGGTGCCCCACTCGTCCACGATCAGACCCACGCGGTGCTTGGGATCGTACTTGTCCATGATGGCCAGATGCCCCTTGAGCAGCTTCTCCATCTTGTGGGTATGCTTCAGGGTGGAATAGTACTCCGCCGTGTCGAACTCGGTGGCGCTGCCCTTCTTCTCCCACACGCCGCTGGGCACGGTGTAGTAATGCAGGGTAATGGCGTTGCAGTGGCGGCCGGCAACCTTCATCACGCCGTCCATCCAGGCCCAGTCGTCCACATTGGGGCCGCAGGCGATGCGGTAGAGCCGGTTCTTGCCGTAGTTGCGGCAGAAGGTGTTGAAACGGCGGAACTCGTCGGCGTAGTACTCGGGGCGCATGTTGCCGCCGCAGCCCCAGCTCTCGTTGCCAACGCCCCAGTACTTGACGCCCCAGGGCTCGTGCCGGCCGTTGGCCCAGCGCTTCTTGACCACGGTGGAATCGCCCTCAGAGTTCAGATACTCCACCCACTCCGCCATCTCGCGAACGGTGCCGGAGCCCACGTTGGCGTTGATGTAGGGTTCGCAGCCCAGCTGCTCGCACAGCTCCAGGAACTCGTGGGTACCAAAGGAATTGTCCTCCACCACGCCGCCCCAGTTGGTGTTGACCATGCGCTTGCGGCTTTCCTTGGGGCCGATGCCATCCTCCCAGTGGTACTCATCAGCAAAGCAGCCGCCGGGCCAGCGCAGCACGGGCACCTGGATGTGCTTGAGCGCCTCCACCACGTCGGTGCGCATACCGTTCTTGTTGGGGATGGGGCTGTCCTCGCCGACGAACAGGCCGCCATAGATGCAGCGGCCCAGGTGCTCGGAGAAGTGGCCATAGATGTTCTTGTTGATAACCGCGCCCTGGTTGGCGAGGTTCACACTGATCTTCGCGGACATGGATGTACCTCCGGGTCTTCGACCCATTTTTATTTCGATACGGACGCCCATATCAAGTCATATTCTCATTTCGTGACGGGATGGGGAAATCCTGCCGGAAAAGTCTGTTTTTATAAAGAACGAAGGTTATTTTCACCAGTCAAGGGTCATGTAGTAGGGAAGATCGTCCTCATCGGCGCGTTCGTCACACAGGATGTAGCGCACCACGCCGGTCTGCGGGTCATAGGCGAAGAAAGTGACCGAGTGGAGACCGTTTCTCAACTGGAAGGGCGTGTCACTGGGATACCAGCCGCCGTTGATGGCGAGGCATATATAGCTTCCATGCTGGAACTGCTGATACCCTTCCTCTTTGGACAGCAGCTCCGTCACCCGGGCGACCTCCGCCTCCAGCGCCTCCGGAGGCAGCGCCCATTCCGCATAGAGGGACTGATACCCGTCATAGCCGCAGTAATAGTAGTACCGCCCATCATCGCCAGGTTGTTCAGGGAAGAGAGCTTCCGTCGTTTCGCTCCAGTAAAACAGATCATCCACCTGACGGTAATAGGCGATGTCCTCTGTCTCGGAATAAAACTCCATCGAAAAGGCGGAGAAAATGAAGCCCCACGGCACGAAGTACAGCAATCCCAGCAGCGCCGCGACCAGCATCACGCCATATCGTACCTTCACGAATCGCCCCAGCAGCATCAGCCCGCCCACTACGATGGTCGGCAGCAGGCCTATAAGGATGCCGCGCCAGCTTACTTCCATGTGGAAAAAGCGGAAATCCAGCATGCCTTCAATGATCACGCCAGCCATCAGCAGCACCGGCCCCAGCATGGCGACCCAGATCGGCAGCGCCTTGAGGACGTCCTTGAGCTTGTCTTTCCAATTCATCTGATATACCTCCTTCCGGGGCAAGGCTGTCCCCTTCCTGATAAGATTCGCGCTTCCACATCCTGCCTCCTGCCCCGAATTGTAACAATTCTGGCGGGTACAGGACAAATCGTATTGAAGTTTGATTCATGATGCAGGGGGAAATCCTGCCGAAAAAGTCTGATTTTATAAAGAACGGTCGTTTTTCGGAAGGTCTTTGTCAACCTTCACGCATAAAGCCTCCGCCGCCCGCCCATACTGACGGCAAAAACCATGACAGGAGTGAAAGACGTGAATCCCTTCAAGGAAAAAGCCTTGCGTCCCGATGACTGCCTGCTGGACTGGCGCGCCATGTCCCCCGCACCCTATGACAAGCGCACCGTCAATCCCTACACCCGCACCCGCGTCATCCTCATGAACGGCACCGAGTTCGAGAATGTGTGGTTCTCCCACCAGTTTTCGCGCCACTGCCCGGACAATGACCTGCGCCGCAGCCTCGCGCTGCTCCGCCGGTCCGAGCAGCAGCAGCAAAAGCTCATCTCCGCCCTCAAGCCCAACGACGAAACCCTGCTGGAACACACCATCGGCTACGAGCAGCTGGCCGTTGACCTGACCGCGCACCTGGCCAAGCGGGAGCCCGACGCCCATGTCCGGGATGCGCTGAACTTCGCCCTCCTGGAGGACTTCGACCACCTGTACCGCTACGCCGACTTCCTGGACACGGAGAACGGCGTCCACGCCGAAACCCTCGTGGGCGGCTACACCGAGATCATGCCCGCCCGCCCCACCATCGCCCATCACCGCTACCCCTTCGACTCCATCAAGCAGCCCATCGACGGCATGACGGCGGATCCCCAGACCAAGCTCTGCGTGGGCATCATCACCGCCGCCGAGCAGCAGACGATGAACTACTACATGAACGTCTCCGCTGCCTACCCCAACGACCCGGGCCGCGCGCTCTACCGGGAGATCGGCATGATCGAGGAGCAGCATGTGTCCCAGTACGGCAGTCTGATGGATGTGAAGTGCACCTGGCTGGAGAATCTGCTGATGCACCAGTACACCGAATGCTACCTCTACTGGAGCTGCTATGAAACCGAGACTGACCCGGCCCTGAAGCACATCTGGGCCCACATGCTGGAGATGGAGATCGCCCATCTGCACGAGGCGGCCCGTCTGCTGGAGAAGTACGAGGGCAAGCAGTATCAGCAGGTGGTGGGCGAGGGTACCTTCCCTGCGCCTTTGGTGCTGGAGAGCAACATCGACCACGTCCGTGCGGTGCTGGGCGGCACGGTACAGTTCACCGCCGACCGCGAGGCCTACACGCCCCTGGAGCAGATGCCCAAGGATGCTGACTTCTACCGCTATCAGGGCATTGTCAACGCGGATGAGAAGCAGGTGGCCAGCCATGACGTGATCAACGAGCACATCCGCCGCTTCGGCCAGGACTACCGCTATGAAAAGGCGGAGAACCCCATCCCTGCGCTGCGGGATGTTCATCTGGACAACATCGCCGTCGGCCGCACGCCGGGCGCGTATACCATGCCCCAGGCGTAAGGGCATATCCCGATCAGGACAAAGCTCCTCCCTGTGCGCTTGCTGCAGTCTGCAGCCCGGCGCCGCGCAGGGGGGAGCCTTCTGCATCTACAAAAAACCGGACTCAGCATCCGCCAAGTCCGGTTCGTTGTTTAGTTGAGGCTCGCCTGCAACTCCGCCCAGGCCTTGTCCACCGCATTTTGATGCTTGGTGGCGTAGGGGCCGATGGAGGTGACCTGCGCCATCGTGCGGGGGAAGTGGAGGCACGCATGGCCGGCGAAATTGTTGTCGGTGCGGTGCTGCACCTCGTGGGGCACGGAGTGGGTGGTGGCAATACGGATGGTACCGTCCGCAAAGATGACCCACACGGGCTTGGGCGTCCACTTCTGATAGCCGCAGGCCTTGTACATCTTCTCGGTGTCGGCGGCAGTCAGGGGCTCGATCTCCGCGTGCTTGCCGTAGGAGAACATGTGCACCTGCCAGGAGATGCCCGTCTCCGGGTCAAAGAGCGTGCAGTAGGGGTACTTGCGGCACTCGTTGCGCACGGTGGCGTACCAGTACTCATACTTGACGCTACGGGCCATCGCGGCGATGGTGGTGCCCAGGCCCGTATTATTGCCGGAGGCCGGGGGCGTAGTGGTCGCAGTACCATTGCTGCCGCCATTGGCACTGTTCAGCGCGGCGATGGTCTTGCTGCCCGCAATGCCGTCGGCAGACAGGGCGTTGTCCTTCTGGAACTCACGCACCGCGCGGTAGGTCTGCGCGCCGAAGATGCCGTCCGCCGTGCCGGAGAGGTAGCCCAGGCTGATGAGCTTCTGCTGCATCAACTTGACGGAATCATTCTTGTCACCCTGCCGGAGGGTGCCGGTGGGGATGGAGGCAATGGGCGTGGTGGGCTTGGGGGTGGCAGCGGTGCCGGGATTCATGGGGATGGCAGCGGTGCTGAAGAGCTTTTTGAGGGTATCCGCACCAGCGATAGAATCGCGCACCAGGCCGTTGTTCTTCTGGAAGTAGTAGACCGCTTCGGCCGTGGAGGTACCGAAGATGCCGTCCGCCGCGCCATTCAGGTAACCCAGCTCGATCAGGCGGGTCTGCATGCTCTTGACTGCCTCGCCGGTCATGCCCTTCTTGAGGGTCTCATAGGCGACGGTCAGGCTTCCCGCCAGGCGGCCGTCGTACATGATGGCGCTGTCGGAGTACAGGCGCACCTGGGTGTCATAGCCGGCAATGCCATCGGCAGACAGGCCGTTCTTCTGCTGGAAGAGGCGGATGGCTGCCACATCGTCGGTCTCACAGATGCTGTCTCGGGAGGAGGTATAGTACCCCAGCTCCTCCAGGCGCAGCTGCAGCCGCAGTACCGCGCTGCCGCTGGAGCCCTTCTTGACGGTGACCACATTGTCCTTGGTGATGGGGGGATAGCTGGGCACAGGCGTGGGCGTCACGGGCACGGGGGTGGCAACGGGCACATAATCCGCCGCCAGCGCCGTGTAGGAGAACAGCACGGCATTGGTGCCGCTGCCGGCCACGCCGTCGGCAACCAGGCCGTTCTTCTTCTGGAAGGCCTTCAGCGCCGCCACGGACTTGGTACCGAACACGCCGTCTGCGCTGCCGGTGAGGTACTTGAGCTCAATCAGGCGCTTCTGCACCAGCTTGGCGTCATTGCCGCGGGAGCCGGAGCGCACGGTGGTGGTGGGCTTGACCATCTGGGGCAGGGGCGTGGGAGTGGGCTTGGGCGTCGGGGTAGCCGTAGCAGAGGAGGTCATCCCGCTGCCAAAGAGCAGCTTCTGGGTTTCCGCACCGGCAATGCCGTCCGCCTTCAGCCCATTCTTCTGCTGGAAGGCCTTCACCGCGTTGACGGTCGCATTATCATAGGTGCCAGTGACGGAGCTGGTCAGGTAACCCTTCACGCGCAGCTGCGTCTGGATCTTGCGGACGATGACGCCCTTGTCGCCGGACTTGACGTTCAGGCCCTCGATCACAGGGAGGGTCTTGATGTCCGTCTTCTTGCCGCTGCTGTTGAGGGGCTTGCCGGAAAAGATCAGCGCCTGCAGGTTGGCGTCGGCCACGCCGGTGAGGGGGTAGCCGTTCTTGCGCTGGAAGGCGATCACCGCATTGGCGGTGCCGGAGCCATAAATGCCGTCCGCCTTGCCGCTGAGGAAGCCCAGCTCGATCAGCGCCTCCTGGAGGGCCTGCACCTGCTCGCCGTCAGAACCGTTTTGCAGCGTCTGATAGGTGGTGGGGCCGATCACCACATCCTCGTAGCTGGCGCCGGGCTTGGGGGTGGGGGTGGGCGCCACGATGGTCGCCACCTGGATATAATCCTTCACCACCCAGCCGGTGTAGGAGCTGTAGGCCACCTTCGCCCAGGAGCCGCTGAGCTGGATCACCGTGATGGAGGATCCCTTGGGGATGGTGGTCAGCCGCTTGGAGGAGGTGGACGCAGAGGAGCGCAGGTTGACATTATCCGTGGCGATGGTCTTGTAAGGATAGCCCGTCGCCGTCAGACCAGTACCCGCGTTTGTGGACGTTTCGGGCGCCTTGTCCACATACTGCTGGAAGACATAGCCGGTCTTGCCATCATAGGTGATGCGGTAGAAATTACCCGTCTCGCCGGTGACGGTCACCAGGTCGCCCTTCGGAATGCGGCAGATCACGTTGGATGCATAGGAATTAGCCGTCAGGCGCATATTCGTTGCATCGTTGGTGACGCCCGCAAAGGGGTAGCTGGCCGCCAGCGCCTCGCCCGCCAATGCCGTCAGCAGCAGCACCAGCGCGAGAAGCATCAGCACCTTCGTCTTCAGTCGTTCCCAAATGCTCATCAACAAAACCTCCGTGAATAAGTACGTAGGCATAATTTGTACATGATACCATTTTCTATTTTACGCTATTCTTTGGGGACTTGTCAATGAAAGATGTAACAAAAGCAGAAAATATCCGCTTTATTCACAGCCGATGCGGGAATTTTCCATCATCGCCGCCGCCAAAGCTGCGCATACTGCCCATGAAGGAGGGATGCATGATGACCGAGCGCAAAAAGAAGCGTCCGACTGAGCTGGTGGACGCCATCATCGCTGAGCAGCGCCGCAAGGACCGCACCGACGTGCTGGGCTCCTACACCGGCGTGCCCTGGGACGAATGGGATGACCCCGTACAGGACGCGGACGACCTGTGACGGTACGGCTGGGGCGGATTCTGGGGTTGCCGGCGGTCTGCGGCGGCCGGGTGGTGGGCCATGTGGAGCGCGCCGTCCCCGATGAAACGGGCCAGCAGGTGACAGGCTTCATCGTCCGGCGTGGGCTGGGAGGCGCCAGATGGGCAGATCGCAGCACCGTGACCGTGCTGGGGGACGTGTCCGTCATCCTGGGGCAGAAGCCGGGTCGCGTCCCCAAGGGAAGCGACCTTTCCATCACCGCCGTGAAGGATGAAAGCGGCCTCGCCCTGGGGCGGGTCACCGACTGGTGGATCAGCCGGGACGGCCTCCACATCACCGCGCTGGAGATCACCCTCGGCCCCCTGGAGGACATGCTCTCCGGCCGCCGCAGGGTGCATGCATGGGCCGTCCAGCCCGGAGAGGACGGCGCGACGGTGCTCATCCCCCGGGAAGAATGGGAGAACCCAGTCTCCCCCTCACAGGGGCGCTGGCAGCCGCAAGGCTGACTGAGGGGTTGAAGGAGGTGAACTGCAATGAACAAGATGCTCTTTGGCGCCGCCATGGGCATGATGGCCGGCATGGCGCTGATGATGTCGCCCATGGGCAAGACCCTGCGCAAGGAAATGAACATGGGCATGAACAAGGCCAAACAGATGGCCCACAAGATGGACATGGTGTAATCCCCAACACAGAAAGGAGCCGTCAGCATGGAACGCAGAACACTTGCCGCCCATCGCTGGCGGCTGATTTTCATTGGGGCAGGGGCGCTCCTTGCCGCGTGGCTGCTGCGGCATGTGCTCAGAGCCCTGGCGATGCAGATCCTGGCGGCGTCGCTGCTGGCTGCGGCGGCACTGCCCATCTGCCGCCACCTGGAAAGGCGGTTGCCGGCAAGCCTTGCCGCAGTGCTGGCCCTGGCGGTGCTGCTGGCCGGAGCGGCAGCGATGGTCATGCTGCTCTTTCCGCCGCTGTTGGCGCAGCTGCGCGCTCTGGGGGAATCCCTGCCCGCGCTGACGGAGAATCTGCAAGCAGCCATCACCCACTTCACCCTTCTGCTGGAGGAAAGGGGCATTGAACTGACGGCCCTGCGTGATGGGCTGCTGGCCCGGCTGAGCGATGCCGCCGGAAGCCTCGTCAGTCGGGCAATGGGATTGCTGACCACCCTGATCGGCAGCCTGAGCAAGGTGCTGCTGGCGCCGTTGGCTTCCTTCTACCTGCTGCGGGACCGGCGGCGGATCGCGGCCTGGCTGACGCTGCTGCTGCCGGTGAAGCACCGCGCCCGCGGGGTCCGCGCGGCAAGGGAGATGAAGCGGGAGACGGCGGCGTTCTTCCGTGGACAGTTGATTCTCTCCGCGGCCGTGGGGTCGATGACGGCGGCGGCGCTGGCGCTGCTGCGGGTGCCGGGCTGGCTGCTGCTGGGAGCCCTCATGGGCGTCCTGGAATTGGTGCCCTACATCGGTCCGGTGATCGCAGGCGTGCCGGCGGTACTGCTGGCGCTGCAAGCCGGCTGGGCACGGGCCCTGTGGACGCTGGCGGCGCTGATCATCATCCAGGAGGCGGAAGGGACCATCCTCTCTCCCCGGCTGGTGGGGGACGCCACAGCCCTGCATCCCCTGGCGGTACTGCTGCTGGTGTCCGCCGGGGGCATGCTCGGCGGTACGCTGGGAATGGTGGCGGTTATCCCGGCGGTGGTGAGTGTGCGCGGCGCGCTGCGGGGCTGGCGGGAATGATGTCCCGTAATATGTAAAAACTGCCTTTGACATCTTCCCATTTGACAAAATCCGTGGTATGATAGAGGTTGCAACGACCTGAAGGAGGAAGCACCCCCGATGAAGATTTTCCTGCGCATTGCCGCGTTTATGCTGATACTGATGCTCATCTGCCCCGTCGCGCTGGCGGCGAAGGCCACCCCCACGCCTCCCCCGGTGGAGATTTCCACCACCCTGGCGGAGCCCCCGGCGGAAATTCGCCGCATGCTGGACATCGCCTATGAGGAGTGGAAGACCCTGGACGGCAAGAAGCTGCCCAATGTCAACAAGTTCACCGAGTGGCGCGGCAAGGGCTACAAGTTCGAGTGGTGCGCCGGTTATGTCACCTGGGTGATGATGGAGGCCGGAATCCCCATGGAGGAGCTGGCGGACATCAAGGCCAAGGGCGATGAGAACGACATCTGGCATGTGGACGGCCTCTACCACTGCAAGGAGGCCAGCCCCGGCAAGCTCCAGCGCGCCTACCAGATCATGGAGCGCACCACCATGATGCCCCAGGAGGGCTTCATCGTCGTCTACGGCTGCGGCTTCAACAAGGTGATTCATGCGGCCATCGTCTATAACGTGGAGGATCTGGGCGGCGGCAAGTACCGCCTGACCACCCTGGAGGGCAACATCAAGGACTCCATCAAGATGTACGTCCGCGATTATGACATGAATGCCGAGGTCAACTCCAATCGTACCAAGTCCACCAACCTGACCCAGGTGCCTGAGGGCGAGCGCAATGTTGAAGGCGCGGACTACACCCTCATGGATGGCAAGCCCTCCAGCTCCACCTCCAGCCGGTACATGTACTATATCAACCGTTTCCTGATGCCCTGGGTGCCGGGTGATCCCACGCTGGCCACTCCGACTCCCACTGCTGAGCCCACCCCCGAACCTACCCCCGCCCCGACCGCGACGCCCACCCTCGCGCCCACCGCGACGCCTACCGCCACCCCTGCGCCCACCGCGGCGCCCGTCGAAGCCCCTGCGGAGGATGCGGATGCGCCCGTCATTCTGGACGTGATCGTGCTGACCCCGCCGCCCGCCATCACCCCCGCAACGGAGGTAACCGAGGCCCCCGTGGCAACCGAGGCCCCCACGGCCGAGCCGACTGCCGAGCCGACTGCCGAGCCCACTCCTGGACCGACGGCTGAGCCGACTCCCGACCCCACTGCAGAACCCACTCCTGCACCTACGGCTGAGCCCACCGCCGAGCCGACTCCCGACCCCACCCCCGTCCCCGTGGAGGAACCCACCTGGCCCTGTCAGGGCGAGGACGGCCAGTGCCCCTACATCACCCGTGCTGAGGGCGATCCCTTCTGCCGCAAGTGCGACCGCAACGATAACGGCGTTGAGGACGTAAAGGAATAACCCTTCAGTATACACAGCGTCGCTCCTGGCGGGCGGCGCTTTTTGATGCGAAAATTCATCTTGAGTTCGAAATGGATTCATTATCAGTTTTCATTTCATTGGTACGCTTTTCATGTCGCAAATCACAGATGAGCTTCCATGAAAGGAGAAACACACAATGAACCATATCAAAACCATGCGTCCCATCCGGAAAAGAAATTTGCTTTGTGCGCTGATCATGCTGATCATGCTGGTATGTCAGTTTTTGCCCTACTGGAATGTAAGTGAAGGCATGTCGCTGTCCATTCAGACCTACATCTGGTTCCCTGACTATCATAAGGAGTTGACGGATACATTGCTGCCCTTGGTGGAGCAGTTCCCCTGCAACCATGCGGTAACAGCCGCACTGCCTGTGATGATATTGTGCCTGGCGGGCCTGATCATCTGTCTGCGGAAATCCGCAGGCCGTGGTGCGGGCATTCTTCCTGTACTGGCGGGCGGATATGGCCTGATTGCCTATTTGCTGGATCCTGTGATGCGGGCAGGCGCCGGATTGTGGCTGCACATCGTAGTGCTGGCCCTGATGCTGTTGGCCGGCGTCTGGACTATGCGCGCCCCGCATGAGACGGAATAAACGATCAAAGGGCAGCTCTCTTATGGAGAGCTGCCCTTTTTCGTGCCTTATAGATTGCTCAATATCATCCCCACGATGCCGCCGCCGGCCACGCCCATACCCAGGTCCGCCAGATAGGCGGAGGCAGACGCGCTCTGTCCGGATAGCAGCGCGTACATCCCCACGCCGATGGCCATGTACAAAAGGCCCACCAGCGCGCCCTTGAGCAGTCCGCCCTCGCAGCCCTTGCCAACGCAGACGTACACGCCCGCCCCGATAGAGATAAGCTTCAGCACCTGGTTGACGATGCGCACCACGCCCTCCGTCGGACGCAGCCATTGCATCGCGAGGGCGAAAATCGCCACGCCGGCCACCGTCACGCCGATGGCGGTCAGCAGCCCCTTCAATATGCGCAGCCACGGGGGCGATGCGTGGCGTGAACGTTTTGCCCTGCGGCCAGATGCGGCTCTTGTCATGATGAATCCCTCCTTGTCCCGTTGGTGGAGGGTATGCGGGCGGAAGGATGAGTATGACACTCAAAAAGGCTCCCCGTAAGGGAGTCTTTTTGCTTAGAAGAGCTTCTTATTCATGATCGCGGTGATCAGGTTGCCGTTCATGAAGATGGGCGCAAGGGCACTCTCTTCAATCAGCTGGTTGATGATGTCCATGGGGAGCATCGTCTGTACCAGGGGTACCAGGGTGAAGATGGCCAGGCAGATCAGCACGCCCCGCAGCAGCCCGAAGACGCCGCCGGTCAGGGTGTCCGCTCCCCTCAGCACAGGGAACCGGAACACCACCCGGATCAGATTCAGCACCAGGGACACCGCCAGGTACAGCCCGAAGAAACAAACCAGGAAGCAGATGATATTGATGCTGGCCTGGAGGATCGTTTGGCTGACATAGTCCGCCACGGTGGCAGCAGAACTGGAGGCGCCGTAGACCAGGTTCTCCAGGTTGACCCGGAGGATGGCATCCAACGGCGCGGGCAGACTCACGTTTTGAAGCACCTGGCTGATGCCCTCCTGATCCAGGCTGAGGACCTTGGTCAGGGCCAACTCGAGGTCGCCGATGCGGGAAGAGGCGTCGGTGTAGTGCATCAGCGTGCGCTGCAGCTCCTGATTGTTCTGGATCAGGGCCGCCAGTCTGGGATACAGCGCGAAGGACGCCAGGAAGGAGACGAGTCCGCCGCCCATGGACAGGACGCTGGCGATGAAGCCCCGGTACATCCCGAAGAGCACCGACACGGCGATCACGCCAATGATGACGTAGTCCATAATGTTCACAGGCGTCCCTCCTTATTCAGGGATCTCGCCCTGGTAGTAGCGCTTCTCGCCGGTGGTCAGGGCCTCATAGCCGTACTCCTTGACGACCTTGTTCAGCCACTTCTGGCGGGCTGCGGTGAGGATGGGGTCGTGGTCGCCGCCAAAGGCATGTTCCTCGTTGATCTTGGCAATCTCGGCGCGGCGCAGCGCGGGCGCGCAGTAGGGGCAGAACTCCAGTTTGGCAAAATCACCGGTGTCCAGCTCGGCATAGGTGAAGGGGGTGAAGACGACGCTGTCCTTGGCGCTGTCGCAGTGATCTTCCTTGTGGTAGTAGGAGCCGCCGGCGGCGTTGTAGTACAAAATGGTATCGTCAGCGGGATAGGCAATCTGACGGCCCTGCCAGTCCTCCCAAACCACGATGCGGCCGATGTCCTTGCGGTTGTCCCAGATCCACTTCATGTTGTAGCCGTCAGCGTTGAGCTTGCGCTGCACGCGGATGCAGCCGTGGCTGGCGCGCTGGCCCAGGAAGGGCTCGGTGGTGGTGTAGATCTTGGTGTTGCTGTTCGAACGCTGGACGTAGGGCACCTCATGCAGCAGATCGCCGTCGTTGAACTTCATGCCCATGGGGGCGAACATGTTGTCCGACCAGAAGCCGCCGGTGGCGCTGACGTAGAGGAAATCGCCGGAGCGGGTCTCGTTGTAGGGCTGGGTCTCGTTGGACAGGCCTGTGGACACCAGGAGCGTCGTCAGCAGTTTGCCGTCGCCAAAGAGATAGAGCCGCTGGGTCAGCTTATCCACGACAATGTGGTACTTCTCGTTGACCTTTTTCGTTCGGAGGTTGCTGGTTTTCACATAGCCCTGGATGAGCATATTCCAAGCATCCACGGAGTTGTCGTGGAAGGTGGAGGAGTAGGTCTCGATCAGGGACCAGCCATTATCCAGCTCCTCAATGACGCGCACACTCTGGCTGGTGCAGGTGATCACGCCGATTTGACGGCTCTCGGTGTCCGGCTCAGCGTAGATCTTGCGCTGGATGTTGGCCGCGTCATCCTTGACCTTGTAGTAGGTGAAGGGTGCGGTGAGCATCGTCCAGATGGCTTCCTCGTCGGTGATATCCATGGGGGTGCCCCAGTAGGTCTTCTTGTCCTCCTCGGTCAGGGGATAGGGGCTGCCGTAGGAGGGGGTGAAGACAATCTCCGGGGTGGCCGTAGGCGCAGGGACAGGGGTCATGGTGGGCTCAGCGGGAGCGATGGCCTCCGCGTCCTCGTGGTCAATGTCGATATGGGCGTCCCAGCCCTCGGGCATGTCGGTGGTTTCAGGCGCGGGGGGCGTCAGTTCCTCCACGGGAGTGACCACATACTCCTCGGCAACTTCGGGGATGGGGGTTGTCTCCGGCAGGGGAGCAGCGGTCTCGAAGGTGATGCCGAAATCCGCCGGGGAAAGGTTGATGTGCTCCTCATTGGAGGAGAAGCCGGTGCCGTCGGTGAGGGTCAGCGTCAGAGCGGTGGTGCCCTCCTCCATGGTGGAGGCGTCCCAGACGAGCTGGTTCATGCCGGCGGGGATGCTGCGGTTCTCAAGCAGCGCCCAGACATTGCCGCTCCACAGACCCACAGTCAGCAGACCCTCCACGCTGGCGTAGAAGTCCACGGTCATGGTCTTGCTTTCCGCGTCCTTTGTGGGAGCAATGCTGGTCAGGTAGGGCGCATGACTGCCGATAACCACCGTGCAGGCCGCCTCATGCCCACCCTGGGACAGAACGAGCAGATACAGGCCCTCCGCCGGGGAAACGCCGTTTGCTGTACCGTTCCACCACATCTGGTTCTGACCGGCCCAGGCATACAGACCGGTCACCACATCCATGACGTGCTGGCCGGTCACATCCCGCAGCTCCAGGTCACACTCACCCTCCTCGGGCACAGTGAAGCTCAGCAAAAATGCCTTGCCCGGACGGATAGCCTCCACCGGTGTTTCAATCGTAAGCGCAGCACCCTCCGCACCGGCGGGAATCACGGGCAGGAAGAGCAGCGTCAGCAGCAGACAAAGCAGTTTACGCATCAGGATACACCCCTATTTACGAGTCATTGCGCCGCATGGATGCACAGCGCTGGGTTTGAATTGCGCACAACAAATAATGATATCATACTTTTCGGTTTTCGTCCATCACTTGATCAGAGAAACTAATTCCCCGGCATTTCGCACACGGACGGAACACTTGCCCTCCGGGAAGCGATCCTCCATATCCAGCAGCACGCTGAGGACGCCCGCATTGATGCCGGCTTCCGTATCCAGGGGGCGGTCGCCGATCATAACGCATTCCGCCGGGTTGAGGCCATGCTTGCGCACCAGGTGCAGCAGCATGTCCGGGGCAGGCTTGCGGGGGAGACCGTCCTCCTGGGTCACATAGCCCGAGAAGTACTGCGCCAGCCCGGCCTTTTCCAGCAGTTCGCGGCACTGCAGGTCCCGGTGGGTGGCCACATAGTGCTGTACGCCGGCATCATGCAGGGTTTTCAGCGTCTCCGGGATACCCGCGATCGGCGGCAGGCCCAGCTTCAGCTCGTCCTGCTCATGGCGGCGGAAGGCGGCGATCAGCGCATCGGAGGATACGCCATGCGCTCCGCCGATGATGTCGCAGCAGTAGCGGAGGTTCTCCTTCATCAGGCTGAGCGCCCGCGCCGGGGTAACGGCAATACCGAAATCCGCCGCCGCAGCCACGAAGGAGCGCACCATCGCCGGGTAGGAATCAAGCAGCGTGCCGTCAAAGTCCCAGAAAGCATGGCGCACGCGGGCGAAAGCCAGCTGCCATGCCACCAGCGTGTCCGCCGGGCAGAAGGGATAAGCCAGCAGTTCCCGGGGCCGGACGAACTTCACATCCTCGTGCTCAGTGGGCACAGGCAGCGCGCCGGTATCTGCGTCAATAAAGTGGAACAGAATGCCCTGCGCCTCGCCGGTGCAGCGAACGCCCCGCACAGTTACCGGCAGGGAGAGTTCCTCCTGCAGCTCACGCACGAGGCATTCTTCGGGGGATTCGCCCGGTTCCAGCTTGCCGCCGGGGAACTCCCACAGGTGGGCGTTATGGCGGCCTTCGCCCCGCTGGCAGATGAGGATCCGGCCCTCGCGGTCAAACACGATGCCGGCGGATACTTCGATCATGGTTTTGCTCCTTTGGGGGTGGTTTGTAGGTGAGGGCGTCCACCTCATCACCGCCTGCGGGCGGAGCTTCCCCTCAAGGGGAAGCCAAGGTTAGGTTGCGGATAGGCCTTCCCCTTGAGGGGAAGGTGGACTCCCGCTCGCGGGAGGACGGATGAGGTGGCAACTCTGGTCCAAGTTAGCCCATTACTTGACCACCAGGCCCAGCAATTTGGCCAGCTCCATGGCCTGCAGGGGCGTGACCACCATCCCCCGCAGGTCGGGGAGGTTCACCTGGACGCCGTCCAGGGTGCAGGTGGTCATGTCAAGGCCCTTCATCGGCGTGCGAAAGAGGCTGGCACGGGTCAGATCGCAGTCGGTAAATTCCAGCTGCTTCACGATCATCGCCTCCAGGGCAGCCTCGTGGAGGATGCAGTCAGTCAGTTGCACTCGGTCGGTCTTGGCCTCGTGGAGGTTGACGAAGTCCGCCTTGCAGCCCGTCATTTTCACGCAGCGCAGCAGCGCCTTGACCATGTCCGCCGCGGAGAGCCGGCAGGTATCGAAGCTTACCCGGTTGAACACGGCGGTCTCGAAGTTGCAGCGGCTCAGGTCGCAGTGGTCGAAGATGACGTCCACGAAGCCCGCGTGGGTGAAGTCCACATCCGTCAGCGTGCACTTGCGGAACACGCAGGTGCGGAATTCCCGGCTGTACAGCTTTTCATAAGGCGCGATGACCCCGTCGAACAGGCAATTTTCGAACTCGTCCTCATCGGGGAGCTCGAAGTAGCCGGTGAGGTCAGCGGGGATGCGGGGCGGGTCGAGTTTCATGGTGTGTTTTCCTCCGTGGTATGCGGATGTGCGAGGTTTACTCCCTCAGTCTTCGCTTCGCTCAGACAGCTTCCTCGGGAGGGAGCCTTTTGGCCCCGGTAGTTAAGCCTCCCTCTCGAGCCGGGAGCCCCGGTGGCAGGAGGTGGCATCGCCATGAGGCGATGACGGAAGGAGACGTTCTCTTGCAATCAACACGCGAGGACAGTATGGAAAGAAAAAGTCAACTCAATCGCGGGAAAATGGGGTCGAAGACCCCTCCATCTGCGCGGCGATCATCTCCACGTGCTTGCGGGCCTGGTGGGCGGCCTCGGCGGATTCTGCGGCGGACACGGGCGTGTCGCCCATGAGCCCCACGAACTGGCTGACCTTCAGGCCCAGCGCCTCCTGCATGGCGGCGTCGGAGCCCTGGGGAGCCACCAGGTAGTAGCACAGCAGGCTGTCCTCCTGACCCATGCGGTGAGCGCGGTCCTCCGCCTGAGAATGGACGGCGGGAGACCAGTCCAGCTCGCCGAAAACCACGCAGGTGGCGCGCTGAAGGTTCAGGCCGCTCGCCGCGCGCAAGGATATGCACAGCACGTCCGTCTTACCGGACATGAAGCGTTCTACCGCGTCGGCCTTGGCGGAGATGGTCTCCCGGCCGGTGATGAAGCCGGGGCGGTAGTTCTTCAGCTCCTGCTTGTAGGCGTCCATCACCGCGTGGTGGTGGGCGAAGAGCAGCACCTTTTCGCCGGAATCCAGCAGTGCGCGCACAAACTGGCACACATAGGGGGCCTTGGCGATGCCCGTGGCCTGCCGGACGTGCTGGGAGATGCTTTCCTCCAGCATCGCGCGTGCGGAGGCCGTCAGGGTGCCGTCGGTTTTCCAGCGGACAACGTCCGGCAGCACGGGGGCCATCAGCTGGGCGTAGAGCTTGTCGTTCCAGTCCAGCTCCTGCACAGCACGGCGCTTGGGCGGCAACTCCTTGAGCACCTCCTGCTTCGTGCGGCGGAGCATCAGCCCCTCCTGGCGGAGGTAGTCGCCCAGCAATTGCGGCTTGACCACCACGGCGTTGCCGTAGCCGTAGCACCACTCGCGGGAGAAAGACTCCCAGTCGCCGAGGAAGTGGTAGTCGAGAATGTTGATGACGTTCCAGATTTCGCCGCCGGTATTGTAGATCGGCGTGCCGGAAAGGCCGATGACCCGCTCGCAGCTCTCCGACAGCAGCGATGCGGCAGAGTACTTCTCCGTGCCGGTGTGGCGCAGCTCCTGCACCTCGTCGAAAATGACGGCCTTGAAGCCCAGCGTTGGCAGCACTTCCTTCCAGCCGCGCAGGAGCAGGTAGTGCATGATGTAGACATCCGCCTCGGGCAGCTCGTAGGGCTTGAGGCCGCGGATGACATGCACGCGGGGCTTCTCGCTGCGGATACGCAGGAAGCGGGAGGCCTCCTCCGTCCAGTTGCGGGTCAGGTGAGCCGGCGGAATCACCAGCGCGGGGAAGGAATCCGTGCTGGCCAGATAGGACAGCGCCTGCACGGTTTTGCCCAGGCCCATTTCGTCTGCCAGCAGGCAGCGGTCGTGCTGCATCAGGAAGGCCAGGCCCTCCTGCTGGAAGGGCCGGAGTTCGCCGGTGAAGCTGCCCTCCGGGGGCGTCATGCGCTCCGGCAGCTTCGATGCGATGGCCTTGCGGATGGCGTGGTCACGGGCCTCCTGCACCGCCTTGTCCCAGACGGCGCGGTCGCGGGGACTCACTTCCAGCGGGTAGCGCAGCATCAGCCACATGAGGTCGCCCACCATGCGGCGGTGAGCGGTGAAGCGCGCCTCGCCCCGCTTGCTGCCTGCGCTGCCGGGGAAGAGCCGCTTGCACATCTCCGTCACCGCGGGGTCAGCCTTGACCGTCCAGCACTTGCTGCGCCGGTTGTAGCTGAGGGTGCCGTAGGTGCGGGTGGGGATGGGCGGCTCCCGGAGGTAGGCCGGAAGGAGGTCGTCGTCATTTTCTTCGGCGGGCTCGTCAAAGAGGAGCTCGTCGAGGTAGTCCATTTCGTAGTCCATTTGTATGCTCCGTTGTAGGTAGGCACAGGTGTGGGTTTCCACCTCATCACCGCCTGCGGGCGGAGCTTCCCCTCAAGGGGAAGCCAAGGTTGGTCTGTGTGTAAGCCTTCCCCTCGAGGGGAAGGTGGCTGAGCGTTAGCGAGGTCGGATGAGGTGGACGCTGCGGCCAAATTCAACTGCAAATCACAGTGCAATCCCCCACAGCCGGTTCAAACAAATCAGCCTGACCGGCTTGCCGTTGATCGTGTGAGGAAGCGGTACGGTCTTCTCTGTGACCAGGATCAGGCCCTGCACCTGCTCGCAGGCGGCATACTTGCGCAGCTGCTCCAGAATCCGGGGCCGTTCGACCTTGCCGCGCTTGATCTCGATGCCAACGCTTCCGCACATCAGGTCAATGCGGCAGCGGGGCGCAAGCTTCACTTCGTGCTCCCAGGGGATTCGGGCAGCGTCCAGGGCGTCCATCACCAGGCGGTGGAGGTCGTATTCCCCCTGCTGCAGCGGCGCGCGGAGGGCGCTGATGGCGTTGACGATCTGTTCCATAGTTTTTCTCCGGGAGGTGTCGGAGGGCCCGCAGGCCCTCTGACTATAATCGTATCGCGGGGCTTTGCCGCGCGGGCGGGGTTCGATTTTGCCTGCAAAATCGTTTCCTTACGCGAGCAAACGGCCGGGAGGAGGGAGGCGCAAGCCGACTAGCGACAGCAAATGCTTGCATTTGCAGAGCGTAGCCAGCGCCGAGCTTGTCTCGGTGATGGCCGATCGACCAGTGCGCGAGTGCAAACCTCGCAAAAGTGCCGGAAGCACTTTTGCGAAACCCTCAGTACCCCGCCATCGCCTGGGTCACCATGGCCATGGCTATCGCCAGCTCGGACTGGCTGGGGTTCGACTGCCCGATGACGTACTGCAGATTGGTCACGGCGCTCTGCAAATTGGAGTAGGCCGCGCTGTACACATCCATGGTGATGAGCTGATTCTGCGCCTGGGCCAGGAGCATCAGGGCGTCGGGGATGAGGGTGTTCTCCACCGTGGTGCTCTCCTGATAGGAGGTGTGCCAGGTGCAGCGGCCCTGAGTGCCGTATACCGAGGAGGCCCCCAGGTACTCCGCCAGCACGTCCTCATATTGGGTGCCCAGGAACTGCTGCAGCGGGTGGCCGCCCGGGATGGACACCACGCCGCGCTCCTCCACGTTGTAACAGTAGGCAGAGGCGGTCATGCCGCTGTCAATGCAGATGCGGGCAGTGGTATGCATCTGGCAGTGAACGGTGGGTTCGGTGCCGGCGGCCCAGTAATCGGTGACGGTGCCGTAATCCATGGCGTCGTTGCGGCAGGCGGAGGTCGCCAGCTGGCCGGAGACGGCGCAGGTTGTCACCTTGGTCAATCCGTAGGCGGAGGGATCGCCGTCCAGGATGGCTTTGTTGCCCAGGCCGGAGTGGATCTTCTTCATGTAGGCCTGCCACAGGGGCGCAGCGGCAGAAGAGCCCGTCGTCTTGGAGGACAGGGCCTTGTAGTTGTCGTGGCCGACCCAGATGGAGGAAGCGTAGTACCCCGTCATGCCGGAGAAGAACACGCCCTTTTGGTCGGAGTTGGTGCCGGTCTTGCCGGCGACGGTCTGCCCGGAGATCTTCGCACTGGTACCCGTGCCGGACTTCACAGCGTCAGTCAGCATATCCACCACCAGGTATGCGGTGGACTCGGAGAAGACGCGGCGTCTCTCCTGGCGGGCATGGCCGTCCCAGACCACATTGCCCTCGCTGTCGGAGATGCCCAGCACGCTGATGGGCTCCTGGTATACGCCGCCGTTGGCCAGGGTACCGAAGGCTGCGGTCATCTGCAGGGGCGTAATGCCGCTGGAACCCAGGGACAGTCCGAAAGGCGTGGCGTCGATGTGGTCATCGTCGATGCCCATGCGGTGGAGGAAGTCCACCGAGCGCTGCACGCCCACCATGGTCATCAGGGTCTGGGCGGCGGCGGTGTTGTGGCTGTTGACCAGGGCCTTGCGCAGGGTCTGGGGGCCGGCGTAGTTGCTGCCGCCGTAATTGGTGGGCCAGGAATCGCGGCCCTTGTTGTCCTTCCACCCGGCGATGGGCAGGGGCATGTTGCTCACGATGGAGGCCGGAGACGCGCCCAGCTCAATGGCCGGGGCATACACCGCAATGGGCTTGATGGAGGAGCCCACGGGCATCTTCATGTCCACAGCGCGGTTGAGGGTCTTCTTGACGGTGGGCTCGTTGCGGCTGCCCACGATGGCCTTGATCTCGCCCGTGTGGTAGTCGATGACCACAGCCGCGGCCTGGGGCTGGATGGTCTCCACGTAGGTACCGTCGCCGTTGGAGGAACGGATCACCTTGTCCGACGGGTCGCGCAGGGAGGGGTACTTCGTCCAGTTGGCAATGGTGTCCTGCACGGTCTGCTGGATGTTGGGGTCGATGGCCAGCTGCACGCGGTAGCCGCCGGTGCGCAGCTCGTTTTCCATCGCGGAACGGTTCGCGGGGGTGTCCGCCAATCCGCGCAATTCCAGGAAGATGTCGATCACCTCGGAGACGGCGTACTCCACATAATGGGCGTGGGCGTACATGCCGCTGCCGGTGTTGGGATCGGTGCGCAATACATTCGCGGTAGCGGGATTCAGCGCCTCCTGGTACTGCTCGTAGGTGATGAACTGGTTCTCGTACATGCACCGCAGGACATAATCCGTGCGGTTGTTGGTGATGGCGGGGTAATCCACGCCCTCCTTCTCGCGGCTGTAATAGTTGCGGCGGGGGTTATAGTAATAGGGGGAGTTGCAGGTGCCGGCCAGGATGGCGCACTCGCGCAGGGTCAGCTCATGCAGCTGCTTGCCGAAGTAGCCCTCCGCCGCGGTCTGCACGCCGTAGTAGCTCTCGCCCAGCCAGATGGTGTTCAGGTAGCACTCCAGGATCTCATCCTTGGAGTAGGTGGTTTCCAGCTGCAGGGCCAGGTAGGCCTCCTGGATCTTGCGCTTGTAGCTCTGCTCGGAGGAGAGCAGGGTATTCTTGATCAGCTGCTGGGTGATGGTGGAGCCGCCCTGGGTGGAGGACGAGGTCAGGTTGGACACGAACGCGCCCACGATGCGCTTGAGGTCCACGCCGTCATGGGTGTAGAAGCGGGCGTCCTCCACAGCCACGAAGGCCTGCTGCAGATAGGTCGGCATGGCCTCGATGGAGACCATCACGCGGTTCTCAATGCCCTTGTACTCAGTGATGAGATTCCCGTTGGCGTCATAAATGAAGGAGGTCTGGGCCTGCTCATCCAGCGCGGCGAGGTCCAGGGAAGGAGCTGTCTCCACATAGCCCTTGGCGATGCCTGCCACCGCGCCCACCAGCGCAAGGCCTCCCACCAGGATCAGCACGGCCAAAATGCGCACTGTATTCACCAGCACGCTGAGGATGAAATTCGGGGGCTTGACGCGGGGCCTGAAGATGGAGCGGGGGTACACCTTCTCCTCAGGGAGGAAGGATACATCGGTGTCCTCTCGCCAGGCGTCATCGGTGAATACGGGACCTTCCGGCGTCCGGTCCTGGGCGTTCTCATAATCCGCCGTATCAAAGCGGCGCTTGCGGTTTTTCTTCAAGGGGGATGCCTCCTTACAGGCGGATTGGCATAATGGCATAATCCATCATCATAATTATAGCACGAAATGTGCGCCCAGACAACCATTTGCTATCCCTCATGGCGCAGCTTTCACCCATATAACGAAGGAGGACGGGAAATGACTGCATTCCGCGTGAAACTTCACCGCCAGGCAGCGCTTTTCTGTCTGGCGCTGTGCCTTGTGGTGATTGTCAGCAGCATCCTTTTCGTCGAGGGTAACCTGACCCGGGTGGTGCTCTCCCTGGCCCAGGCCCAGGCCCGGGCGATGGCGGTGCGCATCCTCAACGAGGCCGCCGCGGAGCTGCTCGCCTCCGGTGAAGTGACCTACGACGCCCTCATGCACGTCACTGCCGACGAAAGCGGCCGGGTGCGGCTCATCCAGGCCAACACCCCGGAGATGAACCGCCTGGCTGCCAAGGTCAGCCTCATGAGCCAGGCGAAGCTGCAGAGCAACCGGGATCAGGTGGTGCGCGTCCCGCTGGGCAGCGCGCTGGGGATGACCCTCTTTGCCGGCGCAGGACCGAAGATAGAGGTGCAGGTACTCCCCGTGGGCAGCGTGCAGGTGGAATTCCGCACCGATTTCCAGACCGCCGGCATCAACCAGACCCGCCACCGGGTGACGCTGCTGCTCACCGCCCAGGTGCAGCTGGTCATCCCCACCGGCGCGAAAACAGTGGAGGCCTCCACCCAGGTGGCCATGGCGGAATCCATCATCGTGGGCGAGGTGCCGGACACCTTCACCGACGTGGGCGAGGACATGGATATGCTGGATCTGGTGCCGTGAGGGCGCTTCATCTTGCATTACAGTGGGATGCATGGTATACTCCTGATATACTCGCGAGAGGATTGATACCGGATGAAAAAGCTGCTATGCGTTTTGGCGGCGCTGACGCTGCTGGGCTGCGCGACGGCTGAGGTGAACATCCCTGAGGGGACGACGGAAATCGGCAAGCATGCATTCGCAGACTGCGAAGAGTTAACCGGCCCGCTAACGCTGCCGGATGGACTTGTTTCCATCGGCGAGAGAGCGTTTGCCGGCTGCGAGGAGATAACGGGATATCTTGTCATTCCAGACTCTGTCGTTTTTATTGGGAAATATGCTTTTGATTCCTGTTATGGTCTGAATGGTTCATTGATGCTGCCCTCTGGTCTGACTGCGATTGAAGATGGCGTATTCAATGGTTGCTACGGACTGTCTGGTAAGCTCTCACTTCCGTCCGGTCTTACCCACATTGGCTACGAGGCATTCCGTGATTGTGCAGGTTTTACAGGCGGATTGACGATTCCAATTGGTGTAACAGAAATCTCAGACTACGCCTTTGCCAGCTGTTGGAGTTTTGATGGAAAGCTGGTATTGGGCAACCAGGTAAAATCAATCGGTTACAAATCATTTCGGGAATGCGGCTTTACGGGTTCGCTGGATCTTCCTCCCTCGCTAGCCAGCATTGGAGCAGGTGCATTTCATTCCTGCGCAGGCTTTACTGGTGATCTGATCATTCCAGAAGGCGTAACGGAAATCCGGGCTGAAACCTTTGGCTGGTGTACCGGCTTCAACGGAAAACTGGGGCTGCCCGACAGCATCACTGCCATCGGCAATGAAGCCTTCTGGGGCTGCAGCGGTTTTACGGGGCAGCTTGTCCTACCAAAGAAACTGAACAGCATCAATCTGTTCGCTTTTGCTGGATGCCGGGGCTTCACGGGTACGCTGGTCATTCCTGAAGGGGTGACAAAGATCGGCGAAAATGCATTTGAGGACTGTACAGGTCTGACAGAAGTCATCCTTCCGGAAAGCCTGACAGATATGCACGCCACAGCCTTCCAGGATTGCTCCTCCGCCCTGTTCTTCCGCGTGGTCGAAGGCTCCTACGCCCACACCTGGTGCGTGGAGAACGGCGTCAGCTACGAATTCTATACCCCGTGATATCTACCCAAGCCATGACGCAAAGACCGCCATGGCTTTTTTCATATATAGTCGAAGAAATAAATAGACGAATCATCTTTTTTGTGCTATACTATAAGTTGGTCAAGTGTGGCTACCACCCTTTACGGGTGATATTACGATATAAGGGGGCAATGACCCTGAGACTGAAAAAACTGGAGCTGTACGGGTTCAAGTCCTTTGCCCAGCGGACGGAGATCGTCTTCGACGAGGGCATCACGGGCATTGTAGGCCCCAACGGCTCAGGCAAGAGCAATATCGGCGACGCAGTGCGCTGGGTGCTGGGTGAACAGAGCGCGAAGACCCTTCGCGGCGCGTCCATGGCGGACGTCATCTTCAACGGCACCCAGAAGAGGAAGCCCCTTTCCTACTGCGAAGTGTCGCTGATTTTCGATAACGAGGACGGCCAGCTCCCCATGCAGAATGCGGAGGTCATGGTCACCCGCCGCGTGTACCGCAACGGCGAGAGCGAGTACTTCCTCAACCGCGCTGCCTGCCGACTAAGGGACATCATCGACCTGTTCCGCGATACCGGCATCGGCAAGGAGGGCTACTCCATCATCGGCCAGGGCCGCATTGATGAGATCCTGTCCCGCAAGTCAGAGGATCGCCGTCAGGTCTTCGAGGAGGCCGCCGGCATCGTCAAGTTCCGCGCCCGCAAGGAAGAGGCGGACAAGAAGCTTCAGCGCACGCTGGAGAATGTCGAGCGCCTGGATGACATCCTGGAGGAGCTCACCCGCCGCCTCGGCCCCCTGGAGGAGCAGAGCCGCAACGCGCGCCTCTACATGGAGTACGCCGCCGAGCTCAAGCACCTGGACATGAACCTGTTCCTGATCCGCTCCGACCGCGCAAAGAACCGCCTGGCCGAGCTGGACAGCGAGCTGATGACGCTTTCAACCATCCTCTCCGACTGCGAGGCCGCCATTGCGGACAAGACGCTGCAGCGCGACGCGACCCAGGAGGACATCGCCGAGCTGGACGCATCACTATCCGCCGCCCGGGCTGCGCTGATGGAATGCGCCGAGCGCGTCCATGCCTGCCAGGAGCAGCTGAGCGCGCTGCGTTCCCGGAAGGCCACGCGCCAGGAGAACCGCGACCGCATCACCGCCGAGCAGGCTGACGCGGAAGCCCGACTCAAGGAGCTGGAGGCATCCTTCGGGGCGAGCCAGGAAGAGGTTGCCGCGCAGGAGAACCTGATCAAGTCCGCCGAGGACGTGCTGGCCAAGGCGCAATCTGACATGGAGCGCCTGCAGACGGAGGAAACCGAGGCCGACGAGGCCCTCGAAGCCCACAAGGCTGCCGTCATCAGCGCGATGAACCGCGTCTCCGACGTGAAGAACCAGCAGACCCGCCTCAACACCATGCAGGGTCAGATGACGGCACGACTCGCCGAGATTGAGGCTTCCGCAGAGAAACTCCACGAGCAGGAGGCTGAATTGGTCACCGAGGCCGAGGAGGCCCGCGGCCAGGTGCAACTGGAGCAGCAGCATCAGGAAGAGCTTCAGGCTGTCCACGCCGAGCGCGTTGCCGAATTCAACACCCACGACGCGACGCTGAATCACCAGCGTTCCCGCGCGGAGGAGCTGTCCGCCAAGCTGCAGGCAGCGACATCCCGCCACGGCGTGCTGACCGAAATGGTCCGCGACATGGAGGGCTACAACCAGTCCGTCCGCCGCGCGGTGCAGTACGCATCCCAGCGGAATATGAAGGGCGTCAAGGGCGTGCTGGCCCAACTGATGACCGTCCCCCAGCAGTATGAAACCGCCATCGACATGGCCCTGGGTGCGGCACAGCAGAACATCGTCACCGACACCGAGGAAACGGCCAAGGAGCTCATCAACTACCTGCGCCAGAATCGCTTCGGTCGCGCGACCTTCCTGCCCATGAGCGCCATCCGCCCGCAAACGCTGAACCAGAACGCCCGCTCCGTGCTGAAGATGCCCGGCTGCATCGGCGTGGCCAGCGAGCTGGTGCAATGCGCGCCGGAATACCGCAGCATCATCGAAAACCTGCTGGGCCGCACCATCATCGCGGACAACCTCGACCACGGCATCCCGATCATGCGCGCCGGCGGGCACAGCTTCCGCCTGGTGACCCTGGAGGGCGACGTGATGCACTCCGGCGGCTCCATGACCGGCGGCTCGGTGCAGTCGAAGGTGTCGAACTTCCTCAGCCGCGAGCGCGAGCTGAAGGAGCTGACCGAAGTCCTGCGCAGGGGCAAGGCTGACCTGGACGCGATGAAAATGAAGCTCGCAGAGGGTCAACAGCGCAAGGCCGAGCTCCGCCAGGCCATCGCCGATGCGCTGGAAGACGTGCATCAGCAGGAGATCGCCGTCACCCGCGAGCAGGCCCGCTTCGCCAGCGCTTCCGATGCACTGGACGCTCATCGCGACCGCATCGAGCAGACCGAGCTGGCTGCCGTTCAGCTCCGCGAGGCCCTCGAGGACATCGAGAACCAGCTGGCCGCCATCGACAACCAGTCGGGCGACGTGACCATGGATCAGGCCGCGATGGAGAAGCGCACCGCCGAGCTGCAAAAGGCCCTGGCATCCGCCCGCGCCGCCGCCGCTGAGGCCAGCGACCGCGTCATGACCCGCACGCTGCAATTGGCGGATTTGCGCCACGGGCTGGATAACCTCCGCCGCGACCAGAGCCACTTCGACGCGGACCGCAATCAGATCCTGCGCGAACAGGAGCGCCGCTTGGAGCAGCTCGCCCTCATGGATGACATGGACGCTCAGGACGCCGCTGCCATCACCCAGGCAGAGAACGACGTCACCCTGCGTCAACTGGAGCAGAAGCAGCAGGAGCAAACCGCTCAGGCCATCGAGCAAAAGCGCACCGCCGCCCAGACCCGCCTGCGCGAGCTGCTGCATGATATCGAGGGCCTGCACGAATCCTACAAGCGGGACGGCGAGAAGCAGCACCGCCTGGAGATGACCCACCAAAGAGTCGAATCCGAGCAGCGCAACCTCGAAAACCGCATCTGGGATACCTACAAGCTGACCTACGCAGGCGCGGAGGAATTCCGCCAGGCGGAGGGGTTCCACGAGCGCGAGGCCGACAAGCGGGCTGGCGAGCTGAACGCCGCCATCCGCGCGCTGGGCAATGTCAACGTGGGCGCGGTGGAGGAATACGCCGAAACCAAGGCCCGCGTGGATGATCTGACCAGCCAGCAGGCCGACCTGCGCGCCGCCGAGGCTGACCTGCGGGAGCTGATCGAGCGCTTGCTGGAGCAGATGCGCGTCACCTTCGTGGACAACTTCACCAGGCTCCAGGGGTACTTCTCCGAAACCTTTACGCGCCTGTTTGGCGGCGGCAAGGCGGAGCTGCTCCTGATGGACCCGGAGGATCCGCTGAACTGCGGCATCGAGGTCAACGCCCAGCCTCCGGGCAAGAAGCTGCAGCTGCTGTCGCTGCTGTCCGGCGGCGAGCGCGCGCTGACCGCCATCGCCATCCTCTTCGCGACGCTGAAATTGAAGCCCACGCCCTTCTGCATCCTCGATGAGATCGAGGCCGCCCTGGATGACGCCAACATCGGCTACTACGCCGACTACCTACGCGAGTACTCCGAGGGTACGCAGTTCATCGTCGTCACCCACCGCAAGGGCACCATGGAGCGCTGCAACTCCCTCTTCGGCGTGGCCATGGAGGAGCAGGGCGTGAGTAAGATGGTGTCTGTGAGTCTGCAGGATTATAAGGAATGATCGTATGAAATGTGTTGTTAAGGTCGGGCCGCCGTAAGGAGGCTCCCTCCGTCATCGCGCAAGCGCGATGCCACCTCCCTCGAGAGGGAGGCTTAGTTACTGGGCACGCGACCAAAAGGCTCCCTCTCGAGGGAGCTGTCAGCCGCGAGGCTGACTGAGGGAGTGTCCCCCCCTTGACAACCCATTCCCCACCGCTATACAATAAATCGCTTTGACCCGATATAAGGAGGTCTCCCATGCTCCCCACCACCGATACCCAGGCCTTCCGCGACATGCTCCACGAGCAGGTCGAGAAGCGCCGTACATTTGCGATTATTTCCCATCCTGACGCAGGTAAGACCACCCTGACCGAAAAGCTGCTGCTCTACGGCGGCGCGATCCGCAGTGCCGGCTCGGTCAAGGCCCGCAAGTCCGACAAGCACGCCACCTCCGACTGGATGGAGATCGAGAAGCAGCGCGGCATTTCCGTCACCTCCTCCGCCATGCAGTTTGAGTATAAGCCTGCGAAGGTGCAGCCCTTCCCCGGCTCCGGCGAGGAACCCGTCGAAATCCCGGAAGAGGGCTTCCGCATCAACATCCTGGATACCCCTGGCCATCAGGACTTCTCCGAGGATACCTACCGCGTGCTGGTGGCCGCGGACGCTGCCGTCATGCTGATCGACGCGGCGAAGGGCGTTGAGGCCCAGACCATCAAGCTGTTCAAGGTCTGCCGCATGCGCAACATCCCCATCTTCACCTTCGTGAACAAGATGGACCGCGCCGCGAAGGATCCCTTCGCCCTGATGGAGGAGCTGGAGCAGGTGCTGGGCATCCGTTCCTGCCCCATCAACTGGCCCATCGGCGTGGACGGCGACTTCCAGGGCGTGTACCACCGCGACACGGAGACCATCACGCTGTACTCCGGCGGCGACCATGGCTCTAAGCGCGTGGACGAGCTGGAGATTGCCCTGGGCGATGAGGCGCTGCCCCATGTGCTGGATCAGCACTACATCGACCGTCTGGAAGAGGAGATCATGCTGCTGGACGAGGCCGGCGACGCCTTCGACCTGGAGAAGGTCCGCAAGGGTGAGCTGACCCCCATGTTCTTCGGCTCCGCCGTCACCAACTTCGGCGTGGAGCCCTTCCTGGACCGCTTCCTGCAGTACACCAATCCGCCGCTGCCCCGCCAGTCCGACGCGGGCGTCATCGGCCCGGAGAACCCCTATTTCTCCGGCTTCATCTTCAAGATTCAGGCCAACATGAACCCTGCCCACCGCGACCGTCTGGCGTTCATGCGCATCGTGAGCGGCGCGTTTGAAAAGGGCATGGAGGTCTGGCACTCCGGCACGAACAAGATGGTGGCCCTCAAGCAGCCCCAGCAGTTCATGGCGGACGCCCGTGAGTCCGTGGAGGAAGCCTGGGCGGGCGACATCATCGGCCTGTTTGACCCCGGCATTTATCAGCTGGGCGATACGCTGTCCACCGGTCCCAAGTTCCACTACGAGAACATCCCGGTCTTCGCGCCTGAGCACTTCAGCCGCGTGCGTCCCGTGGACAGCATGAAGCGCAAGCAGTTCCAGAAGGGCATCACCCAGCTGGCGGAGGAAGGCGCCATCCAGACCTTCATCCGCACCGAGACCGGCCGCGAGGAGTTCATGGTCGGCGTGGTCGGCGTGCTGCAGTTTGAAGTGCTGGAGCACCGCCTGAAGACCGAGTACCAGGTCGAGATCGTGATGGAGTCCATGCCCTTCCGCTACGTGCGCTGGGTGGTGAACTCCCCCAAGGAGATCGACAAATTGAAGCTGACCTCCACCTCCGGCCGCGCCAAGGACAGCCGTGACCGCGATGTGCTGCTGTTCGAAAACGAGTGGTCGATCCGCCTGGCCTGTGAGAACAACGAGGGCCTGGAATTGGCGGAGACGGCGAACAGACTGTAAGCAGGGACGCCGTCCCTGCACCCTGCCAAAGGGACAATGCCCCTTTGGAATCCCATCTCCGCCTTCGGCGGGCGCTTTATCTGTTCATTCACAACAATGTGCATATTATCACCCGGCCCAAAGGGCCGGAAAAGGGAGTCCAGAGGGCCTGTGGCCCTTTGGCAGAGTCCAGAGGCAGCGCCTCTGGTAAAGGAGATGTTATTCATGATCCGCGAAGACATTCGCAACATTGCCATCATTGCCCACGTTGACCACGGCAAGACCACGCTGGTCGACCAGATGCTCAAGCAGGGCGGCGCCTATCACGAGAATCAGCAGACTGTTGACCGCGTGATGGATTCCGGCGACATCGAGCGCGAGCGCGGCATCACCATCCTGGCCAAGAACACCGCTGTGCACTACGGCGACACCAAGATCAACATCGTCGATACCCCCGGACACGCGGACTTTGGCGGCGAGGTGGAGCGCGTCCTCAAAATGGTGGATGGCGTGCTGCTGCTGGTGGACTCCTTCGAAGGCCCCATGCCCCAGACCCGTTTCGTGCTGAAGAAGGCCCTGGATCTCAAGCTGAAGGTGCTGATCGTCATCAACAAGATCGACCGCCCCGACCAGCGCTGCGAGGAGGTCACGGGCGAAATCCTCGACCTGCTGATCGACCTGGACGCCGACGAATCCACCCTGGACAACCCCATCCTGTACGTGTCCGCCCGCAAGGGTACCGCCACGCTCAACATGGAGGAGCCCGGTGTTGACCTCAAGCCCCTGTTCGAGTCCATCCTGAAGTACATCCCTGCGCCCGAGGGCGATCCCGACGGCCCCGCGCAGGTGCTGATCTCCACCATCGACTACTCCGAGTACGTGGGCCGTATCGGCGTGGGCCGCGTGGTGCGCGGCAAATTCAAGCAGGGCATGAACGTTGTCCACACCAACCTGGAAACCGGCCACACTTCTCCCCAGTGGCGCCTGGGCAACCTGTATACTTACCAGGCCCTGCGCCGCGTGGATGCGGGAGAGGTCTCCATGGGCGACATCGTGGCCCTGTCCGGCGCGGAGAACATCTCCATCGGCGACACCGTCTGTGACCCGAGCTGCATCGAGGGCCTCCCCTTCGTGAAAATCTCCGAGCCGACCGTTACCATGACCTTCCAGGTCAACGATTCTCCCTTCGCCGGCCGCGAGGGCCAGTACGTGACCAGCCGTCACCTGCGCGCCCGCCTGATGCGCGAGCTGCAGACCGACGTCAGCCTCCGCGTCAACGACACCGAGACCACCGACGCCTTCGAGGTCTGCGGCCGCGGCGAGCTGCACTTGTCCATCCTGATTGAGAACATGCGCCGCCAGGGCTATGAGTTCGCCGTGTCGAAGCCCCAGGTCATCTACAAGATGATCGACGGCGTGAAATGCGAGCCCATCGAGCGCCTGGTGGTCGATACGCCCCAGGCCAGCGCCGGCGCGGTGATCGAGAAGATCGGCCGCCGCCGCGGCATCCTGGAATCCATGTCCGGCCTGGACCGCGTGCGCCTGGAGTTCCTGGTTCCCTCCCGCGGCCTCTTCGGCTACCGCTCCGAGTTCATGACCGACACCCGCGGCGAAGGCATCATGTCCTCCGTGTTTGAGAAGTACGAGCCCGTCAAGGGTGACATCCCCCACCGCAGCGTGGGCGCGATGATCTGCTTCGAGACCGGCACCTCCACCTCCTACGGTCTGTTCTACGCCCAGGAGCGCGGCACGCTGTTCATCGGCGCGGGCCAGGAGGTCTACGGCGGCATGATCTGCGGCCAGAACGCCCACAACATGGACCTGGCGGTGAACGTCTGCAAGCAGAAGCACGTCACCAACATGCGCAACGCCTCCGCCTCCGAGGACGCGATGCGCCTGATCTCCGTGCACCCGCTCTCCCTGGAGGAGTGCCTGGAGTTCATCGACGACGACGAGCTGCTGGAGATCACCCCCAAGTCCCTGCGCATGCGCAAGAAGATCCTGGATCATCAGCTGCGCGCGAAGGCCCGCAAGCCGGAGCAGAAGTAAATATGTAACGGGAGACGCATCCGCATGATGGAGGCGTCTCCCGTTGTGCATGAAGGAGGAATGACCATGAACATCCGCCCCGACAATGTGTGGGCGCAGGTCAAACACCGCGACTGGCCTGTCGTTCCCGGTGTGCGCCGGGAGATCGACTTCGGCTTTGACCGAGAGATTGACGAGGAATACCGCGAGCGCTTCCGCGACTTTTTCGCCTGGGCAGAGGCGAATTTCGTCTTTCCCGTGACGCTGTGGATCGACCTCAGGCACCGCCACTACCTGGTCAACCGCCAGCACCAGCGCATGGGCTACATTATCTACTTCAAGCCGGACGCCCGCCCGGAGGAGCTGTCCGACGAGGACGACATGCCCGTCGCCGACGTGCCCGTCCGGTGGGAGAAGTGGTGCTTTGATGAGATTCTCTACTCGCTGATCGAGTGCATCACGGAATACTACCTGTGGCTGCTGGACCGTCAGGAAGAAAGCGTCAACGACCATACCGACGACGTGCTGGAGATCCTGAACCTGTACAAGGCGTATCTCGGCGCGCCGGAGGAATACTGGGACTGATGCCGGGATGTGAGAGGACGGCCTTTCCTGGGTGGAAGGGTCGTCCTTCTATGTGCGTGTAGGTAGTGGTGCGAGTGCCGCGTTCTCCCTCAGTCGCCTGCGGGCGACAGCTCCCTCCCGGAGGGAGCTCAGGGTTAGGTGCTGCACGATCGCTTTTTTGCTGCTTGATCGAACCGCTGCAGGGAAGGCGACGAAGAGCTCCCTCCGGGAGGGAGCTGGCAGCGAGCCTGCTCGCTGACTGAGGGAGAACGCGGGGGCAACTGTACAGTCAACATGTAAAAAACCGCCCCCATCCTCATCGGACAGGGGCAGGGGGCTTCGCCCCTTTTCTCTTACTTGATAACCGCCTTGATACGGCGCACGCCCGCAGAGGAGCTCTCTTCCTTCTGGATCTTGAAGGAGCCCAGGTCGCCGGTGTTCTCGGCATGGGGGCCGCCGCAGATCTCGAAGGAGTACTCGCCCATCTTATAGGTGCGGACCTTCTCGCCGTACTTGCTTTCGAACAGGCCGATCGCGCCCTTTTCCTTGGCCTCGGGCACGGTCATCTCCTCGCAGATGACGGGAACCTTCGCCTCGATGGCGACGTTCACCAGACGCTCGACCTCGGCCACTTCCTCAGCGGTCATCTTGCGGCCGAAGGAGAAGTCGAAGCGCAGACGCTCAGCGGTGATGTTGGAGCCCTTCTGGGCAACCTCGTCGCCCAGCACCTTGCGCAGCGCGCTGTGCAGCAGGTGGGTGGCGGTGTGGAGCTTGGCAGTCTGCTCGCTGTGGTCGGCCAGGCCGCCCTTGAACTTCTGCTCGGCGCCCTGGTGGCTCTTCTCCTGATGCTGCTTGAAGCGCTCGGCGAAGTCCGCCTCGTCCACGGTCAGACCCTTTTCAGCGGCCAGCTCGATGGTCATCTCGATCGGGAAACCGAAGGTGTCGTAGAGCTTGAAGGCGCTGCGGCCGTCCAGCACGTTGAGGCTCGCCATACGGGCGTTCACGGCGGCAACCAGGGCGGCCTCGTCAGCGGCGTTCGCAGCCTCGATGATGGGCATCATGTCGGGAGAGGGACGCAGCTTCTTCACCTTGGCCATCTCCTGGGCGAAGGCGATCTTGTCCTCGGCGGACAGGATGGACTCCAGCAAGGCCTTGGTGTTCACGGTGTTGTTGTAGACCTTCTCGAACTCCTTTTCGCCCTGCTTGAGGGTACGGGCGAAGCGGCCTTCCTCGAGCTTGAGCTGCTCGGTGACGAAGGCGGCGTTGCGATCCAGCTCGGGATACACATCCTTATACTGGTTGATGATGACCTGCGCGATCTCGGCAGTGAAGCCCTCGGCCATGCCCAGGGACATGCCGTAACGGACGGCACGACGGATCAGGCGGCGCAGGATGTAGCCCTGGTCGGTGTTGGAGGGGGACACGCCGCGGTCATCGCCCAGGATGAAGGTGGAGGTGCGCAGGTGGTCAGCAACCACGCGGAAGGCGCGGGTGGTGGCCTCGTCGTCCTCATAGCCCTTGCCGGACAGCTCGGCGATCTTGGCGATGATGCCGGTGAAGGCGTCGGTCTCGTACACGGTCTTCTTGCCGGTCAGCACGCAGATGGTGCGCTCCAGGCCCATGCCGGTATCGACGTTCTTCTTCTCCAGCGGGATGAAGGTGCCGTCCTTCTGCTTGTTGTACTGCATGAACACGTCGTTCC
>SVGL01000022.1 GCA_015056325.1 Clostridiales bacterium | reverse complement strand
CGCTGGAGATAAGCATGTACAGTGAAAATCCCTTGGCGACCCGATGGGGCGGGAAATCCGTCACGATGTAGGACAGCACCACCGGCGCCACGGCTGCACTGCCCACGCCCACGATGAACCGGGCGATCAGCATCACCGGCAGCGACGGCGCAAGGGCCGCCAGCGCATTGCCCAGCGTGTAGACAACGATGCCCGTCAGCAGCGTGACGCGTCGGCCCAGAACATCGCCCAGCTTGCCAAGGATCGGCGCAAAGGCTGCGGTGGACATGGCCTGGGCCAGTGCCGTCCAGGTGGTATTGTTGTAGGCGATCCCCATATCCTGCACAAAGGCAGGTCCAAGCACAGCGGAGAATCCGCCGACAAGGCTGATCATAAAGGCTGCCAGCGCATAGGGGATAAAGCCTTTCAAGTGCGAGTTGCTTTGCTTCATCATTCAAACTCCTTGCAGCGTTTCATCGCTATGATGCCCGGATTCCGGCGCATTATTTACCCCGCACCGGACATACTGAACGCAGAGGGAGGGATTCGCATGAAACAGAAATTCTATACCTGCCGACATTGTGGCAATATCCTGGCGATGATCCACGATGCCGGTGTGCCGGTGCAGTGCTGCGGCGAGAAGATGCACCGCCTGGAGCCCGGCACCACGGAGGCTTCCGGCGAAAAGCATATGCCCGTATATACCCGGGAGGGCGATACGGTGCATGTGACAGTGGGGGCCGTGGAGCACCCCATGACGGAGGAGCATTACATCGAGTGGGTGTGCCTGGAGGGCGAGCACGTCATCCAGTATGCTCACCTGAAACCCACGGACAAGCCCAGGGCCAAATTCGCCCTGTGCAAAGGCGATGAGGTGCGGGAGCTCTATGCATTCTGCAACCAGCACAATCTGTGGAAACAATGAGGAGGTCGGGCAACGCCCGACTAACGAGGTTAATGCTTACATTAACCGAAATGTAGCCAGTGCCGGGCTTTACGCCCGGTGATGGCCGAAGAGGAGGTCGGGCAACGCCCGACTAACGAGGTTAATGCTTGCATTAACCGAAGTGTAGCCAGCGCCGGGCTTTACGCCCGGTGATGGCCGAAAAGGAGGTAACAGCATGTCTCTGATCAACAAGGAAGTATCCGATTTCAAGGCCTATGCCTATCACGCCAATGACTTCAAGTTTGTTTCCAAGGAGGATATCCTCGGCAAGTGGAGCGTATTCTTCTTCTATCCGGCGGACTTCACCTTCGTCTGCCCGACGGAGCTGGAGGATCTGGCGAACAAGTACGAGCAGTTCCGCAATGTGGGCTGCGAGGTCTACGCGGTGTCCACCGATACCCATTTCGTCCATAAGGCGTGGCACGATGCGTCCGAACGCATCCGCAAGATCAACTATCCCATGCTGGCAGACCCGACCCATGCCCTGTCCCGCGATTTCCAGGTGCTGTTCGAATCCGACGGTCTGGCGGAGCGCGGCACGTTCATCATCAACCCCGAGGGCAAGATCGTGGGCTATGAGGTCACGGCGGGCAACGTGGGCCGCAACGCAGAGGAGCTTTTCCGCAAGGTGCAGGCCTGCCAGTTCGTCCACGCCCATGGCGATCAGGTTTGCCCCGCCAACTGGACGCCCGGTGCGGAAACCCTGAAGCCCAGTCTGGATCTGGTGGGACAGCTGTGATGACAGACACACAAAATCTCTACGACGTGATCATCATCGGCGGCGGGCCTGCGGGGCTCACCGCCGCCATCTATCTGGCCCGGGCGCGCTACCGGGTGCTGGTGCTGGAGAAGGAGCAGTTCGGTGGGCAGATCACCATCACCCACGAGGTGGTGAATTACCCTGGCATCGGCAAAACCAGCGGCAAAGCCCTGACGGACACCATGCAGCAGCAGGCGGAAGCCTTCGGCGCCGAATTCCTGCTGACAGAGGCGACCGGACTTGACCTGACGGGCGACGTCAAGACCGTCCGTACGGGGCGCGGTGATTATCAATGCTTTGGCGTGCTGCTGGCCACCGGAGCGCACCCGCGGATGGTGGGCTTCAAGGGCGAAGTCGAGCACAAGGGCCGCGGCGTTGCCTACTGCGCCACCTGCGACGGCGAGTTTTTCACTGGCAAGGAGGTTTTCGTGGTAGGCGGCGGCTTTGCGGCGGCAGAAGAGAGCGTCTTCCTGACCAAGTTCGCCCGCCATGTGACCATCCTGATGAAAACGGAGGACTTCACCTGCGCAGAAGCGGCTGCCGAACCCGCCCGCAGGCACGAGAAGATCTCCATCCTGCCCACTACGGAATTGCTGGAGGTTTCCGGAGAAAACGGCCTGACCTACGCCCGCTGGCGCAATACCAAAACGGGTGAGGAAACGGAGTATCGCAGCAAAGACGGCGAATCCTTCGGTGTGTTCGTTTTTGCCGGGTATGAACCGGCAAGCGGACTGGTGAAGGGCCTTGTGGAGCTTGATGAGAAGGGCTACATCCTGACTGGCGGCTCCCTGAAAACCAGCGTGAACGGCGTGTATGCGGCAGGAGACGTGTGTATCAAGCCTCTGCGGCAGGTGGTCACGGCCACCGGCGATGGCGCGCTGGCCGCCACGGAGCTGGAGAAATACGCTGCCGCCATGCAGCGAAAAACAGGCTTGCAGCCTCAGCAGCCAGCCCGCACAGCTAAAGAGCAGCCATCTACACCGGAAACAGGCGCAGTCCCCGGCGGCTCCCTGTTTACCCCGGAAATGCGCCAGCAGCTGGACACGGTGTTCAGCCGTATGGCACACCCGCTGCAACTGGTACTGTATCTTGACGAACGCTCCGTATCCACAGAGCTGGAGCACTTCATGACAGAGCTGGCCAGCATAACGGACAAACTAACAGTACGGGTGGCCGAACGCTCCGCCTCCTCGCAGGATACCCCCTGCATGCGCGTCTGTCAGCAGGATGGCTCATGGACTGGTTTGGCCTTCCACGGCGTTCCTGGTGGACATGAGTTCACTTCCTTTGTGCTGGGCCTGTATAATGCAGCAGGGCCCGGTCAGACGCTGGATGAAGATACACGCCAGGCCATTGCTGCACTGAACAAACCGGTGGAGATGAAGGTGCTGGTGTCCCTTTCCTGCACCATGTGTCCTGACCTGGTTGTGGCAGCACAGCACATCGCAGCCCTCAATCCCAATGTGACTGCGGAAGTGTATGATCTTGCACATTTCGAACAGTTGAAGAATCGTTATCAGGTTATGAGCGTACCCTGTCTGGTCGTGAATAACGAGCAGGTCACCTTTGGCAAGAAGAATATCCAGCAGCTCTTGACTTATCTCGAAGGAGAAGGCTGAATATGAGTGAAAGCAAAACATCTGTGTAAGTGTTGCTGACTGTCAAGAAAGTCGCCAAAGGCGAGTTTTTTGACGAGCTGCGGGGCGAAGCCCCTGCACGGTGGTCTTCGTGCGATTTTGCTTGCAAAATCGCTTCCTTGCACGGAGGAACAGTCATCTGGGCTGCTTGCAGCCCTGACAGTGACGGAGTGCGAAACTCGAAATAGTGGCGGGTTATTGTTTTATCGTTCGGGTGTATCGAAGTATATTGAAGACCATAAGACTGAGTATCTTGCATTCCCTTACCTTAACAGGCAAGTGGATATGAATCTGATCCTCTGGCAGCAGGTATTCAACATAGCCGATGCTTTCGCGTATTGTGTTCGGCGAGCGATGGCAAGAAATCATTTTTCGAATGTAGCAGAACCCAAGCGCCTGTTCAGCATCTTCGGATATGTAGACAATGGGAAGGACTATGGTGCCGGTCGGGATGGAGTAGATGCACAGAACGTTTGTAGTTTTGCCAGTGTTCATCTTGAGAATATTTATGTCAACCGCATCAAGAAGCATTTTCACTGTGGACTCAATGTGTCTAACGATCCTCAGATTCAGCTCGCACTCCAGGCGATAGATGGGCTAGATATTGCTTGTTTGTCCGAAAGGGAAAAAGAACAGGCAGCGAAAGCTATTGAGTGCGGGTATCTGCTGCGTGACGGGAATATGCTCTATACAAAGATTCTTGTGAACACGCTTTCTGATTGCAGCAGACTATTTGACCTCAGCAACGCTTTGCAAACCGGTTATTTCGATGACGATGCAGAAATTGTTGCAAGCAAACTTGCTGCACTTATCCAGAAGGCTGTGCCGGATCATCTTCTTGGAGAATGGAAATTTGCCAACCAACTTGCCAATCTGCCCATTTTCGATGCAGTAATTGAATGCCTTATTGATAAAGGCATACTTACACCTCCCGAAGACGGGATCGGAGCAGAAGGTTGCTGGATGAGCGTGGAAAAATAAAAGAAATTGCCGAGAGTAACCGCAAGGTCGCTCTCGGCAATTCTTGACTATATTAACTTGCTTCTTTGCTATGTAAATGTGAAAACGACTTTTTACAGAGCTACACTTGGTTGCTGACGGGCATCGTAATGTGTTGTTCGATTACTTGATGACAATGTTTAGATAATCACGAATCCGCTTGTTCAGCACCAATTGCGCGTACTCCACTGGAGCATTGTGACCAACCAGTCCAGTTCTGTCTTTTGCTGCACAGTGTGAGCATACTCCGATTCCACTACAGTGCAGTCGATATCCAGCTCGGTTCCATTATCAAATCGCAGCTCGACGCAGCCGCTGTCCATGTTGAATTCGCAGGTGATCAGTTTCATCTGCTTGTTCTCCTTTTTGTGTTGTGAACAAGCTGTGTAAGCGTGAGTTATGGGGTCGTATCATTAACTATGGGAATCTCTGTTCTCCCAATGAGATACCGCCTGCCTTGTCACATGAAAGATACCGCCGAATTCTTCCTGTGTCATGCCTCGCGCTTTCCGGATTTTCTGGATTTCAGTTCCGATATTCATCGCTTCGGCCCCCTTTCACACCTTGCAGGGATGTGTTATCTGGAGGGTATTATACCTGCAGCCTGCGCATCAAGTAAAGCAAGCAATGCTTGACAGGGCGAAAAACGGCAGACAAGCCGTCTTTGTCCCCTTGTGTCTGGCTGCTGGCGTGAAACAAAAAACTGCCCCGGAGATTTCTCTCCGGGGCAGCGCTGTTATCTACCGCGTGGGCCGCAGTATCACAGAGTTGTCTTACTCAGCGATCTTCTTGAACTCTTCGAAGACAAACTGAACCTTGGGGCCGATAACAACCTGCACAGAGGTCTTGCCAGGACGGATCACGCCGGAGACGCCGGAGGACTTGATCTTCTTCTCGTCAACCAGCAGGCGGTCCTTAACTTCCAGACGCAGACGGGTGATGCAGTGGTCGATGGAGGCAACGTTCTCCTTGCCGCCCAGGCCTTCCAGAATGATCTGGGCCATAGCGGTGAAGTCGTCGTTAGCCAGCTCAATCTTCATTTCGCCTTCCTGATCGTCCTCACGGCCGGGGGTCTTCAGATCCCACTTGATGATGGCGAACTTGAACACGAAGTAGAACACCACGAAGGCAGCGATGCCCAGGGGGATGATCAGCCAGGTGTTGGCAGCCGCGGGCAGGGAAGCGGAGAAGACCAGGTCAGTCGCGCCAGCGGAGAAGCAGAAGCCGGCACGGAAGCCCAGGGCCACGGTGATGGCGGCGAAGATGCCGTACAGGGCAGCATACACCACGTACAGGGGGAAGGCCAGGAACATGAAGGCGAATTCGAAGGGCTCGGTCACGCCGCAGATGAAGGAACACAGGGCAGCGGCACCAACGATACCGGCAGCGATCTTGCGATTCTTCTTCTTGGCAGTCTGGATCATGGCCAGAGCAGCGCCGGGGATACCGAACATCATGCAGGGGAAGAAGCCAGCCATGTAGGAACCAACGGACCAGGTGATCTCGTTGCCGTTGGCCATGGTGCCGCCTTCAACCAGGCCGGCCCAGTAGGCATTCAGGTCGCCCAGGCCGATGGTGTCGAACCAGAACACGTTGTTCAGAGCGTGATGCAGGCCGGTGGGGATCAGCAGACGGTTCAGGAAGGCGTAGATGCCAGCGCCCACAGCGTCCATCTTAACGATGGCCTGACCGACGGAGTACAGAGCGCCGAAGATCACGGGCCACACGAACAGCAGGATCGCGGAGACCACGATGGAGGCCACAGCGGTCACGATGGCCACAGCGCGCTTGCCGGAGAAGAAGGCCAGGAAGTCAGGCAGCTTGGTGCCCTTGAACTTGTTGTAGCAGATGCCGCCGATGATGCCGCCCAGGATGCCGATGAAGGCATTGCCGCCGACCTTGGCGAAAGCCATCTGATTGACTTCAGAGGCGATCATGCCGGGGGCGATGGTGCTCACGGAACCGGGAGCCAGCAGGGTGGTCATCATCAGGTAGGAAACCATACCGGCCAGGCCGGCAGTGCCGTCGTTATCCTTGGCCAGGCCAACGCCAACACCGATGGCGAACAGGATCGCCATGTTGTCGATCAGAGCAGCGCCAGCCTTGATCAGGAAGACGCCCAGAACGTAAGCGAAACCTTCGGTAGCGCCGGCAGCGCCCATGGCAGCGGGAGCCAGAGCGTAGCCCAGACCCATCAGGATACCACAGATGGGCAGCGCAGCGACGGGCAGCATCATGGCCTTGCCCAGCTTCTGAAGATGCTTCATCATAGTGATGAACCTCCTAAAATTCTCTTGTGTTACTATATACAGAGCTGCCGGCCCACGACAGCCGTGTACCATGGGGTGTCGCAAAAGTGCTGAAAGCACTTTTGCGAAAATCTGCACTCACTCACTGGTCGGGACACAAGTGGCCCGATCGGCCGTTTGTTCGTGTAAGGTAAGTTTTCCGCATTCGGCCAGCACCGGGACATGTGCCCGGGGATGGCCGAAAAGGGAGGTCGGGCTTGAGTCCGACTAGCGATAGCCAATGCTTGCATTGGCAGAGCGTAGCCAGCACCGGGACATGTGCCCGGGGATGGCCGAAATCACAGGTTGGCGGTCAGGAACGCCTGCAGCTCGGCGGCGGCCTTCTCTTCGTCAGCGCCCTCGATGGTGATGGTCAGTTCCATGCCCTGCTTGGCGGCCAGGCGCATCAGCGCCATCAGGCGCTTGGCGTCAGCGGTGCCGGTGGGGGCGGTCACGGTGATCTTGGAAGCAAAGGGCGCAACAGCCTTCACCAGCATGCCGGCGGGACGGGCGTGCATGCCCAGGGGATCATTGATGACGTGCTTGATCTCTTTCATTGGAGTGTACCTCACTTTCGTGATATTGATGATGAATTAAACATTGGATTCGCAGACCAGCTTCCTGGATTCCAGGATGCGGCCGGCGGCCATGCTCAGCTCGGTGTAGCCCATCTCGATGAACTTTTCCTGCATCTTGGGGTCAGCGCCCAGCTCGCCGCAGATGCCCGCCCAGATACCATTGTCATTGGCGGCCTTGGCAATATGGGCCAGCAACGCCAGCAGCGCAGGGTGGTAGGGATCGTAGAACTCGCCCAGCTTGGCATTCTGACGGTCCACTGCCAGGGTGTATTGGGTCAGATCGTTGGTACCCACGGAGAAGAAAGCGGCTTCCTTGGCCAGCTCGTTGGCCAGCACAGCGGCAGCAGGGGTCTCCACCATCACGCCGATGGGCACGTCCTTGGTGGGATAACCCTCATCCTCCAGCTCCTTGCGGATCTTTACGCACAGCGCCTTGGCAGCCTTCAGCTCCCAGACGGAGGCCACCATCGGGAACATCATGTGCAGATTGCCATAGACGGAGGCACGGTAGATGGCGCGCAGCTGCGGCCGGAAGATCTCCTCATTGGTCAGGCAGATGCGCAGACCGCGCAGGCCCAGCGCAGGATTCTCCTCCGCTTCCAGGCCCAGGTAGCTGACCTGCTTGTCCGCGCCGATATCCAGTGTGCGGATGACGACGGGGCGATGGCCCATGACTTCAGCAACCTGCTTGTAGGCCGCGAACAGCTCATCCTCGGTGGGGAGGGAATCCCGGCCCAGGTAGAGGAACTCGCTGCGCATCAGGCCCACACCCTCGGCATCCGCCTTGATGGCGTCCACAGCGTCTTCAGGGCAGCCAATATTAGCCACCAGAAGCACCTTCTTGCCGGACTGGGTGATGCTCTCCTTGCCGCGGAAGGCTTCCAGGGCGTTGCGGGCCTGGGCTGCCTCCGCCTGCTTGACCTTGAGCATGGCCAGGGTCTCCTCGTCGGGATCGGCGTACCAGGTGCCGGTGAAGCCGTCCACCGCGAGAATCTGGCAGCCTTCCGCCGCATCAAAGGTGATGTCGGACTGCACGAGGGAGGGGATATTCAGCGTTCTTGCCAGAATGGCGGTATGGCTGGAAGAAGAGCCCTGACGGGTCACAAAGGCCATGATCCGCTCACGGGGCAGCTGAATGGTCTCGCTGGGGGCGAGATCCTCGGCGACCAGCAGGAAGGAGCCTTCCGGCAGCTGGAAGCCGGTGTTGCCGCAGAGAATGTCGTACAGACGGTGGGACATATCCCGGATGTCTGCGCTGCGGGCGTTCATGTATTCATCGTCCATGGCGGCAAATACCTGGGCGAATTCTTCACCGGTATCCAGCGCTGCAATTGCCGCTGCAGCGCCGCCCTCGATGGCCAGGTTCACACCGTCGATGTAGTCCAGGTCGTCCAGCATCAGCAGCTGAACTTCCACAATGGCAGCCTGCTCTTCGCCGATTTCGACCTTCGCCTTTTCAAACAGGGCAGTCAGCTGCGCGCGGGCAGTTTCCAGCGCGGCATTGAACTTCGCCTTTTCCACCGCCGGATCGCCGGAGGGAATGGGCAGCGTGCGCTGCGCCTTGCGGTAAACCACCGCAGGGCCGATGGCTACGCCGGGGAATACCGGCAAACCAATACCTTTCTTCATAGAAAGCTCCTTACTTCGCCAGCTCGATGACCACGTCGGCGTTGGTCACGTTCTTGCCGACCTTGGTGTTAAAGGTGGAATAGGCATCCGTGTTGCAGATCACCATGGGGGTGATGATGGGCAGGCCGGCAGCCTTGATGGCGTCCAGATCCGCTTCGATCAGCAGCTGACCCTTCTTGACCTTGTCGCCGTCCTTCACATGCACGGTGAAGGGCTTGCCCTCCAGGCCGACGGTTTCCAGACCCACGTGGATCAGGATTTCCGCGCCGCAGTCAGCAACCAGGCTGACGGCATGACCGGTGGCAAACATCATGTCCACCGTGGCGTCACAGGGCGCGTAAACCTTACCTTCGGCGGGCTCAATGGCGATACCGTTGCCCAGCATGCCTTCGGCAAAGGTGGGGTCGGGCACTTCAGAGATCGCCACAGCCTTGCCGGTCATGGGCGCGCAGAATTCATCCATGTTCTTGCCGAACAGCTTCTTCAAAATACCCATTTCAAAACAACCTTTCCATGCGGCCGCCGTCCTCGCTGGAGAGAGGACTCAATACAGCCTTTCTAGATAGTTATAGAGTATCAAAAATCCGCTCAATTGTCAATCGAAACGAGTGGAAATGGTGAATTTATGCAGTCTGTTTTTGTTTTCTGCACCCGGACCCGGCAGGTTTCACCGGATCCTTTCATTTTCCTGTGTACCGGGCCGGTATTGTGTGATATACTGATGAAAAAGGAGGGACTTCTCATGAAGCGTATTCTGGATTGCCAAGGTTCTGACTTCCTTCGCATGACCCGTCAGGAATTGCTGGACGCCATTGCAGCCAGCGAGGGCCGCACTGTCGCCTGCGAAACCATCGGCGCCATGATGCCGATGCTGGGCGACATTACCAACGCTGAATTTGCCGCTGCCATGGGCGCAGATATTCTCCTGCTGAACATGTTTGATGTGCAAAAGCCTGTGATCCACGGCCTGCCGAAAACCGAACCTGCGCAGGTCATCCACAAGCTGAAGGAGCTGACAGGCCGCCCCATCGGCATCAACCTGGAACCGGTGGAACAGGTGCTGTCCTCCGAGGATCCAGAGGAAAACATGTGGGCGATGACCAGCGGAAGAAAAGCGACCCTGGAAAATGCCCGGAAGGCTGCCGATCTGGGTGTCAACTTCATTTTGCTCACCGGGAATCCCGGCATTGGGGTGACCAATGAAGCCATTGAGCAGACGCTGCGGCTTTTCAAGCAGGAACTGGGTGACCGGCTGATCCTGGCTGCCGGGAAAATGCATGCCTCCGGCATCCTGGCGGAGGGCGCGGAGAAAATCATCACGCAAGCCGATATCGCTGCCTTTGCTGCAGCTGGCGCGGATATCATTCTTCTCCCTGCCCCGGGTACGGTGCCTGGCATCACCATGGAGTATATCCGCCAACTGGTCAGCTACGCCCACAGCCTGGGGTGTCTGACGATCACTGCCATTGGTACCTCCCAGGAAGGGGCGGATGTCAACACCATCCGTCAGATTGCCCTGATGTGCAAAATGACCGGCACGGATATCCACCATCTGGGCGACGCAGGCTACGGCGGCATGTCTCTGCCGGAGAATATCCAGGCGTATTCCATTGCCATCAGAGGAATCCGCCACACCTACCGCCGCATGGCCGGATCCATCAACCGATAAGGATGGGACGCGCAGCGGCTTCCGATGCTGCGCCATGCAGATGATGAAAATGCCCCTGCGATGTATGTCGCAGGGGCTGCTGTTTTGCCTTGGGGATGCCGCTTACAGCAGCGCTTCCACTTCCGCCATCGTGGGGATGGAGGGCTCGGCGCCCTTGCGGGACACCGCGATGCCCGCTGCCACGGAGGCGATGCGCAGGGCCTTTTCCGCGTTGCCATGGCGCAGAATCTCCGACAGGAAGAAGCCGGTGAAGGTGTCGCCGGCGGCGGTGGTGTCCACCGCGTCCACCTTGTGGATGCCGCAGGTGAAGCGCGCGCCGTTCTTATCCTGGTACACGGAGCCGTCGCCGCCCAGGGTCAGCACAATGTTCAGCGCAGGATAGCGGCTGTGCAGCGTGTCCAGGATGGCGTTTGCATCGGTGCAGCCCGCCATGCCCGCGCCCTCCACCTCGTTGACGAGGAGGAAGTCCACGTTGCTCAGGTCGCAGTCCGCAATCTTTGCATCGTAGGGGGAGGGGTTGAAGGCCACGATCATGCCCTTCTCGTGGGCGCGGCGCAGGATATAGGGCACGCAGGAGATTTCATTCTGCAGCACGATCAGGTCGCCCTCGCCGAAGCTCTGCAGGGTGGATTCCACATCCGCCTCGGTGATCTCGCCGTTGGCGCCTGCCAGGATGATGATGCAGTTGCCGCCCCTCTTGTCCAGCTGGATGATGGCGTGGCCGGTGGCGCCGGCAGTCACCTTGACGTGGTCGCGGTTGATGCCGTTGCGGTCGAGGTTCTCCAGCAGCATGCCGCCGTCCTGGCCCACTGCGCCGGCGAAGTGCACTTCATTGCCCGCGCGGCGCAGAGCGATGCCCTGGTTGAAGCCCTTGCCGCCGCAGAACTGCTCCATTTTGCTTGCAGAGATGGTCTGGCCGGGGCGGACAAAGTCCTCCAGGGAATAGGTCTTGTCAATGTTCAGGGAGCCGAAAACGACCATCTTCATGGCGCTCACCTCAGCTGTTGAGCATGCGGGCCAGCTCGCAGGTGTGCTTGCTCAGCTCGTAGATGCTCAGCTTCTTGATGTCGCGCATGTAGGTGTCCAGCTTGTCGCCGATGGGGGCGGTCCACTTTTCGTTCAGCTCCACCTTGTTGGCCGCAGCGATGACGGTTGCGATCTGGGCGGCATTGCAGTCCACGTCCCAGCCGCACATGGCGATGATGTGCATCGTCTCGTCAAAGTCGCCGTTGCCGAAGTACATGGCCACGACCTCCGCCGCCGCGTTGGGGTAGGCATGGATCCAGTTGTAGCGCTCGTACTTCTTCTCGCACACCTTCCAGGCGGATTCCCAGTCCTCGTGCTTGAGGCACTCGTCCCAGGCGAACTTGACAACGGTGTAGTACTCGCTGTCGGCAGGAATCATGTCGATGGCCATCTTCACGATCTTGCGGATGTTGGTCTCCACGTAGGAAAGGCTCGCCATCACGGCGTTGAACACCTCGCCCAGGATGCCGTTGTTGTGGTGGGAGACCTGACCGTCCATCCAGGCCAGACGGGCCGCCTCATAGGGCTTGCCGGGGAAGAGCTGACCGCAGATGACGCCGCGCATCTGAGCGCCGATCCACTCGCGGTAGGGGTTGTTCAGGTAGCCGCTCATGGGCGGGAACACGCCCAGCTTGAGGTTCGCCAGGGCGATTTCCTCCGCGGACCAGCCCATGGGCACCAGGGCGACCCACTGCTCGGCGATGTCGGCGGAGGTGACGTTCTTGCCGGCCTTCTCGATGGCCTTGATCAGCGCCAGCTCGTAGGTGATGTCGTCATTGAAGGTGTTGGGGGTACGGGGGTAATCGTAGATCTCGCCGAAGACCTTGCGGATGTTCTTGGTGACGTAGCCCTCCACCGCGGTACCGATGGCGCCGGCGACGATCTGACCCTGCCAGCCCAGATGGGTGCGGCGCAGGAAGTCCTCGCCCTCCATGTCGTACTCATAGGTGGGGAAGGTGACCGCCGCCGCATACTGCTCGAAGCTCTCATAGATGGTGTGCTTCCAGTAGGGATGATCGGGGATCTTGGGGGAGTTCATCATCACATGCCAGGTGCGGGCGGTGTGACCGGCCAGGGCGGACTTGTTGCCCTCCTCCAGGTACTTGCGGCCGGTCTCGATCATCGCCTCGGCGGCGGAGATGTCATAGCCCATGTTCTCCATATCCTGCATGGCGCCGATGATGACGTGCTCCTCGGCGTGGGAACCGGGCACGTTGCTGTGCCACTTCATGGCGACGGCGGCGTCCTCCACCATTTCCAGGGTCTCGGCGTAGTTCCAGCCCTGCTCCTCATCCTTGAGGACCACGGGGATGGAGTTCTGCATGGTTTCCAGTTCGATCTGCCAGGCTTTCTTGCTCATGATATATAGCCTTTCTGTCGGTTATTTGTTGGTCTTCTTGTTGTGTGCCGCCGCATAGATGGTCAGCGCCAGCAGGGTCATCAGGTAGGGCAGGGTGTTGAGCAGCTCGTAGGGGAAGGACAGCACCGTCTGACCGCCCACGGCGAAGTAGTCCACCGCGCCGAAGAGCAGCGCGAACAGCGTGGTCTTCACGGGCATGCCCGCGCCCATGGCCTCCGCCGCAATGCCGATGAAGCCGCGGCCGGACACCATGCCGGCGGAGAAGTAGCCCAGGTTCGCCATGGACAGGTACGCGCCGCCCAGACCTGCCATCGCGCCGCAGATGATCAGCGCGATCACGCGGGTGCGCTTGACGCTCACGCCCACGGATTCACCCGCCTCAGGGTGGTAGCCTGCGGTCTTGATCTGCACGCCCAGACGGGTGCAGTTCAGCAGCAGGATCAGCAGCGCCAGCACGGCCAGCATGATGAAGAACAGCAGGTTCTGGCTGAAAATGGCCTTGCCGATCACGGGGATGTCGCTCAGGAGGGGGATGTTCACACTGGGCACCAGGACGCTGGGTGCGGTGGAGGAGTCCGTGCGGCCATCCAGCACGCCCTTGACGATCAGTAGGCAAGCGCCGGTGGCGAAGGTGTTGAGCGCAATACCGCTCAGGAAGGAATCCGCCTTGAGCTTGAGCGCGGACAGCGCCAGGAGCATCATCATGAGGATGCCGGCGGTCATCGCGCAGATCAGGCCGATCACCCAGGAGTTTGCAAAGTGGCTCACCAGCGCACCGGTGACGGCAGCGACGCTCATCGCGCCCTCAATGTTGATGGCGGAGATGCCGGCCTTATTGGAGATCAGCGACGCATAGGAGGCGAAGATGATCGGGATGGCGTAGGCAATCACATTGACCAGGAAGCTTTCAGAGAAGATCCAATCAAGCATGCTTCTTGCCTCCCTTCTTTCTGCGGCTCAGCACGAACTGCGCGCCGAAGAGGATAATAATGATCGCCTGAATGACGTAGATGACCTCGTTGGGGATATCGCCCAGGCGGCTGACCTGCAGCGCGCCCACGCGCAGATAACCCAGGAACAGCGCCGCCAGCGGCACCGCGTAGGGGTTGTTGCCCGCGATGGAGGCGATGACGAAGCCGTCAAAGCCGTAGTTGGGAAGGCTCGCCCACTGGAAACGGTAGTAATTGCCCAGCAGGAAGGACGCGCCGCCCATGCCCGCCAGGGCAGAGCCGATCACCTGGGAGGAGGTGACGTAGGACTTCGCCTTGATGCCGGAGTACACCGCGAAGGTGGGGTTATCGCCGGTCATGCGCAGGGCATAGCCCCACTTGGTCTTGAACAGGAACAATCCGCTGAGCACCGCCACGACCAGGGCGATCAACAGGTTGGAGGACAGCTCGATATCCTCATTGAGGAAGGGCAGACGCATGGCGTCCTCCAGGTACATGGTGGCGTTGGGGTAATCCGGGTCCGCGGCCACGCCATGGATCAGGTACATGACCACCCAGTAGACGATGTAGTTGAGCATCAGGGAGGAAACGAACTCGTTCACCCCCAGGGAGGACTTCATCTTCGCCGGCACATAGCCGATCAGGCCCATGGCTACCGCCGCCGCCAGGATGGCAATGACGGGGGTGATGATGAAGTTCTCGCCCAGCATGGGAGCCAGCACGCCCGCCAGGAAGGCGCCGCCGAAGAACGCGCCCTCCACGAACATGTTGAACTGGCCGCAGCGCACCATCAGGGAGACGGCCACGCCGGTGAAGATCAGGGGCACCATCTCGCGCAGGATCTCCGCGATGGCGTATTCATCCTCGATCGGGCCGAGGAAGAAGGCCGTCATGACCTCGGCCATGTCGCCTTCCATCATGAGGCAGGCGCCCGCCAGCACGATCGCCGCCACGGCCACCGCCAGCGCAAGGCGCAGGAGCAGCGTCAGCAGAGGCTTCACAATATTCTTTTTCACTGTGCCGCCTCCGTTCTTTCCATCTTGTCAATGCCGAGCATGTAGCGGCCCAGCTGCTGCTCGGAGCAATTCGCCACGTCGGTGATCTCCGCGGCGATGTGGCCCTCGTGGAACACAATGATGCGGTCCGCCAGGGAGAATACCTCGCTCATGTCCGCGGACACCAGCACGATGCCGCAGCCCTGGTCGCGCAGCTCAACGAGCTTCTCGTGGATGAAGGCGATGGCGCCCACGTCCACGCCGCGGGTGGGCTGGTTGGCGATGATGAGCTTGGCGCCCTTGGTCAGCTCGCGGGCGACGACGACCTTCTGCATGTTGCCGCCGGAGAGCATGGAAATGGGGGTCTGGCGCTCGCCCTTGACCAGGAAATCCTTGAGTTGCTGCTCGGAACGGGCCTTGAGGGCCTTGTCCTTGAGGAAGCCGGCAACCGTGTTGCGGTCAAAGTCCACAGAGATCAGGTTTTCGTGCAGGGAGGCCTTCTGGTCGGTGCCCATGGTCATGCGGTCTTCCGGGATGTGCGCCATGCCCAGATCGCGGATCTTGCGGATGGATTTACCGCGCACTTCCTTACCCAGGACGGTCACGCTGCCCTGGTAGCCGATCTGGCCGGTCAGACACTCGATGGCCTGCTGCTGGCCGTTGCCCTCTACGCCGGCAAGGCAGAGGATCTCTCCTGCCCGGGCGGTGAGGCTCACGCTGTCCAGCTTGGGCTTGCCCGCGCCGGGGACGGTCACGGCCTTCATTTCCGCCACAATTTCGCCGGGCTGGACATCAGCCTTGTCCACCTTCAGGCGGACGGTGCCGCCCACCATCAGCTCGGAGATCTGCTGCTCGGTCACGTCGCAGACATTCACCACGCCCATGGTCTTGCCCTGGCGCATGATGGTGATGCGGTCGCACAGCTCCTTCATTTCCTTGAGCTTGTGGGTGATGATGACGATGGTGTGCTGGGCGTCGCGCAGGATGCGCAGCTGCTTGAAGAGCTGCTCGGTCTCCTGGGGGGTGAGGACGGCGGTGGGCTCGTCCAGGATGATGATCTTCGCGCCGCGGGCCAGCACCTTGAGGATCTCCACCTTCTGGCGCAATCCTACGGGCAGGTCGCCGCACAGGGCAAGCGGATCCACGGGCATGTCGTACTTTTCGCACAGCACGCGGGTTTCCTCGATCATGGCCTGCTTGTCCAGCAGCAGGCCCTTGCGCTTCTCCACGCCCAGGAAGACGTTCAGGTACACCGGCAGCTCGTCCACCAGCATGAAGTGCTGGTACACCATGCCGATGCCAAGGCTGGTGGCCACCTTGGGAGAGGAGAGCTTCACGGGCTTGCCGCGCAGCTCGATCACGCCGGAGGTGGGCTGCTCCGCGCCGAAGAGGATCTTCATCAGCGTGGACTTGCCCGCGCCGTTCTCGCCGGCAATGGCGTGGATCTCACCCTCGCGCAGGGAGAAGGAGGCGTCCTCGTTTGCGAGGACGCCGTTCCCGTAGCGCTTGGTGATATTCTTCATACAAAGGAGTTCACTCATGATTGCGCTCCTTGGTGTTTCTTACTTGGTGGGGTCGAGGGAGTCGAACAGCTCGTTGAGCACATCCTGCTTGGTGTAGCGCTTCAGGCCGGACTGCACGGTGAGGGTGCCGTCGGCGATCCTGGCGGCCACGTCAGCCACATAGGCGCGGGTCTCCTCGGAGACCAGGGCGGCGTAGTTGTCGTTTTCCACCAGGCCGATCATGCCTTCCTTCACGCCCAGGATCTCCAGGTCGCCGTAGGTCAGGGTGCCGTTGAGGAAAGCCTCGCAGCAGTTGTACAGCGCCAGGTCAACGCGCTTGAGCACGGAGGTGACGATGTGCTGGGCCTTCTCGGGGTCGGTCTCAGCGTAGTAGGCATGCTGGTCGGAGTCAACGCCGATGATCAGCTTGCCGTTGTTCTTGGCGCTGTCGATGCAGCCCAGACCCGCCTGGGAAGCCGCGGCAAAGAGCACCTCCACGCCGGACTCGTAGAAGGAGGTGGCCAGGGAAGAGCCCTTGGGGCTGTTGACGAAGTCGCCGATGTAGGCGTTGTAGGCGCCGACATTCGCGCCCTTGGCAGCGTTCACGTCACGCACGCCCTGCATGAAGCCGAAGCCGAAGTCGTTGATGATGTCATTCTTGGTGCCGCCCACGAACGCGGTGTTGGCAGCGCCCTTCTCGATGGAGGTCAGCGCAGCCACGGTGCCGGCCAGGTAGCCGCCCTCGTTCTGGGAGAACATGATGGAGTGCACGGTGGGGTAATCGGCAGCCTTGCCGTCCTTGATCTCGGTATCGAAGATGATGAAGCGGCGGTCGGCGTACTTCTTCTTCTTCGCAGCGCGCTGCAGGGGCTCGCGCATGTCGGTGGAGCCGACGATGATCAGGTCATACGCGCCGTTGCAGGTCTTGGTGAGGGTGGACTCATACTTGGAGGTGTCGGAGGAGCCCATCTCGATGATGTCCACGACCACCTCGGGGTGATCGGCGGCAAACTTGGTCAGACCGGCGTTGGCGCTGTCCCAGAAGGACATGTCGCCCAGGTCGCCGGAGATCAGCAGGGCAATCTTGGTCACGCCGTCATCCAGGGGTTCTTCAGCCGCCATGGCGGTCAGGGGCAGGAACACAACGCACAGCAGCAGGGCGATGAGACGCAGGAAATTCTTCATGGTGATTCTCCTCAAGCATCGTAGTAAAAGGCGCAGACAAGCATTATGCCGGCCTGCGCCTTTGTGGTTCAGTTATTACTCAGCAGCGTAGGTCACGAAATCCCACTGCACATAGTCGCCGTCCAGCAGACGGAGCTGATCGCAGGAGAAGGGGACGTACTTGCCGTTGACGGAGTTGGCCCAGTAGACGTAGTTGCCGTCAGCGTCGGTACCGGCAACGTATTCGCCGATGGAGGTGACGAAGCCGGCCTCCAGGCCCTCCTGGCCGCAGCCAACCTCGTAGATGGCAGCCAGCGTTGCTTCAGCCACAGACAGGGTATCGGAGGTCAGGGTGACAACGCCGTTGAAGATCACGTCCTCACCGGCGGTGATCTTCATGTTGATGTTGGCCACGTTCCAGCCGGAAGCGCCGTCCACTTCGTACTCGGTCTCGTCCTCGCCAACCTCGAAGGGAGCAGCGTAGCCGCAGGGCAGCACAGCGGTGGTCTCCAGGCCGGCGTCAGCATTGTAGGCCACGAAGTCCCAGTTGATGTAGTAGCCCTCCAGCACCTTCATGTCGGTGCAGGTGTGGGGAACGTACTTGCCGTTGACGGAGTTGGCCCAGTAGACGTAGTTGCCGTCAGCGTCGGTGCCAGAAACATAGTCGCCGATGGAGGTGACGAAGCCGGCTTCGAGGCCTTCCTGGCCGCAGCCAACCTCGTAGATGGCAGCCAGGGTGAACTCAGCAACGGTCAGGTTATCGGAGGTCACGGTGACGGGGCCGTTGAAGATCACGTCATCACCGGCGGCGATCTTGACGTAGGCGGTCACAACGTTCCAGCCGGAAGCGCCGTCCACCTCGTACTCGGCGGAATCCTCGCCAACCTCGAAGGTGGGAGCGGACATGTCAATGGTGGTCTCCGCAAAAGCGGTGCAGGCAAAGAGCATCATCAGGGAGAGGAACAGGGCAAAGAACTTCTTCATGGTGTTGCATCCTTTCTTGTTGTTTGTTATTTCAAAGCCGGATGACCGGCCTGAAGCCAAGTTTATGCAATGATGATGGGGTTGGTCAGGGCGTACTGGCAGCAGTCGGCGCCCAGGACCTCGATGAGGATCCAGTCGTTGCTTTCCCAGTCGCGCGTGAGGGTGACGGCTTCCTTGAAGGATTCGCCGTTGACGGGGATCTGCTTGACGATCTCGCCATTGACAACGATGCGGATCTCCTTCAGGCCGTCGCGGTTCCAGATATCGCAGTTGAGGGCGAGCTCCTCACCCGCGGCAGCCTCGACCTTCTCGCCGTAGATCTTGCCCTTCACGTCTGCCAGGACGATGGGGCCGCTGGTCACGAAACTGTGGCCGGCCTTGACGGCAGCCATGGCGTTCTCCATGGTCAGCTCCTTCTCACCGAAGTAGGTGTAGGTGGCGGGCATGCCGTTGTATTTGGCGGAGGCGACCCAGGTGTCGTAGTAGGCCTGCAGGTCAGCGGGGTTCTCCACGATCTTGGCGCGGGCCTTGGCAGACGCAGCGCCGGAAACGTCATGGTTGTCGGTGCCGCCGGTGATGGCGTGGAAGGGGTGGCCCTCCTTCATGGCGCTCAGCAGTTTGTACCAGAGTAGCTTGGAGGAGTAGTTCTGGTTCATGGAGTTCTCGGTGGTGAAGAGGGCGCCGTCGGGCGGGCAGAAATAGCCGTTCCAGACCTCCATGGTGTCGTACATGTCGAAGACCTCGTAGTCATTCGAATCGATCCAGTTGGCCATGCCCATGGTGGTGGTGGAGTAGGGGTGGTTCATCTGGGCCACGCTGCCCACGCGGGTGATGCAGTCAGCGATGTACTTGATCTTCTCGCGGACGATCTGCATCTTCTCGGGGGAATTGCGCTCGGCCTCGGTGAACTTGAGGTCGTAGGTTTCCAGGGTCAGACCGGAGCCCAGGGCGTTGTAGTGGCCGAACTCGGAGGTGACCTCCACGCCGTCCATGCCCTTGAAGTAGCGGACCTGCCCGTTCTCCGTGCGGACGGGGAACATGCACGCGCCGTTGTACTCCGGCACGCCGCGGGAGGTGTTGTGGTCGGTCAGGAAGCCGAAGTACACGCCGTTGGCGGCGTTGCCGATCATGACGTCCTCCACCGGGTCCACACCGTCGGAGTAGAAGGTATGCTGGTGGCAGTCGCCAGCGATCCAGCCCTTGGCGTAGGAATCGTACAGGGGCTGCAGGCGCACGTCCTGCTGGTAGTAGGTCTTGAGGCTCTCCACCTCCACCGTGCGGGTGACGGTAGAGTACTCATGGCCCTTGGAGAAGGTGAGGGTGTACTCGCCGGGCTCCAGGCTGATGGCGTAGCCGCCCATGGCGTTGGTGAAGGCGCGGTAGGCGGTGCCGTCGGCCGCTTCCACCAGGATGACAGCGGGCATCATGCAGCTGTTGGTATCGGTCACCTTGCCGCGGATGATGCCGGCGGTGGCCATGTTGCCAGAGGCAGCTTCGGCAGTGGTCACAAAAGCGGGCGCTGCAGCAAGCGCCGCACCGCCAGCCACCACTTTGCCGGCCATTTTCAGAAAATCGCGTCGGGTCTGCATCAGCTTCATCATCATACCTCCTGAATCAAGCGTAAAGGCATATATGTGTCGTTGACTTTCCTACCTATATCATATATAATGTGGGTAACAATTTCTACGCAAAATCGGGGTGATACTGTGCAGTTTGAGTCATTGTTTGTCGATTTTGACCCGAGAAAGCTCACAAAAGAACATCCCTTCATGCCCGAGGGCTATCTGGATGACTATTACCTGTTAAACGAGCCGGAAGCGCTGCACTACCACGACTTCCTGGAGATCGGCTACTGCGTCAGCGGCAGCGGGCTTTTCTATGTGGACGGCAAGGTCATCCCCTTCAGCGCGCCCTGCTGCTCCATCATCTACGGCGGCCAGGTGCACATCGCCCAGAACGTGGGACCCCAGCGCAGTTTGTGGCATTTCAGCTACATCAACCTCAAAAAGCTCTTCACCGACGCGGACCTTCTCCAGGTCAGCCAGCTGAAGGCCATGTCGCCCCATCTGTACGACTTTCCCTCCGTCATCCCCCAGGCGGAGGAGCCCATCCTGCATCAGCTTGTGGTCGCCATCCTGGACGAGACCGCCCGCCTTCAGGGGGATTACCTTACCGCCATGCGCGGGCTGATCACCGCGCTCCTGGCCCGCCACAGCCGCATGATGGTCCCCACGAAGAATCCCGCCGGCTCCAAGCGCGACAGCCAGACGCAGCTGCTCGCCCGCCTGGGGGACGTGCTGCTCTATATCAACCAGCACTACACCGAGGATCTGACCGTCGATCATCTGATCGACGCCGGCGGAGCCAGCAAGTCCACCCTTCAGCGGGATATGATCGACTTCACCGGGCTGGCTCCCATGCAGTACATTCACCATCTGCGCATGAAGCGTGCCACCCTGCTGCTGACCGAGGGCATCCCCGTGGCAGACGTGGCCTTCGACGTGGGGTACAATACGCTTTCCTCCTTCAACAGGCACTTTCTCAAGGAATTTGGTATGTCGCCGACACAGTGGAAAAAAACGCACACGAGCGCTGCGGAATAAACAGCCATGGCGTATGTCCGTAAACCACGGAGGAACCGGGTTTGCGGACATTTTTCATGGGCCTGAACCTGCTGCGCAGCGTGGCGCCGGGAGGATGTGTTGACACTTCTTTGCGAATACGATATAATAGGTAGAATCCTTTGGAGGTGAAGTCTGGATGCGTAAGGCCTTGTGTATGCTGCTGGCTGCGGTGATGCTGCTGGGCAGCGCCATGGCGGCTCCGGTGGGGTATACGCCGGCGGGTGCGACCAAGAACTGCTTTTTCTACGGGGAAAACGGCTATACCGTGGAGTACCGCTACGATTATGAAACCATGCTCCCGCAGACGATGCAGGGGTATATCGACAACTACAATACCCATCTGAGCGGGGACGAACTGGAGGTATACTTCTACTTCGTCAACAATTCCCGCAGCATGGACTTCACCTTGGATAATTCCGGAGAGAATGACATCTATGCGGATCTCATGTCCCGCTTGACCTGCGTGGATCATCATGACGCGCTGGACATCCACAGCATGGCGGAATATGAGCGGCTGTTCTACCAGACGGATCACCACTGGAACCATATCGGCGCCCAGCAGGGCTATGAGGACATCCTGCGGCTGCTGGGGGTGGAGGATGAGCCCATCCAGCCGGTGGAGGAGGTCGTCTTTGATGCGGTCTACAATGGTTCCTATGTCAAGCGCACGGGCGTCAAGAACGCTACGGAGCACTTTGCGGTGTACCGTTATGACCTGCCGGAGTGCAAGGTGACCATCAGCGGCCGCGCCAAGAAGATCGGCCGTGCGGACGCCTATTTCTCCGGCAAGTATTCCAAGGACATCCTCGCTACCCACTATGCCACCTTCTACGGCGGCGACTATGGCGAGATCGTCTACGATACCGGCATGACCGACCGGGAGAATCTGCTGATCCTGTGCAACTCCTACGGCTGCTCGGTGCGCGAGCTGGTGGGCCGCCATTTCAACAAGACCTTTGTGGTGGATATGCGGGAATACATGAGCCAGACCGGCAAGTCCATGAAGATCCATGAATACCTGGAGAAGAACAATATCACCAAGGTGCTGATCCTGGGCGATGTGAGCTATTTCCTCTACGGCAAAAAACTGTACTGAGAAGGATAGACTGAGGAATGAAGAAAATTTGCGCATGGCTGCTGATTCTGATCATGGCATGTACCATGACCGGCGTGGCTGAGGAAGAAATGAACCTCAAGTACCGCTCCCTGGGCGAGGATCTCTACCGCCTGGGCGATACCGGCTATATCATTGAGCATTGGAGAAATTTCATCGGCGATGACCAGATGATCCGCAACATCAGCCGCAATGCCCAGCAGTACAACACCTACATCCCCCTGGACGGCACGGTGAAGAAGTATGTTTACTTCATCGAGAGCCCCCGCTGCGTCAACATGGCCGGCGACCTCTCCGGGGAGAACGAGATCTATGTGAAAATCCGCGATGAGTTCGAAACCACCGCGACCGGTACCCTGGCGCTGGATCATTACACCGATTATACCAAGCGGTTCTATGTGACCGATCATCACTGGAACCACATCGGCTCCTACAAGGCCTACTGTGATATTATTGATATGATGTTCGGCCCGGAGGAAGAGAAGATCGTGCCCATTGAGGAGGTCGTGTTTGAGGATATTCCCTTCAACGGCTCCTTCCATTCTATGCTGGGGTATTCCCGTTCCACTGAGCTCTTTGCTGTTTACCGCTTCCCGGATTTTGTGCCCTATACGGTGAAGGTCAACGGCAGCCCTGCCAAGAGCTATGGCAACGGGGACCGATACTTCAGCGGCAAGTATCAGCGGGCGACCGTGTACAACCACTACAGCGGCTTCTACGGCGGCGACCGGGGCGAGCTGATCCTGAAGACGAACCGGCCGGAAAAGAAGACGTTGCTGTTGTTCTCCAATTCCTACTCCAACGCTGTCAATCTGCTCCTGCTGCAGCACTATGACGCGGTCTACGCCATCGATCCCCGTTTCTACGAGAAGGAAATGGGCAAGAAGTTCAACGCCCAGAAGTATATCGAGCAGAATGAGATTGACGATGTGCTGATCCTGGGCGATGCGAGCTTCTTTGTCCGCACCTTTGGACTGTCTGGGCGCTGATCGCTGAAAGGAAGACCATCACATGGAACAGAAGAAACCCGGGCTTGCGACCCTCCTGCTGCTGGCAGGCTGTGCGCTGCCCATCCTGCTGATGCTGATCGTGCCCTTCCGCGGCCAGCTGACCGTGTCCGATGCGGAAAACCGCACGCTGGCCCAGTTTCCGGCGCTGACGCTGGAGGGCTTCATCTCCGGCGATTTCCAGCAGCAGCTGGAGGACGCCCTGGGGGATCAGTACCCCTTTGGCGAGGAGATCAAGGCCGGCCTGATCGGCGCCGAGGATGCTATCTACCAGGCGGAGAGCCGGGCGCTGCACGCGCTGTTCCCCTCCGCGGCGATGAGCTACGCGGAGATTGCCAACGGGTACTACCACTTTGGCGGCGATGAAACCCGCATTGTGGAAAAGCCCTGGCCGGAAGAGAAGTACGCCCCTGCGGTGCAGAAGCAATCCGCCCTGTACGCGGAGCTGGATGCGCCGGTGTACCTGTACTTTATCCGCAACTCCCGTGCCCACGACTTTATGCAGGACGATGCCGCCAACGACGCAGTCTTCCAGACCATCGTGGAGGCTTACCAGCCCGCCGGCGCGGCCTCCTTCTCGGCGACGGACTATGATGCGTACGCCGCCCTCTTCTACGCCACCGACCACCACTGGAACCACCGCGGCGCGGACAAGGGCTACCGTGACGTCATCCGCCTGCTGCTGGGCGAAAACGAGGAGACCGTCCCGGTGCAGGAGGAAGTCAGCTTCCCGGTGGCCTTCAATGGCTCCTATGCCCGCCAGTCCGGCCGCATGGTGGGCGACAGCACTTTCACGGTCTACACCTACGGCCTGAAGAAGACCATCACCCGCCTCAACGGCAAGAACGGCACCTACGGCCATCAGAGCCTGTATGAGAAGGGCCGCTATCCCACGGATGAGCTGCGCAACCATTACGCCTACTACTACGGCGGTGACTACGGCGAGATCGTGCTGGATACCCGCCAGGCGGACAAGGGGAACCTGCTCATCGTGGGCGACTCCTATACCAACCCCATCAACGCCCTGATTGCCGCCCACTTCGGCCGCACCCACATCCTGGATCTGCGCTACTACGAGCGGGATATGGGTACCCCCCTGGACTTGAATGCCTACATTCAGGCAAATGACATCAGCCGGGTGCTTCTGCTGGGTGATATCACTTTCTTCGCCGGCATGCAGGATGGAGGTGAGGAGTAATGGTGTTTTCCAGCCTGGTGTTCCTGCTGGCGTTCTTTCCGCTGGTGCTGATCGGCAACTTTGCCGCCCGCTCCATCCGGATGAAGAACCTGATGCTCTGTGCCTTCTCGCTCCTCTTCTATGCCTGGGGCGAACCGGTGTACCTCTTCCTGATGCTGGTGATGGTGGTGACCAACTACCTCTTTGCCCTGCTGATGGAGGGCAAGGACAAGCAAAAGCGGCTGCTCTTCCTCATCCCTGCGGTGCTGGTGGATATCGGCGCCATCGCTTTCTTCAAGTATGGTGATTTCACCCTCATCAACCTGGAAAAGCTGCTGGGCGTGACCATGCCCCGCATCGGTCTGCCGCTGCCCATCGGCATCAGCTTCTTTACCTTCCAGATCATGAGTTATACCCTGGACGTCTACCGGGGTGAGGTGCCTGCCCAGCGCAGCCTCCTCAAGCTGACCACCTATGTGGCGCTCTTCCCGCAGCTGGTGGCGGGCCCCATCGTCCGTTACCAGACCATTGCCGAGGAGCTGGATGACCGCAGGGAGTCCCTGCAGGACTTCGCGGAGGGCCTGCATCGCTTCATCTGGGGCCTGGGCAAGAAGGTCGTATTCGCCAACAGCATGGCCATGCTGGCGGATACCGTCTATGCCCCCGGTCAGGGAGTGCTGCCCACGCTGGTTTTGTGGCTGGGCGTAATTGCCTACGCGCTGCAGATTTACTTCGACTTCTCCGGTTACAGCGATATGGCCATCGGCATGGGCCGGATGTTTGGCTTCCACTTTCTGGAGAACTTCGACCATCCCTACTGCTCCCGCTCCATCACCGAGTTCTGGCGCAGGTGGCACATATCCCTGGGTTCCTGGTTCCGGGACTATGTGTACATCCCCCTGGGCGGCAACCGGGTGAAGTTCCCCCGGATGATCTTCAACATGCTGGTGGTATGGGCGCTGACGGGCCTGTGGCATGGCGCAAACTGGAACTTCATCCTGTGGGGATTGTACTACTTTCTGCTGCTGCTGGTGGAAAAGCTGCTGGGTAAAAAGCGCCTGGAGAAAATTCCCGGGCTGCTGCGTCACGGCGGAACCCTGTTCCTGATCCTGCTGGGCTGGCTGCTCTTCCGCGTGGAGGACATGGTACAGCTGGGGCAGACCTTTGCGGGCATGTTCACCCCGAATGGCGGCGCGCCTGCCTATCTGGCCGGGCATCACGACGCCCTCTATCCCCTGTATCTGCTGATTCCCGCGTGCATCGGCTGCCTGCCGGTGGGCAAGTGGCTCAAGCGCCGGCTGCCTGAAAATGGCGCGGTGGAGATCCTCGGCGCCGCGCTGGATGTGCTGCTCTATGCACTGTGCGTGTTCATGCTGCTGGGCAGCACCTATAATCCCTTCATCTATTTCCGCTTCTGATATGGAGGTCAAACCATGAAAAAGCTGCTCTTGACGATCCTTGCCCTCATGATGCTCTGCCTGCCTGCGCTGGCGGAGGTGCAGATTTTCTGTACCGGTGAAGCGGGAGATCCCGCTTATGAGATCAGCCAGCGCCTGGCCGCAGAAATGAACGGCACGGTCAATGCTGCCCCTACCGCCCTGGAGGCGATGAACGGCTTCCTCGCGGCGGACAAGGCTGCTGCTGTCTTCATTGGCGATCCCAGCCCGATGATCCTCTCCCTGCAGGGCTACACCGATGCGGATCTGCGCACTGCCGTCGTCCCTGCGGCGAAGATCGCAGCCAGCCCGGCCGTGATGTACGCGTCCCAGGCGGTGCTGGAGGTCTGCACTGACGCCACCTACGACAGCCTGGTGGCCTATTGCGAGGCAGCGCCCTTTGAGATCTTCATCGCCCGTCTGATTGACGCCAGCCCTGTGGATTACCTCACCCTGGAGGCTTCCGCCATGATGTACGTGGATCAGGACCTGTACATGGACTGGGCGGAAATGGCTCAGTGCATCCAGGATGGTGCAGTGGATCTGTGTGTGTTTGGCGCGGAGATGCCCTCCGAGCTTACCGGGCTGCTGACGCCCCTGTACGAGACCGGCCTGGAGGGCCCCTTCCTGGGCGCCTTTGTGCAGACGGATTCCGCCGCTGCCGCTGAGGTGGAGGCTGCCCTGCTGGCCCTGGCTGCTCAGACGGAGGTGCAGGAGCTGCTGCAATCTGCAGGCTATACGCCCGGTACGCAGAAGGACGGCGCCGCCTTCGCCGAGGAGGTCAAGGATCTCTTCCAGCGCTACATCCAGTACCTGACCAACGAGGGACTGTTCTTCTACGAGTTCTGATGATGAAGTCCGCTTCTCCCAACAGGAGAGGCGGACTTTTTTGCTGCACCAAAATACCGCCCCTTTCGGAGCGGCGTGAAGGATTATGTTAATCTTCCCACATGGCGCCGGTGAGGCCTTCCAGGAGGGAGCCGCAGGCCCAGGGCATCAGCGCGAACCAGGTGCTGGCCAGGGTGCCGTCGGGGTAGCGCTCCTTCACCAGACCCTGGGAGTGGCAGAAGCGCTCGGACATCCAGCCCTTCTTGCCATAGCCGTATTCACGGTCGTAGGTGGCGTGGCACTGGCAGCTCCACAGGAGGGTATCGGTGAGGCGGCTGCGGATGTAATCATCCTCCCGCTGGCGCAGGTAGTAGGCCATCTCGTCCATCACCGAGGAGGACATGGGGTGAATGTGGGGGTTGGTGACTGAGGTGATGCTGCCGCCGCAGGTGCTCCAGCCCGCTGTGCCCAGCGGAGGCACCTTGATGGGGGAATTGTAGCAGAACTTGAAGGTGTACTCGTAGTGGAGGGCGTCCCTCATGTGGTCAAGGAGCATTTCGTCGCCGGTGATCTCATGCAGGCAGCGCACGGCGCGGATGTAGCTGAGGATGCCCTCGGAGTCGATGTTCTTGTCGATGTCCAGCGGGCCGCCGTAGCATTCCTGATGGCGGATGTAGGCGTCGTGGTACCACTTTTCGCTGCGCAGGAGCCTCGGGAGGTAGGCCCGTTCCCCGGTGAGCAGGCAGTAATACGCCGCAGCCGCCATGCACCATGCACCGGAGAAGGAGTCGTACTCCAGGCCTGCGCCGGTCCTGTCGGAGAGGATGTAGGGGTATTCGCCGTCGGAATTGCGGCTCGTTTCGGTGCGGGCGATGACGCGGGCGGCGAAATCCAGCCATTCATCGTGGTCAAAGCCCAGGGCCTTCTCACGTTCCCAGGCCTTGAGGATGTGGTACACGCTCTGGCCTACCAGGTAGGCCGCATGTCCGGGGATGTGCTGCCGGTCGTACCACCAGCCGTTGTTGGACCACGCGCCGTCTTTCTCCGCCATGAAGGGCAGGCCGTTTTTCGGGTTGATGGAGTGATGCACGATGTGGTCAATGCAGTCCAGCGCCTGCTGGCGGATATTCTCATCTCCCAAACGATGGGCGGAGGTCAGCATGGGCACCGCAGCGGACAGGCCGTTGGTCCAGGTGATGGAGGGCAGGGGATTGTACTCGAAATGATCACCCCGGTCAAACACGAAGCCGGAGTAGCAGTGATGCTCCGGCAGCCAGGCGTCCCGGGCGATGGCGGCGGCGATGTCGGTCACGGTTTCGCGCACGCTGCACAGGCGGCGGGGGGCCTCGTGAAAGCGGCGGTATACCCACTGAAGCGGGATATGGAGGGCACGCTCGTCCTCTGCAGGCAGGTCAAAGCAGTACAGCCGCAGCGCGATGCTCTCGCCCTTCTGCAGGCGGATGCAGTTCTCCCCCAGGGGCGCAGCCGGGAAGTACTGGTGCGCATCCAGGAAGAACCAGGGCGCGTTCTCATAGCCCAGGGTGTACCATACTTCGCCTTTCTCCACCGAGCAGCCGAAGCCGGTGTACAGGTCGAACTCGCCGGTGATTCCGGGCTCCCAGGGCGTGCGGATGCCATCCCTGCGGACATAATAAGGCGACGCCGCAAAGCCTGCCAGCCGTCCGCCGGCAAAGGTGAAGGCGCAGGGGTGGGACAGGCGGTCGCTGCGGAACATCCACCAGGGGGAGGCGGGGAAGTCGCCCTCCTTGCGCAGGCGGGGAGCCTGGCTGTCCACCACCAGGGGCGCTTCGCCGCGGTTGGTGCCGTAGATGACGCCCGGCAGGAAGAACCGCGTCTCCTCCGGGCAGACCGGCATAGCCACCCGGATGACGCCCTCGAAGGTCTCCTTGGCGGTGATGGTGACCCCGATCACCTGGGGTTCCTCCGCCTTCGCAGGGGAGGAACAAGGCTGAATCTGTGCATGAAGTGCATGATCAGAGATGGGCGTGTATGCCTCGGAAAGGCCCTTTGCGCGGGCCGTCAGCAGGATTTCAGGCATAAAAATCGACTCCTTTTCGGGGGATTAACGCATCTTTCTACAAAAAGTATAAGCGAAATCCCTCGGGCTTGTCTACGCAGATCCTGCAGAAAGTCAGGCGGGACGCGCACAAAAAGACGCACCGCCGTGTGCGATGCGTCTGCAGAGCGTTTACTGTATGGGAACTTCCGGGGCGCGCATAACGCCCTTGTCATCCAGGGTGCCGCCCTCGGGCATCAGCTCCGTCACGGTGACGAACTGGTATCCCTGGGCTTCCAGTGCGGGAACGTACTCCTCCAGCACGCTGATGGTATGGGTGCCGTAGGTGTGGAAGAGGATGATGGCGCCGGGCTCAGAGCGCTTGTACAGGTTGTTGATGACGCGGGTTCGGGTGGAATCGCGGAAGCCGTCCAGGCTGTCGAAGGTCCACAGGATCATTTCGCAGCCTAGCGCGCGGCCGATGGCGCGGTCGCGGTAGGAATAGTAGCCGCTCGGAGGCCGGTACAGGGTCACAGGCGTGCCGGTGATGCCCTCGATCAGGTCGTTGCAGCGGGTGATTTCCTTATAGATGAGCGTGTTGGAGGCGTCGGGCATCTCCGGATGGGACATGGAGTGGTTGGCCAGCTCATGACCTCGGGCGTGAATCTCCCGCACCCATTCCTCGTGTTTGAGGATGATTTCGCCCTGCAGGAAGAAGGTACACTTGACGCCCAGCTTGTCCAGGGTGTCCAGCACGGCAGGGAGCTTGCCCAGGCCGCCGGCGGTATCGAAGGTGATGGCGATCTTCTTTTCATCCGTCTCCACGATGCGCAATCCATCCCGCTTGGCTGCGTCTGCCGCCAGGAGGCACTCGTGCTGCAGGGTCTGCTCGCCGTTCTTCTCAAACACCAGGCGGACGGTCTGACCCAGGGGCATCTCCTCGGTGATGGCAATGCGGATGACGCCGGTCTTCTGCTGGCCGTCCACCTTGCGCTGGCCCAGGACGACTCCGTTTTCGTCCAGCACGAGCAGCGTGCCGGAGCCGGAGCCGAGGCGAACGCGCTGGAAGCTCAGGTTGAGGTCGCGGCCATACAGGCCGGCATAGGCAGGTTCGCTGAATTCATAAAACTCCTCCGCAAAAGCGGCGGCAGTCATGGCCAGCATCAGCAGCGCCAGCCACAGGAAGATCTTTCGCATGATGGTTCCCTCCGTGCGATGGATTGGCAAAACGATGATACCCCATTTTCCAGGAGAAGTCAAGGAAAAGGCGCACCGCCTGTGCGATGCGCCGTATTGCTCACTCCTCGTAGGGGCAAGCGGGCAGCTGGAGGCCGCCCTTTTCCATCAGCTGGGTGATGGGGATCAGCTCCAGGCCCAGATCGTTGCGGTAGTAGTCCACCGCATCGCGCAGCACCTTCAGGGTGTGGTAGCCATCCAGGTGGAACAGGATGATGGTGCCGGGACCAACATTCTTGGTGATGCGCTTCATGACGCCGGCCTCGTTATAGGAGTAGTCCCAGTCGTGGGAGTCGATGGACCACATGCAGATTTCCATACCTTCAGCGCGGGCAGGGGCGGAAATGGTCACGTCAAACTCACCGAACGGAGGACGGAACAGGCGGGGATTCACGCCCAGGGTATCGCGGATAATCTCCGTATTGCGGCGGACCTGCTTGAAGCGCATGTCCAGGCCGTAGGAGAGCAGATGGGGATGAGAAAGGCTGTGGCAGCCGATCTCGTGGCCGGCGTCGCGGATCTTCTTGGCGGACTCGGGGAAGTTCAGCACGAACTCGCCGGTCATGAAGAAGGTGGCCTTGATGTTCAATTCGTCCAGGATGGCCAGCAGCTCATCGGTGGGGGTTTCGATGTAGGCGCAGTCGAAGGACAGGGACATATAGGGCTCGGTGGTGGGGACGGTGACGACAGCCTTGCGGTGCTTATCCGTCACGGCGACGTAAGCGGTGTCGCTGGAAACCTGGGTATCGTCGCACCACACGGACAGGGTGGCGCCGCCCTCAAAGCTTTCATCCAGCTCCGCCTTGAAGGTGCAGGAGGTGGCGCCGGGCTTGAAGGTGCGGGTCGCCCACACGCGGCCGGTTTCGTCGCGCAGCTCCAGGGTCTTGGCGCTCTGCAGGCGGCCGGAATTGCGCACCGTCATCTGCATGGAGAAGGAGTAGCCGGAGTAGCCGACGTAGTTCGCCGCGGGGAACTCCAGGCGGGGCAGCTTTTCCTCTGCCGCGAAGGCGGTCAGGGGCAGCGCGATGCACAGGATCAGCAGGAGGGCAATGATCTTCTTCATCGGTGTTTCCTCTTTTCTATCGTAACGTTGGGGAGGGGGAATGAACTAGAGACATTATGATGCAAGGCGCTTTTTTGCGCAAGTGCAGCCAAGGAAAATGTACCCGCCCAGCACGGCGATATAGGCCGCGTAAAGCAGCCCGTCGCCGATGGAGGAGCGATCCAGCGCGAACTCCAGCGCCACCACCGCACCCGCCAGGACGGCGGTTGCCAGCAGGGACAGCAGGATGCGCTTCTGTGTCTTTGCCAGGTAAAGCAGGGCGGCCAGGGCGAAGACGAGGTCGAAGACCATCTCCGCGTGGACGAAGCCCCATACCATGTGGCCGTCCTCACGGAGGCTCTCCATGAGGATCATCACGCTGCCGTAGAGGAAGGTGTACAGGGCGAATTGCAGACTGGGATTTAGCTTGCCGCGCGTGATGAGAAGCTTGCCGTGGATGAAAAAGGCAGTCGCCAGTGCTGCCGTGATGCTCGCAACCATCATAGCGGTGTTCAAACGGCGGGTCTCGCCGAACATGGCGGTGAAACTGCCCACAAGGTGTTCCACCTCAGGGCCAAAGCCCATGTTGTTCGTCTCCACACCGATGGAAACGAATGTGCAAAATACCAGCAATGCCGGTACAAGGGTATACAACAGGGGCCCAACGGAGAAGCGGGCGATCTTCGCGCCGATCACGCCCGCCAGCACGATGAATACCAGCGCACCGCCCAGGGACAGACCGCCTTCCCAAACCTTCAGCATAGCCTCAGGTGCAGAAATGGCGTTGAGGTAGAAGGAGATATTGACCAGGCAGTATACCAGGCGTGCGCCAATGAGGCCAAAGGGCACGGACAGCACTGTCGTCCACAGCAGGGCTTGACGGAGGCTGGTTTGCTTGCGGGTCAGCCACAGCAGCAGGAGGATGGCAACGACTGCGCCGATGGTCAGGTACAGGCCAAACCAGCTGAACTTGATCGGCGTCTTAACCGGCTCCAGCTTGGTATCGGCACTCAGGCCGGTGAGCATCCGCATCAGCTCGGCCTCGGGGCCGGTGGCGGTGAGGGCGTCCTCCTTGGCCTTGTAGTCATAATAGGCCGTGGAGACCTCCGGCAGGATGTCGGAGTGGGTGCACAGGAAGGGCATCGCCCCGATGCAGGCAATGGCCAGCAGGGCGGTGAGGATCAGCAAAGCTTTCTTCATGGGTGGTTCCTCGCGGGCTTATTCCTCGGTGGGCACGGCGGAGCAGACATAGATGATGTCGCTCTGCTCGCGCTCGGAGGCGGCGTAGTTGGCGTCATAGTACTTGCCGCCAAAGAGCATGATGGAGGAGTTGCCGCCGTCCATGCAGTAGGCGGTCTGCACACCCAGGGTCACCATGAATTCGCCCATCTGATCGGTGGTGACGCCCTTGGAGTGCTTCACGCGGCCCTCGGCCTCGACAAAGACGTACTCCAGCGGACCGATCTGGGCGATGACGGTGCGGGGGGCGCGCACGGCGCTGTCAAAGCGGGTCTGGTAGGTGGCGGGCATGGGCAGGGCCTGGCCGTCCTTGACGATGGCAGGGCCGAAGGTGAAGGCGTTGATAATCGTCCGGCCGGACTGCATGAAGGCCAGCAGCTCTGCCGTCTGGTTTTCGCCGCCCAGGAAGACGTGCAGGTCGCCCAGGTCGTCAATGACCAGGATATCCTTCTCCGGGTTGATAATCTGGCGGAAGGCCTCGCCCTGACGGTAGATCAGGCCGTCCTTGCGCTGGACGTAGAAGTCACCGTTGATGGCCACCACAGCGTTCACCTTGCGGGCCATGCGGCCGGGCTTGTCGGCAACGATCTGGTTGGGCTTGCCGGCGATGGCGGTGCGCAGCTGGGTGGGGCTGGCTACCTTGATCCAGGCGATGTCATAGCGAACCCCGTCAATGTCCCGCTTCTCCATCTTCACCGAGAGGGAGGCGTCCTCGTAGGAATCCTTGGTGTAGTTGGCCGGATCGGGCTTGTAGCCGCCGGAGAAGTCAATGGGCAGGGAGAACTCCTCGGCCAGCGCGGGCAGTGCAAAAAGCAGGCAGAGGAGAATCAGCAGCAGCTTCTTCATCGGGTGATGCTCCTTTGTGAGAGTATTCAAGCGGATATCCGCGGGATTGCAAAGGGCTGGCAATCCCTACTATTATACAATCCATGGCGGAGACATGCAAGGGAACGCATGTTCTTTTACAAGCTGCAGAAATACGGATGTGAAATCTGGTGCTTTGAAGGATGTTCTTGACAAAGACTCAAGCGTGAAATATAATATAGCCAAATGTGTGCGGTTGGTTGAATTGTGCACAATGGAAGGAGATACATACCGTGAAGAATACCATGACCCGTATTCTGCTTGTGGCTGCGGCGCTGGTGCTGGCGCTGGGCCTGTGCACCGCCTACGCGGAGGAATCTGCGCCCGCGGGCACCCCTGCCTACATTTTCTGGCAGGATTCTGACTGGTGGCCTGCTGCCTGGGCTGAGGAAGATGACTACTGGACGCCCACGCCCGCGATGGTGACCGGCGAGGGCTGGTACACCGTGAAGCTGGATGCCCATATGCCCAGCTGGTTCTACTCCGGCGGCAACAGCAACATCGGCGCTCAGAAGCTGGCGATTGTTGTCAAGGACGGCCATGACCTGTTCCCCGGCCTGTACATGCAGATCGTGGATATCCGCGTGGACGGCGTATCCTATCCCTGCGGCGCCGTCACCTATGGCCAGACTGGCTATGACAACATCAACAATGATGAAGGCGGCAAGGTGTACTGGGATGCCAACGATACCTATGGCCTGATCTGGGATCAGTGGATGATCGATAACGGCGGTACTGTTGGGACCGGCAGCACCTGGGACAGCGCTGCGACTGCCCAGAAGTTCGACGTGTTCGACGTGAGCGTGCTGAACAATCCCAAGTCCATCGAGATTGACTTCTTCCTCTCCGCCCAGCAGGATGTGAAGCCCGAAGGCGGCCCCGCCCTGCGCGTGCTGAGCGAGGGTCCCACCGTGCACGGTGAGGTCGTAAAGCTGAGCGGCCTGTCCGATATCCAGCTGGATGCCTGGATGTACTTTGCCGACGGTGCCTGGTGGCCCCAGCGTCAGTCCATCGACCAGACCGACAACGGCGTGAATTACACCGACGCTGTCGTGACCGGTCAGGGTACCTACACCGTGGGTCTTGATTTCAAGAGCCAGGGCTGGCATGCCAACGGTGCAAACGGCATCAACAATGCCTACATCGTCATTGAAAATGGCGAGAACGAGCTGCCTGGCTCCTACGTGCAGATTACTGATGTGCGCGTCAACGGCGAATCCGTGGCGTACAACAACAACCTGACCGTGCCCTTTACCTGGGACACGGCTGACCAGACCGATACCGCCATCCCGCTGTACGTGAGCTGGATGAACGACGTAGATCACAATGGCTGGAACCGCCGCGAATGGGCGGATGACGCTACCTGCAAGGTGCTGGATCCCTCCGTGGTCGTCAACGCGGGCGATATCGAGATCGATTTCATCGTCACCGACGAAGCCGGCGCTCAGCCTGAGATTCCCGTCCTGTCCTACGACTACACCTGGTACCCCAACAATACCATGGGCGTTGCCGGCTACAGCCTGCGCGACATGGGCATCACCAACAAGTGGTACAACGTTGCCCCCGTCAACCTGACCCAGAACGGCATCTACAAGATCCCCATGGTGGCCTCCAACATGTTCGTCATCGGCAATGCCATCGTCACCGTGGACGGTGACAATGTCACCGTTGACTACGAGACCCAGTGGGCCTCCCCCGGCAACATGACCATCTCCGATGAATGCGTGAAGTGGTTCGCCTCCATCGAGGACGTGACCGACGCCTTCTGCCAGAACCCTGAGAGCGACCTGGCCTTCGGTCAGACCATCAGCAAGGCTGATCTGGGCAACGTCGGCTACCTGTTCATCTGCAACCGCGTTACCTACTGCCAGCCCATTCAGGATAACGGCATCTACCTGCCCTCCTACAACCACAACCATGTGGTGTGGGAAGCCTACCGTGCCGGCCTGGACGCCATGGTGGCGGAGCTGGGCGAGTAATCTCCCAAATGAATACCTGCCCGGGGCGCCTGGACTGTTCCCAGAAGAACGGACAATAGAAAAAAGACACCTCCTGTTGTAGAATGGAAACTACGACAGGAGGTGTTATGTATGACAAGGAAATACACAAAGGTGGAAGAAATAGCTGGGATTATCGAGCAAAGGCACGCGAAAGGGGAAACATACCGAGAGATAGGAAACAGTCTGGGATTGAGACGAGAAGTAGTAATGTAATTCCATTCTCGAGCTAGAGCAGGATTAATTGTTTGCAAGTCATTATATCCAATTAACACTTTTCGACCTGCACAATATGGGCAACCACGGCCGGCGCTGCAATCTTTTACTGGTGCCTCCCACTCGTGCCCCTCTTTACATTTCCACCATACTTTCTTATGGCTGCCAAGGGGTAATTGAGAGAATAAAGCATCTGAATTTCTTTCCCAATTCCATTCTGACGAAAGCAGCTCGTTATCACTCAAGTATTGCCTTTTAGTCACTTTTGTCATAAGTTCTCCTCCGCAGAAATGAGCTTGATTGGAATAAGGAAATCTCCCGGCGGTTGAGGCGGCGGCGGCCATTTCAAAATGGCGCGGCGGCTCTCATCCTGAAACGCATCCCCATTATGACAGAAGGGAACAGACCACCAGAGCGTGGCTGTTCCCTTTTGCTTTATACTTTTTCGCCAGTTTCGGGGTCAATAAAGGAAATCTCCAAGCGAAGACCCAGTGCCTCCGCAATTTCGCGCAAGTCTGTCTCGGTGAAGTTGTCGCGCTTCATCTTATGGTTGAAGTTCTGCGGCGTAACGCCAACGCGACGCGCCAGCTCAGCCTCGGAAATGTTGCCGCGCTTAACCATAGCAATACGAATGCTTTGAACCATACCCATATTCATCCCTCCTGAAGCATCATTATATACTAATTTGTATTCAAAGTCAAACAAAATTTGCTGAAATCGTCAAAAAGATTGATTTTTCTATTGACAAGATATATTTTTTAGTATATAATAGTAGACGTAGACAGGGCCACGAGTCCTGCAAAAAAAGGAGGAACCCACAATGTGCAACCCCAACATGGAAGCAAAAGTCCACGAACTGATGGAACTGAAGCGGATGAAGGAAGAGCTTGAAGCCGAAATCGCCGCCGCAGAGGACGCCATCAAGGCCGTCATGGGAGACGAAGAACTCCTCACCGCCGGAGCCTACAAGGTCAGTTGGAAGACCTTCACCAGCAGCCGCGTCGATACCACCGCGCTAAAGAAAGCCCTGCCGGAAGTCGCCGCAGCCTACACGAAGACCACCACGGGCCGCCGCTTCTCCATAAACTAAAAGCCGGAACACCTACCACAGCATTCCGGCAAGCTCGCACCAGTAATCATCACAAAACCGGGGAGCAAGGATATTCTACAATGATTGTTACCATGTTCAAATAGTGTGCAATATGGCATTTCTTCCATGAAACTTTCAAAAATGAATTGACGGACAAGTGCAGGAGGGCTATAATAGATTCGACAAATGAATAGCCGGTGTATCTGCGCAGCGATGCGCGGTATGGCCATATATGGCCGACCAAAGGAATCGGATGAGAATTCCGGGCTATCCCAGTAACCGTGAAGTTGACGAAAATGCGTTGGAAACCACTGCGAAAGCGGGAAGGTGCATGAGTAGGATGAGACCAAGCCGGGAGACTTATTTACACCGTGAATCAATCATTCCCCTGGGGGTGGGCATGCTACTTGGGCGAACGCCTTTTTTCGATACACCAAGGGTGGAGTAGATCTCCGCCCGGCTGTTTTCGTGTACTGCGCAGAGTGGTATCGAAGAAAGGTTGTTGGCTTGGTTAGTGTTCCTCAGGGAGGGACACTGTTTTTTTGTTTTGGCCATCAGCGGACGTACATCCGCCGCTGGCTACTCGTGATCAATGCGAGTATTGACCACGTTAGTCGGGCAAGCCCGACCTCAGAAAAGCAAGACCCTCCAGCTAATTCATTTGATCATATTTGAGGAGGGACTACTATGTCCAAGAAGCTCGTTTCCCTGTTCCTTGTCCTGCTGATGATCTTCAGCATGGCGACCGTGATGGCTGAAAGCAACACCATCACCGTGACCGATATGTTTGGCCGCGAAGTGACCCTCGAAGGCACTGTCACCCGCATCATCGCCCTGGAGCCCAGCGATTGCGAAATGCTGTGCGCCATCGGCTGTGAGGATGCGCTGGTTGGTCGCGGCAAGTACTGCGACTACCCCGCGTCCGTGCTGGAACTGCCTGCTGTGCAGTCCGGTGCGAACACCAATCTGGAGGAAATCCTGGCACTGAATCCTCAGGTTGTTGTTATGTCTGACATGGCGCATACCACCGAACAGGTGGAACTGCTGGAGCAGAATGGCATCCGTGTCATCGGCACCGACGCCAACAGCATTGAAGAAGTGTACATCAACATCCGCCTGCTGGGCACGATCATGGGCAAGGAAGCCGAAGCCGAGGCTGTCATCGCCGACATGCAGGCCACCTTTGCAGATGTTGCCGCCAAGAGTGAACAGACTGACAAGACCATCTACTTTGAGGTCATGCCTCTGGAGTGGGGTCTGTGGAGCGCCGGCACCAACACCTTCATGCACGAGCTGGCGGAGATCTGCGGCATGAAGAACGCCTTTGCCGATATCGAAGGCTGGCAGCAGGTCAGCCAGGAGCAGGTCATCGAACGCAGCCCCGACTACATCGTGCTG
>SVGL01000021.1 GCA_015056325.1 Clostridiales bacterium | reverse complement strand
GCCGGACAGCACCGCAGACGCGGGGGAGGGCGCCGCCGGGTGAGCGGTGGGCAGCCAGCCATGCAGCGGGAACAGACCCGCCTTGGCGCTGAAGCCCACCAGCATCAGGAAGGCGAAGGTCAGTACCAGGCCCTCGTGACCGGCGACCTTGGCCATGTCCAGCGCGCCGCCCACGGCGAAGGAGAAGTCCTTCACATAGGGGGAGAGCACGAACACGCCCAGCAGCACCAGGCTCGCGCCCAGCACGGAGTAGATCAGGTACTTGATGCCTGCAGCCACAGCGTCCTTCTTGCCGGAGTGCATGACCATGGGCATGGTCAGCAGGGTCATCGCCTCAAAGAACATGTAGAAGGTGATGATGCTGCCGGCGAAGCATAGGCCCATCAGCGCGCCCAGGGTTGCCAGGTAAAGCGCGTAGTAGCGTTTCTCGCCGCCCTCATGGGCCATGTAGGGGAAGGAGTAAATGCCCGCCGTCGCCCACACGAAGGCCATCAGGGCGGCGAAGATCAGGCCGATCATATCCGTCTTGAGGAAGATGGGCAGGTTGTCAGACAGGGTGAAGAGGGTCAGCGTGGTTTCGCCCGCGAAGAACACGGGCACAAGCAGCGCCACGGTCATCACCAGCACAGCGATGGTGACAATCTTGCGGAGCTTAGCGCTCTCAAAGGCAGGGATAAAGCAGGTGGCTGCGCCCGCCAGCAGGGGCAGCAGCACCGGGAAAAGCAGCAGGATGGACATCTTTTGTTCCTCCTATCAACCGAATGTGGAGAGGCCCTTCACGATGGCGTTCACAATGGACTGGGAGAAGATGCCCAGCACCACGTTCGCCACCGAGAAGCACACCAGGGACACGTTGAACAGCAGACCGCGCTGGCCCTTTTCCACCGGATAATGGGCGGTTTCAAGGGGCTTGCGGTACAATGTGATGACCGTACGCAGGAAGTACACGGTATTCAGCGCGGTGGAGATGGCCAGTACGATCAGCACCAGCACAGCGTAGATGCTGCCTGCCTCCAGGGCTGCCAGGGCAAAGTTGAACTTGGCTACAAAGCCGCCCAGGAAGGGGAAACCGACCATGCTCAGCGCGCCGATGGTGAAGGCCACGCCCGCGATGGGGCTGCGGTAGCCTGCGCCGCGCAGATCGCGGAAGATCTTGGAGTTGCCGCTGGCGTCCGCCAGGCCGCCCGCTGCCAGAAACAGCATGCTCTTGCACAGCGTATGGCTGAAAAGGTGGAACATCGCGGCCATCATGCCCGCGTCAGTGCCCAGACCGATGCCCATATAGATGTAGCCGATCTGCGCCACGGAGGAGAAGGCCACCATGCGTCGGATGTCATTCTGCCGGATGGCGGAAAGGGAGCCCATCACCATGCCCACCAGCGCGAAAGCGAAGAGCACATCGGTGATGCCGGTCTGGACGATCACATCCAGGCCGATGACGCGGTACATGATCTTGATCAGCAGGAAGATATAGCCCTTGCTGACCAGGCTGGACAGCACCGCCTGGGAGGTGGGGGTGGAGAAGCCATAGGCATCCGGCACCCAGGTGTGGAAGGGGAACAGAGCCGACTTGATGGAGAGGCCGACGGTGATCAGCGCCACCACTACGATCAGCGGCTGACGATACTCGCCGGTTTGAGCGATGTGGCTAACCGCCTCGCCGATGTTTTCCATCAGCAGATGGCCGCTGATATCGTACAGGAAGATGACGCCCAGCAGGAACAGACCCGAACCGATCAGGTTCATGATCATGTACCGTGCGGCGGCGACCAGCGTGCGGCCGCGCTTGCGTACAGCAATCAGCGCGCCGGCTGCCAGGGTCATGATCTCCAGGAATACATAGCCGGTGAAGATATCGTTGGTGTAGACCTGGGCCATGAGGGCGGCGGTCATCAGCAGGAGAACCACGCAGTAGAGGTTCTGGTTCTGCCGGGGGAGATGCTCGTCCAGCTTCTTCATGCCGCCCAGCAGGGACAGCAGCATCACCAGGGAGAACACCAGGGAAGTCAGGGCCTCCAGCGTGCCCACGCGGATCTCATTGCCCCAGGGCGCCGGATAGTGACCCATCATGTAGGTGTAGGTCTCCGCACCGTTCATGTAGATGACGGTGAGGATGGCGCTCAGCACGGTTACGATGGAAATGATGCTGGTGGCCCAGATGCGGGCCATGCGGGGCTTCATGACGCTGGTGACAGCGGCAGAGCCCAGTGGCAGGATGATGCAGGCGAAGGGAATCGACTGCCAGAGATGCATATGGGTCATTGTGCCGCCTCCTTTCCGGGAAGGACGGGAGCAGGGACTTCGCCGACGCTGATAATGTCCGGCTCGTCCTCCTTTTCGGCCTTCATCAGAGCTGCGCTCTGCTGGAGGCTTCGGGTTGCAAATGCAAGCATTTGCTGCCCCTCGACTCGCACGGCATTATCTCCAATGGAGATAATGTCCGGCTCGTCCTCCATGCGGCAGCGCTGGGTGATCTCGTCGATGTCCAGCGTATGGTAGCGGCGGTAGAGGCGTACCGTCAGCGCCAGCATGACGGCGGTAACGGACACGGACACCACGATGCCCGTCAGCACCAGGCCTGCGGGGATGGGGTTGATGTAGGCTTCGACGGACTGGATGCCGTTCTCCACGATGGGGGCGCGGCGGCCTTCGATGTAGCCCTTGGCAGCCAGGAAGAGGAAGATGGCGCAGTCCATGATGGAGAAGCCGATGATCTTCTTGATCATGTTGCGGTGCAGCAGCAGCGTCGTAAAGCCGATGCCGAACAGGATCATCGCGGCGATCTCCACATAGTTGTGAAGGATCGACATCTTACATATCCCCCTTTCTGAACAGGGTGTAGAAGGCGTACATCGTGCAGCAGACCACCATGCCCACGGCGATGTTCAGGTAGGGGATGAGGCCCGCAGAGAACAGCATGCCGGGGGTACCGGGGGTGATGAAGGAATCCAGGTGATTGGCGCCGGTGAAGAAGGAGTAGGCCTTGGAGCAGGCGTAGAAGCTCAGCGCAGCCACGCTGACGATGGAGAAGGTCTTGAAGGTGAAGAAGCGCTCGGTCTTCTTGAAGCCGAAGGCATTCAGGTACAGGATCAGTGCTGCGCCCATGATGGCACCGCCGCCGAAGCCGCCGCCGGGGCCGATGTGGCCGTTCATCACGCCGTAGATGCCGAACATGAGGATCATCGGCACCAGGAAGCTGGCCTGGTGCTGGAGGATCAGGTCGTTCTTGGGCTCGTACATGCGGTCATCGCACTCCGCCTCCAGCTGGGAGGTGGTGGGCTTGCCGTCGGGGCGGTGGGTGACCCGCAGCAGGATCAGCACCGTCACCGCGGCGATGAACAGCACGTTGGATTCGCCCAGGGTGTCAAAAGCGCGGTAGTCCAGGATCATGCCGGCAACGATGTTGACCGCGCCGGTCTCCTGCATGCCCTGTTCGATGTAGCGCTGGGAAACTTCGTTGTGGGCGGGGTTGTCGGGGGAACCGTAGGGCGGGAGCTCCGCTGCGGTGGACACCAGCAGCACGATGATCGACACGCAGATGACCACGGCCGCAATGCGGTAGAACCAGGTGGAAATGCGTTTGCCCTGGTTGGAGGCCCAGGAGTGCATGTGGACGTACATGGACTTTTCCCGTTCGGCCAGGGCGGCGCGGCGGGCTTCATAGTCCGCCTCATGCTTCTGGGCGATCTGGTTGGCCTCCGCATGGGAGAGGGACGCTTCGTCGTCCATGGCGTGGGCCATGGCGTCATCCAGGCGGGTGGAACCGCCCTTAAGCCAGGTCACGAAGCGGCCAAACAGGCTCTTTTCATAATCAGGCCTGATCTTCGCCACGGTCGGTCACTCCCTTCTTTGCAGCGTCGGTCTTCTGCAGGTCGATGGCGTGGATCTTTTTCAGCGTCACAAACAGCAGCAGGCTGGTGATGCCGGCGCCCACGGCGGCCTCGGTGATGGCCAGGTCGGGGGATTCCAGCAGCACCCAGATGATGCACATCGCCAGGCTCTGGCCCATGAAGATGACAAGGGCGGTGAGCAAATTCTTGGTCACCGACACGGAGATGGCGCAGGCGATAATGAAAATCAGCAGGATGATACCGAGAAATTCCATATCAGTTGGCCTCCTTTTCGTCGGTGGGGATGTCGGCATCCTTCTCATGCTCGACGGTTTCGCGGTCGATAACGGCCATGGATTTGTCCAGGTCGTCATTGATGGTGATTTCCATGCGGCCGATCAGGTGACCGGCGACGGGGCTGGTCAGCCACAGGAAAGCGATCACCACCAGGAGCTTCGCGCTGGTGAGGGTAAAGCCGGTGGCGACGATCACGCCCAGCAGCATCAGCAGGATGCCCACTGTATCCAGGATGGCGGCGGCATGCAGGCGGTTGAGCGCATACTTGAAACGGAACACGCCCACCACGCCGGATACCAGGCAGCAAAGGCCCGCAGCCGTCAGCAGGATGCAGGCGATCAGACGGATCATATCAATCATGGTTCTCCGCCTCCTTCTGAAGCTGTTCCTGACGGTGTTTCTCGCGGTAGATGCCCATGTAGACCTTTGTCAGCAGCACCACGGCCAGGAAGGACAGCATGGTGTAGATCATGGCGATATCAATGAGGTAGCCCTCATTCATCATGAAGGACAGGATGCAGATGGTGATGACCACCAGGGTGCCGATCATGTTGGCCGCGATGACGCGGTCAGCGATGCGGGGGCCGCGCACGGCACGCACCAGGCATGCGATGACCAGCAGGCCGATCACAACCAGCGCGGTGGTGTAGAGGATCTCGTAGGCGTTATTCATCCTTGGTGGCCTCCTTTTCTTCGGATTCGGAGATGACGGGGGCAACCTCCGCAGCGGGGGACTCATCATCGGGCGTGCTCACGGTGGGCGCGGAGGCATGTCCTCCCTCAATGACCATGATGCGGTCCTCCATCTCAAAACCATCGTTGCCTACATCAAAAGAATTGTCCAGGCAGTGGATAAGGAACAGGTCGTCCTCCACGTCCACGGTGATGGTACCGGGGGTCATGGTGATGGAGTTGGCCAGCACCACCTTGCCTGCGTCAGTGCGGAGTCTGGTGCGGAAGGAGGTGACGCGGGGCTCGATCTCCTTGTCGGGAGACCAGATGAGCACCATCGTCCCCCAGGCGGACTTGAAGATCTCGCCCACCAGGTAGAAGAAGTAACCCGCGATTTTGAAGAAGCGCTTGGCGATCTGCCATTCCTTCTTCGGGGAGTAATCCATAAAGGCGCACATGAAGGCGTACAGGGCCACTGTAACGATCACGCCAACGATGGCGATTTCGGTCGTCCATTTGCCGTTGAGCAGTACCCAGAATCCAAAGAGAAGAAAGTACATACTGTTCCCTCCAGTGATGTTTCTTAATGCACGTTAAGACTGGCCTGGATTCTATGAATCAGGCCGCCAGTATTGTAGTCCTTCCTATTAAATAAGTCAATGGCATAAACGAGAAAAAAACGACAAATTTGTGGTGAAGGGTTTACATAGATAAAATATACAGGCAGGGGGTGAAAAGGGCTTGATTGTACCCCGGCGGACGTGATATAATAACTTGTATCCTGTACTGAGAAAGGAAACCATTCTTATGCGACTGACCAAGAAGATTCTCGCCTTTTTGCTGGCGATGATGAGTCTGATGAGCATCCCGGCCTTTGCCGAGGAAGCTGAAAACGCAGAGCTGGTCAAGCAGGATCCCCTGCTGGATGCAGCGTTCTCCATGCTGGAGGAGGGCAACCCCTTCCTGGAGGCCTACAACGAGATTACCGGGGCGGACGTCGAGCCCCACTTCGCCTATGGTCTGCCCTATTTCTTCGGCGGCACCTATGACTACAAGGTCAAGGGCGAGCAGCATCTGTTCTCCCGTGCGCCGGAGTACGCCAAGCGCTCCTGCTGGGAGCAGACCAAGTTCTATGACAAGAACAAGGTCTACCTCTACGGCCTGGACTGCTCCGGCTACACCCGCTGGATCTACAACGAGGTGGGCTGGCCCCGTCATGACACCCTGAGCGGCATGATCAACGAGTACGGCAAGTACGCCAAGAAGAACCACGTTTACTCCCACCGTAAGGGCAAGGAAATGCCGCCCTACGAGGAGCTGGCTGCGACGCTGGAGCTGGGCGATCTGCTGGTGGTCAAGCCCAAGGAGGGCGGCCGCCATGTGATGATGTTCATCGGAACCCTGCGCGACTATGGCTTTACCGCGGAGATGGCTCCGGAGCTGGCGGATTACCTGGACTATACGCTGGTTATCCATTGCGGCCCCAACCCGATGTACGGCCCCCGGATGCAGAAGTATCTGGACGAGCATGCAGATGACTCCTACTACGACAACGTCAACATCCCCAATGGCGGCGTTTGCGTGTCGCTGATCGGCGTGCCGGTGGATGCCGCCACGTATCAGGTGCCGGTGGAAGGCATTTCGGAGCCGGATGAGAATAATCCCATGCATTATTATCACTGCTTCGACCTGGACGGTTACCCGCTGACCATCTGGTGGGAGCTGGATACGGCCACTTCCTTCTGCTGGTTCCGCATCAACGGTATTTAAGTGCATAAACGATACCGCCGCGTCTGAGAGGGTGCGGCGGTTTTTGTATGGAGCGGCATGCGGCCCGGATAACACATCAAAAGTACAAGCGCCCCTTGCATTACAAGCGGAACTTGTAGTACAATAAGCTTTGTATATCTGCTCAACAGGAGGCGGAACTTTATGTTTCCCATTGTCAAGAAGCGCGTGCTGAATCCCACGGTCACGCTGATGGAAATCGAAGCCCCCCTGGTGGCCCGCAAGGCGCTGCCTGGTCAGTTTATTATCTTCCGCATTGACGAGGAAGGCGAGCGCATCCCGCTGACCATCGCCGGTTATGACCGTGAAAAGGGCACGGTGACGATCATCTTCCAGAAGGTCGGCTACACCACGGAGAAGCTCGACACCCTCGAAGAAGGCGAGGCCCTGCTGGACTTCGTGGGCCCCCTGGGCGAGCCGAGCCACACTGAGGGCGTCAAGCGGGCTGCTGTCATCGGCGGCGGTCTGGGCGTTGCCATTGCCTATCCCCAGGCCAAGGCCCTGCATGAGGCGGGCTGTGAGGTGGACCTGATCGTCGGCTTCCGCAATGAGGAGCTGATTATCCTCAAGGACGAGCTGACCGCTGCCTGCACCGAGCTGACTGTCATGACCGACGATGGCTCCAACGGCAACAAGGGCTTCGTCACCCAGGCGCTCCAACAGAAGCTCGCCGAAGGAAAAAAATACGACGAGGTCATCGCCATCGGCCCGCTGCCCATGATGCGCGCCGTGTGCGACCTGACCAAGCCCTATGAGGTCAAGACCATCGTCAGCATGAATCCCGTCATGATCGACGGCACGGGCATGTGCGGCGGCTGCCGCGTCACCGTGGGCGGGGTCACCAAGTTCGCCTGCGTGGACGGTCCTGACTTCGACGGTCACCTCATCGATTGGGACGAGGCCATCTCCCGCAGCCGCATGTACCGCCCCGAAGAGATGCAGGCGAAGGAGAAGCTCCATGCCTGCCGCCGGCAGACAGTACCTGCCCCCGAAAAGGAGGGTGTTTGATATGCCGAACATGAGCCTGAAGAAGAACCCAATGCCTGAGCAGGAGCCCGGCCTCCGAGCAGCCAACTTCAAGGAGGTCGCTCTGGGCTACACCCGCGAGATTGCCATGGAGGAAGCCGACCGCTGCCTGAGCTGCAAGCATGCGCCCTGCGTCAGCGGCTGCCCGGTGGGTGTGCCGATTCCTTCCTTCATCAGCAAGATCAAGGAAGGAGATTTCCAGGCTGCCTATGAGATCATCCGTACCCAGAATGGCCTGCCTGCCATCTGCGGCCGCGTCTGTCCCCAGGAGACCCAGTGCGAGAGCAAGTGCGTCCGCGGCATCAAGGGTGAGCCGGTGGGTATCGGCCGCCTGGAGCGTTTCGCGGCGGACTGGGCCATGAACGAGGGCGATGTTTCTGCCGAGACTGCCCCCAAGAACGGCAAGCGCGCTGCTGTGGTGGGCTCCGGCCCTGCGGGTCTGACCTGCGCTGCCGACCTGGCCCGTGCTGGCTGGGACGTGACGGTTTATGAAGCCCTTCATACCCCTGGCGGCGTGCTGATGTACGGCATCCCTGAGTTCCGCCTGCCCAAGAAGCTGGTGCAGAAGGAGATCGACAACATCCGCGCCCTGGGCGTGAAGATCGTCACCAACGCCGTCGTGGGTCGCGCAATGACCATCGATGAGCTCCTCAATGACGACAAGTTTGACGCGGTGTTCGTGGGCTCCGGCGCGGGCCTGCCGAATTTCCAGCGAATCCCCGGCGAGAGCCTGTGCGGCGTGTACAGCGCCAACGAATTCCTTACCCGCATCAACCTGATGAAGGCGTATACCTTCCCCCAGGCGGATACTCCAGTGAAGGTCGGCCAGCGTGTAGCTGTCATCGGCGGCGGCAACGTCGCGATGGACGCGGCCCGCTGCGCCAAGCGTCTGGGCGCGGAGGTGTCCATCGTGTACCGCCGCTCCGAAAAGGAAATGCCCGCCCGCGCCGAGGAAGTCCACCATGCCAAGGAGGAGGGCATCAACTTCCTGATGCTCACCAACCCCACCGCCATCAAGGGAGACGAGAACGGCTTCGTTTCCGCCATGACCTGCGTGAAGATGGAGCTGGGCGAGCCTGACGCCCGCGGCCGCCGCCGTCCCGTGGTGATCGAGGGCAGCGAGTTTGACCTGCCGGTGGAGACGGTCATCGTGGCCATTGGCAACAGCCCCAACCCCCTCATCAAGAAGACCACCCCTGATCTCCCCACCGAGACCTGGGGCGGCATCACCACCGACGACATGGGCCGCTGCGGCAAGCCGCATGTGTATGCTGGCGGCGACGCGGTCACCGGCGCGGCAACCGTCATCCTCGCCATGGGCGCGGGCAAGAAGGCTGCAAAGGCAATTCAGGAGGATCACCCTGCGGAATAAGCGTAAAAAACAAGGGAGACGGCACGCACCGTCTCCCTTTTCGTATGCCATTATTCGAGGCCTGCCAGCACCTCATCCGCCATGCCGGACTGCAGCAGCTCCGTGTAGCACATCAGGAAGGGCGCTAGGCCCTTGGCGTCGTTCTCCACGATGGGCTCGGAAATGTAGTATTCGTAGCTGCCATCGCGGCGGCGGTTGTTCTCCGGGCCGAGGCCTGCCACCAGGCAGATGCCGCCCAGGTTCAATTTGCCCTCCGTCTCGGACAGGTAGCGCTTGCAGATCGCGCCGAAGATTTCCGCGCCCACCTTGGCGTAGGAGGCATCCAGCATGCCCAGCCGCGCGCCCTTCAAGTAGAAGTACGCCGCCATGGCGGAGCCGCTGGTTTCCGGGTAGTTGCCCTCCCGGCCGATCTGGTTAGGAACCTGCCAGAGCATGCTGGTGTTCTTGTCAATGTAGGGCAGGAGGCGCTGGGCCAGATCCTGGGCGATGGCGACCATGTCATTGCGGAAGTCCTCGTGGCCGGGGGCGATCTCGGCGGTCACGTCGATCAGCGCCGCAGAGAACCAGCCCAGGCTCCGCAGCCAGGGGTTCGCGGAGAGACCGGTCTCCTTGTCCGCCCAAAATGCGGTCTTGCTGGCGTCGTAGCCGTGGCGGTAGAGGCCCGTTGCCGGGTCGTACATGCGCTCGCGGACAGTCATGAACTGGCGGTGGATGTCTTCATATCCGGCGCAGTCCTCCAGCTCGGTGGTGCAGCGGGTGTAGAAGACCTGCGCCATGTAGAGGCCGTCCAGCCAGACCTGGTTGGGGTAGATCTGCTTATGCCAGAAATTGCCCTCGTGGGTACGGGGCTGACGTTCCAGCTGGCCGCGCAGGGTGTCGATGGCCCGGCGGTACTTTTCCTTGCCGGAGAGGCGGTACAAATCAAAGAGCACCCGGCCTTCGCAGATGTTGTCCAGGTTGTAGTCAGCTTCCTTGTAGCCGCGCAGGCTGCCGTCCTCGAACACATAGTGATCCAGGAAGCGTTCGGCGAAGGTGTAGTAGCGCTCTTCGCCCGTGATGCGGTGGAGGGTCAGCAGGGCGATCATCATGCAGCCGTCGATATAATTCCAGCCGTTGATCTTGCCTTCCTTGATCTTCTCGATGTTCCACAGGGGCCTGTCCGGCGCGGATTCCGCCATCATACGCTCCACATAGCGCTCGATCATATTCATCTCATGTACCTCCCGGAGGATTTGTTGCAGCCATTATACCACAAGATGTGGGAAATGGGAATGGGGGAACTTGCAAAGCTGCGTATGACAAGAAAAACAGGGTTACAAAAAGATGAAAATTGTTACAAATATGTTGACTTTTGCGCGGACTGGCTGTATAATACAAGAAAACCCGCAAGGAGCGATCCATATGAAGCGAATGATGAGGCTGCTGTGTTTGCTGATGATGCTCGTGCTGCTGCCGGTGACAGAGGGGGCGGCCTATGTGGTGGACGAAAATACCTTCAACAAGACCTGCAAATGGCGCATGACCCGTACCAGCACATTGTATCTGATGCAACCCTGGCATGTGGATGGCGAAGTGGTCTACACCTTTGAGCCGATTGGCACGCTGGCCAACGCCAAGTGCATCCGTTTGATGCAGACCAAGGACGATAAGGCGATGGTGACCTTCTGGAGCGGCGGAGAAAAAACGGGCTGGATCGACAAGGGCACCTACACCAGCAACAGCCTGACGATCTATTCCACCAGCGGAGAAAAGACCAGTATCCCCGGCATGGCCTGGCGGGATGAAACTGCGGTGAGATACAATCTGCTTACCTATGGCTACTCTGAAGATCAGATTCAGGGCTTCCTTGACGGCATGCGCCAGGGGCTGCGAGGCGAAAGAAACGAAAACGGCGAGATCGTCATCGTCAAGGAGGAGCCCCTTACCCCGCCGGTCATCACCATGAAGGTGGAGGAAGCGGACAAAGAGGTGGAGATGGTTCTGCCGGGCATGGTGAACAGCACTGTCCGCCTGGAGGGGGAGGAGCTGACCGTCCCTACCTCCTCCCTCATCTGGGATGCGGGCGAGGCGGAAAACCCTCTGGCACGCATCTACGCACCCAAGAACGGCGTGGCCTCCGTCTATGCCCGTGATGAGGGCAAGGGCGGCGTGATCAAGAAGTTCAAGACCGGCAGTATCGTGTTGGTGCTGGGCAAGAGCGAGAAGTACACCAAGGTGTTTGCCGAGGGCACGGTGGGCTATGTCATCACCAGCGCGCTGGAAATGTATGACGTCTGCGAGGATGCACAGGAGATCGCGGTGGCCCACAAGGCGTATCTGCGCCTGGTGGCCCGGGAGAGCGGCCATCGTCTGGCGGAACTGTCTGAGGGCACGGTGGTGTACCTGATCGACGAAACGAAGCAGTGGGCGCAGGTGGAATACCAGGGCTTTGTGGGTTATGTGGAAGTCAACCGGCTGGAAAAGTGAAGACACATGCGCGTTCCCGGAGGGGAACGCGCTTTTTCATGCTGCCGCCCTTGTCGAAAAGGCACGAGTATGCTATAATAAACGTTACCCCATGAAGCAAGGAGGCCTCCCGCATGCCCATGTTCGGCTTTGACGAGCAGTACGCCTATTACGGTGTGACCCCGGTGGACAACCAGTTCATTCTTGAATATCTGCCCAATGCCACCGGCGATGCGGTGCGGGTCTACCTGTACGGCCTGATGCAGTGCTACCATCCCCAGCAGGCGATGGATATCGCGCAGATGGCGCGGGAGCTGTCCCTTTCCGAGGATGCGATCCTCACCGCCTACCGTCACTGGGAGCGCAAGGGCCTTGTCCGCCGCATTGCGGATAACCCGCCGGCCTTCCGATATGTCAGCATCAAGCAGCTGACCATGACCGGTGGTGCGGTGCCGGTGGATCATGAATACGAGGCCTTCGCCAGCGCGGTGTACGGGCTTTTCGGCAATGATCGCCGCCTTCACGGCGCGGAGATGAGCCGCTGCTATGAGTGGGTGGAGGAAATGGGTCTGCCCGCGGAGGTGGTGGTGTATCTCATCCGCGAGATGATCGCCCAGCACGGCAAGAACGTGGCTATCAAGACCATCGAAAAGCGTGCGGCGATGCTGGCGGAGGAAGAAGTGAAAACGGTGGAGGACGCGGAGATCGTCCTCACCCGCGATAAGGCCGTCTGGGACGGCAGCCGGGCGGTCATCCGCCGGTTCGGCAAGCGCCGCGCTCCCTCCGAAGACGAGCAGGCCATGTACCGCACCTGGCATGTGGACTGGGGCTTCTCCCAGGAGGACATCCTGGCTGCCTGCGCTGAAACGGTGAAGGGCGAGCCGACCTTCGCGTACCTGGGCGGCATCCTGAGCCGCCTGCGTGCCCAGCAGAAGACTGCCGGTGTGGAGGCCGTCCTCCGCGAGGAGAAGGACGCAGCCGCGCCCCTCAAGGCCTTGCTCAAGGTCATGAAGCTGCAAAATGTGACCATCAACGAGGGCACGCTGGCGGTTTATGCCGACATGCGAGCGCTGTACCCGGACAATATCATCCTCATGGCGGGCAAGGAATGCGCCAAGCGCGGCGCGGACTTCGAGGGCGTGATGACGACCCTCAAGGCATGGAAGCGCAACGGCCTGGAATCCGCCGACGACGTGACCCATTACATGAAGCAGGTCGATGATATGAACGACTTCCTGCTGATGCTCTATGAGGTGCTGGGCGTGTCCGTCAAGCCCAACGCCGCCGATCGCCGTCTGGCGAAGAAGTGGCTGGAGAACTACGGCTACGACATGGGCTTCGTGACCCAGTGCGCCGCATGGGCCATCGGCAAGGAGAAGCCCATGCTCTACCTGGATACGGTGCTGGGCCGCTTCCACGAGAAAGGCATTTCCACCGTTGAGGCTGCCATGCAGGAGCGCGAGAACCATCAGCAGACCCTCGCGAAACAGCCTGTGCAGACTGCTCCCGCCCGCGGCCCGAAGGTCGTCGAGCAGCAGAACTACACCCAGCGCGAGTATGCCCACACCGAGGATGCGATGGACGCAATGATGAGAAAGTGGCAGGAGGAGAATGGCGATGCGTAATATCATCCTGCAGGAGCTGCACGCGGAGTACGAGCAGCGCCAGCAAGCCAATCAGCGGGAGGAAGCCTTCCGCCGCATGCAGGCCGAAGCCGCCTGCCCGGAGATCGGCCAGGTGCTGGACGCCCGGCAGAACCTGATTTTCGGCACCCTGCGCGGTATCCTGGACGGCAAGGCCAGCGCGGAGGACATCCCCCAGAAGATGGATGTGCTCAACAAGCGTTTGACCAGCTTGCTCCGTCAGCACGGCTTTGACGAAAAATACCTTGACCCAGTGTGTAAATGCCCCCTCTGCGGCGACACCGGTTATGTGGGCGAAGTCATCCGGGAGAACTGCGAGTGCTTCAATCAGGCCTTCTACGCGCGGATGTACCAGCGCATGGGCCTCAGTGAGAGTACCGCGCAGAGCTTCGAGGCCTTCGACCTGAACGTGTTTTCGGCTGAAAAGCTGCCCGGCAAGACCTATTCCCAGCGCGACCTGATGAACGTCATCCGCAAGGCCTGCGAGTCCTACGCGGAGAATTACCCCGCCGTTCCGGTGAAGGACATGCTCCTCATGGGCCAGAGCGGCCTGGGCAAGACCTACCTCATGCACGCGATGGCCAAGCGGCTCATCCAGCGGGGACAGAATGTGCTGGTCATCAGCGCGTATAAGTTCCTGGAGACTGCCCGCAAGGCCTACATGTCCGGCAACACGGACGACCTGGACGCCCTCATGGACGCCGACGTTCTCATGATTGACGACATGGGCGTGGAGCCCCTGATGGAGAACATCACCATCCCTCAGTGGTTCAACCTGATCAACGAGCGCCAGCTGCGGGGCAAGGGCACGATTCTCTCCACCAACCTGATGGAGGACGAGCTCCGCCGCCGCTACACCGAACGCATCGCATCCCGGCTGATGAACAACACCCAGTGCAGGCTGGTGCAGTTTGCGGGTGACGACGTGCGCAGGAGGAATGTGTGATGAACATCCAGCTTTACATCAGCAAGAAGAATTTCGATGTGCAGAAGGCCGAGCGGTACTTCAAGGAGCGCCGCATCAAGGTGCAGGTGATGGACCTGAAGAAGCACAAGCTGGGCGAGCGAGAGCTGCAGGTGATGGCCAAGGGCGTGGGTCTCAGCGGCTTGATCGACCGGGACGACAAGAAGGTTATCGAGCATCCGGCGGCTCATTGCAGCCTCGACAGCGCACTGCGGGATTACATCATCGAGTGCCCCTGGCTGCTGAAAAGCCCCATTGTCCGCAACGGAAACAAGTGCACCATCGGCTATCAGCCGGAGGTGTGGGACGCATGGGCTAAGGAAGGTTGACCCCCAAAAAAACAACCCGCCGTACATCGCGTACAGCGGGTTTTCTTGTGGGGAAATCACCCTTCGACCAGCTCGATTTTCTTCACGTCCGCCTCGGTGACGGTCATGTAGGCGGTCTTCTGACCCGTGTAGGTCACCATGCCCGTCGCGCCGCCGGGAATCTTCTTGACGTAGCGCTTGAGGGTGTAATCAATTGGCACCATGGAGGAATGCTGCCCCTTGGAGTACCACGCGGCCAGCGTCGCGGCATCCGCCAGGGTGCTGTCCGGGATGCTGCCCTCGGCCTTGATGATCACGTGGGAGCCGGGCATGTCCTTGGCGTGGAGCCACATTTCGTTGGGGCGTGCGTCGCCGGTAAGGCGCTCGTTCTGCGCGGCGTTCTTGCCCACGAAGATGTCGATGCCGTCGACGCTCCGGTAGTGGTAGGGCTTCGACTTGGGCAGGGCACGCTGCTGACGGCGATTGGTGGTCTTCTTGACGTAGCCGGTGGACACCAGCTCCTGGCGGATCTCCTCCAGCTCGCTTTCACCCACGCACTTGCCCACGTCCAGCAGGGTGCTCTCCAGGTAGTTCAGCTCCTGCAACGTGGCTTCGTGCTGTTCGGCGGCCATTTCGCGGGTGGTGCGGGCCTTCTGGTATTTCTTGAAGTAGCGCTGGGCATTTTGAACCGGGGTCAGCTGGATGTCCAGCGGCACGGTGATCATCTCGCCCTCCTCACTGTAGAAATTCTGCAGCTGAGCCTCGCTTTGGCCCTTCTTGAGCTGCCAGAGGTTGGCGTTGATCAGCTCGCCCATGAGGCGGTACTCCTCCAGCTTGGCGGCGTTGGAGAGGTCCTCCTCCTGCTGGGCCAGCTTTTTTTCGCAGCGCTCGATGTGAGTCTTGAGAAGCTTCACCATGCTGGCGGACTTCTGATTCAGGCGGTCCTGGCGGTCACGGGAGCCGAAGTACTTTTCCAGCGCGGCGCTGACCGTGGGCGCGGGGGCCTGGTTTTCCAGCGGGAACATCAGGTAGGGGAAGACGAAGACGTCGGCTGGGTCACCGTCGTCATCCATGAGGACACGGGGATCGGTCATCTCCGGCAGACGGCGGATGAGGTCAGCGAGGCGAGTGGCGGTGGCGGGAAGATCATCGGAGCGATCCGTGCCCCGCTCCAGCACACGGAAGGCCAGCTCCTTCGCGGTCGCCATGGACATGCCGCTGACGGACGCGGCGATGGCCTTGTGCAGCGGTACATCCCCGGCGCGGGTGAGATAATCGAGGAGATTGTCGGCGTTCACGTCCACCGGGTTCAGCTTGTCCTGGGCGGGGGGCGGCAGGTAGGTCAGGCCCGGCTGCACCTGGCGCACGCGGCTCATGTCGAAGCTGACGTGGCGCGCTGCCTCCTGGATTTTGCCCTCGCCGTCCACGAGGATCAGGTTGGAATGGCGGCCCATGATCTCCAGGATCAGTCGGCGGGTAACGTGGTCGCCCATCTCGTCCACGGTGTCGATGTCGATGTGGATGACGCGGTCGCCGGCAATTTGCCTGACTGCCGCGATGCGGCCGCCCAGCAGCTGCTTTCGCAGCAGCATGCAGAACATGGGGGGCTCCAGGGGGTTGGAGAAATTCTGACCCGTGAAGTGCAGCCGAGCGTTATTGGGCGAGGCGCACAGGAGCAGCTTATAGTTGGTGGAGCCTGCGCGCACCAGCAGGACGATGGCGTCCTTTTCGGGCTGGGTGACCTTGTCGATGCGTCCGCCGGCGATGCAGGCGTTGATTTCCCTGGCGGCAAAGCCCAGGGTGAGGCCGTCCATGGGCATGGTGGGGCCTCCTTTCGTCAGATGTTCCTGTCCATTATAGCGGATGGGGAAGGGAAATGCAAGAGCAGCGTGACGCTGCACCCGGCACGGGTGGGGAGGTTTCCTGTATCATAATCTGTCCGCGTCATTCATACCATTGATCAGCAAATCATCGGACAAGGAGGCAGATGATATGAAACTCCCCGACATCACGAAATGGAAAGAAAAGCTCCCCAGCCGGGTGGATATGGAGCGTCTGCTGATCGTAGGCGCTGCAGCGCTGGTGGTGGTGCTGGCCCTGCGCGGCGGTGAGGAAGCCACAACCACCATGGTCTACGACACCCCGCCGGTCAGCGCCTCCACCTCCGTTCAGACGGATGTGGAGATGGTATCCACCGTCTGCTGGTATGAGGACGGCGATGGCTACCTGGTACCGGTGACGCGGAAAATCCCCATGCAGGATGGTATTGCCAAGGCGACGCTCTCCTTGATGGTAGCTTCCTCTGAGAATGACCTGGCCGCCGCGCGAATGGGGCTGACCAATGTCATCCCTGAGGGCGTGAGCTTTGACCTGGACATTGCGAATGGGAAAGCCCGCGTTGACCTGAGCAAGGAGGCGCTTGACTGTGCCTCCGCCGAAGAGGAGCTCCTGATGGTACAGGGTGTGGCGGCCACCCTCTGCGGCTTTGAAACCGTGGAGGAAGTCAGCTTCCTTTTTGATGGACAGAAACGTTCCAAGCTGACTCACGGCACGGATGTCTCCGGTGTTTTCACGGAGGACTCGGTCAACGTGGAATCCGTCGCCACGTTCGGGGACAGTGCCAATGCAGATGCGGTGCAGCTCTACTTTCCCTCTGCCAGCGGTCGTATGCTGGTGCCTGTGACTCGCACCGTATTCTCACCGGCGGATCTGCCCACTGCCATTCTCGAATTGGCCAAGGGTCCCAAGACTGATTCCGGTCTGGAATGCCCCATCCCCGGCAAATGCGGCGTGAAGTCCGTCAGCGTCAAGAACGGCGTGGCAACCATTGATTTCACCAAGGAGTTTGCTGCCATTGCTCAAACCACCGACGGGGGACACCAGGCTGTGCAGGCCATTCTTTTCACTGCCAGTCAGTTCCCCGGGGTAAAAAAGGTGTCCATCCTGGTGGATGGTCAGCCCTTCCATACCGAGCCCAAGACGGCGACTACCTGGGTCAACGCAGCGGATGAGGTTATGGCGCAGTATCCTGGTGTGATTGAAATTGATTGACAAAAAGCTCCCCTTTGGGGAGCTTTTCAGATTGTCAGCGGCTTTCGCGCCAGATCGTCTGCAGCGTTTCCTGCAGCTGATCGAAGATCCGCGCGCTGGCGGCCATGTGGGGGATTCCCTTGTCATACGTCACCGCCCCGCCCAGGATGTTGCCGCATTGGCCGCCAGCCTCCTCCACAAGGAGGGTTGCGGCGCAGTAGTCCCAGGGCTGCAAGCGCCATTCGAAGTGACCGTCGCTGCGGCCTGCAGCCACATCACACAGGTCCATGCAGGCGCTGCCGGTGCGGCGGATGTCCGCGACCTTTGGCAGCAGCTCCGCGAAGGCACGCCCCGTGACATCGAACAGCTCCTCGTAGTAGGGTGCGGTGCCGAAGCCAATCAGCGCCTTCTCAAAGGGCATGTCCGCCACGTGGAGGCGGTCGTCGTTGCACCAGGAGCCCTTGCCGGGTTCGGCGTAGTACATTTCATCCCGGTAAGGATCGTAGATCATGCCGAACACCGGCTGCTTGCCCTCCACCACGCCGATGGAGATCATCGAGCACCTGCGGCGGCGGAAGTAATTCGTCGTGCCGTCGATGGGGTCGATGATGAAGGTGAATTTGTCGGTCAGCTGCTGGTCCTCGCCTTCCTCAGCGAGGAAGCAGGCCGTCGGGAAGGCCTTCGACAGCTCCTCAATGAGGAAGTTCTGCACCGCCACGTCGCCCTCGGTGACGAAATCCGCATGGCGGCCCTTGGAGTACACCGCTGGGTCAGCAAAGTCGAGCATCAGCCGGGCGGCGCGGCGGATGATGGGTTCAATGGCATTATGCATGAGAAACTCCTTCCAGATGCAGCATGATGACCTCGCAGCTGCAGTTGATGCGCGGGGCCCAGGTAGCGTTGGTGACACCGCGGGACACCAGCAGGCGGTCATCGTAGTAGAAGCCGCTGGTCAGCTTCGGGAACAGCCACTGTCCCGGGGAATAGATGCCCTGTTTGCCGATACGCACCTGTCCGCCGTGGGCGTGACCGGCGATGGTCAGGTCGATAGCCCGGTTTAACACTGCATCGGCGAAGTACTCCGGATGGTGGCACATCAGCAGCTTGAAGCCCGGCTGCTCCGACATCGCCCGCAGAAAAGGCTTCTTCTCCACCAGCTGCAGGGGCAGCTTGTGCTCATTCTTGCCCACGCGGATGCTGCTCAGGCCGCCCAGCACCACACCGTGGAATTCCACAAAGCGGTCATCCAGCACGGTGACACGGCTCTTTTCCACATGGGGCCAGTAATCCGCAAGGTTCTTGAGCTTGCGCTCGTGATTGCCGATGGAATAGAACACCGGCGCCACGTCGGGAGCCTCGTTCAGGAAGCGGACAGCGTTGTCGAAGCCGTTGGTACGGTGATCGTGGCGGTCAACGAGGTCGCCCACGATGAGGATGGCGTCCGCGCCCCGGCAGGCCGCCAGCGTCAATTCAACATCCCCGTTGTGAAAGTCGGGGCAGGCGGCAAAAGTCAGCGGCTGCGTGATGCGCTCAGAATGAATGGAGATGTGGTTGATCTGCATGTTTTTCTCCGATATGTGCAAGGTCAATGGTGGCGGGTAGATTCTCGGGTGCGGCGGCGCTTCTTCTGCACTTCGTTCTTCTGGGGCGCTTCGCCGCGCATTTCAAGCAGCTGGTCGCGGAGCTTGGCGGCACGCTCGAAGTCCAGGTCGCGGGCGGCGGAGAGCATCTGCTCCTCGATCTGCTTGGCGATGGCGGCGCGTTCTTCCTCGGTGAGGGGCGCGGGAGCGGTTTCCTCCACCTTCTTGGTAACCTCCAGCACCTTGTGGATGGCGTTGCGTACGCTTTCCGGGGTGATGCCGTGCTCCTCATTGTAGGCCTGCTGCAGGGCGCGGCGGCGGTTGGTTTCGCCGATGGCCCGCATCATGCTCTCGGTCATGACGTCAGCGTACATGATGACCCGGCCGTCCACGTTGCGCGCCGCGCGGCCGATGGTCTGCACGAGGGATGTCTCCGAGCGCAGGAATCCCTCCTTGTCCGCGTCGAGGATGGCGACAAGGCTCACCTCCGGCAGGTCGAGACCCTCGCGCAGGAGGTTGATGCCCACCAGGATGTCGAATTCGCCCAGCCGCAGCCCGCGGATGAGCTCCATGCGCTCCATGGTGGTCACGTCGGAGTGGAGGTAGCGCACGCGCATCTCCATGCCCCGCAAGTACTCGGTGAGGGACTCGGCCATGCGCTTGGTGAGCGTCGTGACCAGCACGCGCTGCCCCAACTTCACGACCTTGCTGATCTCGCTGACCAAATCGTCCACCTGGCCGGTGGCGGGGCGCACGTCGATCTTGGGATCCAGCAGGCCTGTGGGGCGGATGATCTGCTCCACGATTTGCCGGGTTTTGCCCAGCTCGTAGGGGCCTGGCGTCGCGCTGACGTAGATGGTCTGGCCGATGCGCTGCTCAAATTCCTCAAACAGCAGAGGGCGGTTGTCATAAGCCGACGGCAGACGGAAGCCGTACTCCACCAGCTGATTCTTGCGGGCACGGTCGCCGTTGTACATCGCACGGATCTGGGGCACGGTGACGTGGCTCTCGTCGATGAAGCACAGGAATCCCTTGGGGAAATAGTCCAGCAGGGAGTAGGGCGCGTCGCCGGGCTGACGGCCGTCGAAATAGCGGGAATAATTCTCGATGCCGGAGCAATAGCCGATCTCCCGCATCATCTCGATGTCGTAGTTGGTGCGCTGGGCGATGCGCTCCGCTTCCAGGTACTTGCCTTCTTGGGTGAAGCGTTCCACGGCCTCCTTGAGGTCGCGCTCAATGACAGCGATGTTCTCCTCCAGGTGGCTTTTGTCGGTGGCATAATGGGTGGCGGGGAACACCGCGCAGTGCTCCAGGCTGGAGAGTACATGGCCGCTGACCACGTCGATCTCCGAGATGCGGTCGATCTCATCCCCGAAGAACTCAATGCGCAGACCATGCTCGTTCATGCCGGCGGGGATGATCTCCACCACGTCGCCGCGGACGCGGAAGGAGCCGCGGGCGAACTCAATGTCGTTGCGCTCATACTGAATGTCGATGAGCTGGCGGAGCAGGTCATCGCGCTCCAGTACCATGCCGGGACGCAGGCTGATCATCTGGCCCTCGTACTCGCTGGGGTCGCCCATGGAGTAGATGCACGACACGGAGGCCACGATGATCACGTCCTTGCGCTCGCGCAGGGCGGCGGTGGCGCTGTGGCGCAGGCGGTCGATCTCCTCGTTGATGGATGCGTCCTTCTCGATATAGGTGTCGGAAGAGGCAATGTAGGCCTCGGGCTGATAATAATCGTAGTAGCTGACGAAGTACTCCACGCGGCTGTCGGGGAAGAAGGCCTTCAGCTCCGAGCACAGCTGGGCCGCGAGGGTCTTGTTGTGGGCGATGACGAGGGTCGGGCGCTGCACCTTCTCAATGATTGAGGCCATGGTGAAGGTCTTGCCGGAGCCGGTCACGCCCAGCAGCACCTGAGCGTCCATGCCCTGCTGAACGCCGGCGGAGAGGGCCTCGATGGCTTGGGGCTGGTCGCCGGAGGGCTTGTAGGGGGCTTTGAGGACAAATTTGCCGGTCAGGTCGGACATGCGCGCGGTCACCTCCAATAAGTAGAATGGCTGTTCTGTAATGATAGCACACCCCGCCTCGCTTGTGAAGGGGAACAGGGGAAATCCCTGCATTTTCCCCGATTCGCTGTTTATGGGGTGGACATGTCCTGCCCGGAAATGGTATGATGAAGCCATCAAAGGAGGTATTCACATGGACATGATCAAGATGGGCGCCTTTTTGCAGGAGCTTCGCAAAGAACAGGGCCTGACCCAGGAGCAGCTGGGTGAAAAGCTGCACATCAGCAGCAAGACGATTTCCCGGTGGGAGACCGGGACCTACATGCCTCCGGTGGAGATGCTGCAGGTTTTGTCGGATCTCTATGCCGTGAGCATGAATGAGCTGGTCGCCGGGGAGCGGCTCACCCCGGAAACCCTGCCCCAGGCCGCTGAGAAGAATCTGGCTGCTGCATTGCAGAACAACACGGTTTTCCAGCTCTTCGAGCGCAAAAAGTACTGGCAGGAAAAGTGGCTGGCTGATCATCGCCGGACAATTGCTTTGCTGGTGGGCATACTCTGCGGCAGCATACTGCTCAGCATCAGCATCCGCCGAACGGACCTGACGTTTGCCATCGCGCTGGTTTCCATGGGACTGGCCGTCTTCCTGCGCAACCGTCGCGACGGCTACGTGGAGCACCACCTCTACGACGAAATGCTGCAATAATCCGCATAAAAATCCCGCAAGGAGAAGCGCTCTCCCTGCGGGATTTTGTCATATTACTTCTTCAGCCGCTTGTCGCACTTGGCGGCCAGCCAGGTGCCAAAGCTCTGGATGACCTGCACCAGGATGACCAGCACGATCACCGCGGCGTAAAGCACCGCGTACTTGTAGCGGTTGTAGCCGATCATGATGGCGATATTGCCCAGGCCGCCGCCGCCGATCGCGCCGGACATGGCGGTGTAGCCCAGGATGGTCGTGATCGCCAGGGTGAAGTTGGTGATGAGGGAGGGTACCGCCTCAGGCAGCATCACCCGCAGCAGGATCTGCATCGGGGTCGCGCCCATGGACTGGGCGGTCTCGATGATGTTGGGGTTCACCTCGCGCAGGGAGGATTCCACCAGACGGGCCACGAAGGGGAACGCCGCCACCACCAGCGGCACGATGGACGCCACCGTACCCACGGAGGTACCCACGATCAGGCGGGTCAGCGGGATGACGACCACGATCAGGATCAGGAAGGGGATGGAGCGCAGGAGGTTAATCACCACGTTGATGATCTTCATCAGCAGCGCGGGCATGGGGCGGATGCCCTTGGCGTCGCCGGCGACCAGCAGCATACCCAGGGGCAGGCCGATCACGATGGCAAAGAACGTGGACAGGATGGTGACGTACATCGTCTCCCACAGGGCTTCGGGGAAGTCCCGCTGGACGATCTGCCAGGCCTCGGCAAGGCGCTCAGGCTGGAAGGCTCTCACGAACTGATTCATGCGTGCACCTCCGTCTGAGCATAGTCAACCTGGACCTGCACGGTCACGTCGGGAGTCTGGCGGAGGAAGTTGACCGCCTTGGCCAGCTCATCCGGGCCGCCGGGGATCTCCAGCAGGATGTAGCCGTAGGCGCGGTCGCCCACAGCGCGGGTGGATGCGCCCAGGATGCTGGCTGCGATGCCGACCTCCATGGCCATTTTGGCAATCAGCGGCTCGTTGGCGGCAATGGCGCCGTTGAAGATGATGCGCACGCGCTGGCCGTGCTTGTCGCCCAGGGCAACGTTGGCGTCGGCCATTTCGGGATAGACCAGGTTCTTGGTGGCCTCGGCCTTGGGGTTGGCGAAGACGTCTGCGACCTCGCCCTCCTCCACCACCGCACCGTTCTCCAGGATGGCGACGCGGTTGCAGATCTCCTGCACGACGCTCATCTGATGGGTGATGACGATGACGGTGATGCCCATCTTGGCGTTGATCTCACGAATCAGGCCCAGGATGGCATGGGTGGTCTTGGGATCCAGGGCGGAGGTAGCCTCGTCGCACAGCAGCACGTCGGGATTGGTGGCCAGCGCGCGGGCGATGGCAACACGCTGCTGTTGGCCGCCGGAGAGCTGGGCAGGATAGGAGTTTGCCTTGTCCGGCAGACCCACGACCTCCAGCAGGGCCAGTGCGCGGGCCTTGGCTTCGGCCTTGCTGACGCCCGCCAGCTTCAGGGGCAGCATGATGTTCTGCACGCAGGTACGCTGCATGAGCAGGTTGAAGCCCTGGAAGATCATCGTCACGCGGCGGCGGACCTGGCGCAGCTCATGCTTGTTCAGGGTACCCAGGTCGCGGCCATCCAGCACCACGGAGCCCTCGGTGGGGCGCTCCAGCATGTTGATGCAGCGCACCAGGGTGGACTTTCCCGCGCCGGACATGCCGATGATGCCGTAGATATCACCGTTGTTGATGGTGAGGTTGACGTGTTTGAGCGCGTCCACAGGCCCGTCCGCCGTGACGAAGGACTTCGATAGATTGCGCAATTCGATCATTGGTGGATTCCTCCATAGAGTGCCGATAATACAGGGAAAACCGGCAGCCGTATTTCAGACTGCCGGCATGGATGACGTTGGCTTACTTGGCGTTCAGCGCATCCAGGTTGGCCTGCTGGCCGCCGTAGAGGCCCATGGGCTCCACATGGATGGGAGCGACAACCACGATGTTGGTGCCGTTCTCGGCGTTGAAGTTCTCCTGGTAGGGGATGTGGGCGAAGTAGTTGGCAAACAGATCGCCATCGGCAACAGCCATGTTGGGCTGCACGTAGTCGGTGTACTCGATCACGTCCAGCGTGATCTTCTTCTCAGCCAGGATTTCAGCGGCAACGGCCAGGATCTGGGCATGGGGCGTGGGGGAAGCAGCCACGGTGATGGTGGTGCCGGCCAGGGCGGCGTAATCCACGGTGGGATCGAAGCCATCGGTGGGCTCAGCCACGACGGAGACAGCAGCGCCATTGTAGGTGGCGGTGATGAAATCAGCAACCTTCTGGCTGTACAGGGCAGCGGCCAGGGCCTTGGCGGCGTCGGTATTCTCGTTGCCGGCGTTCACGCACAGCACGTTGGCATAGGGGGAATCAGCGCTCTCGATGAGCAGGGAATCGGCCACGGGATTCAGGCCGAAGTCCAGGGCGTAGTTGTTGTTGATGATGGCGTAGTCCACATCGGGCAGGATGTTGGGAACCATCGCGGCCTCAACCTCGACGAACTCGATGCCCAGGGGATTATCGATCACGTCAGCAGCGGTGGCGGTGACGCCGGCGTTGGGATCCAGGGTGATGTAGCCGTTGGCCTGGAGCAGCAGCAGGGCGCGGCCTTCATTGGTGGGGTCGTTGGGCACGGCGATCTTGATGCCATCGGCAAACGCGGCAGTACAGGACAGAACCAGCAGGGCAGCCAGGACCAGAGACAGGAACTTCTTCATGACGATCTCTCCTTAAAAATTTGATTGAACGTGTATGCGCAGCAACATGGAAGCAGGAATGGGTCACATTCGTCTGCTCTCCCGGTTGCACTGTGCCATGAGGCGGGCCCGATGTGTGTAGCGGATCATCCAAATCACCACTTTCCGCAGGTCTTGGAGGTTAAACAAAAGAGGAAGCTCATCTCTCCGATGCAGCTTCCTCATTGTCCGCCGTGGTACCGGAAATCCTGTTGGAACCGGTCAGCGTTTATTTGAAAGCGCAGCGAAGCATGCTCATGCGGCACATGCACATGGGCATCATCATGGACATCATGATCGCCTGCTGCTTCATCATTGCGCTTCTCCTATCCTCTTTGATCCACCGGGCGTGGTGTTGAAATGAGGATAACACAGCATCCGGGCCATTGTCAACCCTTTTTGATATCCTCCATTGTATTCCCTTTGTTTTTACATTTGTCGCATTTGTAAATTCTTGTACAAGGCTTGCATTTCATCTTCCAACAAGCTACAATATTGATGTATATTGATTTTACCATGCATGAGGTGCATCATCCATGAAATACAGACTTGCGCTCCTTCTGGCGGCTGCATTGCTGCTTCTTACCCCCGCCCTGGCGGACACCCAGGAGGACGACAACATCCAGGTGGTCATCGAGAATCCTACGCTGACCTACGGCATGACCGGTGACGCCATCACCCAGCTGCAGGAAAAGCTGCAGCAGCTGAGCTATTACGACGGTGAGATCACCGGCTCCTACGGCGATCTGACCCGTGCGGCGGTGAAGGCCTTCCAGTCCGACTTCTCCCTGCTGCAGACGGGCGAGGCGGATCCTGAGACCCAGGAGATGATTTTCTCCGCCCAGTACCGGCCGCTGCGCCTGGGCTCTGTGGGCGAAGATGTGCGTCAGCTGCAAATCCGTCTGACGACCCTGGGCTACTTCACCGGCAAGATCTCCGGCACCTATCTGCCTGCCACCCAGGAGGCCGTGGCGCTCTTCCAGCGCTGCGCAGGGGAAGCACCCACCGGCAGCGCCGATCTGGACACCCTGACGCTGCTCTATGCCGAGGATGCGCTCCCCCGTGAGGCCGCCGAGGCCCTCCTGCCTGAGCCCACCCCCGGCCCCACTGGCATGGAGGAGCAGATCGTCATCTCCGATGATGGCGCCATCTACCTCACCCCCGCGCCCACCGTTGCTTTCAAGAAGCAGCTCAAGTACGAGTCAAAGGGTGAGACGGTCAAGGAGGTTCAGCGCCGGTTGACAGACCTGGGCTACTACGAGGGCAACATCTCCGGCAACTTCCTGGGCAACACCCGCAATGCGGTCAAGGCCTTCCAGACGCAGAATGCCCTGGAGGCGGACGGCGTCATCGGTGAAATCACCTGGAACGTGCTCTTCAACGATCCGGACGTCCGCGGCGCCTACGATGATCCCAAACCCACCCCGGCGCCCACGCCCATCCCATATGCCATCACCGTGGATGTAAAAAACCAGGTTACCACCGTCTACGGTTTGGATGAGAACGGCGAGTACACCAAGGTCGTCCGCCAGATGCTGTGCTCCACCGGCACCAAAAGTGCACCCTCCGACGTGGGTGACTGGGTGCTCTCCGGCCGCACCGCCCGCTGGTGCTACTTCCCCAAGTGGGGCGGCCATGCCCAGTACTGGACGAAGATCAACGGTTCCATCGCCTTCCACAGCGTCATTTACAACACCGTGAATACCATGGATCTGTCCGTCAAGAGCTACAAGGCGCTGGGCAGCCGCGCCAGCCATGGCTGCATCCGCCTGACCGTGGCCGACGCCAAGTGGATCTACAACAACTGCGGCGAGGGCGTGGTGGTTACCATCACAGAGAAGCTCCCTGCAGATCCGGAGCTGCGCCACGCGCTGAAGCTTCCCGGTCTGAACACCGATACCATGCTGCCCTACAAGACTGCTGAGCCCACCGCTGCCCCGGAGTACGTCTCCGGAACGCTCCCTTACCGCGACTTCAAGACCCTCAAGAAGAATTCCAAGGGCGAGGAAGTCTACTGGCTGCAGTGCAAGCTGACCGAGCTGGGTTATTACAGCGGCCACATCGGCGGCACCTATCTGGATGGCACGGTGAACGCCGTCAAGGCATTCCAGAAGGCCAATGGCCTGAGTCAGACCGGACAGGCGGACGAGCGTACCCTTCGGCTGATCTACCGCGAAGAGTTGGCCACACCGACGCCTGCGCCGACGCCCACGCCAACTCCGATGCCCACAACTTCACCCACGCCTTCCCCCACGCCAACCCTGGCTCCCACCGAGGCGCCCGCCGCATAACCAACATGAAACCGCCCATCCGGCATACGCTGGATGGGCGGTTCATTTATTTGCAGGTAATGTCGGAAAGACGGGCGGGCAGGCAGATCCTGCGCAGCTGGAAGTGCAGCTTCCGCCAAAGGGGCAGCGTCCGGTACAGAGCGGCATAAGTGCGCCTGGCCTGTGCGGTTTCCTCTTCATAGGGGGCAGCGTGGCCGTAGAACATCAGGTTCTGTGCGGCTGCGAAGGGCTCCAGGGACAGGGGCAGCCGCCGCTGCTCGTCCACGCGGGCTGCAAAGGCAGCGGGTGTTTCCGCAGCATCCCGGATGAAGCCATGGCTGCGAAGGGCGTCATAGGATGCCTGGGTATACACCAGCCATCGGGCAAACTCCGTTTGACGCATCTTCGCCTGTACATCCGGCTGTACAAGAATGATTCGCGCGGCCAGTGCAAGCAGGATCATCAGCGCCAACAGCCATCCCCAGGGATTGCCGGAAGGGGGCTCGGGGCCGTCCTGCTCGGACTGACCGGGGGCTTCTCCCTGCTGAGGCGTGGGCTCGGGGGATTCGGGGCCGCTTTCTGGTTCCGGGGTGGGCGTGGGCATGTCTGCAGGAGGCGGCGTCGGGGTGGGCGTTTCCTCCGGTTCGGGCGGCTGCTCCTCGTCATCCTCCGGGGCCGAGTCGCTGTTTTCGCTGGCCTCCGGGGGAACGTCGGGGTATTCGACACTGATGGGTGTGGCGTCGAAGGTCACCCAGCCGAAGCCGCGGAAGTAGACCTCCGTCCAGGCGTGGCCCTCTTTGCCGGTGACCACCGCCAGACCCTCCCCGTCGGGGTAGGCCACATAGCCCTCCACATAGCGGGCGGGCAGCCCGGCCATGCGGCACATGACCGTCATGGCAGAGGCAAAGTAAGTGCAGTAGCCCTCCTTGCCCTCGATGAGGAAGGAGGACACAAAATCGTGGTTGGGGGACTGCAGGGGTACATCCAGGTTGTAGGCAAAATTGCTGGCCAGGAAGCGCTCAAGGGCGATTGCCTGGTCGTAGGGCGACGAAATGCCGGCAGTCGCCTGAGTCGCCATCTCGTATACGCGCTGGTCGATCTGCTCGTGCAGCTGCAGGTAGCGGTCGCACACCGTCGCCCAGTTGGGATCCTCCGCAGCGGCGGCAGCCTCTACCAGCTGCCTGATGCCGCTGTCCTGGGAGGTGAAGAGCGGTGCTTCCACTGTCCAGACGTCGCCGGGCTGCAGGTTGGAGGTAGCGAAGACCTCGCTGGACAGGTTGAAATAGGGCGTCAGACGATCCTCCGCCGTCAGGGTGCGTAAGCGCTGGGGCACGAACATGGTGGACGCGCTGTCCCGGAGCATCCGCACCTGCATCAGGCGCGGGCTGAGCAGCGTGGATTCTACGGTTTCTCCCAAGGTGGGCAGGTTCTGGTCGAAGGCTGTGGTGCGCAGCTCCTCAAAGCGGGGAGCCGTCCACAGATATCGCCGTCCGCCGATGTCCTCCAGCCAGGTGCGGCCGGTGTAGATGTTCTTCACCACGCCGCGCAGGTAGGTTTTGCGGGGGGTGATGACTGCCATGACAGGCTCTTCCCGAGGCGTCGCCGGGCCGCCCAGCTGGCCCAGCCCCTGGGGATAGTATCCCTCGCTGGCCAGGGTGAAAACATCGCGGGGCTGGGTGTAAAAGAAGGTATCGTAGATGCGCTGGCGGAGACTGTCAGCTGCCTTTTTCAGCGGCGGAGAAACCATCCCGCCCGTTGCTGCGGCGCCGAAAGCGATGGCTGTCACTACTGCCGCCAGGGGCAGCACCCGTGCGGTGCTGGTGTGTTCATCGCCGGCACGCAGCAAAAGCGTCACGCAGACAAAGGCTGCAGGCAGCAGACAGATCAGCGAATCCGCCAGGTTGCCCAGCCATAAAAGCGCCGCGATCAGCACCAGAAGGATCAGCGCCGGATAGGCCCCTGCACTGCGCTGGGTGACGAACCAGCTGGCCGCCAGGGTCAGCACGCAGCCCAGGAGGGCAAACTCCGTCGCGACCATGGGCAGGGCCGTCGTCAGGCCGGACATATGCAGCATCAGCGCCCGGAAGACCTCGGTGATGGTTCCTGCACCGCCGACTGGCAGCCATATCGCGCCTGCGATGAGCGCCACGCCGCCGGCAGCCAGCGCTGCTTTTCGGTGGAGGGATGCAAGTGTCAGGCAGCCGGTCAGCACGAGGAGCGTCCATGCTGCCAGCCAGCCCTGTTGGAGCAGCCCCGTCACGCCCAGCAGCGTCAGCGTCATGCCCAGGGACATCAAATATGCCATCAGCCCGCGGCAGGCTGACGCACGAAGTTTCGCGGACATAGGGGACTCCTCCTTTCATTGAAGATAACGGCTTATAATCGGATCGGGGTCACGTAGCACACCTCGATTCCCGCGCTCTGCAGCTTGGAGATCAGGGGGAGCTTTGCAGGGTCGTCTGGGTCAAAGGTGATAAGGTAGAGACGCATCGTGGGCCCCATGCGGCGCATGGCGGTCATCACGTCCACCATGCGGGAGTTGAGGCGCGCGCTGATGACCACCGTGCAGCCTACTTTGCGCATGCGGCGCATTTCCAGCTGCAGCATGCGGTCGAACTTGTCCGGCGCGGAAAAGTCCACCCGGGCAAGGGCCTCGGAGATCACCGGCAGTCCCATGCCGCGATCCAATTCGATGGGGTGGTCACCATGGATGGGGAGCTTCGCCGGGTGATCGGTCTGGATATTCTGCTGCATGACGGAGGCTGCCGTTTCCAGCAGCGCGTCCCGCAGGTCGAGCTGGGCGTTGTCGTCGTTGGTTTTAGGCGGCTTGGAGCAGTCCAGCAGCACCAGGGCGTCGGGCATGACAGGGGCCTCAAAGTGGCGCACCATCAGCTCCTGCTTGCGCATGGAGAGCTTCCAGTGGATGCGCTTCATCGCGTCGCCCTGTTGATAAGCGCGTACATCCGAGGGGCTGGTGACGTCCTCGGCGGCGCGGGCCATGCTCTCAGAACCGGAATCACCCGCAGCGTAGGTCAGCGCGCCCACATCAAAGGGCAGCGGCAGCACGATCAGCTCGCCGCCCTGAACCTTTGGGGCCTTTTCTACGGTGAACATGCCCAGCAGATCGGTGATGACCACCCGTTTCACGCCGGGGCTGGTGACGCCCACATGGGCTGCGTGGAAATGGAGCGTCAGCCGCTGCTCCCTGCCGGGCATGCCGGTGAGCTTCAGCGTCTGGGCAGGACGGTCAGGGCCTGCGGTGATCTCCACCGACGGCGGCGCAATGGGGATGACGCCGCTGTACTGCACGCCGATTTCGAGGGCTACGTCCTCGCCGCGCTGGACGGTGGTGTCCGTCAGCAGGGAGGTGACTGTCAGCGTCCTTGACGCCCACCACACGCCCAGGAAGCCGGTCAGCAGGAGCATCCACACCAGCAGTGCGCCTGCCAGGAAGACGGTGCTCCCCGTGGAGAGGGCCGCCACCGTCAGCGCCGCGGCGATGATCACCGGCAGGGCGATGCGGCAGCGGATGTGTTCTTTCGTCTGCATGTTCATCACAGCTTCACCGGCACGGGGGTGGACTTGAGCACTTTCATGACCACGCTCTGGGCGGTGACGCCCTTCATGCGGCTCTCCGGGCTGAGCACCAGGCGGTGGCTGAGCACCGGGATGGCCATGTGCTGCACGTCCTCGGGGACGATGTAGTCACGCCCGGCCAGCAGTGCACAGGCCTGCGCGCCGTGGATGAGGGCGATGGCCGCGCGGGTGGAGGCGCCCAGAGCCAGCGCGGGCTCCTGACGGGTGGCCGCCACCAGAGTCGCCACATACATGCGCACCTCGGGGGAGCAGTACACCTGCTTGACCATCTCCTGCAGGGCGATGATGTCCTGGCCGGAGCAGACGGGCTCGATGGTCGCCATGGGCTTCACCACGCCGGAGTAACGCTCCAGCACGTCCATTTCCTGCTCCACCGTGGGATAGCCGATGGAAATGCGCAGGAAGAAGCGGTCCATCTGGGCCTCCGGCAAGGGGTAGGTGCCCACGAACTCGCCGGGATTCTGGGTGGCCAGCACCATGAAGGGCTTGGGCAGCGGATGGGTCACGCCGTCCACGGTGACCTGCTGCTCCTCCATGACCTCCAGGAGGGCAGACTGCGTCTTGGGGCTGGTACGGTTGATTTCGTCCGCCAGCACCATCTGCGCCATGACGGCGCCCTCCTTGAACTCCATTTCGCCGGTCTTGAAGTTGACCAGCGTGAAGCCGGTGACATCGGAGGGCATGAGGTCCGGGGTGAACTGGATACGGCGGAAGGAGCAGGCCAGGGACTTCGCCAGCGCGGAGGCCAGGGTGGTCTTGCCCACGCCGGGCACATCCTCAATCAGGACATGGCCATTGCACAAAAGCGCGATCAGCGCGTACTCCACGGCTTCCTCCTTGCCGATGATCACCTTGCTGATATTGTCAAGCAGAGCGCCGATAATGCGCCGGGGCTGCTGGATCATACATTCTTCCTCCTGAAAATACGCTCGAATCATGACGACATATGCCATCTATTTTAGTATACCCCGAAACGGGCAATAAATCAAGGCTCCCCGCCGAGGGGAGCCCTTATGGTCATTCGCTCAGAATATCATAGAAGCCGTAATCCACTTCGCCGCGGATGCCCTCCAGACCACCGGGCACCAGCTCGGCGACCATCAGGCAGTCCTCATGGGGCAGGTGGATGTTGGGACCCGCCACGATGCCGCGGCGGGCGCTGGTGTTAAACCCGCGGGAGCGGTAGTTGGCCGGGTTGCCCTCGACCATTGCGGCGGTGAAGCCCATCTCCGCGGCCTTGCGGAAGCCGTATTCAATCAGTGCACGGCTGATGCCCTGACGCTGGCAGCTGGTCTTGACGGCGGCAGGGGAGAGCAGCACCAGCCGGTCCTCGTACTTGCCTTCGATATGGAAGCGGCTGAACATGACGTAGCCGATCACGTCGCCGTCCTCCAGCATCAGCAGTTCCAGCTCGGGCAGGTAGTACTTCTTGCTGCGGATCTCCTCTACCAGCGCGCGGACGAGCTTACCCTCGTCAGCATTTTCGTGCTCGGTGAATACCTGCTCCACAAGCTCCAGAGAGGGCAGCAGGTACTCGGGCTTCATGGATGTAATGGTTCTCATTCGGCGCCTCCGTAAATATCTGAATACAAGCCAAGCTCGAGTAGCTTGTCGCGCAATGTGAGCATGTCCTCCCAGGCCTCGCGCTTCTTTGCGGGGTCGCGCAGGAGGGCGCTGGGGTGGTAGGTGGGCAGCATCCAGGTGCCCTTTTGATTGAACCAGCGGCCACGGTCGCGGGTGATGCGCACCTCCGGGCCGAGGGTGTTCTTCGCGGCGGTGGAGCCCAGCAGGACGATTACCTTCGGGCGGACGAGGGCCACCTGGTTGCGCAGATGCAGCTTGCAGGCATTGGCCTCCGCTTCCTCCGGGACACGGTTGTTCGGCGGGCGGCACTTGACGATGTTGCAGATGTACACCCTGTCGCGGGGGAGGGAGATGGCGGCGAGCATCCGCGTCAGCAGCTGACCGGCGGGGCCCACGAAGGCCAGGCCTTCCTCGTCCTCCACCTGGCCGGGGCCTTCGCCGATAAACATTAGCGGCGCATGGATATCCCCCTGTCCAGGCACCTTGTGGCGGATATTCGCATGCAGCGGGCACATGGCACAAGCGGCCACCTGCTGGTGGAAAACCTCCCAGGTCAGTTCAGCCATCGGGATCCCTCCGGAATCAGAAATTCTTTTGCAGCAGGATAAAGGACTGGGACAGATCGCCCACCAGCCAGTTGAGCAAACTGACCAGCAGCGTCACGATCACCAGGATCGCAGCAGTGCCGAGAATCACGCCGGCGAAGTCTGCCAGACCGGCCAGCAGCTGCCAGCGGCTGCGGCGCAGCTCGGCCTGCTCCTCTTCGGTCAGCAGTTCCTCGGAGAGGGGGTCAATGTCCTCGGTGTAGTCACCATGGGGATAGAAAAGAGGCTGGTACTCTTCATCAGATATGTAGTCATCGCGTTCGTCCGGCTCGGCGTCGGTAGGGATGTCTTCCGCTTCATCCGGCTCGAAGGATTCATCGGGCAATGCGGAGTCGGCGGTCCAGCCAGGCTGTGCGTATATGTTGCGCCGGGTGGCCCACTCGTCCGGCAGGGGGGATGCTGGCGCTTCGGCGGCATAGTCTTCTTCTGTATAGACCCGCTCGTCATCCTGCTCGATGGCAAAATTCCCGGGGCTTGCGCTGGTTCGGCGCTGTCTGGTGGTCATGGGCAGCCTCCCAATTGGTTTTTACACATATGAAACGAATGACGGGATGAAAACCCTGCCATCCTGCGTTGTATTGTTGTCAGACGTAATCCAGCCAGGGGGCGGCGGCCTCCTCGCGGCCGGTGAGGGCGCCCTCTGCGCTCAGGGCCGGGAAGTCCAGCTGGCGCAGCGCTTCGTAGAGCACCACCGCCACGGAGTTGGACAGATTGAGGCTCCGGGCCTCTGGCCGCATGGGGATGCGCACGCACCGGTCATAGACCTTCTCCAGCAGGTTTTCCGGAAGTCCGCGTGTTTCGCAGCCGAAGACGAGGAAGTCCCCGTCCCGGTATTCCACCTGGTGATACCCCCGTGGTGCCTTGGTGCTGGCAAAGTGCATCCGGGCGTCCGGATGGGCGGAAAGGAAACTCTCCATATCAGGCCAGACCTTGTAGGTCATCAGGTTCCAGTAATCCAGCCCGGCGCGCTTCAGATACTTATCCGCCAGGGAGAAGCCCAGGGGCTCGATGAGGTGCAGCGTCGCGCCGGTGGCCGCACAGGTGCGGGCGATGTTGCCGGTGTTCTGCGGGATCTCCGGGTTGACAAGAACGATGTTCAGGGACAAGGTCTCCACCTCCATGGGGATATTGTACCATCTGGCGGCGGATTGTGCAAGTCCCCAAGGCAGCCTTGACAATTCCAGGTGCTTCCACTATAATGTGAATCAATCAAAGGAGGTTTTACATATGAAGCGTTTTGCGGCTCTTGTTTTGGTTCTGCTGCTGCTGCCTGCTGCTGTGCTGGCGGAGCGCATGTACGTCCTGCCGGACAGCAACCATCGTCATCTGACGTGGGACGAGGTGGCGGAGTGGGACTATGAGTCCCTTGGTTACGCGTTCAACGAGATTTTTGCCCGCCATGGCTATGATTTTGAACCCGGCGGCGAGTATGAATACTATTTCCGGACCAAGCCCTGGTATCGCCCCAACGGCACCTACAACAACCAGCGGGACTGCTATCCTCAGCTGACCCGCGTGGAGTGGGACAACTACGAGCTGATCAAGGAAGTACGCGCTTCCAAGCGTTACAACGACTATGGCCGCTCCATATGGGATGCTTTCACCACAGGCTTTGACACCCTGCAGGGCTTTGAGTATATTGAGCTGCGCTCCGGCCAGAAACTGGCGGTGTACTCTGCTCCCTCCACCTCTTCCTGGCGCGGCGCGAATGGCAAGTCCATGGTGAATACAAATGGCGCCGTTTACGCTGCCGGTTGGGAGAGCGGCTGGCTGCTGATGATGTACGAAACCAACAATGGCTCCGTGCGTGTGGGCTATATTAACTCCAAGGACATTCGCGGCGGCGTGCCGATGGATCAGTACCTGCAGTTTGCCTACTCCAGCGCAACGGTCAACCAGCGCTGCACCCTGACGGACGATCCGGCCCGCACCGGCAGCGCCATTACCACGCTGCAGCCTGGCACCCGCGTTACCTGGCTGACCCGCTTCTACAACAACTCCGCCTGGGATTATGTAGAGGTTAATGTTGGCGGCAAGACCGCCCGCGGCTTCATCCGTGTGGGCAGCCTGGACATCAACCGCAGCGCTGATCCGCTGGAAAACCTGGATTATTGATCCGGTATAAGGCTCCGATAGGGGCCTTTTTTCGTTGTGAAGAAAAATGAGAAAATGATGAAAAGTTTGACCTTTGAGAAATTTTTTTGACTTTCCTATTGACAAAAGAGTGGATTCGGGGTATATTATCCCTGTCGTTAGCACTCGCCTCGAGTGAGTGCTAACAAAAATGGTCAACAAGCTGCCGGAAAGCACAGGTCGTGCCGGGCGGCATCACGGGCGAAAGGGGAGAAGCGTTGCATGGGCATGGACGAGCGGAAATTCCGTATCCTGCAGGCCATCATTGACGACTATATCCTCACTGCCGTGCCGGTTGGTTCCCGCACGATCTCGAAAAAGTACGACATGGGCCTGTCCTCCGCGACCATCCGCAACGAGATGAGCGACCTGGAGGAGCTGGGCTACCTGGATCAGCCCCATGTATCGGCGGGCCGCGTGCCTTCGGCCAAGGCCTACCGCCTGTATGTGGATCAGCTGCTCAAGGCCGGCCGTCTCCGCGCGGACAACGAGCTGGCGGTGCGGGATCACTTTCTGGGGCGTACACGCCAGCTGGAAGAGGTCATGGATCACGCCGCCCAGGTGCTGTCCAGCCTGACCAACTACACCGCGGTTGTGCTGCCTCCCACCGGAACGCAGCCGCGTATCCGCAACATTCAGCTGGTGTCGGTCAGCGATAACGCTGCCCTTGCGGTCATCGTCACCGACGCAGGCGTGGTGCGGGATGCGGTCATCCGCGTGAGCGAGGAGCTGGATCAGGATGCGCTCTACTCCGTCAGCCGCACGCTGACCGGGGAGCTGGCGGGCAAGACCCTCTCTGAAGCGGTGGAACGCATGCCGGAGATCATCCGGGGCATGCAGAATCAGGCGGAGCTCCTGGAGGGCTTCGGCGATGTGATGAGCACCCAGCAGCAGGCCAATCATCCCCATGTGGCCATCGGCGGCACGTCCAACATGCTCAGCTACCCCGAGTATGCGGACATGGAGAAGGCCCGTTCCTTCCTCAGCCTGATGGAAACCCGTGATCGCCTGGCGGACATCATCGGCCAGCAGGGCGAGATGAGCTTCACCGTGCGCATTGGCCCCGAGACCGGCGTACCGGAGATGGCGGACTGCTCCATCGTCACCGCCACCTACACCACGGGCAACGGCCAGCAGGGCACCATCGGCGTCATCGGCCCCACCCGCATGCAGTACTCCCGCGTGCTGGAGGTCATGAACACCATGGGCCGCCAGCTGTCGGAGCTCTTCGGCACCGGCGAGGACGAGCCGCTGAAGCTGGAGTAAGTTACCCAAATACATTTCAAGGATATATCATCATGAGAAGGACGAAACGCCGTATGAACGAACAGGAAATGACCCAGCAGGAGCCCGAAACCGTCGAGACGCCTGTTGTGGAAGAAGCCGCTGAGGCGGAAGTGATCGACGTGGCGGCCCTGACCGCCGCCGCTGCCAAGGCGGAGGAGTACCTCGCCCTGGCCCAGCGCACCCAGGCGGACTTTGACAACTTCCGCCGCCGCAATGAATCTGTGCGCAGTGACGCCTTTGCAGAAGGTCAGCGCAGCGTGGCCACCGCCATGCTGGCCGTGCTGGATAACCTGGAGCGCGCTCTGATGGCTCCCGCCGCCGAGGGCGACGCCCTGCGCACCGGCGTGGAGATGACCCACAAGCAGATGATGGCTGCACTGGAGAAGCTGGGAGTGACCGTCATCGACCGCCTGGGCGAGAAGTTCGATCCCAACCTGGAGGACGCTGTGATGCAGGGTTCCCCCGACGAGGGCGAGCCCGGCACCGTCTGCGCGGTGTTCCAGAAGGGCTACGTCATGAACGGCCACCTGCTGCGCGCCGCGATGGTGAAAGTGGTTGCCGATTGAGGATTCCACCTCATCCGACCTCGCGTCCGCTCGGCCACCTTCCCCTCAAGGGGAAGGCTTGGGGACGGCGATAACCTTGGCTTCCCCTTGAGGGGAAGCTCCCGCCGCAGCGGGTGATGAGGTGTCCTTCCCTGAACAAACCAAGCTATCAACACCCAAACATATATAAAAGGAGACAAACAACAATGAGCAAGATCATCGGTATTGACCTGGGTACTACCAACAGCTGCGTCGCCGTCATGGAGGGCGGCCAGCCCGTCGTCATCCCCAACGCGGAAGGCAACCGCACCACCCCTTCCATCGTGGGCTTCACCAAGGACGGCGAGCGTCTTGTCGGCCAGATCGCCAAGCGTCAGGCGGTCACCAACCCCGCCCGCACCGTCATCTCCATCAAGCGTGAGATGGGCACCAACTACAAGGTGGACATCGACGGCAAGGCCTACACCCCCCAGGATATCTCCGCCATGGTGCTGGCCAAGATGAAGGAGACCGCCGAGGCTTACCTGGGCGAGACCGTCACCCAGGCTGTCATCACCGTGCCCGCCTACTTCAATGACTCCCAGCGCCAGGCCACAAAGGACGCCGGCCGTATCGCCGGTCTGGAAGTGCTGCGCATCATCAACGAGCCCACCGCTGCGTCCCTGGCTTACGGCCTGGACAAGGACGGCAACCAGAAGATCCTGGTGTACGACCTGGGCGGCGGCACCTTCGACGTGTCCATCCTGGACATCGGCGACGGCGTGTTCGAGGTTCTGTCCACCAACGGTAACACCCGTCTGGGCGGCGACGACTTCGACGATCGCCTGATCAACTACGTGGCCGAGCAGTTCCAGCGCGAGAACGGCATCGACCTGCGCAAGGATCTGACTGCGGCCCAGCGCCTCAAGCAGGAGTGCGAGAAGGCCAAGATCGAGCTGTCCGGCACCACCACCGTGAACATCAACCTGCCCTTCATCACCGCCGACGCCACCGGCCCCAAGCACCTGGACATGACCATCACCCGCGCCAAGTTCGAAGAGCTGACCGCTGACCTGGTGCAGGCCACCATCACCCCCATGGAGAAGGCGCTGAAGGACGCGGGTCTGACCTACAACGAGATCAGCAAGGTCATCCTGGTGGGCGGCTCCACCCGTATCCCCGCCGTGCAGGCCGCTGTGAAGCGCGTCACCGGCAAGGAGCCCTTCAAGGGCATCAACCCCGACGAGTGCGTGGCGCTGGGCGCTGCCATCCAGGGCGGCGTTCTGGGCGGCGAGGTCAAGGACGTGCTGCTGCTGGACGTCACCCCCCTGTCCCTGGGCCTGGAAACCGAGGGCCACATCTTCACCCGTCTGATCGACCGCA
>SVGL01000020.1 GCA_015056325.1 Clostridiales bacterium | reverse complement strand
GTGAAGATCTTGGAGTAGTTGTTGACCTTGGTCAGCTCCCACACAACGCTGTAGGACCACGGAATGACCAGAGCATGCTCCAGCATGTAGGCCTCAGCCTTGGCGAAAGCGGCGTAACGGGCATCCAGGTCATCGGTGATGGCCTTGGCTTCGTTGGTCAGACGAGTGAACTCCTTGTAGGTGGCGATCAGCTGCTCGTCGGTGGCGTTGTTGATCTTGGAGTAGGACTGGCTGTAGTAAGCGTTGTCCTCACCATAGGTCTCCTGGCCCAGGAAGTTGATGGGATCGGCGAAGTCAGCGCCCCAGCCATTGATGTAGATGGAGGCCAGCTGAGGATCGCGAACCTCAGTGTTCAGCTTGGAGACGTAGGTCTTGGTGTCCAGAACGACCAGGTCGTCGCCCAGGCAGGTCTTGATCAGGTTGGCGAAGACATCAGCGGTCTCCTTGGCGGTGGTGGAGTTGCCAGCGATGTAGTAAGCCATCTTGACGGGCAGCTCAACACCAGCAGCGGTCAGCTCAGCGATAGCAGCAGCCTTGTAAGCGGCAGCCTTCTCAGCGTCAACGCGGGCAAAGTGATCGGTAGCATACTGCAGGCCCAGGTTGTCGCGGACCAGCTGGGTGTAGTCAACACCAGCGGAGGTCACAGCCACAGCGTTGGCGGTGTAGCAGAAGTTCTGGCAGGACAGGGGGTTGATGTCGTTGGTACGGGCCAGGTAGTTGGTGGCGTCCAGGCCGTAGTACAGAGCCAGACGGAAGTTCTCGTTGGCCACGGCGGTGTTCCAGGCCACGTCGGGAGTGCCGTCTTCCATCTTCTTGTCGTACACCAGGTGGATCTGGTAGGAGTACTTGGTGGGACGGGCTTCAACCAGGCTGGCATGGTACTTGTGGTTGGGATCGTTGTAGATGGTGTTCAGCTTGGAAGCGGGCAGCTCGATGTAATCCAGCTCGCCAGCGTCGAACATCTCGTAGGCAACGTCAGAGGACTCAACCATCTTGACGGTGACGGTGTCGAACAGCTTCACTTCGTCCAGAGCGTGGTAGGAAGCATTCTTGGTCAGAACCTTCTCGGACTGGTAGATGTACTCGGTGATGGTGTAGGGGCCGTTGTACCACATGGTGGTGTAGTCAGCGCCGAAGTAGCCGTCAACGCCGATCTCAGCGATCAGGTCAGCGGACAGAGGAGCCAGACAGTTGTAGGTGGCAACGGAGGGGAAGTAGGCCAGCTTATCCACGCAGACGAACTGGATGGAGTAATCGGTGGGGCAGGTCACAGCGACCATCTCGTAGAACTTGTCCAGGCCCAGAGCCTTGCCCTCTTCCTCGGTCAGGGTCTTGGTGTACTCGTAGTACTCGCCAGCGCCCTTGATCATTTCGATGGGCATGGAGGTGTTAGCGGACTGGTTCTTGTGGTAGTTCAGAACCCACTCCAGACCGGTCGCCCAGTCTTCAGCGATACAGTCGGCCATGTACTCGCCGGTGTAATCGACCCAAACGATGTCCTCGTTCAGCTCGAAGAGCCAGGTCTGGCCACCGTCGGGAGAGTTCCAGGCCTTCGCAGCAGCGGGCACCAGAGCGCCGGCAGCGTCGTTGGTGAGCAGGTGCTCGTAGCAGTTGCTCAGCACGTTCAGGTCAACAGCGGCCTGAGAGTAGTGGTAGCAGAACGTTTCCATTTCGTTCGCCTGGGTCTGGTAATCCTTGAAGTTCTTGATCTCGTCGGCAGCCGCGAAGGACACGGAACCGAGCACCAGCATCAGAGCCAGCATGAGAGCCACGATCTTCTTCATAATGGGGAACCTCCTTTAACGTTTTTGTGGATGAAGGGATAAACCTTTCAGCTGATCACTTCGTCCAACGGTTGTGCTTATTATACAAGGCCTTCCCTGCCTTGTCAACAGCGAAAATGAAGGTTTTGCCCTCAAAAGCTGCACTTTCTCTGTATTTCCGCTGTTCTTGTCCTTCATTTCTGCACCTTGCTGCGTTATTTGGTCATAATTTTACCACTTTATCAGGGTAAACACTTCATGCTTGCTTTTCCGTTCAAAAAGCGCTACAATATTCCGGACCGAAAGGAGGCTTTCCGTTTGAAGCTCAAGCATATTTACCAGCGTTATCTGCTGCGTCCCATCATCTACCTGACCGCATTCCGCCTGATGGTGGCCGCCATCTTCATGCTTATCCTCGTCCGTTTTGTACGCAATGGACCCGCCCCCAATATGATTGCCGGATTCCTGGCGGTGTTCTTCGCGCTGCTGGCCTACCTGGTGTATCTGCGCATGGACGGTCTCCGCATCCCTCGGGTGAAATACATCCGACCGAAGAAGAAGGCTGACCCCCTGCGCCACACCACCTCCATGACCGACCATACCGACGACGAGCCCGGCGTCGCCTTTGACGAGCTGGAGGACGATGAGAAGGACTTCTGCTCCCTCATGGCCAACCTGATCTGCCTGGCTGCGTTTCTCATCGCATCCTTTGTCGTGTGAACTTGACAGACTTCTTCCTATTATGATATGATACCTGCGATGTGATTTTGAGGAGGGCGACCCGGATATGCGCAACTGATCCCGCTATGACCCCAGCATGGGGAGGTAAACGCCGTCATTCAGGACGGCCTGTTTGCTGTGCGGGACGCGGCGCTTATCGGGGGTATACCCTCCTTTTTGCGTGCGTTCAAATGAATTTGCCCGACCTCCCCGACCAACAAGGAGGCAATGAACACCTTTATGCAAGTTTCCATCCGCAATCTTTCATTTATCTATGACGGCTCCTACACGCCCGTCTTTGAGAACGTTTCCTTCAACTTTGATACCTCGTGGCGGCTGGGCCTGATTGGCCGCAACGGCAAGGGCAAAACCACCCTGCTGCGCCTTTTGCAGAAGCAGCATCAGCACCAGGGGCACATCGACATGCCGCTGACGCCGGTGTACTTCCCCTACCCAGTGGATGACATGTCTGCCAACACACGGGACATCATGCTGTCCGCCGCCCCGGAGGCTGAAGAATGGCAATTGGTATGCGAGCTCAACCAGCTCGACGTGGATGACTCCGTGCTTGACCGGCCCTTCTCCACCCTGTCCAAGGGCGAGCAGACCAAGGCGCTGCTGGCGGCGCTCTTCACCCGAGAGGATGCGTATCCCCTGATCGACGAGCCCACCAACCACCTGGACGCCCATGGCCGTGCGCTGGTGGCGGATTACCTCCGCCGCAAGGACGGCTTCCTCCTCGTCAGCCATGACCGCGCCTTCCTCAACCGGTGCATCGACCATGTTTTGTCCCTGAACCGCTCCGACGTATGGGTGATGCAGGGTAATTACGACACCTGGGAAGCCCGGCTCAACCAGCAGAACGAATACGAGCAGGGCCGCAACGAGGTGCTGCGCCGGGACATCAAACACCTGGAGGAATCCGCCCGCCGCACAGCTGAGTGGTCTGCCAAGGCCGAGAAGGGCAAATTCCACGTAGCCCCCAGCGTATCCGCCGTGGTCGATCGCGGTTTTGTGGGCGCAAAAGCAGCATCGATGATGAAGAAGTCCATGAATGCTGTCCGCCGCAAGGAGCGTGCCATCGAGGAGAAACGCTCCCTGCTGCACAACGTGGAAAAGGTGGGCGAACTCAAGCTCACCATCCTCCGTCACCCCAAGGACGTGCTGATCAGCGTGGTCAATGGCCGCGTGGAATATGACGGCAGAGTGGTCTGCGAGGACGTGAATTTCGTCCTGCGCCGGGGCGAGCGGGTGGCCCTCACCGGCCCTAACGGCTGCGGAAAGTCCAGCATCCTCAAGGCTTTGGTAGGCGCAGGCGGTTCCCTGACTGGAGAAATCAGCATCGCGCCGAACCTCGTCATTTCCTACGTCCCACAGCAGACCGACGACCTCACCGGCACAATGGAAGGCTTCATCTCCCGCAGCGACATTGACGAAACCCTGTTCAAAGCCATCCTGCGCAATATGGACTTCACCCGCGACCTCTTCGAGCGCCCGCTGGAGCGTATGTCCCAGGGGCAGAAAAAGAAGCTGCTTCTGGCCCGAAGCCTGTGCATTCCCGCCCATGTGTATGTGTGGGACGAACCGCTGAACTACATCGACGTGCTCTCCCGCGTGCAGCTGGAGGGATTGCTCATCGAGTACGAGCCCACCATGCTGCTGGTCGAGCATGACGCGGTCTTCCTGGAACGCGTCTGCACCGGAGAAATCGGGCTGGGAGGTGTGAAATGACGAGACTGATCATCGTCGAGGGACTCCCCTGTTCCGGCAAGAGCAGTACGGCACGGTTCATCGCCAACGCATTGGAGCAGCAGGGCAAACATGTCCGCTTTGTGGATGAAGGCACCGGCAATCATCCGGCAGATTATGAGTTCCACGCCTATACAGACGGAGAGATCATTCCGCTGAGCACCATTCCAACCGACGAGTGGAGTGTTTACCTTTCCCATAAGATTTACGACGGCCTTCCCTGGCATATTGAGGCGCCCCTGATGCTGGAGAAGTGGCGGCACTTCGTCCGCGAAGCAGACCAGGACACATTGTACGTCTTCAACTGCGTGCTGCTGCAGAACCCCATGTGCGAGACCATGATGCGCTTCAACCTGCCAGAGGAGGTTTCCGCCGCCCACATCCGCGCCATCGCGGAGATCATCGCGCCGCTGGAGCCCACCGTCGTCTATCTGCACAACGACGACATTGCCGACTCCGTCCGTCGCGCGGCTGACGAAAGGCCAGGCTGGCTGGACGCAGTCATCCCCTATCATGTGGACGGCGCGTACGGGAAGTCCATCGGCGCGGCCGGATTTGACGGCTACATCGCCTGCCTGGCAGAGCGTCAGCAGCGGGAGGCACGCATCCTGCACACACTCCCGGTGCGTGCCATCAGGCTGGATAATCCGCAACGCAACTGGGAACACGCGCACGCCGCCCTCGCCGCATGGCTGACCGGAGGTGTATAATATGGAAGTTTTCTACATCGGCGGCTCACCCTGCAGCGGCAAAAGCACCGTCGCCGAGGCGCTGGCGGAGCGTTATGACCTGGTCTACTTCAAGGTGGACGACTATCTTGAGGCATTCACTGCCCAAGGCGCAGAGGCAGGACTGCCAGTCTGCCAGCGTATCCAGCGTATGTCCGCAGAGGAGACCTGGATGCGTCCTCCCCGGATACAATGCCAGGAGGAGCTGGACTATTACCAGGAGATTTTCCCCTTCGTCATGGAAAAGCTGACCGCGCTGCACGCACCCCGCATCATCGCGGAAGGCGCAGCCTTCCTCCCCTATCTGATGACGAACAACGCCCATTACGTCGCCATCACCCCCAGCCGGACGTTTCAAATCACCCGCTACCGGGAGCGCCCATGGGTACCCCATGTGCTGCAGGACTGCACCGACAAGGAGCAGGCCTTCGCCAACTGGATGGCGCGGGACGCACTCTTTGCGGCGGAAGTCCGGCGGCAGTGCTCGCTTCTTGACCTGCCCCACCTGTTGACGGACGGCAGCGTTTCCCAGGAAACGCGGCTGAAGCAGGTGACAGCACAATTCAACCTGGCTGAATAATATGTCAAGAACGCACACACCCATTTACGCGCTATTCATCCACTGGAATCTGTGCTATCCTCATTCGTGAAAGGAGGGGAACCTATGAAATACGAAAACGCCAAGGACATCTTTCCGCCGGAACTGCTTAAGCAGATCCAGCGCTATGTGTCCGGCAAGGCCATCTACATCCCCTCCGTTGAAACCAAGCGATGGGGCGAAACCAGCGGATACCGCCGCTACCTGCGCGACCGCAACCGGGACATCCGCCGAGCCTTCGCCCAGGGCCGTTCCATCGATGCGCTGGCGGACGAATTCTGCCTGTCGGTGGAGTCCATCCGGCGCATCGTTTATTCAAAGAAGGAGGATTTCATGATGGACTATGCCTGTACGTTGACCAACGCCATCGAGTGCGGCGAACACGGCATGATCGAGGACTGGATTCACGCCTATCTGCTCTCCGACGGCCACAACAAACCTTTCTCTGACGGTCTGAAGCTGTTCGACCGCATCTATCACGCCCCGGTGAGTTTCCCGCTCAGCCTGCTGAAGCGCAACACCGGCCCGGAGCCCGAAATGCGCTGGAAGATCCACTCCGAGTGGTTCGAGAACCACGTCAGGCAGCTGACGGAGGCCATCAAGGCTGGCGCAGACCTGCCGCCGCTGATTGCCCACTACTGGATCCCCGAAGGCAAGACCGACGGCGAGTTCGAGATGAACGACGGCAACCACCGCCTGGAGGCCTTCAAGCGGCTGGGTGTGGAACGGTACCACGTCATCTTCTGGTGCACGGAGCAGCATGAGTACGACCAGCTGATGGAACGCTATGGGCACCTGATGAAGTAAGTGCACACAAAAGCGCCTCCCTTCTTGGGGAGGCGCTCACTGTTTACATGACCTGCTCCAGGAACCTTGCAGCCATATCAGGCCACTGGGCACATTCCGGAATGTTCTGCGCAGGAGAATCGCTGGTCAGTGGATTGGCCAGGCCGATGCCGTGGCCGCCGAAGGGGAAGATGTGCACCTCGCCCTGCACGCCGCAGCGGCGCATGGCAGAGGCAAACAGCAGCGTGTTCTCCACCGGGACGGAGCCATCCTGCCAGGTATGCCACAGGAAGGTAGGCGGGGTCTGTTCGGTGACCAGCTCGTCCAGGGAGAACTGTGCGTGCACCGCCAGGTCGGTCGTGCCGGTCAGGTTGTTGAAGCTGCCACGGTGGGCACACTTGCCGCCGTTGATGACCGGATAGCTCAGCACCATGGCGTTGGGCTTGGCCTGCGCAGGAGTGAGGCCGAATTCTGCCATCTGATCCGCGTCGTGCCAGCGCACGCCCAGGTGACAGGCCGCGTGGCCGCCGGCAGAGAAGCCCATGACAGCAATGGCATTCGGGTCAGCGTGGCATTCCTCAGCGTGGGCACGAACCCAGGCCACCGCATGCGCCACGTCAAAGAGGGCAGCCGGATGCACGGCAGGCGCCACACGGTATTCCACCACGAAGCAGTTGAAGCCCTTGGCCACAAACACCATCGCCACAGGCTCCGCCTCTCGGGGAGAGCGGAAGTGGTAGCCGCCGCCGGGACAGATGATGATGGAGCGGCGCGGGAGCGTGATGCCCTCCATCGGGTCAGGCAGATAAGCCTGCATGCCGCAGTTGGGGAGTTCGATACGGGTGTAGCGCATGGTTTCGTCCTCCTTGGTATGTCAAGTTTATTGGATGCAGAAGGGATCCTCCGCCGTGCCGGAGCCAGCGGTGAAGGTGATTTTCTCCAGGTCGAAGCTGAGCATCGGGCGCACGCCGGGAGTCATCCCCTCCTCGGGCAGTGCCATGGCGCCGGATGCGCTGATGATGGGATGCAGCCCGTTTTCCAGGCTATCCCGGAGCCAGTAGGCAGCGGCGCCCTCCGTTTCAGGGGCACCCTGGGCAAGGGCATAGGCCGTAGCGGTGCAGAGGAGCTCCGTCCGACCAGCAAGATCCGCCATGGCAGGCAGCATCACCTCGCCCACGGCTTCTCCTTCATCGAAGGCCACAGGGATGGACGCGGCCTCCGGGGAGGCGTCCAGCACCTTTTCGCTCAGCAAGGTCAGCAGAGAGCCCTCTTTGTGGATCACCCGCCACAGGACGGGCTGCTCGCCGCCGCTTTCCGCCTGGGGATAGCTGCCCAGCGCCACCAGCGGATTCTCCGTGGTCAGCAGCAGCAGATTGCTGCCGAAGCGGGCGGTCAGCTCCGCCATGCGGGTCTGGGCGGTTTCATCCTCCTCCAGCAGAGCGTAGGCTTCGATCAGCGCAGGGGCTGTGGCCAGGGTAACAGCAGCATACTGCTTGTCCAGCTCCGCGTGAATGGCAGCAAGGCACTCCTGAGCCCGCTTGGCCGCGCCAAGGGTGTCGCCCAGGGCGGTGAAGGCCTCCATGGCCGCCAGCAGATCACCGGACTTGGCCAGGTCATCCGCCTCCTTGTAGGCCGCCTTGTTCAGCGCAGTGGTGCAGCTGTCCGCCAGGGTCTTGCTGGCGCCGTAGCCCTCCAGGGACAGGAAGAGCTCCCGGGCAGCTTCGTATTCGCCCTGGTTCATCAGGGCGCGTCCCTCCTGGATGGCAGCCTCGGGGATTTCCCTGCGCAGCCGCATTGCCTGCTCATCAGCCCTGGCGAAGGTACCCAGCTTCTCATACAGCTCGAGGGCAGCCTCCATTTCGCCATCCTCCTCCGCAGCCAGAGCGTCCAGGTACATCAGGTACCGGCCGCTGGACTTGAAGGGATTGACAGCCTCCAGATTGGCGCGGGCCAGGTCGTACTTGTCTTCCCTGAGCGCCTGCAGAGCAGCGGCGTAAAGGGCATAATCCGCCGCGTCCTCGTATTCGCCCAGCTGGGCAAAGAGATCCGCCGCGTAGGCATAATCACCGCGGCCCAGATAGAGCTGCGCAGTCTCGTAGTATTCGCCGATGTCCGCACGGAAACAGGCGGTCAAGGTCAGGGCCATGCACAGGAGCAAGGCCAGCAGGGGCAGTTTCTTCATCATGACACCTCCAGCATATGTTGCTGAGGGTATCATGCGCGTTTTTCCCCCGGATTATTTACCGGACTTTGCCGACTTTTTCAGCACGCCGAGAATGTGGCGGTTGCCGCTCGCCTTCCACCACGCAAGGCACAGCGCGATGTAGACTACGCTGCCTGCAGCCACCTGCACGCCCAGACCCAGCCAGCCGCCCACGGGCAGCATCGCCGCCAGCCGGACAGCGCCCGCCATGATGAGGCCGATTGCCGCGTAGGTCAGGGTGTACTTCATATATCGCAGATAGGGCAGCTCCTTGCGCAGGATGATGAACTGCACCACCGGCACGGAGAGCTCCGCCGCCAGGGTCGCGCCCACTGCACCCATTGCGCCGAAGCGTGGAATCAGCAGCGCATTGAGCGCCACGTTCACGCCCGCACCTATCAGCACCGATTTGACGAAGATGCCGTCCCGCTTCTGGGGCAGCACCCACTGAGTTCTAATGACATTGGCAAAGCCGATGGTCAGCAGCGTCATGGACAGGGGGATCATCAGCAGACCGGACTCGGCAAAGTCCGCGCCGAAGAAGAGGGGCGCGAACTCCTTGGCCACGCTGGCCAGGCCAAAGCCCAGCGCGCAGACCATGCACATCACCAGATCCATGGAGGCGTCGATGTGCTTCTTTACGTCCTCCATGCGGCCCTGGGCGGTCATGTGGCTGACTTTGGGCAGCATCACCGTGCCGATGGCAGAGATAAAGCCCGCCAGGCACAGGATGATCTTGTCGGCGTTCTCGTACAGGCCGGTTTGGTGCATGTCGCTGAGGGCGCCGATCATTACCTTGGACATCTGCCGGTACACGCTCACCGCGATGACCGAGATGGAAAGCACCGCGCAGGGCTTGAGGTGGGTGAGCGCCTCCTTCCACGGGACGGAGACGAATTTCACCTTCCCGCGCAAGGACACAAAGCAGCTCGCACAGCCGATGAACGTCGACAGCGACCACACGAAGGCGTAGATCCACAGATCCTCAGGCTTGCGGACGAAGATAAACACCGCCGCCGCCGCAAGGAGCTTGACAACCGTGTTGCGCAGCGCGATGGGCCTGAACTGGTCAAGGCCCATCAGACACCAGTCCACATTCACCAGGCAGGAGACGCTCATCAGCGTCAGGTGGAAGGCGATCTGCTTCTCCTCGCCTGCCACGAAGCCAACGTAACCGCACCAGACCAGCAGGGTCAGCCCGGCAACGAGGAGCTGCATCTTCCAGATGGCAGAGAAGGTACGGTTGAGCTGGGCGGCGTCATCCTTGCTTTGGGCGATGGCGCGGGGGCCGTAGTTCTCCAGGCCCAGCAGTCCCACCAGGCAGAAGGTGTAGCTGATGGCCCAGGCATAGCCGTAGAGGCCCACGCCCTCGGTACCCACCGCGCGGGACAGCCAGGGGGCCGTCACCAGCGGGAGCAGCATCGAAAACAGGCGGTAGGCCATGTTGTAAAGAGTATTTTTGCGGGTACTCATGGATTCATTTCCCCAATATTGCGTATTTGTTCAGCAGTTTCGGCAGCAGACAAGGCTGATGTGTCCACTTTTACGGATTTCACCTCGTCGTACAGCGGCAAGTATGACAGTGCACGGGCAATGTTGCTTTCATCACGCAAGCCAGCGTCGATATCGCGGCGTATACGCTCCGTCAAGACTTCGGGTGCGCAGACCAGCGAAACACTGACTGCACGCACTCCATCCATCGGCAGGCTTGAGAGGATGTCCTCAATAATCTGCTGCTGATGCATTACCCAGCAGAATACGATATTACCAAATTCGCTACACCGCAGGAAATTCCCCAGCGTGTGGGTGATGTTGTCCATCACCATAGCTTTCGTTTCATCCGTAACGGTGAAGGGCTGCATTGTCCAGCACCAGTCGCCGTCAAAAAAGGCACAGCGAGGCAGACTTTTCAGCAGTTCCCGGCTGACGGTGGTTTTCCCCACACCCATGGGGCCACCGATGAGATAGAGGGTTTTCATCACTGTTCTCCATAGGGAAAAGGGCCGGAGGAACCGCAAGGCACACTCCGACCCTTATTGATTTACTTCTTCAGCATGGACTCTTCCCAGCTGGCGAAGGGCTCGATGCCCATCAGGTCAACGATGGTGGGGGCGACATTCGCCAGACCGAAGTTGGTGCCCTCCTTCAGCTCGTGACACTCGGCGGGATCGTACACGATGAAGGGAACGGGATTCAGGCTGTGCGCGGTACGGGGAGCCACGCCGCCCTTCTTGTTCTTCTCCAGCATCTGGTCGGCGTTGCCGTGATCGGCAGTCACGCACAGGATGGCGCCCACTTCGTCCACAACCTTCTTGATGCGGGCCAGGCACAGGTCAACGGTCTCCACGGCGATCTCGGTGGCCAGACAGTTGCCGGTGTGGCCGACCATGTCGCCGTTGGGGAAGTTGCAGCGGATGAAGCCGTACTTGCCGCTCTGCAGGGCAGCGATGACCAGGTCGGTCACCTCGGTGGCCTTCATCCAGGGGCACTCGTCGAAGGAGCGCACGTCGGAGGGCACTTCCTCCCAGGTCTCCAGCTCCTCGGAGAACTTTTCAGAGCGGTTGCCGTTCCAGAAATAGGTCACATGGCCGTACTTCTGGGTTTCGCTGCAGGCGTACTCATTCACGCCGGCCTTGACCAGCAGCTCAGTGAGCGTGTCCTTGATCTCCGGAGGATTGACCAGGAACTTGTTGGGGATGTTCAGGTCGCCGTCGTACTGCAGCATGCCTGCATACTTGACGGAGGGCACCACGCCGCGGTCGAACTTGTCGAAGGACGCGTCGCCGTCGAAGGCCATCGAAATTTCCTGAGCGCGGTCGCCGCGGAAGTTGTACAGGATGACGCTGTCGCCGTCCGCCATCTTGCCCACGGGCTCGCCATCCTTGGCGATCACGAAGGCGGGCAGATCCTGATCCAGCGCGCCGGTTTCGGCACGGTAGGTCTCGATGGCTTCCAGGGCAGAGGCAAACTGACGGCCCTCGCCGTGGACATGCACATTCCAGCCGGCCTCGACCATCGCCCAGTTGGCCTGGTAACGGTCCATGGTGATCTTCATGCGGCCGCCGCCGGAAGCGATGCAGCCGTCGAAGGTCTCGTCATTCAGCTCAGCCAGCACGTCCTCCAGCTGCTGGACGTACTCGGGGGAAGAGGTGGCGGGCACATCGCGGCCATCCAGCAGGATGTGGCAGCGGACATGCTTCACGCCCTCCGCCTTGGCCTGCTTCAGCATGGCGATCAGGTGGGAGATGTTGGAGTGCACATTGCCGTCGGACAGCAGGCCGATGAAGTGCAGCGTGGAGGCATTCGCCTTCACCTGACCCACCAGCTCCTGCCAGGTTTCGCTGGCATAGATCTTGCCGGACTCGATGGACTCATTGACCAGCTTCGCGCCCTGGGAGTACACCTGGCCGCAGCCCAGCGCATTGTGGCCGACCTCGGAGTTGCCCATGTCGTCATCAGAGGGCAGACCAACGGCGCCGCCGTGGGCCTTAATGACCTGCCAGGGATGGTTGGCCTTCAGCTCGTCCAGGGTGGGGGTGGTGGCGGACATGACCATATTGCCGAGGGTTTCGGGGGTCTCGCCCACGCCGTCCATGACGACGAGGACAACAGGCTTCTTGTTCATGGGGGATGCCTCCTCATATGTTAAGTAGTGTTTTATCAAGGGATAACCCATATCGGGCCATATTATAGAATACTTGATTTCCCCCGGAATGTCAAGGAATTGACGATGTGTCAGAGGAATTTTCCTGCGGGTCACCAACAAAACTCGGTATTCAGGATGCTGACGTTCATTTCCTCATCCACCCGAATATCATAATAGATCGCATACCTGGCAAAATTGGGGTCGCGCTCCGTATACCAGTCCTCAGCGTAGGTGAAGCAAAGCGTTGTCTCTCCCGCTTCCAGCCCCGTCAGCGTATAGCAGACATCCCCCGACTCCGAGACCTCACAAGCAATATCTACGATGCGCCGTCCATTGCACGGCCCCCAATCCCAGCTGTATCCACTGGATGAAGCACCTGCAAGGTCGATTTTCACATGCTGCGGCTTGGGCTCTTCCCACACTACAGGCGTATAGTACGAGCGTACCTTTCGCGTAATGCTGTCATTCTCCAGCGTTGTAAACTGAATGGCAAAAATCACCCTTCCCTGCTTCAGCTGCTCCTCGGTGACCTTCCACCTGCCTTCCCAGGTTCGGGTTTCTCCCGCCTTCAGCGTCGGCGTGCTGAATTCCGCAATCATCTTGCCGTTGGGGTAGTACAGCGCCATCGGGCCGGGCATGTCCTCCCCGGATTCATTGGTCACGCCGATGGTCACGGCGACCTCCTGCGGCCCGGTGAATCGGGTTTGCGAAAGATCCATTCTCAGAACAGGCTCAACAATCGCTTCCGCCACTGCGGCAGACACGCCCAGCATCGACAGCACAAACAGCAACAACAGCCATTTCTTCATGATTCAACCTCCTTGATCGTCACTGCTCCGGCAGAAACATGGAATCAGGATACTCGTTATCCTTGCTGCTGAGAATGGTCACGTTCAGGTCTTCGTCCACGCTGACACGGCAGATCACTTCCCTGATGGGTGTGTCCTCCCGCCAGAAGCGCTTGTAGGCGAAGGTGATGGTCGTTTCGCCAGGGGTGAGGCCAGTGAGTTGAAAACGCGTTCTACCACCGCTGCCGACCGGAGGCACCATCTCCGGCACATCAAAATACATGTCCGACACATACGTCGCGCTGACGGCAACCACAGCTTCATGATCGATTTCCCAGCTCCAGTCAAAGCCGGTGCTGGGGTTGCTCTCCATCACCAGAACAGGGGCCGTTGGGCCTTCCCCGTTGTCCAGCGCAATAATGCCCGCCGCCACATAGCCTTCTCTGGTGACAGGGAGGCCAAGTGCGTTTACGCCTGTGTACTTCACGCCAAAGCGCACCTTGCCCGCGTCAAGCTGATTCTGCGTCACAAGCCAGGTGCCCGTCCATTCCAGCCGCTCACCTGCTTTTAGCGTCGGCGTACCGAATTCCTCGATCATCTTCCCGTTGGGCCAGTACAGCGCCAGCGTGCCCGGCCTGTCCTCGTCAGAAAGGTTATAGACGATGATGCGAACCTCTACCTCCTGCGGGCCGGCGAACTCCGTTTGCGACAGATGCACACGCATGTCAAGCCGCTCGATTACGGTCATGGTCTCAGCACGAGCAGAGCAAATCATTACCAGCAACAACAGGCAAATCATCAATTTCTTCATACAAATCCACCTCTTCCCCCATTATAGGCCGCCCCGACCTCCCCCGTCAAGGAAGCCCGGAAGAATTTACAACTTCCGCCGCGCACCGCATTTTCATTTGCACACATTCCTGTTATATGATATACTATAAGATACCTTTTACTTAGGAGGCCCCGCTATGCCCTTCACCCATCTTCATCTCCACACGGAGTACTCCCTGCTCGACGGCGCGTGCCGAATCCCGAAGCTTGTCCAGCGCATCAAGGCGTTGGGCATGGATTCGTGCGCCATCACCGACCATGGCGTGATGTATGGGTGCATCGACTTCTATCAGGCGATGAAGGCCGAGGGGCTCAAGCCCATCATTGGCTGCGAGGCCTATGTCTGCCGCGACCGCAAGGATAAGTCGACGGTCAGCCGCGAATACAGCCATCTCATCCTCCTATGCGAAAACAACAAGGGCTATGAAAACCTGATGCACCTGATCAGCGAGGGCTTCCTGACCGGCTATTACTACAAGCCCCGCATTGACTATAACCTCCTGCGCGAGCACCACGAGGGTCTGATCTGCCTGAGCGCGTGTCTCTCCGGCGATCTGCCCAAGCTGCTGCTGGATGACCGCCATGACGACGCAGTGGCCTACATCCGCGAGATGCAGGATATCTTCGGCAAGGATAATTTCTTCGTCGAAATCATGGATCACGGCATCCGCGAGGAGAAGCTGGTGCTGCCGCGGCTCATCGACATCGCCCGGGAGACGGATGTGCCGCTCATCGCCACCAACGACTGCCACTACCTGGAGGAAAAGGACGCCGACGCCCAGGAAGTGCTCATGTGCATCCAGACCGGCAAGACGCTGGAAGACGAAAACCGCATGAAGATGGACACGCGCCAGCTCTACGTCAAATCCGAGGAGGAAATGCGCGCGCTGTTCCGGATGTGCCCGGAGGCCATCGACAACACGCAGCTCATCGTTGACCGCTGCAATGTGGAGTTTGAATTCGGCGTGACCCGCCTGCCCGCTTACCCGGTGGAAACAAGCGAGACCCCCTATGAAATGCTGAACCGTCTGTGCCTGGAGGGCATCAAGCGGCTTTATCCTGACGCCGTTCCCGGCGACGAGCCCTACACCCGCCTGGAATACGAGCTGGGCGTCATCAGCGGCATGGGGTATGTGGACTACTTCCTCATCGTGTGGGACTTCATCAACTACGCCAAGCAGAACGGCATCATGGTCGGCCCGGGGCGCGGCTCCGGCGCTGGCTCCATCGTGGCGTACAGCCTGGGCATCACGATGCTCGACCCGCTGAAGTACCAGCTGCTGTTCGAGCGTTTCCTGAACCCCGAGCGCGTGTCCATGCCCGATATCGACGTGGACTTCTGCTACGAGCGCCGTCAGGAGGTCATCGACTACGTCGCCCGCAAGTACGGCGCGGATCACGTCAGCCAGATCATCACCTTCGGCACCATGGCCGCCAAGGGCGTGGTGCGCGACGTGGGCCGCGTGCTGGGCATGAGCTACGCCGACACCGACGCGGTGGCCAAGGCCATTCCCTTCGACCTGGGCATGACGCTGGAGAAGGCCCTAAAGCTCTCCCCCATGCTCAAAAGCATGTACGAGGACGACGAGAAGGTTCACACCCTCATCGATACCGCCATGACTCTGGAGGGCATGCCCCGCCACGCCTCCACCCATGCGGCGGGCGTGCTGATCACCGGCAAGCCCGTGGTGGAGTTCGTCCCCCTGCAGCGCAACGACGAGGTCATTACCACCCAGTACCCCATGGGCACCATCGAGCAGCTGGGCCTGCTGAAAATGGACTTCCTGGGGCTTCGCACGCTGACGGTCATCCGCGACGCGCTGGATATGATGCGTGACCTTGGCATCGACATGAAGCCCGAGGACATCCCCATGGACGACGATGCCGTGTACGAGATGATCTCCGCCGGCGACACCGACGGCGTGTTCCAGCTGGAAGGCGGCGGCATGCGCACGTTCCTCACCAACATGAAGCCCGGCAACTTCGAGGACATCATCGCTGCGATTTCCCTCTACCGCCCCGGTCCCATGGAATCCATCCCCCGCTACATCGAGGGCAAGCACAATCCCGCCTCCGTGCATTATGAGACGGAAAAGCTCCGTCCCATCCTGGACGTGACCTACGGCTGTATGGTGTATCAGGAGCAGGTCATGCAGATCGTGCGCGACCTTGCCGGTTACTCCTACGGTCGAAGCGACCTGGTGCGCCGCGCCATGGCCAAGAAGAAGGCCAAGATCATGGCCCAGGAGCGGGAGTACTTCATCCACGGCAAGCTGAACGAGGACGGCTCCATCGACGTGCCGGGCTGCGTGCGCAATGGCGTGCCGGAGGCCGTCGCCAACAAGATCTACGACGATATGACCGCCTTCGCGTCCTATGCGTTCAACAAGAGCCATGCGGCGGCCTATGCTGTGGTCGCTGTGCAGACCGGCTGGCTGAAGAAGCACCATCCCGTGCCCTTCATGGCTGCCATTCTGAACAGCGTGTACGGCAATTCCGGCAAGATCGCCGGGTACATCCAGTACTGCCGCAGCCAGGGCATCAAGGTGCTGCCCCCGGACATCAACCGCTCCGGCTGGAAGTTCACAGTGCAGAAGGATGCCAACGGCGAGCTGTGCATCCTCTTCGGCCTGGGTGCGGTGAAGACCGTCGGTCAGGGCGCAGTGAACGCCATCATCCGCGAACGGCAAAACGGCGCCTATAAGGACATCTTCGACTTCTGCTCCCGCATCGACACCACAGAATGCAACAAGCGCGTAGTGGAGAGCCTCATCAAGGCGGGCGCATTCGATCATACGGGCGCGAACCGTGCTCAGCTGCTGGCGGTGTTCGAGTCCGCAATGGACGCCACCATCTCCCGCCGCAAGGCCAATGTGGACGGCCAGCTGTCCCTGTTCGACATGGCCTTCGGCGACGCACCCGTCATCGAGGAAACCCGTACCCTGCCCAACCTCCCGGACTTCCCCTCCCGTCACAAGCTGGCGATGGAGAAGGAGATCTCCGGCGTATACATCACCGGTCACCCGCTGGATGACTACCGTGACACCCTGCGCAAGCTGTCCTTCTCCACCGCTCAGCTGGAAGGCATCGAGGAACGCGAAGACCACGGCCTGGAAATGGATGGCATGGCGGTCGAGATGGGCGGCATCCTCACCGAGGTAAAGGGCAAGGCCACCAAGAAGGGCGCGTATATGGGCTTCATCACCATTGAAGACCTGACCGGCCAGATCGAGTGCCTGGTCTTCCCCAAGGTGTACGAAAAGTACCAGGCCATGATGGCTGTGGATGACCTGGTGGTGCTCTCCGGCAAGCTGTCCATCCGCGAGGATGAGGCCCCCAAGCTCCTGGTGGACACCCTCGTCCCCCTGGATATGTGGGAGGAAAAGCCCAAGGTCACCGTGCCGGACGAACCGGGCAACCGCCGTCCCCGCGTGTCCACGGTGGAGCGCGTACCAGCCCCGGCTCCAGCGCCTGCCGCAGCACACCGCACGCCGATTCAGCCCCGGCTGACCGATTCCCAGCGGGCGGCCAATGCAAGCCGCAAACTGTTCATCCAGCTGGATCGCGCCCGCATGGACGAAGCCGCCCACATGCTGGAGCTGCACCCGGGCAGTATCCCCGTGTACCTGCACATCCCGGCGGAGAAGACGACCTTCCTGCTGCCGTCCCTGAAATGGTGCGACGGAAGCGAAGGCTGCATGTCCCGCCTGACCGCCGCCTTCGGCGAAAGCAACGTCAAGATCGTGGAGAAAAAATAAGCCATGAGCAACCGACTCAAAGAGGTCATCAAATTTGCCTTCACCGGCGGTGTGTGCTTCCTGATCGAGTACGCCGCTCTCATCATCCTGAAGGAGTGGCTGCACCTCTCCGCGGTGGCCGCAACGCCCATCGCATTCCTCATCAGCGTGGTGTTCAACTACCTGCTGTGCGTGAAGTGGGTGTTCTCTGGGGCGAAAGAGGGCAGCCGCAAGGCGCAGATCGGCTTTGCCGTCACCAGCGTGATGGGGCTGTTCCTCAACTGGGCCATCATGTGGGCGCTGACCGCCCTCTTCGGCGAGAACGCTGTGCTGCTCAGCCTTTTCGGCGTGGAGCTGAAGGTGTACATGCTCAATAAGATCATCGCCACCGGCCTGGTGATGGTGTGGAACTACTTCACCAAGCGCTGGCTGCTGAAAGGATAATTGCATTGAAGAAGCCCGTCATATTCTTCGACTGGGACGGTACCCTTTGCGACAGCATGCAGCTGTGCATCGAGGAAAACCGCAACACCCTGCGCCTCCTGGGCCTTCCTGGCCAGCCCGATGAAGTGCTCCGCCGCTGCAACGGCCCCACCTTCGAGGAGGCCGCGCCCATCATCGGCATCCCGCCGGAGCGCATGGAGGAATACTGCCGCGTGCGCCTTTCCTGCGCCCTCGACCTGGTGGAGAAGGTCAACCGCCTCTTCCCCGGCGCCAGGGAGCTGCTGGAGGCACTCCAGCCCCACGCCGATCTGTGCATCGTATCAAACGGCACCGAAGCTTACCTCAAGAAGTGCCTGAAGCATTTCGGCCTGGAGGACGTCTTCCGCCTGGTGGTCTGGTGCCACCCGGAGCGCACCAAGACGCAAAACCTGGCCCTGGCCATCGAGGCCCTTCAGCCCGAGCGCGCCGTCATGGTGGGCGACCGTACCGGCGACATCCGCGCGGGCAAGGCCAATGGGCTGCCTACCGTCGCTGCTGCCTTTGGCTACGGAAACAGCCAGGAATGGGCCGAGGCCGACTTCCGCGCTGACACCATGGACGAGCTGCGGACCCTGCTCATCCATTTTGCCCGAACATGACGTTCTTTCCCGCGACCGCCTTAAGGAGGTATGACCCATGAAGAAGCTGACGTGCGTTTTCCTCGCCCTGCTTCTCTGCCTGACCAGCTTTTACGCCCTTGCGCAGGAGGCGCTGGTGGATGAGTTTTTCCGTTGCCAGGAGGGGCTGATCTCCTTCGCGCTGCCGGGTTATCCGCAGATCTTCCATGAGGAAGACCTGCCCGCCCGGGAGCTGGGGAACACCTACTGCGCCTGGCAGAACAAGATTCAGCTGGCCGGTTCCGGCGCGATGGGCGGTGAATACCAGGTGCATATCGCTGATTTGGCGCCCTCCATCGAGTGGATGCGCGAGGACCGTCCCGGCGAGGATGAGGCCAATTACCAGCTCAACGCGCTGATGAACATGATCACCTTCTACCTGGCCATCCACAACGGCAATGTGACCGACAACGTCAGCGCCAACCTTGCGAAGGCGGGTGACAACGTATTTGCCGAGCTCAACTTTGGTTTCACCTACCCTGACGCCCCCGGCGTTGAATACCGGGGCCGCGCCTTCATGGACGGTACCCTCGCCGTGGTGATGATGGTGCAGGCGGACGAAGCCAACCTGGCCGCGCTGAACGACATGCGTCCCCTCTCCGCCGAGAAAGCCGCCGCTTTCCTCGCGGACGATCCCCGCACCGTCGCCGCGGGCCGACTGCAGCTGACCCTCCCCGAAGCACCTCTGGCCACCCTGGAGGAGGGCTACTGGCTCTACGAAGCCTTCACCCGGGACTACGGCTATGTGTCCCTGGAGCACATGCAGGCCAATCTGCGCTTCATGCTGTCCGACAACATGGATGAAGAAGCGCTGCTGACTTCCCTGGCGGAGTCCACCGCCCAGGCTTATCAGGCGGACGGCGTCATCGGAGACTGCAAAGTCCGCAAGCTGGCGGAGGGCATGTACGGCTTTGAAGCCCTGGAGATCGACCCCATGTATCCCGAAGGCCACGGGCCTGTGGCTGTCCGCCTCCTGGCTGCTTTCACCCTGGATGGCGTATACACCCTGCATGCCGTGGATACCGATATGGGTCGGGCAGCCTTTGATTCCCTGGTCATCTTCGACATCACTCAATAATCCTTTCCCTACACAATGCGGGCCGCTGGTCCAAGAGGAGGCTTATTATGCGTAAACTCACGATCTTCATTGCTGCCCTTGTCCTGATGCTGGGCGCTGCTGCCCTGGCGGAGGAATCCCTGCTGATGCAAAGCTCCCTGTTCTCCGTCAGGCTGCCTGCCGGACTCAATCCCGATATGGATGAGTTCTCCCGGGCGGATTTCCCCTTCTTGTCCCACATCCTGCATCCCGTCACCATCCAGGGCAGCAATGAAGATTACAGCCTGCTGATCACCTTGTATGATTTTCCCTCCAAGGAGCGCCACCGCGTTGACAACAAGGAAAACAAGCCCATGGGGCTGTTTGCTCTGATTGCGGAATACAACGGACTGCAAGATCAGATGACGCCCCGGCTGACCCGCATGGATGGAGACTTCCGTGACTTCGTGGCAGGCAGCATCCCTGAAAAGGGCTACTACCTGGTTACCCTGTACAACCCGAACCGCGGCGAAGGCTACGTCTTTGAGCTTCGGGTAAAGAACAACGCGCTTACCCCCGCTGACGCCGAAGCGCTGCTGCTCAGCATCGCCACCACCCTGCGGGAAGCCGGCATCATCTATCCCGAGGATACCGGCATGACACTGGTTGTCACCCATCCGGGCGTGAATATCCGTTCCGCCCCCGACCAGCACAGCAGCGTGCTCATCGTCGCCAAGGAAGGCCAGACCTTCCCCTATCTGGGCGAAAACGGCATCTGGTACATGATCGACGTGAACGGCAAGGTCGGCTATGTCTCCAAGGCGCTGACAATGCTGCAGCCATAACCAGCATCAACGGGCAGTCCCTCAAAAAGGGGCTGCCCGCTTTTTTGCGGACAGCCCCGGCGCAAGATGGCCAGCATGCTGGCGGATAGGGAAAATCAATCGTCAAAGCGGTAGCCATTCTGGCGGAGCACACGCTCCACATCATCATCTGTCACCACGGCTTCACGGCCGTACTTAGCCTGCAAATCAGCGGCATCCACCCAATCGGAGAAATTCCAGCTGCGGCGGCCTTCGCGCCAGTCATCGCCATCATCCCATTCGGGCTCGTACCACTCATCGTCCAGAATCAGCCAGGCCAGGAAGCCTGCAGGCAGACCAGTTTCTGTGGCGTATCCATTAATATCGGCCTCGGTCATGGCCTTACGGATGGCACGGCGCTGCTCATTGGCAGCGTTGTCGCGGGCATTCTGGCCCATGGCCAGGAACAAAGCCAGGCGTTCGCCCGTTGCGCTCTGAGGAAGCTCCGCTGCCAGCCGGTCTGCCAGCGCAGTATACCAGGCATGGCGTGCCATGGACACCGGCAGCTTGTTTTCTGCCGCAAAGGCCAGCAGGTCCTCCGCTGTAACAGCCTTGAGTTCCGCCAGCGTGAGGGCAACATCGCCGTTCATGGCGCGGGTCAGCGGGTCAGTGCGGGTCATATCGCCCACCAGCTGCCAGTAGATCTGCATTTCCAATGCGTCCTCCCGGTCAGCCAGAGCCATGCTTGCGGGAATCGCCAGGCAGAGCGTCAGGAGCAGTGCCAGGCCTATTTTCAGTCGGCGTTCCATCATAGGGATTCCTCCTTTTCTTTGTAGGAATAGTATACCATATCCCGCCTCAAATGAAACCATTTTTGTAGGTTAATATTTATAAATTTTCTGTCAACAAAAACGCCGCCGCGATTTTGCGGCAGCGTACGGATTATTCAGCTTTGGGAGCATAATCCGCCGGATTCTGCTGGGTGCGCACCTCAAAGAAGTCCTCGCCGTCGGTCACCACGACAATGTGGCCTTCCCGCTGGGTCAGCACATTCTCCCGGGCCACCTCCACACCATTGTCCTTGAAGTATTTATAGACCTGGTAGTTATTGAAGGTACTGGGCACCAGCACATAGGTCGGCGCGACAATCCACATGGCAGCCGGTTTAATCTCATAAGGCGTACTGCCATGATGGGGGAATTTGAGCACATCCACCTGGCTGCACAGCTCTTCAAAGGCCTGCACATCCTTCGTGGCGGTGTAATCGCCGGTGAAGAGGATACGGCGCCTTCCATGCTGCAGGATAAAGTTAAGGGAGTCGCCATTGACCTTGCCCTTCTGTTTCACTTCTGCCGGGCCGATACAGGTGATCGTCAGCGGCCCAACCGCAATCACATCGCCCTGCTTCATCTGGCGGTAAACGCCATTGACAAGCGGTGCAACCATCAGCGGCCCTTTATCATGAGAAACCTTCTCGGGCACCTCTTCAGAAGGAGAGTACACCACGGTTTCCGCCGTACCGAACGCCTCCAGCACCGGATTGACGTTCTCGCAGTGATCCAGGTGCCAGTGGGTGACGATGTACATGTCCAGCTCCGTAGCCCCCAGGGCATGCAGGTTGTCCAGCACATCCGTATTGCGGGCAAAGGGCACAGGTTTGCCGCCGTCAATCAAGATTTCAATATCGCCGCAGCGGATGAAATACCCGTCCGCATAGCCGATAGCCAGCTGGTGCACCTCCAGCAGGGGAGCATTTTCCGCTTCCGCGACAGCCGCAGGAAACAACATCATCAGTACAAAAAGCAGGGAGAGGAGTTTCTTCATTCGTAACCTCACTTCAGGGGACGAATGAGGATGATGGGGGTCATCTCATCGCCCTGACCACAGGGGTTGTCCTTCAGCGCATCCTGAATCTGGTCGTCCGTCAGGGGGAAGGAATCACACTTGCCCAGCTGATTCTGGTCAATATCGTTTGCGTCCATGATGACCACGGGCATGCCGGTGTTGGCGGTCATCTCATTGGAGAGCTCCACGGGATTCTCCGGGTTGATGAGGGCCAGGGTCTTGTAGCGCTCGAAGGAGGAGCGGAAGTAGAAGCCGTCGATGCCCGCCACGCCATGGCCGCAGATCTTGTAGAACAGGCCCTTCACGCCGAAGGGGCGGGTGATGGCGCTGACGAAGCCCGCAAACAGCACGCGGGGCAGACCCACCATGTCGATGACCAGCTGGAGCTTGTAGGGCTCATGCATGCCAACGCCGGTGGAGTTGATGCCGGCGAAGCGGGCCATCAGCTTGGCAAAGAAGCCCAGCTTCATGTCCTCCATCTTCTTGACGTTGCCGGTGCACATGGCCATGACCTTGGCGGTGATAGCCACGCAGTCACCCTCCTGGTATAGGGGACGGACGTACTTCTCCAGCAGAGCAGAGGCATCCTCGCCCACCTCGACAAAATGGGTCTGGATGGCAAAACGGTCGTACTTCTTGCCGTCGCGGCCGTCACGGGTGCCGCGGTCAAAATACACAACGCCGTTTTCTTCCCGGCGCTGGGATTCGAGATTCTTGTTGTCAGATGCCATGGTCATGACCTCCTCATTGGTTATCATCTCATCTATTTTACTGCATTATGCGGTTTCTGTCAATGAAAAACGCGCCGCTTGCGCCCCGCCGCAAAACATGTTACAATACGCCTGACTACACTCCCGGAGGCGATCCCCCATGGCCAAGCCCGTGAAGACCAATGTCCTGCGCCACCTGGACGCGCACAAGATCCCCTATGAGACCCGCGAGTACGACGTATCCGACGAAAACTACGATGGCAAGCTGGTTTCCGCCAAGGTGGGGCTGCCGGCGGAGATGATCTACAAGACCCTCGTCCTCACCGGTGACCGGAGCCCGGTTGGCAGCAAGTCCCAGTACCTGGTCTGCGTCATCCCCGTGGAGATGGAGCTGAACCTGAAGGCCGTCGCCCGCGCCACAGGAAACAAAGCCGTGGCCATGCTGCCCCAGAAGGATCTGCTCCCCCTCACCGGGTATCTTCGCGGCGGCTGCAGCCCCATCGGCATGAAGAAGGCCTTCCCCACCTTTATCCAGCAGGACGCGGAGGCATTGGAGCGCATCAGCGTATCCGCCGGCGTGCGGGGATGCCAGGTCATCCTGTCTGTAGAGGCCCTCGCCCAGTGCACGAACGCCAGATTCGCCGAGCTGTGCCGCGGCTAAGGTTATTCACCGGAAATTTACAGATATAACGCAGGGAAATCATTGCTTCCTGCGTTATTTTGTTGTATAATATAGCTTGGCAATTTATGTGCCCGGCATCACACCTGCCGCAGCTGCACCAATGACCTTTGAAAATGGGGCGAAGACCCTGAAAGGAATGAGATATATGGAGTATACGCCTGCTTCGGCAGTCATTCTGATTCCCTCCCTGGAACCCGATGACCGCCTGCCTGCTTATGTCCGCAAGCTGCGTGAGCGCGGCTTCACCCGCGCCGTCATCGTCAACGACGGCAGCAGCGAAAAGTACCAGCCCATTTTTGACGAGCTTGCCGGGATGGAGGGTGTCACCGTCCTCAAGCATGAGGTCAACCGGGGCAAGGGCTGCGGCCTGAAGACCGGCTACACCTACATCCGCGACCACATGCCCGACGCCTCCGGCGTCATCACCGCCGACGCTGATGGTCAGCACACGGTGGAAGACTGCTGGAAGCTGGCCGAGGCCCTGACCGACAACAGCAAGCGCGCTATGTACCTGGGCAGCCGCGACTTCAACCTGCCCAACGTGCCGCCCAAGTCCCGTTTCGGCAACAAAACCACCAGCGCCGTATTCAAGCTGTTCTACGGCAAGTGGCTGCCCGACACCCAGACCGGTCTACGCGCCTTCCGCCGGGAAGACCTGCAGTTCATGATCGACGTGCCCGGCGAGCGCTTCGAGTACGAGATGCAGGTGCTCATCGCCTGTGCCCGCGCCGGCATCGAGATGATCCCCCTCACCATCGAGACCGTCTATGAGAATGAGAACGAGGGCACTCACTTCCACCCCATCCGCGACAGCTACCGCATTTACAAGGTCATCATCGGCGGCTTCTTCAAGGTCCGCAAGAGGTAAAACCGATGCAAAAGAATGCACTGATGACTACCCTGATGCGCTTTGCCAAGTTCATGGGCGCATCCGGCATTTCCTTTCTGATCGACTACGGCGTGTTTGCGTTGATGGAGAACGTGGTGCTGGCCGGCTTCGGCACAGGCCAGGAGATCATCAGTACCGTCGTAGCCCGACTCATTTCCGCCCCCTGCAACTTCCTGCTAAACCGCAACTTCGTCTTCAAGAGCGACCAGGGCAGCCGCGCCTTTGTCCGCTATGTGATTCTGGCGGTGGGCATTCTGGTCTCCAGCGCCATCGGCGTGGAACTGCTGATGACCCTCCTGCGCCTGCCTGACATCTGGGCGGTAGGCGTCAAGGCCGTGGTGGATACGCTTCTCTACCTGGTCAGCTACCGTGTGCAGAACAAGTGGGTCTTCGCACCCGATAAGGAGTCCAAATGAAAAACTGGAAGAACATCCTGCTGACCGTGCTGGCTGCCATCATGCTGTTGGCCTTCGCCATCGCCCTGCCAAGCCCTTCCATCACCGAGGAAGCGCGTCAGGCCCACATGAACGAGGGCGTGGACGACGAGTACGCTTTTTTGTTCGATTGATTTGTTTATTAGGAGGAACCCAATACTATGCGCAAGTTTCTTGCTATCCTGCTGCTGACGATGCTCATCCCCGGCGCCATCGCCGAAGGCTTTGACACCTCCATCGACATTTCCACCGAGGAGGCCATCTCCACCAACATCACGCCCCTGCCCGTTGATCTGAGCGGCGGCTACGTCCCCAACCCTGAGGGCTACATCGAAGCGGATGAGGCCAACGGCGTCCTGCAGGGCTATGAGGACGAATCCCTGACCGTCACCATGGAACGCGTCAAGGTTGGTGATTCCACCTTCAACGTTGCCCGGGTGAAGATCGCCCATCCCAGCCAGCTGCGTACCGGCCTGGCCAACGAAAAGGGCACCAAGAACAACAAGATTTCCACCATGGCCAAGAACCACAACGCCGTGGTGGCCATCGGCGGCGACTTCTTTGCTGACGCCAAGAACGGCTACATCGTCCGCCAGTACAAGGAGTTCCGCAAGAGCCCCAAGTCTGTGTACGACATGCTGCTGGTGGACAACAACGGCGATTTCCATATCGTCCTGCGTTCTGACGCCGAGGAGCTCAAGGCCCTGCTGACCTCCGAGACCCTCACCTTCCCCAACATCTTCAACTTCGGCCCCGCCCTGATCAAGGACGGCGTGCTGCTGGAAGCTCCCCAGTACTACGTGGACAACGGCAACCGCTACAACATCCGCTCCAAGTCCGAGCCCCGCTGCGCCATCGGTCAGCTGGGTGAGCTGGAGTACATGTTCGTGGTGGTGGACGGCCGCCGCAAGGATAGTGATGGCTGCTCCACGGATGAACTGGCTCAGTGGATGTTCGAGCAGGGCTGCGTGCAGGCCTACAACCTGGACGGCGGAAACAGCGCGCTGATGTGGTTCGGCGGCGAGAACTACTCCGATAAGACCACCAAGAACGAACGCACCGTGTCTGACTTTATCTACATCTCCACCGCCATCAAGCCCGAGGAGGAGTAAAGCATGTTCACCCTCTACGGCGCGCTGGCAGCACTGTCCCTGGCAGCGCTGCTGGCCGTTTCCTTCCTGGTGCTGCAAAAGAAGGGTGCGGGCTATGAGGCCTTCATCCGCTTTGCCGTGCTGGCGATCCCCTTCGCCTTCATCGGCAGCCGTGTGGCCTTCTGCCTGTCCAATACAGCCTACTATCTGGAGACCATCGGCGATCCGGCCCTGATGCTCAGCGTCCTGGACGGCGGCGCCTCCATGACCGGCGCGATAATCGGTGTGATCCTGGCTGCCGCACTTTCCGCCAAGTGGAGCAATCAGCCGGTTAGCCTGATGCTGGATGCTGCTGCCTTCGGCATGCCGGCCGCCCTCGTCATCGAGCGCCTGGCCGAGCCTCTGTGCGAGATGGGCTGGGGCAAGTACTTCCAGTCTCCCGCCTTCAGCTTCATGGCGGAGCTGACCCAGGATATGCACCCCGTTTTCGCCTATGAGGCCATTGCAGCCCTGATCATCGGCATCGTGATGGTTGTGTACTTCCGCAAGCACAAGGCCGCAAACGGCGACGCGCTGGGCTTCTTCCTGGTGCTCTACGGCTGCTGCCAGACTGTGCTGGAAAGCCTGCGCAACGACGGCCACATGAAGGTCATCCACTTCGTGCGCATCAACCAGGTGGCAGGCATCGCCATGGCGGCCATCGTGCTGATCGTATGGAGCATCCGCTGCTTCCGCCGCAGCGGCAAACGTGAAGCCATCATCTCCTGGGTGACCTCGGTGGTGTGCATCGGCTTCGGCGTGGTGCAGGAATTCGCTGCGGACGGCGACGAGAACCCCTACTTCAGCCTGACGCTGGTGTCCGGATTGCTGGCTGCTGCGCTGGTGATCGTCTGCGTCATCTGGTTCTTCACATGGAAGAAGCATGGTAAGTCCGCCGCAGCCATCCCCTGCGTGGCGGTGGCAACGTCACTGACGCTGCTCATCGAGCGCACCATGGACACCGGCGACCACCGGCTGTTCTTCGTGTATGGCATCATGGCCGCAAATCTCTACATCATCGGGCATATGGCCTTCGCTCTGCGCAAGGCCGCGGAGGAATAAACATGGACAAGAAAATGATCGACCGCATCAACGAGCTGGCCCGCAAGAAGAAGGCCGAGGGCCTGACCGAGGCCGAAGCCGCTGAGCAAGTTGCCCTGCGCCAGCAGTACATCGGCGAGTGGCGCGAGAACATGCGCGCCATGCTGGACGGCATCGTCATCCAGCGCCCCGACGGCACCACGGAAACGCTCAAGAAGAAGGAGCCTCCGGTGAAGCATTGATTCACAAAACCTCCACAGACGTATTTCTGCGGAGGTTTTCTTATTGACAAATATATTTCTATATAGTAATATTCTATTCAGAAGCATTGGAGGTGATGTTGTGGAAACGAAGGGCGGATTCCTGGTCTCCCGTGTCAAGCAGGTAAGCGGACGACTATTTGACCACATGCTCGCCGAGGCGGACATCGACGCATTCAACGGCGCACAGGGGCGCATCCTGTACGTCCTCTGGCAGGGAGATGGCCTAACCATCAGCCAGCTTTCCGGGCAAACAAGCCTGGCCAACACCACGCTAACATCCATGCTGGACAGAATGGAGCAAGCCGGACTGATCGTCCGCGAGCCATCCCCCAGCGACCGCCGGGCGCTGCTCATCCGCCTGACGGACAAGGCCCGAGCGCTCAAGGCCGACTATGACCGCATTTCCCAGCAGATGAACGAGCTGTACTATCTCGGTTTCACCGAAGCAGAGATCCTTCAATTTGAAGGCTATTTGACCCGTATACTAAACAATTTGCAAGGAGGCTTCCATCATGAGTAACAAGATTTCCGTCCCCATTGGCAACGACTTCTGCCCCCAGACCCTGTTCACCTACGGCACCTTCAAGGCCGACGGCACACCCAATTTCGGGCTGTTCTGCTGGTTCAGCTACTGCTGGTTTGACGAATTGGGCGTGATCTGCGCCATCGGCGGGCACAAGCAGACCCAGGAGCGCATCCTGGCGAACCGCGTGTTCTCTGCCAACCTGGTGACTGAAAGCAACCTGGCCCTGTCCGACTATTTCGGCACGGCGGATGGTCACGACGCGGACAAGATGGACATCCCCTTCCAGTGGGAGCGCGGCCATGTGCTGGACGTTCCCGTGCTGACAGACTGCCCCTTCTCCTTCGAGCTGGAGGTGGACAAGGTCATCCCCACCAATGAGGAAGAAGGCGATACGGTGTTCCTCTGCCGCATCCGCAACGTACTGAAAAACGCTGACCTGGTAGACAGCGGCCTCCCGGTGGACGAGCTGATGCGCAAGGTCGGCGCTGTCCGCACCGCAGGCGGCATTGAATACTGGTCATGGGACGGCCGCCATCTGGGCGCCTGGCATGAGCCCGCGCAGCAGATCAAGCCGGGTGTGGTAGTCGGCAAGGCCGCGCAGATGTAACAATAACGACAACAAAAAAGCCCGCGCGATTGCGAGCGCGGACAGTCAACTGCAATATAAGATTCAACCAACACGCGCATGTACTCCAACCGGAGGTGCGCAGCTCAATCGCGAGCCGGGCGCAGCGTCACGCTGCCCAACATGTCCATTATATCACCCATTTTAGACAAAGTCAAGGGGTAAAACTTTCGCAAAACCCCTTGAAATTTGATTTGGCATCGTGTATAATGAAGCCACAAACAAGGAAGAAAAAGCCGCCCGTGAGCGGCAGCTTCGCAAGAAAGAGGTGTCTCCGATGAACGAAGAACTGTTCGAGCAGGATGGTCTGGAAGAGGGCGTCATGGAAGACGTGATCGAAATGACCGATGAGGAAGGCAACACCATCCTGTTCTCCATTATTGATTATTTCTTCTACAACGGCGAGGAATACGCCATCCTGACCGACTCCAACGACGAGGACGCGACCGAAGCGGATGCTGAGGATGAAGGCATTGCCTGCTACGTGATGAAGATCGTGGCCACGACGGATGAATCCGGCGAGGAGCTGGAGGAGTTCGTCCCCGTGGAGGATCAGGCACTCGAAGCCAAGCTGATGGAGATCGCCTCCATGAAGCTCAACAGCGACGAGGAAGCGGACGACGAAGATTGACCTTCCCGCCCAACAGGCACGCAGATGAACCCTGGAAATCCCTGAGAAACCAAGAATTCCAAGGCAACATATCAAAGCATCAATGAACCCGACCGACAGGAATATCATCCCATGGAAACCCGTCAAGTTGGAACAAATGCGACCGAGCTGCTGCCTGAATCTTCAATCAACGAAAACCGATCTGCGGACAGTCATGTCAGGCTGTCCGCTTTTCATATGCAAAAAACCGGGAAGCATCGTGCCTCCCGGCTTTAATTATGCATTTTCCAGGTATTCCAGCAGCGCTTCGCAGCCGCGGAGGATGTCCGCGTAGGCAATGTCGAACCGGTCGGAGTACCAGGGATCCGCCACATCCCCCGGCGTATCGGTGAAGTCCAGCAGCTTGCAGATCTTGTTTGCAAAGTCTCCATGGATGAAGTGGTGCAGGTTGCGCACATTGTACTTGTCCATGCAGACCAGCAGATCATTCACGCCATAATCCTGATAGGTCACACGGCGTGCCCGGTGTGCCTCCACGGTTATGCCATGACGCTCCAGCTCAGCCCGCGCAGGAGGATAAATGGGGTTACCGATCTCCTCCAGGCTGGTGGCAGCGGAATCCACCTGGTAGCGATCCTTCAGCCCCCGTTCCTTCAGCAGGTGCTTGAAGATCATCTCCGCCATAGGGCTGCGGCAGATATTGCCGTGGCAGACAAACAGCACTTTCTTTTTCTTCATCTCAGTACCTGCCGTAATTCTGGATGGTCGCCATCACCAGGCGCATGCTGGTCAGGAGGCTGCCGTTGTTGATGGAGCCGGCTGTAAAAACGCGCAGGCCGCGGCCATTGGCCTTGGCAGCCTCGCAGTCGCGCCTGACCTGAGCGACGATTTCCTCCTCCTCGTTGCGCATGAAGGTAAGGGGCGAGAGACAGCCGTCAATGCGGGCGTTGGGCAGATGTTTGCGGATCTCCGGCACCAGCACCGTGGGGCCAAAGTTCACGCCTGTAAAGTCCAGGCGACCCAGAATGGGCAGCAGGTGGCCCATCGCGCTGTCGGAGTGCTGATAGCGGCGGTCGTTCTTGCCGGGGGCAAAGTGAGCGAAGACGTCCCGCAGGATGGGGTAGCCGAAGAACTCATACATCTCCGGGTTGAGCAGACAGCAGTTGTCGTCCGCGAAGGAGAAGCCGTACTTGCCGCGCTCCTCGGGCTTGACGCCGGCCTCGACGTCCATGACGTCGCCCATCTCGATCACAACGCGCTTGATGGTATCAGAGAAGCGCTTGGCCAGGTCAGGCTCGTCCAGGATGAGGAAAATGAAGTTCTCCTCGCCCATCAGGGAGCAGGCCAGGGTCACCGGACCGCGGATGTGGCGCATAGGATTGGGACGGCGGCCTGTCTCCTCATAGATGAGCTTGACGTCGCGCTCCCAGTTTTCCGGCAGCATGAAGGAGCGGATGTCCAGCTTATCCACCCGGTCCAGGAGCGTCTCCAGCTCCTCAGGGGTCTCGACGCAGCGATGCAGCCACTCGGTATGGTTGATGTACTCATAACGGCTGCCGAAAACATCGCCAATGCGCTTCACCTCAGGAAATTTCACCGTGTCGAAGCTCTCCTGCAGGAGGCGCTTGCCGACAATCTTCTCCGCCTTGTCGTTGTAACGTTTGTTGAGTTCCGCCTGGCGGACAGGGTCCACCGCATCCCACGGGTGTCCCTCCACGCCGAGCTCAGCATAGACGCACTCGTTGCTCATGCGGATGCCCAGCGCTGCCTGGGGCGCATCGGCAGAAAAGCAGTTGTCCTTATGGGCCAGCTCATCGTCCTTCCAGAACTGGGCGATATCCAGGTCAAGTTGCTTCATCGGGTCGTCCTCCTTACGCAGTGGGTTCTGTATGAAGGTTCACTTTCGGCACATAGCCGCTGAATACGGTATGCTTGTCGTCGCTTTCCACCTGGATATCGCCGCCCCGCTCATGGAGTGTCCGCCGCACAATGTGCAGGCCCATGCCGTGGCCATCGCCCTTGGTGGTAAAGCCGGGGATGAAGATGTGCTCCCGGATGGTCTCGGGGATCTTCTCGCCCGTGTTTTCCACCAGGAAGGTGTACTGTCTGACATTCTCGCCCAGGGCGATCAAGAGGCGGCGCTGCCCTTGCGGAACGCGCTCCATGGCGTCGATGGCGTTGTCGATCAGGTTGGAGAGCACCTTGCACATTTCCCAGTCAGGCATGGCGTTTTCGAGGGTCTCCCACTTGGAGGTGATGGAGACCTCCACCGGCACGCCGGCTTTCTCGCAGGCGGCGGTCTTAACCATCAGCAGTGCGTTGACCGCCGGATTGGCCGTCTTCACCACCCGGCTGACGGAGGTGATCCGCCCGTACACCTGCTCGATGTAGTCATTTGCTTCCTGGTACTCCTCCATCTCGATCAGGCTGTACACCACCTGCAGATGATTGAGGAAGTCGTGCCGCTGGGCGCGCAAGGTGTTGTTGAACTGGCTCATGGCGTCGATGGTATCGTCCATGTCATCCAGCTGGGTGAGGAGCTTACGCGTGTGCAGCGCCTCGCGGATGTCCACCACAGCCCCCCAGACGATGACCAGGGAGGCAACGATGGTCAGCGTCAGCAGCAGGCGATAACTGGTCTCAATCTCCGGCACGATGATGATCGCCAGCAGCATCACCAGGATCAGCGCGATCTGAAGCGCGTTGATCACGATGGCATAGTTCGTCGCCTTGCGGACGGACACAGGCTTTTTCAGGGGCTTCACTTGCGTCCCTCCCTTGCCTGCTGGTTCTTGAGGATGGTGGCTTCGTGGCCCATCTCGGTGGGCTTATAGTACTTCTTGCCGCGCACCTCCGGGGGCATGTACTCCTGCTTGACCCAGTGGCCGGGGAAGTCGTGAGGGTACTTGTAGCCGTCGCCGGAGCCGATGCGGTCATGGCCGGCGTAGTGGGTATCCCGCAGGTGGACGGGCACCGGGCCGTAGCCGCCCTTTTCCGCGTCTGCCATGGCTGCGTCCACCGCCATGCACACGCTGTTGGACTTAGGACTCTCGCACAGGGCAATGATCGCCTGGGCGATGGGCAGCCGCGCTTCCGGCATGCCGACGAATTCCAGATCCGCCGCAGCCGCCTGAGCCTGAAGCATCACCATCGGGTTCGCCTGGCCCACGTCCTCCGAGGCATGGGCGATAACCCGGCGGCAGATGATGCGCGGATCCACGCCGGCATAAATCAGCCGGGCAAACCATGCCAGGGCGGCGTCGCTGTCCGAGCCGCGCAAGGACTTGCAGAAGGCGCTGAGCATGTCGTAATACAGGCTCTCGTCACAGCGCAGCATGGGTTTCTGGATGCTTTCCTCCGCCACAGCCAGGTCCACGTGGATGACGCCATCCTCCCCTGCCGGGGTGGTCAGCACGGCCAGCTCCACCGCGCCCAGGGCTGCACGGGTGTCGCCGCCGGCAATGCGGGCGATGTGCTTGAGGGCATCCTCATCCATGCGGACGTTGAGCGTGCCGTAGCCCCGCTCCTTGTCTGCCAGGGCGCGCCTCATCGCGGTGATGACATGGCCTTCATTCAGCGGCTGGAACTGGAACACCCGGCACCGGCTGACGATAGCCGGCGTCATGGCGATCATGGGGTTCTCCGTGGTGGAACCGATGAAGCGGATGGTGCCCCGCTCAATGGCAGGCAGAATGGAATCGCTCTGTGCCTTGGACCAGCGATGACACTCGTCCAGCAGCAGGTAGGTCGGTTGCCCATAAAGGGTGCGGCGCTCCTGGGCGGATTTGATCACATCACGCACGTCGGACACACCGCTGGTGACCGCATTCAGCTGAACGAAGGCAGCCTTCGTCGCCCCCGCAATGATGGATGCGAGGGTGGTCTTGCCGCAGCCGGGCGGCCCGAAAAAGATGGAGGAAGTCAGCCGATCCGCCTCGATGGCACGGCGAAGAAGCCGGCCGGGACCCACCAGGTGCTCCTGCCCGATGAACTCGGACAGATCCCGCGGACGCATCCGGTCAGCCAGAGGCGCGCTTTCCTCCATGGAGAACAAATCAGTCATCAGTGACCATCCTTTGTGTTACAGCAGCTTTGGGAGAATGACCGTCAGCAGCACAAGCTGCACCAGCAGCAGCGCCGGAAAGCCATATTTAAAGTACCAGTGCTTGGTCTTGTGGCGGAAGAAATACATCCCCGCCGTGCCACCAAGGCCCCCGAACAGCGCCGTCACCAGGAACAGCGTCTTCTCCGGAATGCGCCAGGCACCAGCCTTCGCCTTGGCCTTATCAATGCCCATCAAGGCAAAGGCCAGCAGATTCATCAGCAGCAGAATCAGACAAATCGCAATCAGCATGCACAATCCTCCCACACACATTCATCATTCCGAATTTCATAGCACCTGTCCATCGTCGCCCTTGCGGAAGTCGATGGCCAGGATGTCCGACCTCGGCACAGTCACCGTCCTGGGCGAGCGGGTGGTGATAAAGTCCACCGTGTCCGCGTCATAGCGGAGGATGCGGGCGTTCACCTGGGAGAGGTTGCCCGCCTCGTCCATCAGCATCAGTCGGATGACCCGTTCATGCTCGGCGGAGTAGCGCAGCAGTCTTTCCATTACTTCTCCGCCACCTTCCAGATCGCGGCCTCCCCATTCTGGAACACCACAGGGTAGAGGGCATTCAGCCGCTCCACCATTTCCTTCTGTCGGATGCTCCTCACCCGTTGCAGCAGCTGGCGATCCTGCGCCGTCAGATAGGGGTACTCCTGCAGCACCGCCTCTGCGGAAGCCAGGCCGCATCGGACGATCTCATCCCGGCACCACTCGTACTGGGCGACGCTCATGCGCTCCCAATCGCCAGGCATGCCGCAATAATCATTGCGTTCGTAGCTGGAGATGACGATGTAATCTACCCCATACTTCTCCAGGATAACCTGACAGCCTGCCGGATCACTGTAGAAGGCTGCAATATCCCGCTGGCGCTCGGCGGTGTCCAGGCCGTGGTAGTACAGCCACAGATCGGGGCCGCAGACGATGCTCCGCCCACCGATGGAGGCCACCGGGTTCAGGTGGTGGACGCCGGTCATGAAGGTGGCGTCCTCCTCAGTATTGTCGCGGACGTACTCGCCCACCTCCACCGCACCGGCGGAGAAGGCCTGGTACTCGCTGACGGCCTCGCGCCACAGCGTCAGCCCGGCAGAGAGGAAGAAGGTCACCGCCGCCAGCGCCGCAATCACGGGACGGGCACGGAACTCCTTCAGCTTGCGCCACAGCACTGCACACCAGTCCGCAACGATCATGCAGCACAGCAGCCACGCCAGGTACAGCAGCTTGTTGTTATCGTAGATATTGGGCTGGAAGCGGATGAACTCCCCTGCCAGAATGATCGGCAGCGCCCCGGCGAAGATCCGCCGCCACTTGCCGTTCTTCTCAAACAGCGCCAGCACCAGAATGATAAAAGGCAGGCCGATGTTCTTGACATAGAACCAGCCATAGCCGTCGATCATGCCGGAGAAAGTGCCGTCGGCAGAGTTGACCCAGTTGAACCACAGCTGGATGAAGGAGTTGCTGGCGCCCTCCATGCCCTCCTGGAACACCTGGTTGAAGGTGAATCCGAAGAGCTGGGGTACGCTCAGGATGCAAGCGATGCCGCCGTAGATCACATAGCGCAGCAGCAGGGGCAGTCGATCCGCTCGGTGAATCATGTCATACACCAGCATCCCCAAGGAGCAAAGCGCCAACGCCACAAAGGAGTGGGTATGGATCAGCGGCAGCGCACCGCCCCAGACGCCCAGAAGCACGACACTTCGGAGGGACTTCTCCGCCTTCTCACTGAAGGCCGTCCATAAGAGGTAGAAGCACGGAATCACCATGCACCAGCCGCCCAGCAGCGTCCGCTGGGGCAGCATCAGGTCGGCAATGACGTTCGACCAGCGCAGATTATTAGGCGTGGGCTGGTTGGTGGGGGTCATGTAATAGCCGTCGAGGATGGCTTCGATGCGCGTCCACAGGGTGAGCGTGCCGTCGTACTCCGCGCCGCCGGCCAGGTCGAAATCGTAGAGAAAGCCCAATCCGCCGTTGAGGAAGAACAGCAGTGCAGCCAGGATGATGGTCTTCCTGCCCGCGGTCATCTCCCGCGCCAGGCACATCACGCCCATGTAGCATAGCGCCATCATCAACGTGCCGGGAACAGCCAGCGCTGCCTGCAGGCTCCAGCCGAACAGGTAGAAGCTGGTGCTGAGGCTGTCCATCAGGAAGGGGTAGCTGAGCTGCATGCCGGGGAAGAGCGAGTAATCCGGCGGGAAGGCGGCATTCTTCAACGAGGTGACGAAGCTCATGTGCATCGCCAGATCTCCGTAGGTGGACTGCCCGACCCACCAGGAGCCATCCGCCATAATGCGGACGTTATGGGTGTACTGCAGCCAGGCGGACAGCACCGTCAGGGGCAGCACGACGATGGCCATCTGGATGGCGAGGCGGGATTCGTCTTTGTCCCAGGTGCGCACGGGAGATTTATCCCGCAGGAAGTACGTTCCCACGGTCAGCCCAGCCAGGGAAATCAGCGCCAGCAGGTGACCCGTCATGGAGAATTTCACCGCAAAGGCCAGCAGGGCCGGCAGCCACATCAGCAGCAGCAGGCCGAGGGATGCGCCGAGCCATACGCGGGTCAGAACAGATTGCCGCGGCAGCAGGAAGCGGACGATGCAAAGTCCGCAGAAGATGTACGCCGCGAGGTACAGGAATGCGATCATCAGGGAAACCTCCCATGGTCGGTTCGGGGATTGTTATCATTTGTGCTTGCTGGGGGAGCAAAGCGGCCTCGCAGACGTTTGGCTGCCCCAACAAACGCGGGGAGAAGCGGCGTGGCTCCTCCCCGCTGTGTGGGTTCTTTACCAACCCCTCCGACCTCGCACATGCGAGGTCACCTCCCCTGGTACGGCCTGAATCTGCCCAACAGCAGCTTCAGGCTTCACTCTGCCAATGCCAACATTGGCTGTCGCTCGTCGGGCTACAGCCCGACCTTAAAGGGGGAGGCTCAGTTACTCAGGCTCCCTCTCGAGGGAGCTGGCATCGCGCTTGCGCGATGACTGAGGGAGTTCAGGCAAAATAGGTCTGCAGAAGCTTCAGGCCGGCGTCCATATCGCGCATGTCGATGACTTCGCAGGCGCTATGGACATAACGGCAGGGAATGGACAGCGTGCACACCGGGATGCCGCCGCGGCTCGTCTGCATGGCGCCGGCATCAGTACCGCCGTAGGGCAGCACTTCACGCTGGGTCTTCACGCCGGCCTTCTCACCGCAGGCGATGAGCTCCTCGCGCAGAGCGGGGTTGGAGATGCTGGCGCGGTCCATGACCTTCACGGCAATACCTTCGCCCAGCTTGATCTCGGGGATGCTGGTGCCGGGGGTGTCGCCCCAGCCGGTGACGTCCAGCGCGATGCCGATGTCGGGCGCCTTGGCGAAGGAAGCCACCTTCGCGCCGCGGCAGCCGACCTCCTCCTGCACGGAGAAGACGGCAATGATGGTATCCTGGGTCTCGCCCACGGTCTGCAGCAGCTTCGCCAGCAGGGCACAAGCGCAGCGGTCATCCATCGCAGGGGCGGACACGCGGTTCTCGCCCAGGCGGAAGCAATCGTTGGCGTAGACGCACACATCACCCAGCTGAACCTTGGCCTTGGCCTCGTCCTTGTCCTGAGCGCCGATGTCCACGAAGAGATCCTTCAGCGCAGGCTGGCCCTGCACGGGCTGGGCCACAACCACGCCGTGCACGCCATTCTGGAACACCACATGGCGGTTGTAGCTGTTGATCACGCCGATGCCGCCCACGTTGGTCACGCGCAGGAAGCCTTCCTTCTCAAAGCCGGTGACGATGTAGCCGATGTGGTCCATGTGGGCGGAAAGCATGACCTTCTTGGGGTTTTCCGCCTTGCCCAGCTTGGTGGCGATCAGGTTGCCCATTGCGTCCACCTCAATGGTATCGACATAAGCCGCGATCTCCTCGCGGATGAGTTCAGCAACAGGCGCTTCCAGGCCGGAGGGGCCAACGGGAGAGAGCACCTTCTTCAGCAGTTCAAACATATATGTACACTCCTTTTCATCTCTCAGCCTTCACGCGAGGGCAGCCGAGCGCGGACGCTCAACTCAATCGCGAAAAGGGTCAAGGGTTGAAGACCCTTGCGCAGGTGCAGGGGCGGCGTTAGCCCCTGTCAGGGTCCAGGGGCAGCGCTCCTGGTCAAAACGTCCTCAGCAGCGCGCGGCACAGCTCAAACTGAGCCTCAACGTCGCTCAGCTTCACAACAGTAGACGGGCTGTGAATGTAGCGGCAGGGCACGGAGAGCACCACCACCGGCACGCCTTCGCGGGCACGCTGGATGGCGCCGCCGTCGTTGCCGCCGGAGACGGAGCCCTTCACCTGATGGGCGATGCCTTCCTTCTCGCCGACTTCGAGGGCCTTCTTGAACAGGTCGCGATTGGCGATGGAGGCGCCGTCCATGAAGGACACGGCCACGCCCTTGCCGGCCTGGCAAACCTGCGCCACCTCGGGGATCTTGCCCAGATCATTGCAGGTGGTGCCTTCCAGAACGATGCCGATATCCGGCTCCTGGGAGAAGGCAGCGCCGGAAGCGCCGCGGCAGCCCACTTCCTCCTCAGAGACGAAGGCCGCAATCAGGTCGCAGGGCAGCTCCTCCTCCAGCAGACGGAGGATCGTCCAGCAGCCTACGCGGTCGTCGAAGGCCTTGCCGCAGGCGAAGCCGTCGCCGTACTCCACATAGGGGGTATCAAAGCTGATGTAGGTGCCGATGGGCGCCTTGCGCTCCGCCTCGGCCTTATCCTTGGCGCCGATGTCCACAGTGATGTCGCGGTAGCCCATCACACGGGCACGGTCAGCGGCGGACTGCAGGTGGATCGCCACCGCGCCGATCACGCCGGGGATGTTGTCATCGCCCACCAGGACGCGCTTGGAGATCAGCACGCGGGGGTCAATGCCGCCGGCCTGGTTGACCTTCAGGAAGCCGCCCTCGGCATGGCCGGTAACGATCAGGCCAACCTCATCCATATGGGCGGCAACCATGACGCGCTTGCGGGGCGCGGGACCGGT
>SVGL01000007.1 GCA_015056325.1 Clostridiales bacterium | reverse complement strand
CGGCAGAAGTCTGGGTCTTGAGCAGCTGGCCGTTGTCCAGGTAGTAGGTATCCTGCATGTCGCGGGCGGGGTGGAACTTGGGGATGTTCAGGGACTCGAAGCACTCGTAGTCCGTGACGATCTCGGCGTAGTCCTCCAGGTGGAAGCCCATGGTGCGGAACACCTGCTCACACTGGCGCTGCACCAGGGTGATGGGGTGGTAGGAACCGCGGTCCATGTTCGCGGGCATGGACACGTCGAACTCAGGCAGGGCGTCGATCTCGCGTTGGAGCTCGGCGGCCTTCATGGCCTCCAGCTTTTCCGCCAGGGCGACGGTGATCTCGTTCTTCAGCTCGTTGGTTTCGGCGCCGATGGTCTTGCGCTCCTCCACGGACATGTTGCCCATGCCCTTGAGCAGCTCGGTCATCTTGCCCTTCTTGCCCAGGTAGCCCACGCGCAGGGCTTCCAGGGCGGCCATATCGGCCACCTGAGAAAGCTCGGCTTCGAAGCTTGCCTTCAGGGCAGCGATCTTCTCGTTCATGATATATCCTCCTTCTTGGTGTGCAATAAAAAACCCGCCTCATGAAAACATGAGACGGATGATCAAACTGATTCCGCGGTACCACTCAAATTGCCGCACAGGATGCGGCCACTCGATGCCTTAACGCGGCGAACGCCCTTACGGGAACTCGCGGGGTGAAATTCGTCCGTCAGCGCCCTTGCGGCCTTTCAGCATGCAGCCACTCTCTGTGAAGGGGAAACTGGGGATTACTGCGTCCCGGTCATCGTCTATATTCGTCGGGCACTGCCCGACCTTATATGCAATACCCGGATATTGTAACACGGTTCCCGGCGGATTGCAAGGGGGAAAATCCGCATTTCGCCTTATTCCCACACGCCCGGCAGGGATTCCACAAAGTCCGCCAGCTCGCGGGCCATAACGGCAGCCTCGCTTCCGCGGATATGCCCCGGCGTGCCGCAGCCGTTCTTCGTGTACAGGAAGTGGTGGATGCGCGCGTCTTCTGCAGCCTTGACACACTCGTCGATGGCGCGATCCCAGGCAGCGTCGTGGCCGAGGATGGTCGTCGTGCAGACGATGTGGGCACGGGGGTACTTCTCCCGGAGCCTCCCCAGGAAGCGGCTGTACTCCGCCCGCCAATGCCGGGAGGCAGCGCTGTCATAGTCCTCCGCCATGATGTTGACGGGGTTGTGGTCGTTCTGGCCGATGGCGACCACGACCACATGGGGTGTGAAGCGGGTGAAGTCCCAGGGGGTGGGCTCACCGAAGGGCGGGTAGTAGTTCACCTTGTCCCAGGTGGACTCCAGGCCGATGTAGTTGGGCCCGTAGAAGTAGCCGGTGCCGTCCAGCAGGGCCATGCCGCCGGTGGCGATGTCGTGGAGCTCGGCGTTCAGCAGCCGCGCCGCCTGCCAGGCATAGGACAAATAGCTGTTGGAATACAGGCCGTTGTGCCCCTGGGGGTCGGGCTGCGCGCAGGCGAACTCCGCTTCGGAGACCTCACCGGCGGACACGCTGTCCCCGTAGACCTCGATGCGACGGGCGGGCCGGGGCGGCAGCGCCAGCAGCGGCCCTTCCACGATAAAGCCGTGCAGGGTCAGCGCGTGGCAGCAGTCCTGCCGCTTGAAGAGCAGTACGTCGTTCACATCCGCCGTCAGCAGGTGGCTGAGGTCAAGTATCTGCTCGCCCTTTTCCAGCAGGATGGCATGCTGCTCGCCGTTCACGATCACGCCCAGGCGGTTCTCGAAGTAGGAGTGATGGTTCTCCAGCGCAACCAGCAGTTTCCGCCCGATGAGCTTCATTTCCACCGACGTGCAGGGAAAGATGAAGAAGGGTGCAGCATCGCTGCCACCGATGCGGCCGGTATAGCGCAGGGACGGGTCGTCCGGCCGGATGAGGCGCTCGTTTTCCTTGCAGGCGATGTTCATGCTCATTCCTCCACCGGCAGATCTGCACTGTCTTCCGCCGCTTCGGCCGCCTTCAGGGTCGCAAAGCAGTTGGACAGGTAGATGATATGGGTCACCGCACTGATGGTGGAGCGCAGCATGATCTTGGTTTCGGACTTATCCTCCGGCGTGCCCACCTCGTCCACATGATCCTTCAGGCCGAAGGTGTACTGGAGCATATTTTCCAGCTCCTCACAGAAGAAATCATAGGCGATCTCCGAGGTATACATCTTCTTCTGCATATCAAACAGACAGGCAATGTTATCCATCGACAGTACGGACTTCGCCACGCTGATGAAGAACAGATACGCGATCTGATCCGCGTCGTACTGCTTGTGCACGGGATTTGTGATATAGCCCTTCTTGACGTAATTGGACACCATGGATGATGTGATCTCCATGCAGCCCAGGGGCGCCAGATAACGATTCAGATACTTCACCGTCTGATCCAGATACAAACCGACATCCGGAATCTCCCGATATCGGGGCATCCGGAACTTCTCAATGCATGCAGGCATAGGTTCATCCTCCTTTGCTGCTATTATATCGGTTTTCCCCCCATCCGTCAAGACAGCGCCATCTTCCCCCACCGGTTCCCCGTGAACCGATCATACACCTTCCATTCGCCTTGGAAAATTTAAGAAATTTTACCTTTTGTATTGCTGAGTTGCCGCTGTTCCTGTATAATGATAAGGAAGATCATTCCGGAAGGAGGGGAATCCATGCGTCATCTGGCATTGCTTATGCTGCTGCTTCTGCTGCCAACCCTGGTGATATGTGAAGAGACCGCTGCGTCTGCCCCCCTCCCCGCCGCTGCCTCCGCCCAGGAGGTAGAACAGTTCCTGCTTATGCCCTCCAAATTCAACACCAGCGGCGTGAAGAAGGGATATATCCGTTACATCAGCCAGAACGACAAAACGGATGACGCCTTCCGCAAAAGCTACTGGCTTGGCGGACCCGAAGGCTCCATCATGGACCTGACCCTGACCGAGCGCCAGGGGATTCCCTACGCCTTCCACGCAGGCAACATGTGCTCCCGGGCGATATACTCCATGGCGCTGAGCTACCTGGGCATAGATATGACCCCCGGCGATATGTCCGCCATGATGAATTCCCGCAACCTGGATGAGCCCTATGACATGATTTCCTGGAAGCTGGGGCTGGAGCGCATCTCCTCCCGCGAAGTAAGCTTCAACGACATGTTTGACAATTACGTCAACGATGACAGCTACTCCCCCATCTATCTGTACTTCCGCCGCCCCAACGGCACCTGTCACTCGGTGCTGGTAGTCGCACGGGAGCCGGATACCGGCCGTTTCCTGGTGGTGGACGCCAATGCCCAGCGCACCGGCGGCAAGCTGTACCGGGTGTACTTCATCTCCCTGAATCTATCCCGCAACAAGATCATCAACAGTACCTTCCGCAAGGCCCTGGTAGACAGCGAGGTGCTGCAGGTTTACCAGTGGCGGATGCCGGATATTGCAGAATAAACCAATCCCCCGGAACCATCGCGTTCCGGGGGATTCAAAGCATCGCCCAAGCCGATGCTTTACCGGCCTTCAAAAAAGGCTGCAAGCCAAGGCGTCAAGGCTGCAAATGAGGGAGTTTACACAGAAGTAAATGACCGATTTTGCTGCTGCAGACAACGCAGGAAGCAAAAAGTCCGGCATGAGCGCCGGACTTTTTGTGGTTGTGGCCTTTTTTGATGGTCTGCATCCCCCGGAACCATCGCGTTCCGGGGGATGATTGCTATATCCGCCGTGATCAGTACTTGCCAGTATTGGTCAAGCCGGAGGAAATCCAGCAGTACTGGCCATACACCATGATCTTGAACCAGGTCACGCCATTGGAGGCCACGGCAGTATCATACACTGTGTAGATCTCGCCGTTGTTGACATAGGCCACATGGCTGTAGTTCGCGCCGGGGCCGGAGCGGGCATTGCCGCTGGTGCTGGTGATCCTGACCTGCCAGCCGCCGCCATGATTACCGCCGCCAGTACCACCGCCGCCAGTGCTGCCGCTGCGGTTGCGATCATAGACCTCCTGCAGCGTGGTATACCAACCTGCATAGTTGGCGCTGCCGTACTGGGGGAAGGTCTCCGTGTTGCCGTAGTCCTTGCGGGCAGTGGTGTTGCCAATATCCAGCCAGACGCGCTTCATCAGCCCCGAGCCGGAGTCCCGGAACTCAATCTGCGCATATCCGTTGTGCACCTGGTACAAGGTCGCCCTGGTGCCGGCATACACCGTGCCCATGCTGGCATAATTGCTGCCAGGGCCGGCGTATGCGGGGGTGTTGTACTGCACCTCGCAGTCGCGAAGAATCAATTCCTCCGGCACGCGGGAGAGATCCACATTCATGCGCCAGGAGCCGGTATAGACACGGTAGCGGCGGCTGCCAGAGGTGAAATCCACCTGTACCCACCAGATCTCATTCGTCCTGTCCCACTTCTTGGAGATGACGGTCACATAGCTCCCTGCGCTCAGGAAGGTGCCCGGCTCCGTGTAGCCGGTGCCGGGACCGGTACGGGTCGCAATGCGCTGATTCAGCCGGGCTTGGACATGATCCGCAAACGCCAGGCTGCAGGGCAGCAGCAGGCACAGGACAAGCAGCATCGCTGTCAACTTCTTCATGGGGAACCTCCTGTTTGATCCCGCATCTCAGCGGGTGATTTGCTTACCTTTTGCGGCGGGCGTAGTCTGCATCCACCCGAGCCTTCCATTTGGCCGTCATGGGCGCGTTGGTGCGTACCTGGCGCACCGCATCGTTTACGCATTCAAAGCTGAGGTTTGCGCCCGCGCCGTCCGCCATGAAATTGGCAGCGCGGTCCGCATGGATGCCGATGTTGGCCGCCGTTGCCACCGCGTCAATGTTGGCGCCCAGGAAGAGGAACTCCCAGCCGTATTGAGCCTTCTGCCGCTGGATCATGGCTTTGACCTTGTCGGCGCTGTAACGGCGGGAGGCGTTTTCCATGCCGTCGGTGGTGATGACGAAGATGGTATGCTCCGGCACATCTTCCGGGCGTGCGTATTTGTGGACATTGCCGATGTGGTGGATTGCGCCGCCCACGGCATCCAGCAGGGCCGTGCAGCCCGCCACCCGGTACTCTCGGCGGGTCATGGGCGGAACAGACTGCACATCCACCCGGTCATGGATCACCACGCTGTCATCATTGAAGAGCACGGTGGATACATAGGCCTGGCCTTCTTCTGCCTTCTGCTGGTCGATCATCGCATTGAAGCCGCCGATGGTGTCCTCCACCAGGTTGGCCATGGAGCCGCTGCGATCCAGGATGAAAACCATTTCCGTCAGATTCTTCTTCATTATCAGATACCTCCATCATGTTTTGCAGGCATCTCTGCCTTACATGACGAAGGATATCACCATTTTGTTCCCAAAAGGTCGCCGCACGGGCGACATTTTTTCTTTTCAGCCCACGTTGCTGCCCAGCAGCGGCTGATCATAGGCAAACAGCGCCTGGTTGATCACGTCCACATCGTAGATTCCCTTGCCGATATAGTACTCGACAATCACATCAAAGATACTCGACCGGGACAGCGCGTATCCCGCCCGGCTGAGCAGCTCGCGGCAGTCGGGCATATTCAGTTCCAGCGCCACACAGAAGGCGACTACCGTGGACTTTTTCGGCGTGTATCCCGGGGTATTCTTGATCTTGTTGAAGAGCTTGCGGTCCACATTGGCCTTGCGGTAACAGGCAGAGTCCTTCATGCCCTTCTCATCAATAAGGCGCAGCAGCGCCTGGGAGAAGCCTTCATCCAGCTTCTTCAGCCGCTCCTCCAGGGACAGGGCAAAGGGCTTGGGCGACCGCGCTTTGGCCATGGGCCGCGCTTTGGCCATCGGGGCAGGTCTGGCCATTTTCCGTGCCCTCTCCCGCGGCGCAAAGGCGGCTCCCTTCCGGGGTGGCGGCGAAGGCGCAGCCCATGTGTCCTCTGCAGGCGCTCCGGGGAAGATCGCTTGATCCTGGATAGACTGTGCGCCTTCGTCCAGGGTACGATCCCAGGGCGCCGTCATGAACTCCGCCCAGACCTCTTCCCGGGTATTGCGGGCGACATAATGATCGTCCACATAGTGCTGGTCGATGAACGCCTGCACGCCGGCAAACAGATCGCTGCTGACCGCGAAGGCCTCCCGGTCATACACGACCAGATAGACGTCCAGCTCATGCGCCTGCAGGAACGTGCGGATCTCGCTGGTGGCAGCCTGCATGGCCTCCGCCTTGGGGTAACCATACTTACCGGTGGAAATCAGCGGGAAGGCGATGGACGACAAGCGCTGCCGCACTGCCAGCTGGAGTGCCTCCCGGTAGCAGGCGCGCAGCAGGGTTTCCTCGCCGTAGCTGCCGCCGCGCCACACTGGTCCCGCCGTATGGATAACGTATTTGCATGGCAGGTCGTAGGCCTGCGTGAGCGTCGCGCCGCCGGTTTTGATGCCGCCCAGCCTGCGCAGCGCTTCAATCAGACGCGCGCCCGCCTTTCTGTGGATACTGCCGTTCACGCCGCCGGTGGGTGTGGGCGTCCCCGGCGCAGCGCTGCCCGCCGCCACAATGACGTCCACCTTCATGCGGGTGATGTCCTCCCGGATGATATGCAGGGGCATACGCTCCGCCTCCTTTTGTCCTTTTTCCCATTATATCACACATCGCAAGAAAAGAAAAGAGCGCCGCCGAGGCCAAACATCCAACCAGATTCAGCCGGAGATTTGGCACACAGCTGCGCTTATCACATTATTGCCAGATTGCCTTTTCGCCGGTGGCCCTTTCGCCCCAGCTGCTCGCCCAGGCCTCCACAAAGCAGGCGGTATAGGGCACGCCTTTTTCCCGCCGCAGCTTGGCAAAGTAGGGCAGATTTCCCCATATTACAGAGATGATGCCTACAAACAGCATCAGTGGACCCAGCAGCAGCGACTGGATACAGTGACCATACTCATGCACGCGAATCAAATGTGCATTGTTTTGACTGTCCTTCGGGGTGAAAATGAACAGGCCCAGGCTCAGCCCGCCGGTATGATTCCACTGGGTATCAATGCAGCCGCGGTACATGCGGTGGCTGCACTTGCGGTTAGCGATGAAGAATCCCAGGCCAATCAGCGTTTGCAGAACGCCCCAGGTGCACTGAATCAAAATGAACAATGCCTTTTTCATTTTCGTCCTCCCATCTGCAGTATGCCTTATACAGTCATTATAGCACAAGGAAAACGTTTTCGCAACCCAGAAAAAAGCTGCGCCAGAATCATCTGACGCAGCTTGTATCATGTTCCAGAGAGAATCAGGCGAAGAACAGCTTGTTCAGCGTCATGGGATCGACGTACTCGCCGTCCTTGTACACGCGCATGTTGCCGGAAGCGATCTCGTCAATCAGCATGACCTTGCCGTCCGCATCGTAGCCGAACTCGAACTTGATGTCGTACATCTCCAGGCCCTTTTCCTTCAGGTCGTCGGCGACAATCTTGGTGCAAGCCTGAGTCATGGCCTTCAGGTCATCATACTGCTCAGCGGTCATGACGCCCAGATCCACCAGACCGTCCTTGGTGACGAGGGGATCGCCCTTCTCGTCGTTCTTGAAGGTGGTCTCCACGTAAGCGGGCAGATCCTGGCCCAGGGTGCAGTAATCGGAGTAGCGGCGGTAGAAGGAACCCACGGCCTTGTAGCGGCAGATGACCTCCAGGCCCTTGCCGAACGCCTTGGCCTTCTTCACTTCCATGGTGGTGTCGTCCAGGTTGGCAGACACGTAGTGGGTGTAGATGCCGGCGGCATTGATCTTCTCGAAGAAGTAGATGGACATGCGCAGATTGACGTCGCCCACGCCCTCGATGGTCAGGCCAACGCTGTTCTCGCCGGGATCGAACACACCGTCCTTGCCGGTGCAGTCGTCCTTGAACTTCAGCAGGCAGTTGCCGTTATCCAGCGCGTAGACGTTCTTGGTCTTGCCGGTGTAAAGAAGCTTCAGATTCTCCATTTGCTACCTCTCCGTTTCTGTATGTCGAATTGGAATGTTGAATTGGAACGTTGATAGTATAACGCTGAAAAGCCCGGTTTGCAAGTGTTTTTTGTCGGATTTCCGAATCTTTTTGAGGCTTTCGAACGCATCATTCGGATGACGGAAGATTTTCCACCAAATCGTGCAAATCACCGCACCACCCGCAGCGTCCGGATCTCAAAGGGCTTCATCGTCAGGCGGACTTCCCTGCCCTGACCAATGAGCGCGCCGGTTTCACTTTCGTCCATGGAGGACTCGTACACCTTCGCCTCAAAGGGCAGATGCAACACGCCCGTCGCATGGGTGCGCAGGCTCTCGTACAGGCGGAGGATGACGTCGTCGGACTGATCATCCGCAGGCTTGATGGTCTCCAGGATAATCGCGTCGCTGTCCACGCGGAAGCCCGCATCCATGCGCCAAGGCTCAGCAAAGGCCATACCCGCCTTGACAACACCCGCATCCTTGAAACCGGTGGCGAAGGGCATGATGGCGTAGCGGAAACTCTGGAATCCGCGATCCGCCGTATCATCCGGCACCAGTGGCGCACGCAGCAGGGACAGGGCGATTTCGCCCCTGTCCGTAGATACGCCGCGAATGCCGTCGGTCAGGATGGCAAAGCCGCGGTTCTCCTCGCACAGAGCCGTCCAGCGGTTGGAGCAGCTCTCATAGCGGTCTGCCGCGAAGGGATGGGACGCATGGCAGGGCCGCTTCACGTGGCCGAACTGGATCTCATGCAGCGCATCCTCGCACAGGACACCCGATTCAAAGTGTACCTTGAGCAGCTTGCGGCGCTCGTGCCAGTCCACATCGGATTCCACCTCAACGCGGTCGCCCCGGAGCCAGAGGCTCATCTCGACTGTGCTCCCGCCGAAGGCATAGGTCACCGCCAGGTAACGTTCGCCCTCCTGGGCCACGCGGGATTCGCACCGGGCATGCAGGTCGGTATCCAGCCTGCGTTTCTTCCAGTCGCGGCTCATCTCCCAACCGTCGTAGACGACCTCGACATTCTCGTACAGCCGCCAGTCGTTCATCTTCTGGCCGGGAGCCATCAGCGGCAGGCCGTTGCGCTTGTCCACAATCTGTGTGATTGCGCCGTGCTTGTCCACCGTGACGCGCAGGATGCTGTTCTCCATCAGGAAGCCGTCTTCGGTTTCTGTAATGGCGGTCTTCGCTGTGTGGCCGGGGATCGCTGTAACCGTTCCCGGCAGACGCGCCATGAGCTCCTCCAGCGCGCGCACCTGTGCATACAGCGCGGCCTCCGCCTCCTGATGCACCCTTTTGATGCCCACGCCGCCCGCCACATCGTGGAATTGGCAGAACATCAGCACATCCCACGCCTTCTCGATGGTCGGCATGTACGTCTTGCGCTCGCTGGCAGGCATCAGCGCAACCAGCGCCTCCGCATCGTGCAGCAGGCGTTCCACATTGGCGATCAGCTGCTTCGTTTCTACCTGGGTCGTCCAGGTTCCCCGGTGCCATGCCAGGTAGAGCTCGCCCACCCAGCGGTTGCCCTCCGCCTGACGGGCGGTTTCCTCGAAGAACTCGCGAAGTCCGCCGTAACGGGCGCGGGGAATGCCCTCCAAGTCGCCCATGCGGCGGATGTTCTCGACCATGTCGCGGGTCGCGCCGCCGCCGCCGTCGCCGAAGCCGAAGTTGTACAGCAGCGTGTCGATGTTCTCCTGCTGGGTGCGGTCGTTATTCCAGCGCTGGGCGAACTGGCTGGGCGTGACCTGCGCGTTGTTCTTGAAGAAGGACAGCGCCTGCACAGTCGAGCCGTCAATGCCCTCCCAGATGAAATTCTGGTATGGGAAGCGCTCGCACTCCGGGTCGGCGCGCAGGAGTTTTTGCGTAGCAAAGTACGGGATGTTCAGCTTGCTCAGGATCTGCGGCAGCACACCGGAATAGCCGAAGGTATCCGGCTGATAGGCCACCTGGCTGTCCACGCCGAAGTGCTCGCGGAACCACCGCTTGCCCCGAACCAGCTGCCGGATCAGGCTCTCGCCGGAGGGCAGGTTGGTATCGCACTCGATGTAGAACGCGCCCTCCGGATCGATCTGGCCTCGCTGGTAGGCAGCCTTCACCCGCTGCCACAATTCCGGATGCTGGGTGCGCAGCATGTCCAGGAGTTTGGGCTCGCACAGCAGGAACTTGTACTCCGGGTACTCCTCCATCAGGGCCAACTGGTTAGCGTAGGTGCGGCCCACCTTGTGCCAGGTTTCCTCCTCCGGCCAGAGCCACGCCAGGTCGATGTGGGACTGCCCCAACAGCCACATGGTCGGCGCAGTGGAGCCGTTATGGCATTCCAGCGCCGGCTTCAGCACCTCCCGGGCACGGCGGAAGGATTTGTGGCGCTCTTCGATAGGCAGCTCGAAGTCCGCCGTGTAAGTGAAATCCATCAGCGCCCTGGCCACCTTCTGGTACCGCAGCGACTTGTCATCCAGCTGCTTCAGCAGGTCGCAGAGCACCTCCACATCCAGCCAGAGCTGGTAAGCGTCCTCGTTCCACACAGCCAGGGTGCTCGCCTTGACCGTGCACTGATTCTCCGGCACGGAGGGAATGGCGGGCCTTTCCGGCGGACAGGGCGGCATTTCCTCCAGGCGGGCGCCGTGACCGGCGTAGCTCTCCACCAGCACGGAGACCGTCTCCCCTGCCTTCGCCTCGCGACGCAGCGTCACATAATCGCGCCCCTTGTCGTTGGAGCCGCGGGCCACGCCGTCCACATAGATCAGCTGTTCGCCGCCGAGCCCCGGCAGGAGCACCACGCGGCGGCCTTGGCAGCCCTGGGGCAATTTGAAATCCGCCTTGAACCAGGCGTACTCCCAGCACTTGCCCCATTTCGTTCCCACGGGAAAAGGCCGCATCGGCATGGATGCGGCGCTTTCCGGGGTGAGGCGCTCGAAGGTCACGAAACCGGCAAATTCCACCGTACCCACAGGGGTGTACAGATGGTTCTTCATCTCCTGCCGCCAGGCCTCCAGGCGCTGACGATTCTGTCGGGGAAGGCGGTTCATATCGGCCCCTCCTGTATATGCTTATTTGAAGTTGGCCACCAGGGTGAAGCCTTTCTGGAAGGCCAGCAAGGCGGCGGCCTCCTCCACCTCGGTCAGGATGACGTCGCCATCAATCACTGTCCACCCGGTGAACTGGCAGCCCTCGGCAGGCACAGCCTCCACCGTCAGGGGGTACTCCGGGAAATAGAGGCAGCTTTCGCCGGCATCCACAGGGATGCTGCGGCCATTGAGGTACACCGCGCCCTTGGCCTCATCAGAGACGTCGATGATGACCCGACAAGCATCCTTCAGACCGAAGGCGCCCTGGAGGATGGGCATGAAGGTCTCATAGCGCTCATAAAAGAAGCCGTCAACCTGTTCCGCCTCATCCGCATAGGCCTTCTCCGGGTTCCAGAGATGATACTCCGGGCCAAAGCGGCGATAGGTATCCGGCATTCACTTGAGGTAGGAAGGCTCCAGCTGGGTCATGAACTCGCGCACCCGGTTTTCACGGAAGTACTGGTTGCGCACATCGCAGCAGGCCATGATGAACATATCCCGAAACGTCTCATTGGCCATAAGGGAGCTGAACAGCCGCGCCGGATGATGACCGGTGTACGTTTCATTCAGCACAGGCGTGATGTTGTCCACCTCAGGCTCCATATCCGAACCAAAGAGGTCAGAGGAAATATCCGTATCGTAGAGGATCATGCGCCACTTGCCGTCGGCATTCTCATAGGCTTCATCAGGTTCGCGCACGCGCCACATCTGCCAGTTGTTGCGTTGGAAGGGGCCGTCGCCGTTGCAGATGTACAGATGGGCAGCGCAGTAATCCGCAAAGGACTGCATGTCCAGCAGATTCTCCGCCTGCTCGTAATACTTGGGCACGGACATATCATTCTGGCAGATGACCGTGAAGAGTTGGTCATACAGGAGGATATCCTCATCCTCACCATCTTCGATCTCACCGCATTTGACAATGATGACATTCTTGTCATCCATGCCGTAGTGGTACTGGAAATAGTTATTGGTGTATTCCTCGGTGAGGGTATACAAGCCCCAGTATTCACCGTTGATGAAGGCAATGCAGGGATGGCTGTCAGCGGTTTCAAAATTGAGACCGGTCGCCAGGCGGGAGATGTAGGCGTCGCGCATCTTGGAGTAATCGCAGTCATTGCCGCCGTTGCGCAGCGTGAAGGACTTGTACTTGCTGACGATGCCGCCGTCCTCCTCCCGCACATTGTCCGGGAAGAGCTCGTACCTGACATTCTTGCTGCCGTATTCCTCGCGGGCCACCATGCGCAGGGATTTCTGGTAAGCCGTCCGGGACACGCCGCCCTTGATGCGCAGACCCATCTCCTGGGTGAAGCCCTTGGCATCATAGGGCAGGTAGGTCACGGAAACAGGGCGCTCCCACGCCTTGCCGCGCTGGGTGAAGTTGGCCGTCACCTCGCGGGGCTTGAACTCTTCCGTCTGCTGGGCTGCCCACTCGTCAAAGGTCTTGCCCAGCACATAGATGCCCGTCTCATAATCAAAGAGGCTCGCCGGATCCAGCACCAGGCACATCACAGGGATCTCGCCGTAGAGCTCCTCCCTTTTCACATTGATGAAGTAGGTGCCGCTGATGACTGCGCTGCGCTCGCCATCCCTGTTGATGGCCACCGCACGGATCACGTGGCCGACAGGGAATGTTGTATCCGGGATGTAGTCTCCCGCAGCGTTGGTGCCGCCGATGCGTGTCAGCTTCTCCTCCAGGATGGAGGACCAGTCCAGATAAATGTCCTTGCCATAGCGGTGGGAGGTTTCATCCGGCACCGTGCCATCGGTGGTGTAGTAGATATCCGCCTTCTTGTCGCTGCAGCTGATGGTCAGCGCCAGGGGGAAGCCGTAAAACCCGCTCTCATGGCTGAAGCTGATCTCCGGTGCATCCGCCAGCGCAGGCGCCGCCAGCAGGCACAGAAGGAGCGCCAGCAGGAGCAATGTATGCTTCCTCATATCCAGAAGCCTCCATTATTCAAAGTTCGCTGTAAGGGTGAAAACGCGGCTGAAGGTAACTTGTGTGGTCAGCGCAGCGGGATCCTCCAGGACAGCGGAATCATGGGAGACTGTCCAGCCCTTGAAGGTCGCGCCCTCAGCAGGCACGGCGGTGATGGTCAGCCCGCATTCCGGGAAGACCTGGATCCTGCCGTTGTTGGCAACGGGTACCTCGCGGCCATTGATGAACACCTGTCCCTTCTTCTGATCCTTGATCTTGATGGTAATAGCGACGGGATTCTCCAGCTCCAGGGCGTCCCTGACCACATTCAGGAAGGCGTCAGCCCGCTTCTGGAAGAAACGGCCGAGGTTGTTCAGGTTGTCCTTTACATGGCCTTCCGGATGCCACACGACCCACTGGGGGCCGAAACGGCGCAGGCTGTCGGGCATGTAGGGCTCATACTGGGCGCGCATCTCCTTGAGCATGGCGGCGCTGCGGCTGGCGCTGAAGTAGACATTGTTCACATCGCAGCAGGCACGGATGAACTCCAGTCGGAACTCCTCGGAGAGCATCAGGTTCTGGAACATGAGCGCGGGGTTATACTCCTCGTACTCGTCGCCGTAGAGCACGCCGGAAATGTTGTCCTCGTTCGCGTTGTCGCCATTGACGTACACGCCGGAGGAATAGTCAGTATCGTAGAGCATCATGCGCCACTTGCCATCAGCATAGGGATGGGTCTTGGGCTCAGGATCACGTACGCGCCACATCTGCCAGTTGTTGTTCTTGTCCGGACCGTCCTCATTGTAGATGAAGAACTGCATGGCCCAGTAATCCGCAAAGGAGCCCATATCCAGGATCTCGCAGGCCTGGGCGTAGACCTCGGGCTTCTCCATCTCCTCCCAGGCGATGAAGTCATACATGTCCATGAAGAGCTGGTAATCCGCGTCCTCGCCCTCGTCAAGCGCACCGGTCTTGACGATGATGACATTGTTGTCATCCATGCCGTAGTGGTACTGGATGTACTTGTCGCTGTACTCCTCGTTGAGGGTGTAAACGCCCCAGTATTCACCGTTGATGAAGGCGATAACCGGCTTGTTGGCAGCGGTCTCAAAGCGCATGCCGGCCGCCAGATTTGTGATAAAGGGGTCGCGGATCTTGGCAAAAAGGGCGTCATTGGCGCCGGAGCGCAGGGTCACCCCCTTATACTTCTCCAGGAGCTTGCCGTCCGCCTCACAGATCTCGTCCGGGTAGATGGCGAACTTGACATTCTTCTCGCCATATTCCTCACGCGCGATCAGGCGGATGGACTTCTGGTGATAACCGCGGGAAGCGCCGCCCTTGATGCGCATGCCCATATCCTGGGTGAAGGACTTGCCGTCCGGATTCATGAAGGTAACGGACACCGGGCGCTCCCACTCGTCGCCGTGCTGGGTGAAATTGGCCACGGCCTCCCAATCCTCGAAGGGCTCGGTCTGCTGAGGGGCCCACTGGTCAAAGATCTTGCCCAGGACATAAATGCCCTTCTCGTAGTCGAACAGGTTGGCAGGGTCGGTCACCAGGCAGACGATGGCGGTATCGCCGTAGAGCGCCTTGCGGTCATATCCCACAAAGTAGGTGCCGCTGACCACATTGCTCGTCTTGCCGCCCGGGGCAATGGCCACCGCACGCACCACGCGGGCCGTGGGGAAATCCATGGCAGGGATGTACTCCTCCGCGGAGTTGGTGCCGCCGATGCGCATGAGGGTGTCCGCGCGCTGGCCGGAGTCCGTGAGGGTCAGTGGGCCCTCATAGACAGGGCTGTTTTCATCCGGCACAGTACCGTCCAGGGTGTAATGGATGGTCGCCTTCTTGGTATCGCAGGTAATCTCCAGCTGCACCGTGTCATCATAGAAGCCGCTGCTATGGCTGAGCTCCACCTCCAGCGCGCTGGCCAGGGCAGGAATCAGCAGCAGACAGAGGGCCAGGGTGAACAAAATGCGGAATTTTCTCATCATGCACATCTCCTGTCAAACGATATTACTTCATTGTATATTATCCCATGAAAGGCGCGGTCTGTCAATGTAAAAAGCGGCCTCCCGCATGGGAAAGCCGCATAAAGAGCCCTCACCTGTTGTCACTTCCCGTACCGTGCCACAAACCGGTCCGTGCCAGTGATAATCTCCTCTGCAGACAAGCGTCCGGAAAGCTCCAGCACCTTGATCGGGCTATTCACGATGTACTCCCGATAGGGCGCCAGCACGTCGCCGGGCAGCGTGCAGGGGGCGTAGTGATCCAGCGCGTCCACCGCGTCGTGGATGTGCATGCCCACGATCATGTCCGCCGCCTTCTTGGAGAGCGGCAGCTGCTGCAGGCCCATTTCCTCCATCATGATGGCGTGGCCGGTGTCCAGCCAGATGCCCACCGGGCCGCCGGCGAAGCGATCCGCGATCATGTCAAACTCGGAGTAGATCGGGCACTGGTGGCACATGGCGCGGTTCTCCATGCCCAGCTTGACAGGCAGGTTGTATTTGGCGACATAGTTGGCCAGCTCGTCGATGGACTTCATCATCCGGTCGATGTAGGGCGCGGATTGCCGGGCAGCGAGCATCTTCGCGTGGAGAGCCTTGTACTCCAGGGTGTCGGTCTGATGGGCCGCGATGTGCTTCTTCAGCGGCACGTCGTACTCATTGGGATCCATGGGCACCTCGGTCGGGTGGAACACCACCGCGCCCGCGCCCAGCACGCAGGCCCAGTCGATGCTGCCCTTGGCCAGCTCAACAGCCTGCTGGCGGAGGGATTCATCCTCGTAGCCCAGCATCACGGAGTCAGTGTCGAACTTCTTGTCCAGCGTTTTGGGGAAGACATTGTGCACGCTGCTCACCTTGATGGCGCCCTCATTGATGCGGCGGCGGATGCCGGAGAGCCACTCGGTGCGCACCTGATAATTCAGCTCCACCCGCGAGAAGCCCAGCGCAGTCAGCTGGTCGATCAGTTCCTCTCCGGAATGGGCCTTGCGGAAGTTCCACATGGTCGAAATCGCCAGGTCGGCTTTGGTGAAGGACATGGTGTTGCCTCCTCAGATAATCTTCAAAATGTGTTTGAGCGCGTATTCAATCCCGCCCTCGTCGTTGGCACGGGTGATGTGCTTTGCGGCGGCCTTGACCTCCTCCACCGCGTTGCCCATGGCGATGCTGACCGGGTAGGCGGAGATCATCTCCAGGTCGTTGAGGTCGTCGCCGAAGACGGCCAGCTCCTCCGGGGCGATGCCCAGGGCCCTGCGCACCCGCTCGATGCCCTCGCGCTTGCTGCTCTCCCGGCTGACCACCTGGATCGTCGCGCCCTGATCGGTCAGGTACATCGTGGCAAGGTCGCCGCAGCGCTCCACCAGGCGGGGATACAGCTCCTCCGGCAGCTTGCGGGTGGAGTTCACCAGCTCCTTGTAGAAAATGAGCATCTTGGTACAATGGTTGATGGCCGCGTCATCCAGCGGGTGGATGTCCTCGGGCTTCATGCCCCAGGGGCCCATCATGCTCTCCGGCGGGGTGAAGTTGAAGGCATGCTCCGCGCCTTCGCCGTTGAGGGAGGTATGCACGCCATCATAGCGGCTGACCTCATCCAGCACTGCGCGCACAGCTTTCGGCTCGATGAAAACGTAGTTAGTCTCTCCCTCCAGGTAGATGCAGGCGCCGTTGCAGTACACGCCGCCGTCAAAGAGCTGCAGCTCCGTCGTCCAGCCGAGCATCTTCTCCACCCGGAGCGACCGTCCCGTGCAGACGAAGACCTTCACGCCCTTCTCACGGGCTGCCGTCAGCGCCTCCGCAGCGGAGGCCGGGATCTTCTTGTTGCTGTCCAGCAGCGTCCCGTCCAGGTCGAAAAACAGCGCCTTCATCGCGCACCTCCCGTTGTTTCTACCCTGTGATATTCCCGGCAGAGGGCCTTTTTTCCTGCCATTGGGCGAGAAAAAGGGAGCCTCCCCGCTTGGGGACGCTCCCAGCCATACAGAGGTTTACTCCACAGTGGAGTAGTCAAATCCACGCAGGGACAGTTCCTCCGCGCGGTGGCAGGCGACCATGCGGCCATCCACCTCGTGCAGCTCGGGGGCCTCGGTCTTGCAGCGCTCGGTACAGTAGCTGCAGCGGGCATGGAAATAGCAGCCGCTGGGCGGATTGGCAGGGTTCGGAATCTCGCCCTTGAGGGGAATGCGGTCCATCTCCACCTCCGGGTCGGCCACGGGCACGGCGGACAGCAGCGCCTCGGTGTAGGGGTGCTTGGGGCTGGAGAAGAGCTTCTCCGTCTCGCCGAACTCGACCATCTTGCCCAGGTACATCACGCCCACCTTGTCGGAGATATGCTCCACCACGGACAGGTCATGGCTGATGAAGATGTAGGTCAGCTCCATCTCCCGTTGCAAGTCCTTGAGCAGGTTGATGATCTGCGCCTGGATGGACACGTCCAGCGCGGACACGGCCTCGTCGCAGACGATCACCTGGGGCTTCAGGATCAGCGCGCGGGCGATGCCGATGCGCTGGCGCTGGCCGCCGGAAAAGGCGTGGGGGTAGCGCATAAGGTAGGTGGTGTTCAGGCCGACCTTGGCGGCGATGTCCTTGACCAGGGCCTCGCGCTCGCTTTTAGGCATCTTGGGGTAGTTCGCCTTGATGGGCTCGCCGATGATGTCCAGCACCGTCATGCGGGGATCCAGGGAGGAATAGGGATCCTGGAAGATCATCTGGATCTCCTTGCGGACGGGCTTCATTTGCTTCTTGTCCAGGGTGAGGAAGTTGACTACATCCCCCGCGAGGGTCTTGTAGAGCACTTCGCCCTCGGAGGCCTCGATCGCGCGGACAATGCAGCGACCCAGGGTGGTCTTACCGCAGCCGCTTTCGCCCACGATGCCGATGGTCTCGCCCTTGTGCACGTCGAAGGACACGTTGGTGACCGCACGGACGTTGACGCCCTTGGAGGAGAAGACCTTCGACACATTGCGGACCTGCAGGATGAGCTCACGCTTTTCCTTATCAGTCATCAGAGCTCACCTCTTTCTTGCAGCGGTGGCAGGCAACGCAATGGCTGCCGCCCAGGCAGATGTTTTCAGGGTCGATCTTGTCGCACAGGCCCTCGATGCGGTCGCCGCAGCGCTCGTAGAAGCCGCAGCCGGGCTTCAGATTCAGCGCCAGGGGCACAGTACCGTCGATGGAGAAGAGCCTGTCCTGCTTGAGGGAGCCGATCTTGTGCACGGAGCCCATCAGGCCCTTGGTGTAGGGGTGCTGGGGATTCTTGTAGATTTCCTTGGCGGTACCGGTTTCTACGATCTTGCCCAGGTACATGACGGCCACGCGGTCACACATTTTCGCCACGGTGCCCAGGTCATGGGTGATGAAGAGGATGGCCATGCCAAGATCTTTTTGCAGCTCCTGCATGAGTTCCAGGATCTGCGCCTGGATGGTCACATCCAGGGCGGTGGTGGGCTCGTCGGCGATGAGCAGACGAGGCTTGCACACCAGCGCCATGGAGATCAGCGCACGCTGGAGCATGCCGCCGGAGAACTCGTGAGGGTACTGGTCGTAGCGCTTTTCCGCGTTGGCGATGCCGACCATCTTCATCATTTCCAGGGTGATGGCCTTGCTTTGCGCCTTGTCCTTGGTGATGTGCAGACGGGTCGCCTCGTTGATCTGATTGCCGATGGTGTACATGGGGCTGAAGGCCACCATGGGCTCCTGGAAGATCATCGAAATCTGCTTGCCGCGGATGGTACGCAGGCGGCGGATGGCGTCCCTGCGCTTCATCTGGCCGGGCACCTTGCGGAAGCTGAGGAACTTGCGGGCCTTGCTGGCCTTTTCCAGGGCGATGATGTCCACGATCTCGTCGTTTTCATCCCGGAAGAGGATCTCGCCCGTGGAGACGCACTTCTTGTCGTTGATGGCAAGGATGGCCTTGCTGGTGAGGGACTTGCCGCAGCCGCTTTCACCCACCAGGCCCAGGGTCTCGCCGGGGTAGATCTCGAAATCCACCCCGCGCACGGGGGTCAGGAGACCCTCGTCCATCTTGATGTTCACACCCAGGTTCTTCACCTGGATGATGGGTTTCATGTTTTCCATATCGTATTCCCCTTTTCATTGGGAGAAGTCAAGAAATTGTCGCGGAAGACGACTTCACGCTCCCCGTAGATTGGCGGAAATGCCCGCGGCCGCCGGCCGCTTATTTGTAGGGATCAGCGGCGTCGCGCAGGCCGTCGCCCAGGAAGTTGAAGGCCAGCACGGTGATGACCACAAAAATCAGCGGGATCATCTTCCAGGGGCACTGGGCGACGGAGATGAGGTCCTCGGTTTCCTTGAGCAGCACGCCCCAGGAGGTCGCCGGCGCCTTCATACCCAGGCCCAGGTAGCTCATGGACGTCTCGCCCAGGATGGAGCCGGGGATGCCCAGGGTCAGGTTGACGATCAGGTAGCTCAGGAAGCCGGGCACCAGATGCTTGGTGATAATCTTGAAGTCGCTCACGCCGGCCAGTCGGGCGGCAGTGACGTAGTCCTCCTTGCGCAGGGAGATGAACTTGCCGCGCACCACGCGGGCCAGGCCCGTCCACCCGATGAAGGACAGGATGATGGTGATGTACAGGTACATCGCGGACACGGGAATGTCCGGCGGAATGGCGGCGGACAGGGCCATCCACAGCGGGATGGAGGGAATGGCGCTGAGCACCTCGATAATGCGCTGGATGGCGTTATCCACAAATCCGCCGAAGTAGCCGGAGATGCCGCCCAGCAGGATGCCCAGCACAAAGCTGATCGCCGCGGACACGAAGGGGATCGTCAGCGATACCCGGCTGCCAAACAGGATACGGGAGAAAATGCACGCGCCGGTGGAGTCCGCGCCGAAGATATTGACGCGCACCGTAGCCTTGCCGTTCTGGTCTCGGGCGGGATTGCCGTCCTCGTCCACCAGGCCATACAGGTGAATATTCGACTTGATGCCCAGAATGTTGTACTCCACGCCCTCCACAAACAGGTCGATGTAGTACTTTTTGCTGGTATCCTCGCTGATGATGACCTTGAAGGTCTTGCGGTCATTGACCTTCTTCAGGCCGTAGACATAGGGACGGGAGAAGTTGCCCTCCTCATCCTGCCAGTAGATCTTGGTGGGCTTGGTATCCTTGTACAGGGAGGAGAACTCCTCCAGGCCATAGGGCGCGAAGAAATCCGCAAAGAGGGCGCCGAGGTAGAGGATGGCCAGGAGCACCAGGGAGAACTGGGCCAGCTTGTGCTTCTGCAGCTTGCGCCACATCAGCGTCCACTGCGACGCCATGTAGTAGCTTTCGTCGCGGGTCTGCTTTTTCTTGAACAGTGCCATCTTCTTTACCCCCTCTCTGCGAAACGGATTCGCGGATCAAGCCACGCCAGGGCGATATCGCTCAGCAGTGTACCCACCAGCACCAGCACCGCCTGGATGAGCACCGTGGTACCGGCCAGGTACATGTCCTGGGACTTGAGCGCCGCCAGCAGCACCGGGCCCTGAATGGCCAGGTTCATCACGATGGCGGACACGGTGGAACCGGAGAAGATCGTACGCAGCGAGCCTGCCAGGCCGGACACCACCGGGTTCAGCGCCGCACGCAGGCAGTACTTGTAGGTGATCGTCGCCTCAGAGCAGCCCTTGGCGCGGGCGCACAGGGTGTACTGCCGGGCCTGCTCATCCAGCATCTGGGCGCGCACGGTACGGATGATGCCGCAGGTGCCGGAGGTGCCGATGACGATCAGCGGGATGGCGCAGCGGCCCAGGAATTCAGGCACATACTCCCAGCGCATGCCGTTTGCCAGCATCTCCGTGGAGAAAAGACCCAGGTATACATTGCCGGTCTTCACATAGATATAGTACATGATGATGATGGCAAGCAAAAAGTTTGGCGTGGCGGTGCCGATGAAGCCGAAGAAGGACCAGATATAGTCTCCGGCGGAATACTGGTGATTGGCACAGTAAATGCCAATGGGCAGCGAAACGCCATACTGGAAAATCAAAATGATGAAGGAGACCGCCAGCGTCAGATACAGGCGATCCATGATAACATCCCATACGTCGCGGCCGTACTCAAAGGAGTAGCCGAAGTCACCCTCGGTGACGATGCCCTTGACCCAGTTGAAGTACTGCACGAACCAGGGATCATCCAGGCCGTACTGCACGCGCAGGTCTGCAATCTGCTCGGGCGTGAAGATCTCGCCCTCAGCTGCCATGGCCGCCACATAGGAGGTCACGTAATCGCCCGGGGGCAGCTGGATGATGAAGAAGATCAGAAATGAAATGATGATGAGCGTGGGGATAAACATCAGGATGCGTTTGCCGATATAGCTAAGCATGATGCCTCGAATCCTTTCTTGGGTGATTCGTGGGGGGGAATCTAATGGAGCGGCGGGTACGCCGCCTTCCTTGCAAAGGCTCCCTCTGGGAGGGAGCTGGCAGTGCCACAGGCACTGACTGAGGGAGTAATGGAGCGGCGGGACGCCGCCTTCCTTGCAAAGGCTCCCTCTGGGAGGGAGCTGGCAGTGCCACAGGCACTGACTGAGGGAGTGATGGAGCGGCGGGTACGCCGCCTTCCTCGTAAAGGCTCCTTCCATGAGGAAGCTGGCTGCGAGCTTGCCCGCAGACTGAGGGAGCCTGGCAGACAGCAGTCCGCCTATCTGCAGTGCGGTATGAGGTACAGATTACCCAAACGCGGGAGGCAACCTCTTTGAGGGAAGTTGCCTCCCGCGCCTTATATCATTTCTTTTTGCTTATGCGGGACAGGTCGGATTACTCCGCGATGAACCAGCACTGGCAGTGAGCGATGCCCATGTCGCGGTAGATATCGGACCACACGCCGTTCTCCAGGAAGTTCTGGATGCGGGCGTTCACAGCGTGGTAAGCGGGAGCGGCCTCAACATAGGCCAGGGTCCACTGGTTCGCCTCGTGGAGCTTGAGCATCTGCAGGGCGATAGCGGTGCGCTCCTCGGTGGAAGCGGTGACGTCCAGCTGCTTCTTCAGCTCGATCAGCTTGAGCAGATCGCCGGTGGCAGTGGTTTCGTCCATGGTGCCGTACCAGGCAACGTTGGTGGCGTAGCCGGGAACCATGGAGTTGGGCTTGAGGACGATGGAGATGTCGCCGATGTTGGTGACGGGCGCCAGCATGACCTGCACAGCGTTGGCCAGCAGATCATTATCGATGTTGGAGCGGTCGGAATCCTTGAAGGTGCACTTGATGCCGGCAGCACGGTAGTAGGGCTCGAGCACCTTGTAGGTGTCGGCAGCGCCGGAATCGGCCACGGAGACGATGTTCAGGACCAGGTCGGTGCCGTCGGCGAAGTCATAGAAGCCGTCAGCGCCCATAACCAGGCCGCAGCCCTCGAACAGGGCCTTCGCCTTGGCAACGTCGTACTCAGTCCACTTGGTGGCCCAGGCCTCGGAGTAGCCCAGCTGGCCCGGAGCGGGAGCAGCCTGGCCGCCGCCCAGCCAGCCGTCGGTCAGCAGACCGGCGAGCTCTTCGCGGTCCACGCAGATGGACATGGCCTGACGGAAGTCAGCGTTGTTGAACAGTTCCTTGAGGTGTTCGTCTTCCACGTTCAGGTTGAAGTGGATCTGGGTTGCGCCCCAGTCAGCGCCGGCCCACTCGTAGATGTTGATCTGGGTCTGGGACTCGAGGATGGTGGGGATGGATTCCATGCCGACGGTCTCGAAGTCAGTGGTGCCGTCCAGCAGGAGCATCAGCTTCTGGTCCACGTTGGAAACGGTCACGCCCACGATCTTGTCGATGTAGGGCAGCTGCTGACCGGCCTTGTCAACCTTCCAGTAGTAGGGGTTGCGGACGTACTCATAGTACTGACCCTTGACGTTGTTCTTGCCTTCCTCGGTGGACAGCACATAGGGATTCAGGGTGGGGATGCCCGGGTAGTTCCAGAAGTAGTACAGGGTCTCCTTGCCCAGCGCTCCCACGTCGGCGAACTCCATACCGCAGATCGCCTTACCCAGGGCCAGCGCTTCGTCGTTCTTGCCGTCGATGATGCACTGCACCATCTCTTCGAAGATGTGCTTGGGGGCGAAGTGCCACTTCAGGTCAACGGTCAGGGCCTCAATGAAGTCGTACTTGGGGGTACCGAAGGTAACGGTGAAGGTGTAGTCATCCACCTTCTCGACAACAGCGGGATTGCCGTTGGCGTCCTTGTGGCAGTTGCGGATGCCCTTGGAGTCGATCTTGTTCAGGCACACAGCATTATAGAACCACACGCAGTCTTCAGCAGTGAAGGGAACGCCGTCGGACCACTTCATGCCTTCACGCAGGTAGATGGTGTAGACGGTGGCGTCCTCGTTGACGTCGAAGTCCTTGGCAACGTTGGGCTCGGCCACGCCTTCGGTAGTGAAGCGGAACAGGCCCTCTTCGATGGGCTTGCCGTTGTACCAGTTGCCGCCGTCAGCAGCACGGCGCAGCTCGCCGCCGTAGGTGCCGATCTGCAGATAGTCAGCGTCTTCCACCATAGGCTCAACGGGCATACGCTCCGCCACAGGGGGCAGATCCATGCCGTCCAGCATAGGGGCCTGGGTGTAGGCCGCTTCAGCAGAGGCGGGGATCATGCTCAGAACCATGAACAGCGCCAGAGCCAGGGAGATGAGTTTCTTCATGACAGGTTCCTCCTTGTTTTATATCATCCGCACTTCACTATGCGGATAGATTCTATGGGAGCTTACAGGTGCCGGTCCTTGCGTTTTGCCCGGATCTTAATCACCCGCTCCACCGGGGTGTAGCCGGTGAAGTACACGGTATAGTGCTTATCGCTCAGCGGATACGCGCCGCCCATGCGGTCGGTGAAATCGTGGGCAGAGAAGGCCGGGCCGATGGTGATGGTCTCGCCGCCGGGGCCGCAGGCTTCCACCATGCCATCAATGACGTTGATGGATTCGCCAGCCTTGGCCCGCTGCAGGAAGTGCTCCGTGCGGACGTACCCGCCGGGCAGGAAGGAGAACTCCATGCGCAGGGGCAGCTGGTCGATGCCGTCGGTCTTGATATGCAGGTCGATACCTTCGGGGCGCTTGACAATGTCCAGGACGGTGTCCAGGGGCAGACCCTCGGTCTTGGGGCGCTTGTTGGGGTTATCCATCGCCCACCAGTCGGAGGTGTCCGGCCGCTGATCTTCGGGGAAGGGCAGGTAATACCAGCCTGCGGCGTGGGCCTTCATGCGGTAGCCGTTCTCGGTGCGCTCCAGGGTGTCCGCCAGAAAGTTGCGGCGGTCGCACAAATTGGAGTAGATGGTCATGTACATGGAGAAGGAGCCATGCTGGAAGTACAGGCAGTTAGCCTTCCCTTTGAGGATGGAGCAGCTCCAGCGGCCGTCGCGGATGCGGGCGATGTCGCTGTCAGGGAAGAGTCGATCCACCTGCTCAAAAGGAGCGATGAAGGGGGATTCCGCGCCGTAGCCGTCCATCTCCGGGAAGAGCAGCAGCCATTCCGCGCAGCGGGGGTAGGCGCCCCGGCGGCGGCAGTCCTTCCAGATCCACTCCGCCATCGCGCCCAGGTCGGGCCGCTTGAGGAACCAGGCTGCCAGCAGGTACAGAATATAGTAGGTATCCGCATACACCTTCTTGCCCAGATCCTGCCGGGTGGAGTTGTTGGTGAACACGGAATTATCCGGGTCGAAGTAGCTGTACATCATCTCAAGGTTCTTCGCGGCAGCCTCGAGGTAGACCTGATCGCCAGTGGCCATATACAGGCGGAACATCTGGTCATCGTTGACCTGATTGTAGTTGCCGGCGCTGCGCTCGGCAAATTCGCCGTCCTCGTTGATATCCAGGCCCTCCGCCAGGAACTGGCGGGCACGCTCGCCCAGGGCCTTGTTGCCGGTGATCTTTTCGCAGCTCAGCAGGCAGGAGGCGATAGCCCAGCGGTGATTGGGCGTATGGAAGCCGCCCGCCGCGATGCCGCGGGAGGTGGTGTCGATCAGCCGGTAGACAGGCTCGCGCATGAAGTCCGCCTCGGGCGCGTCGCACTTCTCCAGCAGCCACCAGCCATTCAGCAGGGCATTGACCATGAAGGCCGTATCCGGCGGGGAAGCGTAGTTGCAGGGTGTCAGGTCGAAGCAGCCGTCGGGGCGCTGGTGGTTCTCCATGTAGGTCAGCACCGCGCGGATGCCGCGGGCCAGCCGGCGGGAGAGGTACCAGCGGCTATCCTTCGTGCAGAAGGCCGCGATCATTTCCCCCAGGAAGAAGCCGCTCTGACGGGGCTCCACATGGAACAGCTCCGTCCAGAAGCCGCCGTAGCGGGGATCGCCCGCATCGGTCAGCTGACGTTCCAGCAGATCGCCAATATAAATATCGAGCTCATGCAGAAGCTCGCTGCGATGTTTTGTCATATTGCACCTCAAATGGCCTTCCATGAACAGACACCAAAACGGATGTATTTCTCATCACTTGTTGCTCCCATTATAGCAAACTGCGCCCAGGTTTGCAAGCGAAAAAAGTCGTAAACCTCATGTTTAATAACAAAAGTTTTCGATCCTGCCGCGCCGGCGACGGCCAGGAGACGCAGCACCCGTTTTCTCAAAATGCGCATAAATCCCTTTACAAATGGTGAAATATCGGTAAAATAGAATCAGATCATCTTCGGTGAAAATTGAACAACCATTCATTACTATATACAGGAGGTATCCCCATGTACGATATGAAGCCCTACCTTGCAGAGATCGACCGCGTGATCGAAAAGGGCCCCTTCAAGGACACCTGGGAGTCCCTGGGCAAGTTCCAGGTGCCGGATTGGTACCGGAGCGCCAAATTCGGCATTTTCATCCACTGGGGCGTGTACTCCGTGCCCGCCTTCGGCAGCGAGTGGTATTCCCGCTCCATGTACATTCAGGGCACCCGCGAATTCGAGCACCACGTGAAGACCTACGGCCCCCACAAGGAGTTTGGCTACAAGGATTTCATCCCCATGTTCAAGGCGGAGAAGTTCTCTGCCGATGCCTGGGCGGATCTGTTCCAGAAGGCCGGCGCGCGCTATGTGGTGCCGGTGGCGGAGCACCATGACGGCTTCCAGATGTACCAGAGCGACATTTCCCACTGGAACGCCGCGGAGATGGGTCCCTGCCGCAACGTCCTGGGCGAACTCAAGCAGGCCGTGGAAGAGCGCGGCATGACCCTGGGCGCCTCCACCCACCGCGTGGAGCACTGGTTCTTCATGGGCCACGGCAAGGAGTTTGACTCCGACATCAAGGAGCCCATGCAGCGCGGCGATTTCTACTGGCCCGCGATGCCCGAGGCGAACCATCACGACCTGTACTCCGAGCCCACCCCCACGAAGGAGTACCTGGAGGACTGGCTGTGCCGCTGCTGCGAAATCGTGGATAAGTACCGCCCCAAGCTGGTGTACTTCGACTGGTGGATCCAGCACCACAGCGTGAAGCCGTATCTTAAGAAGTTCGCGGCCTACTACTACAACCGCGCCGCCGAGTGGGGCGTGCAGGTGGCCATCAACTACAAGCACGAGGCCTTCATGTTCGGCTGTGCGGTGCCGGACGTGGAGCGCGGCCAGTTTGCGGATATCAAGCCCTTCTTCTGGCAGACCGATACCGCCATCGCCACCAACTCCTGGTGCTGGACTGAGGGCAATTACTTCAAGTCCGCCAGGAGCCTGATCTGCGACCTGGTGGACATCGTGTCCAAGAACGGCACGCTGCTGCTCAACGTCGGCCCCAAGCCGGACGGCTCCATCTCCGAACAGGACACCGCCGTCCTTACCGAGATCGGTGAGTGGATGGCCGTCAACAGCGAGGCCATCTACGACACCAAGGTCTGGCGCAAGTACGGCGAGGGCCCCACGAAGGTCGAAGAGGGCCAGTTCACCGACGGCAAAGAGAAGATCTTCACCTCCCAGGACATTCGCTTTACCGTCAAGGGCGAGAACCTGTACTGCACCGTGCTTTCCTGGCCGGAGGACGGGCATGTGGTGATCAAGTCCCTGGGCCACGCCGACGCCTCCCGCCTGCCGGTGTTCCACGGCATCGTGAAGGATGTGGACGTGCTGGGCTGCGCGGAGAAGCCCGAATGGCACCGCGACGAGCAGGGCCTGCACGTCACCGCACCCAGCGTGAAGACGGATAAGCCGGTGGTTGTCAGGGTGAAGATTGATTAACTGAATGGCAATGGGCTGCATTTCGCACCGGGACAATCTGTGTTATGCTGTAAACGAAGATTCCGTTCGTTCAACCGCCGCACACATCAAGGAGGTACGCCTATGTCCTTTGAACGCGCCATCATCAAGCAGATCCGCCCCAACGTCCACCTGATCGACGACGCAGGCGAGAGCACCTGCTACCTCATCACCGGCAGCGAAAGCGCCCTGCTGGTGGATACCGCCAACGGCTACGAAGACCTCTGCGCCATCGTCCGCAGCCTGACCGATCTGCCTGTCATCGTGGTCAACACCCACGGCCACGGCGACCACATCCTGGGCAACGTGTATTTTGACGAAGCCTGGCTGCACCCGGCGGATCACGGCCTGTACGACATGTTCTTCGGCTATGCCAAGGAGGAAATGGACAAGTTCGGCCTCAAGCCCTGCCCCGTCAAGCCTCTTCAAATTGGCCAGATCTTCGACCTGGGCGGCGTGCAGCTTGAGGTCGTTGATCTCAAGGGCCACACCGCCGGCTCCATCGGATTGCTGGACAAGGCGGGACGCATCCTCTACACCGGCGACGGCCTCAACACCCATCTGTGGATGCAGCTGGATCACTCGCTCCCCATCGAGACCATGCTGGAGACCTTCCGCGCCCTGAAGGAAAAGCACGGCGGGGACTTCGATTACGTCGCCCACGGCCATGCCAGGGAGCTGCGCGGCAAGGAAATCCTGGACTGGATGATCCAGGGCTGCGAGGATATCCTCGCCGGCCGCACGGAAAACGACCAGCCTTACCAGTTCTTCGGCGGCACGGCCCGCCAGCATCCCATCAGCGATACCCCCGGCGAGGTCATCGTGTATATGGATGGCGGGCAGTAAATCACCTGCATTTGCGGATTCTTCGCAATTTCCCGGAGATCGTAAAGCCGAGAATCGAGAGCCGCCGGAGGAAATCGAAAACAGCGATTTCCTCCGGACCCCCTCATGCCACTGTGAGGTCGGAATAGCGGCTGCATATGCTGGGCGGCTCTGGTTGCAGAGGCTTGCATGAACTTCCGCATGAAGCGGAAGCAAGCCTCCGCAAAATCGCCGCTTCATTTCTTTGCGGGTTTCGATGCAGCCGCAATGACACGCTGACCGGCGCCATACATGACCATTCTGGGCAAACGTCTTTCTTGTCACACAGCAACTCCCCCGCTTCCATCACGGAAACGGGGGAGTTTCATGTCTTACAGCGTCACGCTGCCGATATAGATCTGCCCATCCGCCTTCGGCGGGTTTTCCTCCCGCCAGAAGCGGAAGGTGTCCGGGTGCTCCGCGTACAGGTGGCACATGCCGATGCCCATGTCGATCTTGTTCATCCGGCCCAGGGTGCGCTGCTTGATGATGCCCAGCTCCTCCCGGTAGAGGTGCAGCGTGTCGCCCTCGTGGGTGACGTACCAGGGCTGGCTGTTGGTGGCAGAGGGCGCCAGCCGCAGGGCCTCCAGGCGGTCGTCGGGCTGGTCGGACAGCTCATTCATGGGCTTGCGCTTGAAGTCCGCAACGGTGCGCTCCGGCACGTTATCCGGGATGCCGATGGCCATCATCACCGCCAGCTTCATGCCCTCGGGGACGCTTTCCTTGTCCGTCAGGCTGCCCAGCCCCACCCAGCAAGTGCCAAGCCCCAGCGACTGGGCGTACAGATCCAGCTGCTGGTACATGAAGCCCACATTGAGCAGGCTGTCATCGCTGCCGTCAGAGAAAATGGCGATAAAATGGGGCGTCTTCCACTTTTGCAGGAAGCTGCCGTGGTCAGTGGGGATGATGCGGCCCTCGACCGTCGCGCCGGGGATGAGGGGCACGAGGCCCTCCATGTACCGCTGCAGGTCGGCGAGGACGGCATCATCGATGCGCTCAGCGCGGTAGGCGCGCACAGAGCGGCGGCGGGGGATCATGGTGGAGATGGTCATGGTAATCGCTCCTTCATCTTGCCAATCTGTCTGCAATTGCCGCTGCTGCATAAAACAGCTTCCTCACCAGACTGGATATAGCAACGAACGCAGCGCACGTTGCAGTGCGGACTGCGCCTTCGTTTTGTGTTCTTTACAGGTTCGCCTTGATCTTCTCGATCATCTCGGCATATTCCGCGTCGGTCAGCTTGACGGCGCCGGGATTCATGGCGAAAACGCCGCCCCACTCAAATGCATCCTTGTACTTGGGCACAAGGTGGAAATGCAGATGGCAGCCGGTATCGCCGTACGCGCCGTAGTTGATCTTGTTGGGGTGGAAGGCGGAGTGGATGGCCTTGGCCGCCCGGTCGATGTCAGCGAAATAGGCATTGCGCTCCTCATCGGACAGGTTGACCAGCTCGCTGACATGATCCTTATACGCCACGATGCAGCGGCCAGGATGGCTTTGCTCGCGGAACAGAATCAGCGTCGAAACGCTCAGGTCGCAAATAACGATGCCAAATGCATCCAGCAATTCACCGCGCATACAGTAGCCGCAGTTGATGTCTTTCATCACGATTCCTCCTGTTCAGGTTTTCTCCATTATATTCCCTTTTGCATCAGGATGCAAGAGAAAGTCGCGCAGATCCACGCGGGAAACGATTTGGCATGGAAAGGAAAGACGCTTTTCTTTATCGTTGTGGTCAAAGCCTTTACATCGTTTTCAACCATAAATCCCTTCAGGAGGCTCACGCGGTCTCTGCGATCATGTTGAAGTGATGCTGCTTACCGGGACTTTTGACGATGACTTGATCCTGCATGTGAAGATCACGCACCACTTTCGCTATTTCCACCGGATGGTCGCCAAACTTGCCAATGCTGATTACGCACCGATCTTTGAGAAAGGCCAGCATGTCCTGAAGCAGGCAAATGGTATGGCTGGTCGGAGCACCCTGCTGATTGACAAAGTGCAGCAGTTCAACATCCTTGGCAGCCATCGTCCGGATATCAACATCCTGATTCAGAAACCGCCTCTCCAGCTGGGGATGGAAAACGAACAGTTGCCCATCGGCACTCATGGTGACATCCAGTTCGATGATGTCAGCGCCGGAGCGCAGGGCAAGTTCTGCCGATGCTTTGGTATTGCCGGGTATGTTTCCTCCGAAGCAGCCCATATGGGCCGCCACGCGGATCTTCTTCATGCTGTTCATTCCTGTCAAAGGTCGTTCGGGGCTGCGTTATTCCTTTTCGATGGCCGCAGGTCGCCGGTTGATCTCCGCGATGATGGCCGGATCGAACTTGGCCTTGCGATCGTAGGTGTACAGGCCGTTCTGCTCCTGCTCTACATCGGTGAGTTGGGTGTAGCAGAAGCCCATGTGGTCGGGTTGATCCAGCAGTGCCTGTGTCAGTCCCTCGTAGCGTGTAACGAACTCCTCAGTGCTGACGGGCGCAACGCCATAGCCCCAGCCGGAAGTGTCCTCTGTCCAGCGGATGCCGCCGTATTCGCTGACGAAGATCGGCTTCACACCATCGTACTTCTGCTTCCCGGCGAAGGGATCCACCGGCATGCCGCCATGGGGATAATGTGCGCGCAAAACTGCCGGGTTTTGCTCATAATCATGGATGTCATAGACGTCAGTCTCGGTGTGCAGGCCGCCGCTGACGTCGATGCAGGGACGGGTGGGGTCGATGGCCTTTGTGGTGCGGTAGGTCATGGTCAGCGTCAGCTCGCGCAGGCCCTCGTTGCTCTCACCCCACACCTCGTTGTATGGACACCAGCCTACGATGCAGGGCGCGTTGTAATCGCGTTCAACGACCTCCATCCATTCGCGGAGGAAGATACTCAGCGTGTGGGGACGGGCAGGATCAATGCCCCAGCTGGGCATTTCACCCCAGCAGAGATAACCGAGCTTATCCGCCCAATAAAGGAAGCGCTGCTCGAAGACCTTCTGATGGAGGCGCGCCCCGTTGAATCCCATCGCCATGGACATTTCAATGTCGCCCCGCAGCGCATCGTCAGTGGGCGCTGTATAGACGCCATTCGGGTAGAAGCCCTGATCGAGGATCAAACGCTGGAACACGGGCTTGCCGTTCAGCAGACACTTCTTGCCGTCAAAGGAAATGGTGCGCAGGGCAAAGTAGCTGTCCACATCATCGACAATGGCGCCGTCCTGCTTCAGGGACAGATGCAGATCGTAGAGGTTGCCCTCGCCGGGACCCCAGAGATGGACATTGGCGACCTTGAGGGGCAGCCTTGCATGGCTGCCATCCACCAGCACCTCGGCCTCACATTCAGGCATGCCGTTGAACGCAGCGCTGGCATTCAGCGTCACCCCTGCCGCATGGCCGGAGATCGTTGCATCCAGGAGTACCGTGCCGTTTGCGGCGTCCGGGATCATCTTCACGGACTGAATATACACAGGATTCACCCATTCAAGCCATACCGTCTGCCAGATGCCGGTGGTGCGGGTGTAGCTGCAGCCGTAGGATTCATACCGGCTGGACTGCTTGCCGTAGGGCTGGCGGCCGTGGCGCAGATCATCGTCCGCACAGACGACAATGGTGTTTTCACCCTTCTGCAGCACATCCGTCACATCAAAATGAAAGGACGCATAGCCGCCCTCATGGACGCCCGCGGATTTCCCGTTGATCCAGACCTCACACTTATAGTCTACTGCGCCGAAATGCAGCAGCCCCCGCTTGCCTGCTGCTTCCTGCGGCAGCATGAAGGTGCGGCGATACCAGACGGCTGCCATGAAATCCCTGTATTCAACGCCGGACAGCTTGCTTTCCGGACAGAAGGGTACCGTGATCGTGCCCGTCAGTTCACGCTCAACAAGACCCCGGGCCCGCCCGGAAGCACCATGGTCAATTTCAAACTGCCATTGGCCATTCAGGTTCATCCAAGCAGCGCGCTGGAATTGGGGACGAGGGTATTCCGGGCGGGAATAGTCGCTCATGTCATCTTCCTCCGACGTATGTTGTTGTGATATATGGGATTGCTCTTCTCGATACTGTTGGCTTTATTATACACGCCCAGCTACTGATCAGCAAGCAATAATTCAATTATCCCATTGACATATTCTATCTTCAAAAATATAATCCTTACAGGGGTGATTGATATGGAAATTGAGATGATCCGTCACAACTGGCCCGAAGTGGCCGGATTTGATCTGGACAAGCCAGTTGGAAGACCTCACTACGTATTTGTTCATTTCCTGACGCCGGTCGAGTACAAGCTTGAAGATAAATGGATGTCCCTTTCTCCCGGGGATCTGATTGTGGTGGCGCCGCATGTGCCTCATCGGATCGTCAGCCGCCAGCCGATGCTGAACGACTGGATGCATGTCTATGGCGATATCGCGGAAAGAATGGCTCTGTTCGGCCTGAAGGTGAATACGGTTTACCACATGGAGCAGAAGCAGCAGATCACCAGCCGCATTGCGCGCATGGAGGCGGAGTTCTTTGCGAAGGATCGCTACTGGCAGCCCTGCATCGAGACGTTGATGGATGAATTGTGGATTGCCATTTACCGTCAGGTCAACGGACGCGTGACGCTGCCCCTGATGCAGAAAACAGCGGATCGTCTCCGGGAGCTGCGCACCGCGATGAGCCTGCACCCGGAGCTGCCTTGGACCAACGAAATGATGGCACAGCAGGTCAATATCAGCGTTTCACGCCTGTATCCGCTCTACAGGCGGCTGTTTTCCATCTCCCCCGGGCGGGATGTGATCCTCATGCGCGTGGAAAAGGCAAAGCAGCTGATTCAGCAGGGCCATTCGGTCACCGAAACCGCTGAACTGCTCGGTTATAGCAGCACCTACCATTTCATCCGCCAATTCCGGCAAGAGGCCGGCGTGACACCCGGCAAGTGGGGGAAATGACCGGCAATGAAGGGGGGACAGCGCTTTTCCTCCATCTGATCCGGGTATACAAAACGGCCGCTGTGTTTCCACAGCGGCCGTGATTATCTTTCGGGATAATCAGGACTTTGTGCAATTACTTCGCGTTGAAGGCGTCGCACAGGGCCTGCCAAGCGGGCATACCAGCTTCAACCAGCTGAGCGGGAGTGGACTCGCCGCCCAGCACCCAGATCAGGGACTGGCCAAGAACGTCGTTCTCGGTACCCAGCAGGAAGGTCAGGTTGGCCCAGCCGTGCTCGCCTTTGCGCAGCATGGCGTAGGTCTCGTCCACAGCACGGTCGTCGGTGTAGTTGTACTTGTTGCCGATCCAGCCAAACTCATCGTCGTAGCCGGGAGTGGGCTTGGTCCACATATCGATGATGAAGGCGATCTTGCCGACCTCATCCGCGGAGTAGATGTTGGGAATCAGGTAGGTGTTCTCGGAGATGTTGGTGAGGTACTTGTCACCGGCGTTGGGCACGGGGAAGGCCACGCAGCCCCACTCGTCTTCCATGTCAGCCATTTCGGAGTTGTCGTTGAAGCCAGCATAGGTCTGGTTGACATAGAAACCGGCAATACCGGTCTTCCAGGCCTCCTTGAAGTAATCCCAGTTGCCGTCGGCGGGCTGACGGTAGAAGTAGGTCAGCAGGGTGTTGCGGCTCCAGTTCAGCGCGTTGATGGTGGCCTCGCTGCCCATCGCGGGCTGCAGCTTGCCATCCTCGTCATAGGCGAAGTAAGCGCCGCCGCCAACCGCCACAGCGATGGTATGCAGGTTGTTGTGGTCGCCGGTCATGCCGTAGATATCGATCACGCCGTCGTTGTCCAGGTCGCGCTGCACCTTGTCCATCAGTTCTTCCAGAGCGGCCCAGGTCCAGGTGCCTTCAGCCTGCATGTCATAGATGGTGTTCCAGTCGATGCCAGCCTCTTCCAGGATGCGCTTGTTGAAGAACAGGCAGATGCGGGGCTCCTGCTCGCCCTTGGACAGGCCGTAGGGCACGCCGCCCTTGGCCCACATGGCGATGTTGGCCTGATTCCATTCTTCGCCGGACACATCATAGGTGGTGATGGGCGCCGCGATGCCGTTGGCGACCAGCGTGCCGACCTTGCCAGCTTCGATGATGTAAGCGCGGTAGGAGCCGTCGGGCGCAGAAACGAAGTTGATCATTTCCTCCGCGCAGGTGTTCCAGTCGCCGCCCTGGGTCTGCTTGATGACGACGTTGTAGGTCTCCATCAGCCAATCCTCGTAGTCATAGCGGGCCTGCTGCTCCTCGGTGGGCTCGGCAACACGATCATTGCCGCCCCAGTAGTCGTAGATGGTCACGGTGGCGCCGCCGAAGTCCATGCCGGGCACGATCTCGGGGTAGCCTTCAGGGGCCTCTGCCATTGCGAAGCTCACAGTGAGCATCATTGCAGCCAGAAGCAGTGCAACAAGTTTCTTCATAGAGGAATCCTCCTTTTTTATTTCTATACAAGCGATTCGCAAAAGCGCAATGCGCTTATACAGTAACGATATTTATATTTGAATTATACGCCCTTAACCGCAGGGCCAGCAAGAAATAATCCGATTAATTTATTGACACATTCTATCGTTTATGCACTATCTCACAACGTCGATCATCGAAAAAAGATAATGATACGTTCAATAATTTGCGGCAAAAACCTGTATTTTTCTTTTCATTGCCGCAAATTCATTTGATTGGAGCGCCGCAGGCATCTGTACAAGTCTCATCATTTGTCAGGGTCGTTGACTGCCCAAACTACCCATCTGTAGAATAGCCAGTCTTTTTGCCTCCCCTTCCATAATGACTTTCACCCAGAATGCCCCCTGCCGTGTAGCCAATCTTGCTTCCTGAACAATCATAATGATTCTGACCACCCAACAGCGAATGCCTTAGATGATTGCCCTTCGGGATTTCCCTGGAATTTGCGTACCAGAGGCAGGAGTTCGGGCGGCAGAGTACGAATCAATAAAGGGAATAATGATGCAAGGAGTCGACGTGCTTGAGCGTTTTCAGAGCTTTGCGGCAGGCGTGGGAAACAGCGCGTCGGCCGGATGCATGCAATGACGACTATGTCGTTGGGCGGCCGCGAAAAAAACAGCGCAGATACCGTTTCGTTGCTGACAGAGAGGGGCCGGGGACTGCTGCACGACTGGGCTTTTGTCTTTGTATTCTTGTCCTCGTTGTCAGCGCGGGCAAGCTGATTGCTTATATCGGCGATTATCATCGGCTCCGGCAGGCATCCCAAGCGATGCGCAATGCTTATTATGAAGATCAGCTTGTCTCTCCGTCGCCCGCGCCTTCTGCCCTGCCTGCAGTGACGGCACAGCCTGAGTCCACGGGCGATCCTGCGACAACTGCGGCGCCAACACCGACCATTACGCCAATGAGTCATCTGGAAAAATGCTCTTATCCCTACAATCCGTACCGTACCATAGACGCGCGGTTTGCCAAGCTGCGCCGGCAAAATGCGGATATCATCGGCTGGCTGAAGATTGACGAAATGCTTGACGAGGCGGTTGTACAGCGTGATAACGACTACTACCTTGACCGCGATTATCGCGGGTATCACAATGTAAACGGCGCTATTTTCCTGGAGCAAACCTGCGATTTGTCCACCCGGCCTTATACATACCTCATCTATGGGCACAATATGAAATCGGGAGCGATGTTCGGCTGCCTGCGAAACTACGAGAATCTGACCTTCTGCCGCATCAATCCGTTCATCACCTTTGACACCCTTTACGAGGAAGGCCGATACGTGGTTTTCGCAGTAGCAACGGTGAGCCTGGATGCATCCAGCTGGCGGTTTGTGGATTTCACCAAGCTGCATTTGTCCGTGGTTGCATACCGGCAGAATGCGCTGAATGCCCTGGTACAGCAATCGAAGTACATCAGCAGGATTGGCGTCCTGCCTCAGGATCAGCTGCTGCTGCTTGTCACCTGTGTTGATGATGATGCGGAGCGCCGGGTCGTTGCTGCCCGAAGAATCCGCGAGGGTGAAAGCGAGGATGAACTGCTGCGGTTATCCGCAAAAACGAATCTGCGATAGCATATTGCCAAGGAGCGGGAGATCCCGCTCTTTTTTGTCTGCTCACATGAAAAACCGGCCCTGATTCAGAGCCGGTCGGAGGTTGGTGAATTACGCCTGCTGCCTGCGCCTTTTTGCAATCAGGCCAAGCAGCATCAGGAAGCTGCACCCCATCATCGTCCGCAATGTCAGCAGCCGCACCGTCCTACCGAAAATGGAGCAAAAAGAAATCCGCTTCTTCACTCTTGAAGAGCAGAAGCGGTTCATTGACGCCCTGCCTGACAGCACAGGCGGACGTGCTCTCTATTTCATTCTGGGCACAGGCATCCGCGCAGGAGAGTTGGCAGGTCTGCGCTGGTCAGATATCGACAGTGACACCTTCACCGTCAACCAGACCATCCAGCGCATTCGCGATTTCACCGCTGATGCTGATAATCGCAGCCTTCTTCATGCAGGAACACCGAAAACCAAAGCAGGCCGCCGCACCATCCCTCTGCCGCCGAAAATGCAGGAAGTTCTCAAAATTCAGCGCAGAAGGCAGCGGGCGGACAAGATTGCCGCAGGGAAGGATTGGGTTCCCAACGACCTGGTTTTCTGCACGGAGACTGGAACTCCCTACGAAGGACGCAATCTGGCGAGGGTTTTACACCGAACCCTGAAGGAAATTGGTTTGCCGCCGATGGGTGTTCATGCCCTGCGCCATACCTTTGCGACCAGGGCCGTTGAGTCGGGAATGGACTTGCGCACCCTGTCCGAAATCCTCGGTCACACCAAGGTTTCCCTGACCTTGCAGCTCTACGCCCACTCCACGATGGAAACGAAAGTCGAGGCCATGAACTGTATAGAAAAGTACCTGTGATTTCGTTTACGTTGTGGTCAAAAAAGTGGTCAAAACCTTTACATCGTTTACAAACATGAATCCTTTTACACCCGCATCCTGCAGGAAATGCTTATAACAACAAAAAGGACTTGCATTTCTGCAAGTCCTTGCGTGGAGCATAGCGGATTCGAACCGCTGACCCCAACACTGCCAGTGTTGTGCGCTACCAGCTGCGCTAATGCCCCGTCAACGTTTTATAGTATATCACGTTTCGGGGGACAAGTCAATAGGGAAATTTGAAAAATTACAAGTTTTTTTGAAAAAAGTTTGTGGGGCTTATTCACAGCGGATGACGGGCTCCGGTTCCAGGTAGCTGTGCCAGATATAGCCCGTCGCGCCGTCCGGCTTGTCGTCGTGGTACATGTCAATGTCCGTCCTGACGCCCAGGTCATCGTTGCTGCAATACACCAGCACCCAGCCGCCGTCCTCGCCGCAGCCGGTGGCCAGTACCTGTACGGTTGTGCCGCGATTAAGCCGCGCCAGGGAGGGTGAATCCTTGCTGTCCAGCTGACGCAGGTTGACCCAATCCACATTCGCGACCTGCATCCAGTAGCCATCCACCGTGCCCCGGCCCAGCATCAGCAGACGGCGGGCTTCCGTGCGCTTGGCGTCCGCATTGCCCTCGCCGTAGTACCAGTCCTCCGGGTAGACCTGGTTCCACCAGTAGTTGAGACCGGTGCCCCACTGCTCAAGGGATTCGCCGATCATCCCCTCCCCTGCATCGTACACGGAGGCGACATGATAGGTCGTCAGACCATAGCGACTCTCCCAGCCGTAGACATACTCGGTGCGGTAGTAGAAACCGTCCTCTTCCACGCTGAGGATCTGCCCCCAGGGGTTCCCATTGGGATAAAACTCCGGGTTGCAGAACTCCGCCTGGGTAATCTCCTGGACGATCTCTCCGCCGGGCAGATGCAGGCAATGCCGTTCCGCCTCGAGGAATCGGCCCTGCTCCTCATTCCACAGCGCCACGGCGTAGAACACATTCCTCGCCCCCATAGCGGTCAGCAGCTGCAAATCCTTGAAGCCGTCGAAGTTGTAGTCCACCAGGCGGACGTGGAGCGCGATACGGTCGTTGCGCTCGGCGGATTCCCACGTCACCGTCTGGGTGAGGGAGCCGTCCTCCGCACGGATATCCGCCGCCAGCCGGTAGGGACGGCGGTCGTTCCCGGTGGATTCGCCGGTATCTCGCCAGGTGATATCCAGCACGGGCATGCCTTCCGCGACGCGCCAGTCATCCTCCGCGCGGGCGGTCAGGCACAGCAGTGTCAGCAGCATCGCCAGGGCACACAAAAAGCGCCGCATCATCATCAACTCCTTTGCTGATACAACGAATCGGCGCATGAAAATCCTGCAAGTTCAGACAAATTATTTCTCCCCCGTCAGCGGCACGCGGAGGATCTCCCTCGTGGGCCAGAAGGCGCACAGGTGCAGGTGAGTGATCGTCCCCCGGAAGGGCTCGAACTTCTCCATCAGCACAGGCAGCGCAGCCACGATGTTCTCCGGGCTGTCGATGAGCATGGTGGTGTGAGGCGTCCAGGGATGGCCGTTGAGAGGACGGTCATCCGCGCAGGCGCGTTGAAGGGCCGACAGGGCAGGATTCACCTCCGGCGCAGCAAAGAGCACCCGCGAACCTGCGAACAGGCCCACGTGGCTGACGTGGACCTCCACCGGCGCAAATGCCGCGGCGATCTGCTTCGTCAGTTCGATGGCCTCCGCCTCCTGCTCCACGGGGAAGGTGGCCAGGCTGATGTGGTGGTTGAGTCCCGGCGTCTGGGTGCCGGTGAAGCCCGCGCGCTGGATCGCGCCGTACCACTCGTCCATGCGGAACTGGGAGGACGTATCGTAGTCCGCCATCAGAGTCAGGAAGGATTCTGCCATATCGATCGCCTCTTTCGTGCCTTTTTTTCGATGATAGCATGCCTTTGCGGAGGCTGTCAAGCAGGGATTCCGCTACCCGCGGCGAATAAGTAATGATACCCGTTATGTCATCCATCACTTCATATATAAGGAGGACAATCCCATGGCCATTACCCCCCATGACATTGCCAAGATGCTCGACCACTCCACCCTGCAGCCCTTCCTCACCGAGGAAGACATCCGCAAGGGCTGCGAGCTGGCGCTGAAGTATGATTGCGCGTCCGTCTGCGCCCGCCCCTGCGATGTGCCGATCCTGGCCGAGATGCTCAAGGGCTCCGACGTGAAGGTCTGCACCGTCATCGGCTTCCCCCACGGCAGCCACGAGACCGCCATCAAGGTTGCCGAGGCCAAGCTGGCCCTGGAGGAGGGCTGCACTGAGCTGGACATGGTCATCAACATCGGCAAGATGATCGCCGGCGACCATGAGTACGTGAAGAATGAGATCAAGCTCCTGGCGGACGCTGTCCATGAGAAGGGCGCCATCCTGAAGGTCATCCTGGAGACCTGCTACCTGACCGACGAGCAGAAGATCGCCTGCTGCAAGCTGGCCGAGGAAGCCGGCGCGGACTTCGTGAAGACCTCCACCGGTTACGGCTCCAAGGGCTGCACCATCGACGATCTGAAGCTGATGCGCGCATCCGTCTCCTCCCACATCCGCGTGAAGGGCTCCGGCGGCATCCGCGATCTGGACACCGTGCTGTCCGCCCGTGCCGTGGGCGCGAGCCGCTGCGGCGTGTCCGCCACCGCCAAGATCATGGAGGAGGCCGAGGCCCGCTACGCTGCCGGCACCCTGGCTGAGGTCACCGACCTGACCGAGATGAGCGGAGGGTACTAAGCCGCAAACTCCCTCCGTCTTCGTTCGGCAAAGCCTCACGAATCCACCTCCCTCGAGAGGGAGGCTTTGCCTACCGACCTTTCGCACATCCGTCGGATCGGCCATTGGTCGCCCGCCCATACCCACAAAAGATGCCCGCTGCGTCAATGCGATGCAGCGGGCATTTTCACTTCATGTGGATATTTGCTTTCTCCAGCCAATCACGGGCATATTCCAGTGCCAGGTCTTCCGACACACACATGGGATGCCCTTCCGGCAGATAAGCCCGGGGCAGATTATGCAAAGCAAACAACAGGCGGGTGATGCGCTCCTTGTCATACCGGAAGCCACAGAGCTTACTTCCCAGAGCCTGGAGGGTGAGCCGCATTGCCTTATCAACACGCTTCCGGCGCGGCTCCGGCAGGGCGCGAAACAGGCGGAACATTTCCGCTACATCCGTCCGCAACCGCTGCACATACCAAGGCGGCCACCAGCCGCTGGGACGGATGCGGCCCTTACAGGCTACAGCAAGGTCGTAGAGCCGGACAGCACTCACTTTACCTGAACCTCTTCGATCATCTCCAGCACCCGCATGGTGCCGTCCGCCGGGGGCGCTGCCTTCACGGCAGCAGTCAGCTGCTCGCGGTCCGCCCAAGTGGACAGGAGGGCCTCGGTGAGGGTCTCGGCCGTCATGTTCTCCTGCAGGAGCACACGGCACAGCCCGCGCTTTTCCAGACTCTGGGCGTTAAGGATCTGGTCGCCGCGGCTGGCTCCCTTGGGGTAGGGCACCAGCAGCAGGGGACGCGCCAGGGCCTGGAACTCCATCAGGGCGTTGCTGCCCGCGCGGGACAGCACCAGATCACACGCCGCGAAGATATCCGGCAGTTCGGCGGAAACGAACTCCAGCTGGGTGTATCCGGCTGTGGCGTTCAGTGCTTCATCCAGATTGCCCTTGCCGCAGATATGCACCACGTCAAAGGTGGGGAGCAGCTCCGGCAGGGCCTCGCGCAGGGCCTTGTTGACCGCCTGGGCGCCCAGGGAGCCACCCATCATCATCAGGACGGGCTTTTCACCGTTGAAGCCCAGCAGCTTCAGGCCGTTCGCCCGGTCTCCCGCAAAGAGCTCGGGGCGCAGGGGCGTGCCGACGCACTCCGCCTTGTCACCCAGGGCGGCAGCGCACTCGGGGAAGGTGGTGGCAACCTTCCTGGCGAAGGGCGTGCAGAGCTTATTCGCCAGGCCGGGGGTGAGATCGCTCTCATGGCAGACCACGGGGATGCGGTGCAGCCACGCGCCGAACACCACCGGCACAGCCACGAAACCACCCTTGGAGAAGCACACATCGGGCTTGATCTTGCCCATCAGGTGAGCAGACTGGAACGCGCCCGCAATCACGCGGAAGGGGTCGGTGAAGTTTTTCCAGTCGAAGTAGCGGCGCAGCTTGCCGGACTTGACGGCATGGTAGTTGATGCCCTCGACGGCCGTCAATTTATCGGCCTCCACGCCCTTTTCGGTGCCGATGTAGTGCACCTCGTAGCCCTTTTCCAGCAGATGAGGCAGCAGCGCCAGGTTGGGGGTGACGTGGCCCATCGTGCCGCCGCCGGTGAGGACGATCTTCTTGCTCATATGGTTGACCCTCCTTGGGGAATTGTCTTTTGCACAGTCTATGATAAGCTTTTCCACATCATGTGTCAAGGCTTGCGCTGACCCCATTTTTTGATATACTCACCATCATAAGCAGTTTGTACCTAACGGTGCAGGAAGGAGTTCTCATGACAGACAACAAGCTGCAGGCTATCAAAGCATATCTCACCCCTTCCTCCAGTTCCATATCCGGCGCCATGTGGATTATAGCAGCATTCCTTATTTTCGCTGCTGTCGGCGGATGCATCATTTCCGGACGAGCCATCGTGCTCATCGGCTGCGTCCCCCCTGTACTCCTCCTTCTGGGTTTTGGCTTTTCCCAATTAGATGCTACCGAACGGGCTTCCAGCCTGCCCATGCTGTATGCACAAAAGTATGGAGAAGACACCTTATACAATGATTTTGCCCATGCCCGCACCGGCGCCAGCGGCGATGATTTCCGCCTGGGTCAGCGTTTCCTCTATTCCAAGCATGCCTCTCAAATCCTGGCGTACAGCGAAATCGAGTCAGTGCGTTTTGACGTCTCAAAGTTTGAAGATAGTGCAGACTCCTACGCTCTTGTTTGTACGATGAAAGATCTTTCATCTGTCACAATTAGCACCCGCAAACAAAACAAGCACTATGTCTACAGGATTAAGTCCCATATGACAAGCACTAACCCTCCGCGCCGCAAGCGCTGAATCCCATGTGGCAACAGCCTCCATAGCAATCATCCTGCACGGCTGAAAAGAAGATCATAGCAGTCATCTCAGGGCAAGAGCATCCCTGATTTCACCACAACGCCCGGCCTCCATCACGGAAGCCGGGCTTTTGATATGGCTTTATTTCGTCGGCCCGGGCGTGAATCCCGGCGTCGGCGCGGGCGTGACAATGGGCGCCTTGCCCTCCTCCACCGGGGTGATGAAGCTCAGCATCACATAGCCCTCGATCACGTCGGTTTTGACCTTCACCCACGCGGGATCCTCGCAGGTTTCCAGCACGATCAGCTGCTGATGCTTGTACAGCCGCCTAAGGATCGCCGCACCCTGGGAGGGCTCCTCGCGCAGGTTGAGGCTGCTGTCATCGTCAATCTCCGTCACTGCGGCGAGGTAGGCGCCCTCGGGCAGGTCAGCGGTCATGGTGGCCGGCATCAGCGTCGGACGGGGCGTGGGCGTGGCCGGCGGCGCAAGGGTCGCAGCCAGATCCGCCGGCGTGGTGGGCAGCACAGGCGCACCGGCGTCCATCTTGGACAGCGTCAGTCCGGGGTAGTAGAATTTCATGATCTCCTGGTAGGTCTTGCCGTACTGGCCAGCCATCCACTGGGCGCCGCGCTGGCTCATGCCCACGCCGTGGCCGTAGCGACGGGCCTCCAGAATGAAGTGTGTGTCGGTTTCCTGGATGGTCAGCAGCTCGTTGTCCGCACCGTAGACGGACAGCAGCAGCTCGTCAATCACCTCGGGGAAGATATCCACGGTGATGGTAATCTCCTCTTCCGCAGGGATGAAGTCGCTCAGGTAGGCCGTGGGCTCCGGCGTGGGGGACGCCTCAGGCGTGGCCATGGGGGTGGGCGTCGCCGTGGGAACCGGCGTGGCGAAGAAATAGAACTCCTCCTCATCCTCCACTTCAGGAACAGGAGTCCCCTTCGTCTCCGGCTGAATCCACTTCCTGCCCGACCAGGCGAGGGTCAGCGTCAGCTTCGTGTACAGGCGGTTGGGCTCGGCATGGGCAGGGGCGCCCAGGCTCATGGCGGAAATGCCGTCAATGCGGAAGTTCTCCGCAGCAGGGACATAACCCTGCTGCACCATTTCCGGCAGGACGTAGGAGAACAGAATATCCTTGAAGCCCTCGCGGACGTCGCCGTTCTTGGCAATACGGGCGCGGCGCACCACGGATTCCGGGTTCTCCACGTCGTAGGGGTCATCCACCACGGCGTAATAATCCCAGTCGCCCCGGCCGGACCAGACGTTTTGAACCAGCTCGGTCTGGCCGCCGTTGGAGGCGCTGTAATAGCAGATGGCCAGCTTGCCCTTGTAGGTGCCCACCACGCCGGCGGTCTCGCGGACGGCGCGGGCGGCATTGGTATAAGCATGATTCACGCCCTTGAAGACCTGGTCGTTGGTGGTGTCCACCACATCGTAGTCAGCGTTCGCGCCGATTTTGTTCAGCGCGTAGGTGCGGGCGCAGACGGCCTGGGCCTTGAGGGCCTCCAGAGGGAAGTATTCGCTCATCTCGTAGGGCACCACCCCCAGCAGGTAGTCCTCCACGCTCATGGTGCACACGGGGTAGAGCACACCGCCGGAGATGGTCAGTCTCAAATCGCCGGGATAGAGGCCGCCGTTCTTTTCAAAGCGGATGCCGGTGCGGGCGTCATCACCGCCGGAAGCGTTGCGGACGAAGGTGACCCCCGCGCCCAGGTGCTGGGTCATGCCCTCATAGAACAGGAACAACTCGCCGCTGCGGATGGCGACAGTGACCTCCGCCTTCCGGGGGAAGGACATGATCACCTTGCCGCCGACCTTCGCGGTATACACGCCGTCCAGGATGAGGTCGGCCCGGTCGGTGAGGGCCACGCGGCGCAAAAGCACGCGCACGCTGGGGGCGGGTTCCTCCGCGGAGGCGGTGTGTGCGCTCAGCGGCAGAAGGGCAATGCACAGGAGAAGACACAACATCTGTACAAGGCGTTTCTTCATAATATAGAGAACCTCCTTGGGCTTAGTCGCAGGGAACACCTCATCAGTCAGCGCGAGCGCTGACAGCTTCCCCTCAAGGGGAAGCCTTTGAGGGCTGGAGCAAATTCGTACATACATAAAACGTCTGCGGGGCTTAGACCCCCATTTTCTGAATCGTATCCATCAATAAAACGGATGACAATCACATTATCATCCGCATGGCAAATATTTATACATCCTTATAGGTGCTTTCAAATTCGCCGGGGGTCATGCCGGTGTACTTCTTGAACACCTGGCAGAAATAGCTCTTGTTGGGATAGCCGCAGGCCGCGCTGACCTCCGCCAGGGACAGATTCTGCCCGTCGGAAAGCAGATACTGTGCCTTTTCCATGCGCGTGCGGGTGAGGAAGGTCGAAAAGTGCTGGCCGGTCTTCTCGTGGAAGAGGCGGCAGAAATAAGCCGGGGTCAGCCCCAGCGACTTCGAGAGATTCGCCTGGGAATAGGGCAGCGAGCAGTCCGCCTTGATGGATTCGATCACCCGCTCCACCGGCGCGGCATTGACGCTGGGCGGACAGGCGCGCAGTACGGGCTGCAGCGCGTTCAGCCAGGCAAGCAGCGCTTCCCGGGGATGGCGGGTCATCTCTGTGAGGGAGAGCCCCCGGGTGAGCGTCTGCAATGAGAGCTCGCCGTGCTGGCTCCAGATGGCTTCGATCACCAGCGGCACAAAGCCGAAGCACACCGGCGCCAGGGCCGTTTCCGTGCGCAGAACGCGGGAGATATAGCCGCCCATGGTGCTGTACTGGCGGCGCTTGATGCTGGTCTGCAGGCTGGTGCGGTGGGCATGGGCCTTCGCGCCCTCGATGGGCGACACGCGCCGCCACCAGTCCGTGATCTCCCGCATGGGGGCCAGGTGATTCACCCAGTCCGCTGCATCTGCGAACTCCTCGCCGATGAACATGGTGCCGTCCTGCTCCAGGTTGACCGAGGCATGATCCATCAGCGAATGGGCGCACAGCCAGAGCACCGTATCCCTGTGCACCTTCGCCGGGAAGCGGTTCAGTGCCAGCATGATGGTCATCACATCGCCGTCCGCCGCGAAGAGCGCCGCCGCCACGCCCGCAGGCGCCAGGGTCACGTCAATGCCCTCCAGCAGGGCCTCGCGCTGATCGTCGGTCAGGGGGACGTCCGCCTCCCAGCGGATCAGCCGCCAGGCATAAACGTCCGCATCCATGGGCATCTCCGCACCCGGATGCCCTGCAAGCAGCGCCGCCATGGTGCGGCTCAGGGCAAGCTCGCGTTCCGTTGCCATAAGCATCTCCTTCATCCGTACAAAAGCTAAAAGCGGCACGCCCAGAACAACCTGGACGGGCCGCGAAATATGCTGCCGAGTATATTTTACATGATTCCCATTCTTTTGGGAAGGGCATTATGCAAATTTGTTGCTTTTCGTCGTTTGTGCACAATGTATCCGCTTTCAACTCAGCAAATGAAGCCAAATCCGCGCAGCTGGGGCGCCCCGCCGCCGCGATACACGAGGTAAATGGCGTTCACGCCGTCGGGGATCTGGCACTCGCAGCTGCCCTCCGCCCAGATGTTGGTGTTCTTCACCGGGATCTCGCCCAGGTTCTCGCCGTCCCAGGCGGTGCGCACCTTGAAGACGCCGTTGCAATAGCCGCGGGTCTGGATGCGGATGCCCTTGACCGCCTTGCAGTCAAAGTACTTGAAGCCGATGGTCGTGCCGTCCGCGATCTGATCGATGTGGCCGGGGATGGGATCGCCGTCGCGGCCATCCTGGGTGATACGGGGCAGACCGGGGCGGCTCACGATCAGCGGGGTGTCCTTGCCGAAAAGGTGGCAGGCGATGTAGGCCGGGTACCAACCCTCGCCCTTCAGCGGGCCGCCGTTGAGGCCGCAGGAGGTGATCTCCGCCTGGATGATGGAGCCGTCCTCGCGGAATTCGATGGGCTCGGCGCAGACCTGGCGGCTGTACCAGTGGCCGTTGGTCTGGCGGTGGTAGAAAATGTACCACTGGCCATTGATCTCCACGATGGATCCGTGGTTGTTGCCGCCGGATACCACATGCATGTCAGCGGGCTTGTAGGTATCAATGTGCAGGTCCGCGTTGGAGACGATCACGCCGCCGTAGGTGAAGGGGCCGCGGGGATCGCTGCCGGTAGCATAGCACAGCTCGTGCATGGGCGTGGAGGAGTACACAAAGTAGTAGGTATCCCCGCGCTTGCGGATGGAGGCCGCCTCAAAGTAGGCGTGGCCCTCAAAACCGGTGCCCTGCTCGTACTCCACGCCGGGCGCGACGAAGATGGGCTCCTCGGCGATGGTGAGCATATCGCTCTCCAGCACGGTGCACATCGCGCCGTGGCGGGACTTGTCGCCCCTTGCGCAAAAGCCGGTGTACAGGAAGGTCTTGTCGCCCTCGGTGATCACGCCGGGGTCGAACTGGGGCTCGTCGCCGGGACGATCGCCCAAACGCGTGCCGTCCTTGTAGTGCACATAGCCCAGGAACTTGTACCGGCCTGCCGGGGAATCACACACCGCGACACTTACCACGCCCACCTTGTCCAGCACGTAGTACAGGTAGTAGCGGCCGTCGGGGCCCTTGGTGACGTCAGGGGCATAGAGGCACATGGCGCCGTCGGCGTTGAGGGGATCCTGGGTCTTTTCGTAGATCACGCCCTCGCAGCGCCAGTCGGACAGATCCTCCACCGGCGCGGACCAGCCCATGTAGTCCCCCTGGCAGAAGACCCAGCCGTTGAACTGATCGTGGGAACCGTATACATACACGCGCCCGTCAAAGACGTAGGGCTCACCGTCCGGGATGTACTCCCATGAGGGCAGATAGGGATTGAAAGCCTGCTTTTTCATCGTTCGCACCTCTCAAATATTCGTCATACCGTGAAAGAACGTTGCATCCGTGGGATGGATGAAGCACTGGCCAATCTTGTTCAGCACAATGACCCGCAGCACCTTCCCGGAAAACTTCTTGTCCATAAACATGGCGGAGATAAGGGTTTCCTCGTCGAAATCCGGCAGCTCCATGGGCATGTCCAGCTGGCGGAGGAGGGCGTCCAGGCGGTCAGCGGTGCCAGGAGCGGTCAGGCCCTTCTGCTCGGTCAGGCGGGTCATCAGGTGCATGCCCAGGGCAACGGCCTCGCCGTGGCGTATGCCCGAATAATGCTGGCAGGTCTCCACCGCGTGGGCGATGGTGTGGCCGAAGTTCAGCGTCATGCGCAGGCCGGTGTCCCGCTCATCCTGGGCGACCACGTCAGCTTTCGCCTGGATGCAGTGCTGGAGGATCTCGTCGATGCGCGCCATGAGGGCAGCGCGTCCGCCGGGGGCACATTCCTCCAGCAGGGCGAAGAGCGAGCTATCGCCGATGCAGCCGTACTTGACCACCTCGCCCAGGCCGTCCCGCCAGTACTCATCCGTCAGCGTGGTCAGGGTATTGGGATCCACCAGCACGAAATCCGGCTGATAGAACGCGCCGACCAGGTTCTTGCCCTGGGGCAAATCCACCGCAACCTTGCCGCCCACGGAGGAATCCACCTGGGCCAGCAGGGTCGTGGGCACCTGGATGAAGTGCACGCCCCGCAGGAAGGTCGCCGCCGCAAGGCCGGTCAGATCGCCGATCACGCCGCCGCCAAGGGCCACCACCGCATCCCGGCGGGTGATGCGGCTCTCGCACAGGAAGCTGTACAGCTTCGCCAGCTGGTCCAGGCACTTCGTTTGCTCGCCGTGGGGCAGCGTGAGGGTGCACACATGCAATCCCGCGCTTTCCAGCGAAGCTACGGCGCGCTGGAGGTACAGCGGGGCCACGTTATCATCGGTGACGACGGCCACGGAAATCTCGCCCAGGGCCTCCAGCGTGTGGGCGCCCAGGCAGTCCAGCAGGCCGCTGCCGATGTGGATAGGATAGCTGCGTTCCCCCAGGGGAACGGTAATCATAGACATCATGAACCTCCGGTTTGTTTTGTACATCAGATCAATCCCAGGATCTTCGGCATTCTTTTGCCACTATTATAATGAATCTGCAGCAAAAAAGCAATGCGGAAACGCCTCCCCGGCACAAGCCATTTCCTCTGCTTTTTCCTCAGCCAGGCGAAAAACGTCCCATCTGTCGCCGGACGCGGTTGAAATCATCACCGAACCGTTCCACTTGTCCTTGCATAAATATCTCAACTGTTGTATAATAAAAGCAGCAGGGCGGAACCCCCGCCTGTAAACACAAAGGATCAAGGAGGTACACTATGCCTGGTATTTCTCCCGCAGCGATTGTCATCATCGCCCTTGTCGTGTTGGCAGTCATCATTTTCATGTGCAACTACATCAAGGTTCCGCCGAATGTGGCGCTGATCGTTTCCGGCCGCAAGCACAAGTATAAGGTCAAGGACGACGATGGCAAAGAAGTTGTCAAGCGTTTCGGCTACCGCATCGTTCGCGGCGGCGCGACCTTCGTCATCCCCTTCTTCGAGCGTGTGGACAAGCTGAACCTGGGCATCATGCAGGTCGATATCAAGACCGGCCAGCCCGTGCCCTCTCAGGAATACATCGGCGTGATGGTGGACGGCGTTGCCAACATCAAGATCGGCTCTGACGATGTGTCCGTCGCTACCGCCGCGGAGCAGTTCCTGGGCTGGAAGCAGCAGGAAATCGCCGCGGTCGCCATGCAGGTGCTGGAAGGCAACATGCGTGAAATCATCGGCGGCATGACCATCTCCGACCTGGTGCAGAACCGTGATAAGTTCGCCACCGCCACCCAGCGCGCCGCTACCGGCGACATGCGCAACATGGGTCTGGAAATCGTCAACATCACCATCCAGAACTTCTCTGATAACGACGGCGTGCTGGATACCCTGGCCGTCAAGAACATCACCGAGAAGAAGCGCGACGCGGACATCGCCCGTGCCGAGGCCGAGCGTGACACCCTGATCCGTCAGTCCATCGCCGAGCAGGAAGGTAACAAGGCCCGCGCTGAGGCCCACGCCACCATCGCCGAGCAGGACAAGGAGCTGGAGCTCCGCCGTGCCCAGTTCCGCGCCGAGCAGGACCGCGCCAAGGCTGAAGCCGACCTGGCCTACCAGGTGCAGCAGGAAAACAGCCGTAAGGCCCTGGAAACCGAGCGCGCCGAAGCCGAGCTGATCCGTCTGCAGAAGGAAACCGAGCTGCAGGCCCAGCAGGTCCAGATTCAGCGTGAGAAGCTGTCCATCGAGGTCCGCGAACGTGCCGAGGCCGAGCGCGACGCCAAGATCGCCGCTGCGGAAGCCGATCGTGCCGTCATCCAGGCCCGCGCCGAGGCCGATCTGTTCAAGGCCCAGAAGGAAGCCGAAGCCCAGTACGTTCTGGCCCAGAAGGAAGCCGAAGCCATCCGCATGAAGGGTGAAGCCGAGGCCGAGGCCATGCTCAAGAAGGCCGAAGCCATGAAGCAGTACGGCCAGGCCGCCATGATGCAGATGGTCATCGACAAGCTGCCCGACATGGCCAAGGCCGTCTCCGAGCCCCTTTCCAAGACCGACAAGATCATCCTCTTCGGCGAGGGCGGCGCAACCTCCATGGCGAAGGACACCGCCGGCACCATGCTGCAGACCTTCGAGGCCGTCAAGGACGCCGTGGGTCTGGACATCCCCCGCATGCTCCGGGACGTGACCACCGGCGGCCTGATTGGCAAGGCGGTCAGCGACGATGAGAAGGCGGAGTAACCGGAAGGAGCATCAACATGGCCTGGGACGACAAGCGTTTTGAAAGGGTCTACAAGCAGGGAGCAATGTCCTGCGTGGAGATCTGGGTAGATAAGGAAACGGGTGTGAATTACCTGTACTTCGCCCAGGGCTACGGCGCAGGCCTGACAGTCCTGGTGGACAAGGAGGGCAAGCCCGTCATCACCCCGGTCAGGTGAATTCCGAGGAGGACGCGATGTGCGTCCTCCTTTTTTTGTGTGGGAACTCCCTCCGTCTTCGCCCGTGGTTTTACTCCCTCAGTCATCGCCTTGCGGCGCTGACTGAGGGAGAATGCGCGACTTGTTTGTAAATCTTGCCAGCCAATCAGAAAGGCGCTGACAGCAATTTGCACTGTCAGCGCCCTTTGATATACAGTTATTCAACCGGTCCTATCTTCGCTTCCAGCCTCGCCAGCTTCCTGCGCGCAATGAACACATAGCACAGCAGGTGCGCCCCGAAGGTCAGCGCCCAGGAGATGGGGTAGGACACATAGAGGATATCCAGCGTGGGGTTGGCGGCGAAGATCGTCAGGATCCACACCACGCGGAAGATGCACGCGCCCGTCAGGCTCACGATCATGGGCATGATGGAGTATCCCACGCCGCGCAGCGTGCCCACCATCACGTCCATCAGACCGCACAGGCAGTACAGCGGCAGCATCCAGGTCAGGCGCTTCATGCCGTATTCCAGCACGGTGACGCCGGTGGCCAGGTCGATGGCTGAGGGGTCATCCAGGTACAATGAGAGCAGCGGCCGGCCGAAGAGCAGCATCAGATTGCCCAGCACCAATCCGATGGTCAGCACCGTCAGCAGACATACGCCCACGCTGCGGCGCACGCGCTTGATCTTGCCCGCGCCCAGGTTCTGGCTGGCAAAGGTCAGCGCCGCCTGGTGGATGGCGTTCATCGCCGTGTAAACGAATCCCTCCAGGTTGCCGCCGGCAGAGTTCGCCGCCACGACCACCTCGCCGAAGCCATTCACCGAGGACTGGATCAGCACGTTGGAGATGGAGAACAGGCTGCCCTGCAGACCCGCAGGCAGACCGACTCTCGCGATATCGATCAGCTGGCGCTTGTGGATGCGCAGCTCCTTCACATCCAGATGCACCACACCGTGGGAGCGCATCAGGCAGATGACCACCAGCACCGCGCTGACCGCCTGGGAGGCAACCGTCGCGATGGCCACGCCCGCCACGTTCATGTGGAAGGCAATGACCAGGATGAGGTTCAAAATCACATTCACCACACCGGCGATGGTCAGGTAGACCAGCGGACGCTTGGTGTCGCCCACGGCGCGCAGGATGGACGCGCCGAAGTTGTACACCATGTTGAAGGGCATGCCCAGGAAGTAGATCTTCATGTAGGTGGTAGCCAGGTCCAGGACGGGGTTGTCCATCATCTTCAGCAGCGGCCGGCAGAAGATGAAGCCCAGCAGGCCCACCACCAGGCCGGCGATGATCGCCAGGGTCATCGCCGTATGGACGGAACGGTGCACCGCCGCCGGGTCGCTCGCGCCGAAGGAGCGGGCCACCGCCACGCTGCCGCCCACGCTCAACCCGATGAACACATTGACCATCAGGTTGATCAGGCTGCCCGTGGAGCCCACTGCGGCCAGGCATTCCTTGCCCGCCCACTGGCCCACGACCACCATGTCCGCAGCGTTGAAGAGCAGCTGCAGCACGCCGGAAGCAATCAGCGGCAGGGAGAACAGCAGGACTTTAGGCAGCAGTGCGCCCTCGGTCATGTTCATTTCATATTTTTTTGCGCGTGCCATAAGGCTTGTCTCCTTTGCATCAGATGCAGGCGGATTCCTGCGGGCCGAGGTAGCTCTCGGGCATGACGTGGCCCGCGGGGTAGATCAGGATGCGCTCCAGAATGAGGTTGGGATCCACCGCGCCGATGGTGATTTCGTTGAGGCCCTTTTCGCAGTGGATGGCCATCTTCACCTTGCGGATGTGATTGACCATCGCGTGGCACCAGCGGGGATCGCTGTTCTCGCCCGCGCGGTAGTCATCGGGCACGCAGGTGATCAGCTGCTTTTCGCCGCCGATCTCCAGGGTGCAGCGCATGGCTGTCTTGGGCTGCACGGGGCTGGTGGGGGTGAGCCACAGCTCGCAGATATGCTCGCCAGCTTCCTCCGCGAAGAAGCGGTAGGTGAGGGAAGGCGCGTCCGCATCAGGCGCGAAGGCGGCGGTGTTGGGGTAGACCTTCACGGCACCGCCAGCCAGGCTCTGGTTGCCGCTGCGGCCGTAGCCGGGCAGCACGCGGAAGGCCGCGCCGTCCACGTCGTGATGATCGCAGAAATGCGGAGCGTCGATGGTGACGACCTTCTTCACGGGCATATAGGCGGGCTTGGCGTTGGGAGCATGCTTCTTTGCGTGGACGTCCACCAGCACCTTGCAGTCGTCGGCGATGATGGTCAGCGTGCAGTGCTGGACGTCCTCGGTCAGCTTGCTGCGGTCACAGTCAAGGGCAACATAGCCGATATCGCAGACCGTACCGGAGGAGGGAGAAACCTGCAGCCAGTCCGCTTCGCCCTCAATGTGGAAGTTCAGCTCGCCCACGCCGGCATTGGCGATTTCCAGCTCCACACGGCTCACGCCTGCGTCGCAGAAGTCATCTGCACGGATGACCATGGGCGCGCCGTACTTTTTACCGTAAACGGGGGCCGCATCTGCCCGGGAGGCGCTCAGGCGGGGCTCCTTCCAGGGGTACACATAGGTGCGCAGAGGCAGCTTGCAGCCGTCCTCGTTCCAGACGATGAACCCGATATGGGCTTCCTGCTCCATGCCGCTCCACTTGCCGTCCCGGAAGGCGGCGTACTCTTCGCACAGGGCGGCGTCGCGCTGCATGCACTCGGCCACGCGGTCTGCGTATTCGTTGGCAACCGGACGGGCCTGCTGGGCATAGTGGGCGTTGACAGCGGCATTCAGGTGCATCTCCAGCAGGTTGACGCTGCTCTTCAGGGGAAGATGCACCATACTGTAGAAGGCGTCCTGCATGGGATCGTCCAGACTGTCGCAGAGGCTGCAGCTGTCCAGGCAGAGCTTCTCTCCCAGACGGTGCATGCGGGTATATTCCTGCTCGTGGCAGGGATGATATACGCCGGCGTTGAGCGCCTCGGGGCGTCGCTTGCCATTCAGGTCATACAGGCCGATGAGCAGCTCGGCGGTGATGTTTTGCTGACCGGAGGTCATACCAGGGAAGGTTTCCGCGACAAAATGCGCCACCCACCTGCGCCAGTTGTCAGCGATGTGGCTGCCCCACCTGTCGTAGTCGTAGGCCAGATCCAGGAACTGCTGGAGGCTCACCTCGTTGCCCTTCAGGTCGCCGGTGTTGAGGATCCACACATCGTGGATGCCGTAGTCATAGGCCAGGCACATCTGCTCCCACAGCAGGGAGAAGGGCGTGGAGGGCATCCACTCGTAGCTCACCGGGCCGCCGTGATAATCGACGTGGTAGTACATGCCCCAGCCGCAGCCGCGCTGCTTGATGTTCTCGGTCATCTCGGGCGTGGGCAGGGAACGCATGAAGCCATGGTTGTCCTCGCACAGCATGCAGACGGTGTTGGTGAGGCCCTCCCAGTCCTTGAGGCCCTGAACGTTCTCGTTGCCGTAGAAGAAGGGCTCGACCTCCTTGTACAGCGCCAGCAGACGGGGCTGATCCTTCGACTTGGGGCCCGCGTGCTCCTGTATGAGCCTTTCCTGGGTGGTGATGACGTCCTTGAGGTACTCGATATTGGCGCGAAGACCGCTGTCCTCGCCCAGCATGGCGGAGTCATCCTCGCCGCGCATGCCGATGGTGATCAGGTGCTCGTACTTGCCGGAGCGCTTGAGGCCGTCCACCCAGAAGCGGGTGATGCCCTCGCGGTTGCGCACAAAATTCCAGTCGGTGCCGTACTGGCCGCCGGCTTTGATGGAGTGCTTGAACTCCTCGCCCGCCCGCAGGCAAGGCTCATGATGGCTGTTGCCCACCACAATGCCGTACTCATCCGCCAGCTCCTCGTTCAGGGGGCCGGGGCCTTCCTCGCCGAAGACGCTCTTCCACATCGCGGGCCACATGTAGTTGGCTTTCAACCGCAGCAGCAGCTCGAAGACGTGGTCGTACATTTCTGCGTTCACGCCGCCAAAGTGGGTGGTTGCCCAGGTGCCGAAGCAGGGCCATTCATCGTTGATAAACAGGCCGCGGTAACGGACGCTGGGCTCCTTCGATACGGTGCAGATATCGTCCTTCAGCTCGACGTCCGCGCAGGGCAGGGGATCCGCATCGCCCCAGTAGCACAGGGGGGACACGCCGATGTACTTCGAAAGCTCAAACATGCCGAACTCGGTGCTGCGCTTGTCGGAGCCCAGGATGATCAGATTGCCGTCCACCTTGGCGATGACATAGCACTCCCACTTGCCGCGGATTTCCTCCGCCTGGGGGAGCTTGCCCTGGGCGATGAGCCTGTCAGCGATCTCGGAGCAGCCCAGGGTCGCGCAGAGCACATGGGGCGCGTCAGGAGCTGCTCGCAGCAGCGCGGGCTTCACGCCGGAAACCTTCTCCACGTCCATCATGACCTTGCCAGCCACGCGCAATACACCCGCATGGGCGGATACTTCCACAACAAAGGGCAGAGCAGTACCATTGCGAGTCAGGAACATCATGAAATCCTCCTATATTTCGGCCATCACTGCTTTTCAAGCAGCGCTGGCTACGCTCGGCCAATGCATGCATTGGCTGTCGCTGGTCGGGCCAAGGCCCGACCTCATATCAGTGTACCGTGGCGGTAAGAACAAGCATCGTTGCGCCGGGGGAATTGAACAGCCGCATGGGCATGAACCAGGGGTACTCGGCGCTGGCGCCAAGGCCGGGGCTGATGTGCTGCCACACGCCGGCCAAGTACCCCATGCCGGTGATTTTCACATCCTCGGGGAAGAAGCCCAGCTCCGGCGCCCAGATGGCTCCGCCGCCGGGGATGCGCCACTGGCCCGCGCAGTATCCGCCGGAAAGAATCAGCCGCACATTGCTCATGGAGAACACCTTGCTGGTGGCCCAGGCGCGGCTTTCGGCGACGGATTCGCGCGTCAATGGCATATGGCTGACGGCCACCTGGATGTGGCTGTCCTTCATGGAGGCGATCTTCTCCCGGATGCGCTGCATGCGCTGCACCTGGTATTCCGCCGTGCGGCGCAGGGCAGCCTGATCAGCATCGAGGGGTTCGATCTGGGCGTCCAGCATGTCGATCTGGTTCTGCCAGGCCTTCTCGGTGGAGACGGTGTCGGTGGTATAAAGACTCTCCGGGCTGAACCAGATGGTAGCCTTGTCGGTGGTGATGGAATAGGGCTCATCCAGGAAGATAACGCCCGCGTCGATCAGCTGCTGCGCCCAGTCCTGATAGGGGGAAAGACTGGCGTGGGCGGTGGTGGCGTAGACGGCAGGATCGCCGTCGCCGGGCAGGAGCAGCACCGGCGTACCGACAGGCAGCTGAGCAAGCAGATCCAGCAGGGGCTGCACATCGCCGCTCTCGCCCACCATGTTGCCGGAGAGCACCACCGCGCCGTAACCGGATCGGTTGCCGATGGCCTTCTTCACCGCGGACTGCCGGTCGCCCAGCTCCGCGCCGTTCAGGTCGGACAGATGCAGGATGGTGAAGTTGTCCAGCCCTGCAGGCAGATCGGCGATGGTGACGTACTCCCTCGTATAGGCCACAGAGTGAGTCATCACCAGATTGGCGGTGAACAGTACCGCCAGCAGCAGGAACAGCACCGCCAGGACGGCGATCTTCACGCCCTTGCCTCCCCGGGGTTCATCGGAAAAGATATATTGCTGACGACGCGCCATGTAAATCCTCCGCATACTTTCTCAATATATATTATAGAACGAATTTCGGTTGAATACAAGAGGAGATGTAACAAATTACGGCAGCAACGCCTTCCCCTCAAAGGGAAGCGCCCGCGCTCCCGGAGGGAATGGCTTTGAAATAGCAAAACCGCCCTCCTCCCGGAGAGCGGCTCATCATGATTTACTTGGCATTCTTAATGACGTCAAAGTTGCGCTTGAAGTAGTCCACGCCGCTCCACACGGTGATGGCCACCACCCATGCGGTGATCACCCAGCCGATCACGTCCACGATGGTCAGCAGCACCGCCGCATTGGGGAAGATGACCGGCGCCAGTCGGCCAGCAATCAGCAGGAAGAGGATCAGCACGATCTGGCTGACGGTCTTGATCTTGCCCAGCTTGCCTGCCGCGATCACGCGGCCCTGACCCACAGCCACCATGCGCAATCCGTCCACCGCCAGCTCGCGGGCGAGAATGACGATCACCGCCCAGTGGGGCAGCAGACCAACATGGGTCAGCATGATCATGGCGGAGAGGTTCAGGAGCTTATCGGCCACGGGGTCGATGAACTTGCCGAAGTCGGTCACGATATTGTCGCGGCGGGCGATGTGACCATCCAGGTAGTCGGTGTAGGCAGCTGCGCCGAAGACGGCGGCAGAGAGCAGCACCATCGGCCAGCCGGGCAGGTACATAAACAGCACCATCACAGGAATCAGCGCCACGCGCAGAAGGCTCAGCTTGTTGGGCGTATTCATTACAGCATTTCTCCCATCAGGTCGTAGGTGTCAGCTTGGGTGATTTTCACGTTGACGAAGGTGCCTATGGCGGGCCTGAGGTCGGGCGGAAGCCCGACTAGCGACAGCGAATCCTTGGATTCGCCGAGCGTAGCCAGCGCCCGACCCTGCGTCGGGTGATGGCCGATCACGATCTCGCCGTCGGTTTCGGGGGCCTCGCGGTGGCTGCGGCCAAGGATGAAGCCGTCCTCGCCCACATCCGTGACCAGCACCTTTTCGATCGTGCCCACGCGGGCCTGGTTGCGCCTCAGGCTGATGGCACTCTGCATGGTCATCAGGCGGTCGAGACGTTCCTGCTTGACCTCTTCGGGGATCTGGTCGGGCATACGGGCGGCGGGGGTGTCCTCCTCCGGGGAGTAGGTGAATGCGCCCAGGCGGTCGAATTCCGCCTCGTCCAGCACGTCCAGCAGCTCCTGGAATTGCTCCTCCGTCTCGCCGGGGAAGCCCACGATGATGCTGGTGCGCAGGGTCAAGCCGCGTTCGCGCGCCCCCTTAATGCAGCGCAGGATGTCCGCCTTGTTGCCCCGGCGGTGCATGCGCCTGAGCACCACATCGTTGACGTGCTGGATCGGCAGATCCAGGTACTTGCAGATGTTGGGGGTGTTCGCGATGACGTCCAGCAGGCGGTCGTCGGTCTCGTCCGGGTAGCAGTAGAGCACACGCAGCCAGTCCACGCCGTCGATGGCGGCAGCCTTCTTCATCAGCTCGGGGAGGGTGGTGTGCCCGCCGTTTTCGGTGCCGAAGCGGGTGGTATCCTGGGCGACCAGGATGTGCTCGCGCACGCCCTGCTTGGCCAGCTGCTCGATCTCTGCCAGCACATCAGCCTCCGGGCGGCTGCGGTACGCGCCGCGGATCAGCGGAATCGCGCAGAAGGTGCACCGGTTGGAGCAGCCCTCGCCGATGCGGGTGTAGGCGGTGTAGAAGGGCGTGGTCAGCACGCGGTCATGGGCGTAGTAGGAGTTGTCGTCCGCGCAATAGGAGCGCTTTTCGCCCTTGAGGGCGCGCTCGATGGCGGCGGGCAGCTCCTTGTACTGGTTGACGCCCATCAGCAGGTCGATCTCGGGGATCTCCTGCTTCAGCACGTCCTCGTAGCGCTGGGCGAGGCAGCCCGTCACCACCAGCAGCTTGCACTTGCCGGTTTGCTTGTACTGGGCCATCTCGAAGATGGTGTCGATGGACTCCTCCTTGGCGGACTCAATGAAGCCGCAGGTGTTGACCATCAGGATATCGGCGTCCGCAGGGTCGCCGGTGAATGTGTAGCCGTGGTCTGCCAGCAGACCCAGCGCGGTCTCGGAGTCCACGCGGTTCTTGTTGCAGCCCAGGGAAATCATGCCTACTTTGAGGGGTGTGGTCATGGATAAGGCTCCTTATGGAGGTAGTTGCAGGCATACATCTGCGAGTATATTGTATCACATTTGTCCACATTTGAAAAGGGGGACAGCCGCACCTGGCGCAAATTGGCCCGCTGTGCTATAATAGGGTATCACAACAGCAGGAGACGCGTATGAAACGCAAACGTCTGACCCGGGAGGGCTGGGGCTTCCAGCACTTCCCCTATTACCAGATGCGCATTGAAAGCGCGGATTTTCACGGCCTTGCAGGCGTCATTCGCCTGACGGACGGTCACGACTGTTTCTGGCACATGCCCCGGATGGGCAAGGTGGCCGTGTGCGGCGCGGGTATGACCTGGCTGCAGCTCATCCCCGACGGCCAGAACCACGTTCTCACCGTGAAATTCAATCCCAAGGGGCGCGTCAACGTGTGGTACGCTGACGTCATCGACCGCGTGGAGTTCGACGAGGACGGCGTGGCAGCCTTTGTGGACATGTACCTGGACGTGATCTTCTCCCCCAGGGGCGACCTGAAGGTAGACGACGCAGACGAACTGGACGCCGCCTTGCAATCCGGTGACGTGACAGTAGCGCAGCATGCCCTTGCCCTCGCGGAGGGGGAGCGCATCCAGGCAGCCTACTGCCGCAATGTGAAGGCTACGGAAGCCTGGTGCCGCCGCCTGCTGGAGGCGGCCCGGCAGCAGTTCAGCCATGAGGACACCCTGCGCCGCAACGTGTGACGCAGGCACCGCCGTCCACCCATCCGGGCCGGAGGAGAACCATCCCCCGGCCCTCAGACAGGATAAGCCTTTGGGTGGTGTTGGAGGGCCCACAGGCCCTCTGACTGAGATCGTATCGCGGGGCTCTGCCGCGCGGACGGGGTGAATTTTGCTTTGCAAAATTCATTCATTACACGCAGGAACGGCCGTCAGGGCTGTTTACAGCTCTGACAGTGACGGAGTGCAATCCTCGTAAAAGCGGCAAAAACCGCTTTTACGACATCCTAAGGGCCGGAGGAGAACCATCCCCCAACCCTTGATTTTTCCGCATTTCCCCGTGCGAGCCGGGCAAACAGATGGTATACTGAACAAAAGCTCCAAGGAGGAATTTGATATGCAGAAGATCGTTGCTATTCTGCTGTCTGTTTTGATGCTGTGCACCTGCTTTGCCTGCGCGGAGGAATCCGCCTTCACCTTCCGCAATGGCCTGCACTGGGGCATGACGCCCGAGGAGGTGCTGGCTGCAGAAGGCAGAGGTGCCTTTGACGTCGAGTACATCGACCGCAGCCAGGGCACCAGCCAGGGCTTACTGCAGAATGTATACATCGGTTCTTTTCATGCTACCATCGTATGCAACTTCCTGAATGACCGTCTGGTCAGCGCCTCCATCGTCCCCGAAGAGATGGACGCCGAAATGCTTGAACAGATGATGGCCCTCGTGTATGGCCAGGTTGATAAGGAAGCCTCTGCTGAGGCGGCGGAAGGCGTGACCTCCATCTGGCAGACGGCTCCGGATACCTATGTCTGTGTCGTTTCAGACGAGGAGGACGGCGTGTATCTGTGCTATTACAATGCCGATGCAGGCTTCCCGACGGAACTGTATGTCAGCACACAGGGCAGCGAGGTCCCGTCCACGCCGACAGCTACCGCTCCGCCCATGGCGACGCCCCAGAACACGCCTGCCCCAACTGCCACGTCTACACCGACTCCGACGCCTACACCTACCTCTGCCCCTGAAAGTGTAACACCTCCGCCGGTTGTGACGGCCGCCCCTACGGCTGTGCCGACTCCGACGCCCCAGCCGACTTGCGAGCCCAATCTTCCTCTCGACCGGGAAGAAAGCACCGAAGCGCCTTCCGACACCTCCAGAGATGATGTGAGCGGAGACGAAGATGTCATCGGCGGCGACGAAGAGGACTGCGAGCCCAATCTTCCTCTCGACCGGGAAGAAAGCACCGGAACTCCTTCCGACACCTCCAGAGATGATGTGAGCGGAGACGAAGATGTCATCGGCGGCGACGAAGAGGACTGCGAGCCCAATCTTCCCCTCGACCGGGAAGAAAGCACCGGAGCGCCTTCCGATACCTCCAGAGATGATGTGAGCGGAGACGAAGATATCATCGGCGGCGACGAAGAGGACTGCGAGCCCAATGAGGATTCGGACATCTATCTGGATCCCTGACCTTCCCCCCGTCCGGGAAACACGCCCCGGGCGGGCGTTTTTTTGTGCAGCCCCTTGCAATCTTGGACGTTAGCCATTATAATGATAGAATGCATATTGGGTGCATTTGTTTGCTGACCCGTTATGCTGGTATGATCACAATCACGCAGAACTATCTGCATGAGGATAAGGGAGGCATCTGTTATGGAAGAAACGACGACGCGCAGCAATTTTATCTGGGACGCCATTGACCAGGATCTGGCCGAGGGCCGCTACACCCAAGTGCACACCCGTTTCCCCCCCGAACCCAACGGCTACATGCACATCGGCCACTGCAAGGCCCTGATCATGGACTTCCTGACTGCCGAAAAGTACGGCGGCCTTTCCAACCTGCGCTTTGACGATACCAACCCCGCCAAGGAGGACACCGAGTACGTCGAAGCCATCAAGCGGGATATCAACTGGCTGGGCTTCACCTGGACCGGCGGACTGTACTACGCCTCTGATTACTACGACAAGTGCTACGAGATCGCCGAGGACTGGATCAAGCGCGGTCTGGCCTACGTGGACGAGCTGGACAAGGAGCAGATGCGCGAATACCGCGGCACCCTGACCAAGCCCGGCAAGAATTCCCCCTGGCGCGATCGCCCCGCGGAGGAATCCCTCGATTTGTTCCGCCGCATGAAGAACGGCGAGTTCGCCGAGGGTACCTACACCCTGCGCGCCAAGATCGACATGGCGTCCCCCAACATCGTCATGCGTGACCCCGCCATGTACCGCATCCTGTACAAGGAGCACTGGCGCACCGGCAGCAAGTGGTGCATCTACCCCATGTACGACTTCGCCCATCCCATCGGCGACGCGCTGGAGGGCATCAGCCACAGCCTCTGCTCCCTGGAGTATGAGATCCACCGTCCCCTGTACGACTGGGTGGTGGAGAAGTCCGCCCACATGCTGCCCGCCAAGCCCCGTCAGATTGAGTTCGCCCGCCTGAACATGACCCGCACCGTCATGTCCAAGCGCAAGCTGCGCGCCCTGGTGGAAGGCGGCTACGTCCGCGGCTGGGATGACCCCCGCATGCCCACATTGTCCGCTCTGCGCCGCCGCGGCTACACCGCCAATGCCATCCGCGATTTCATCAGCCGCATTGGCCTTTCCAAGGCTGACTCCGTGGTGGATACCGCCGTGCTGGAAGCCTGCGTCCGTCAGGATCTGGATGCAAATGCCGCCCGCGTGAGCGCCGTGCTGCGTCCCATCAAGGTCGTCCTGACCAACTGGCCCGAGGGCGAAAAGCGCGAGCTGGTGGTCGAAAACCACCCCAAGAACCCCGACATGGGCACCCACACCGTGACCCTCTCCCGCGAGATCTACATCGACGCGGAGGACTTCATGGAGGTTCCCGCCAACAAGTTCCAGCGCATGTACCCCGGCTTCGAGGTTCGCCTGAAGGGCGCCTGCATCGTCAAGTGCGAGGGCTGCACCAAGGATGAGGACGGCAACGTCGTCGAGATCCAGTGCACGGTGGACTTCGATTCCTTCGCCGGCTGCGAAGGTTCCAGCCGCAAGATCAAGGGCAAGGTACTCCACTGGGTGAACGCCAAGGACGCGGTGCCCTTTGAGGCTCGCCTGTACGAGCCCCTGCTGCCTGCCGAGGGCGAAGCCGTCGAGGAGGAAGTCGAAGAGACTGCTGCGGATGAAATGGAAACCGTCGAAGACGGCGCCGAAGAAACTGATGCCCTGACCCGCAAGGACTACGACTTCCTCAAGCAGATCAGCCCCAACACCCTGACCATCCTGCGCGGCTACGCCGAGCCCGCCATCCGCGATTGCGAAGTGGGCACCAGCTTCCAGTTCGTGCGCGTGGGCTACTTCTGCAAGGATCCCGATTCCACCAGCGAGCTGCCGGTGTTCAACCGCACGGTGGAGCTGAATGGACTGAAGCTGTAAACTCCCTCCGTCTTCGCTCACGGGTTTCACCCATTCGCGAATCCAGCTCCCTCCCGGAGGGAGCCTCAGGGATGCCGCAGTTGACTTTTCCTTTGTCACTCGTTCTGACATGCAACAAAGGACGCGACCAAAAGGCTCCCTCCGGGAGGGAGCTGGCAGCGAGCTTGCTCGCTGACTGAGGGAGAACGCGAAGCAGCGGAAACAACGAGCCAGGAGGTGTGAGAATGTCTCTTGAATACAACAAGCACCTCATCCCTCTTGCCAAGTCCCTCCGCAAGCACGCCACGCCCCAGGAAAACCACCTCTGGTATGACTTCCTGCGCAGCTACACGCCGCGTTTCCAGCGGCAGAAGACCATCGGGCAGTTCATCGCTGACTTCTACTGCGAGAAGGCAAAGTTGGTCATCGAGCTGGACGGCTCCCAGCATTTCACCCCCGAAGGACACACCTACGACGAAGCCCGCACTACCGCCATCGAAACCGTTGGCGTGACTGTTCTGCGCTTCACCAACCGCGATATTGACCGCGAGTTTCAAGCGGTCTGCATGAGAATAGATACGGTTGTCCGCGAACGGATCCCCTGAGGAGGTGACCCGCCACGCAAGTCATCTACAATTACGCCTACTTTGCGCCTCTGGCGCTGCTGCACCAGATGTCCACGACCATCGGGATGTTGTTGTTCCTGCTGGTTGCATTTCTGGTCGTCCGAAGCAAGCCTGCTGACAGCAAATCCGACCTGATCATGCGGCGGCTCTGGTTCTATCCGATCATGCTGTTGTTCGTAGTCGTTGCGCTGATCATGGGCCACGAACGCTTTCAGCACTGGCATCAGATGCATGAGCAGATCACCGGCGGACAAATGCAAATCGCCGAGGGCGTTGTGACAGACTACGACTATGAATGTGCCCGGAAAGAAAAAGGAACCCGCGACGATTTCTATGTCGATGGTGTACATTTTGTTTATGGCTCCACCGACCTGACCGTTCCTGTCGGCTATCGCAAGAATGCCATGGTCGGCGGCTATATCCGCGGTAATGGACAGTACGTCCGCATTTCTTACATCACGCTGGACAATGGCAAAAATGTCATCCTGCGCATTGAAGCACCAATCTTAGAATAAACACAACATCTGCAGGGATACCCTGCAAGGAGGAAACACATATGTCCAACCAAGTCCGCACCCGTTTTGCGCCCTCCCCCACGGGCTTCATGCACCTGGGCGGCCTGCGCACGGCCCTGTATGGCTACCTGTTCGCCAAGAAGATGGGCGGCAAGTTCATCCTCCGCATTGAGGATACCGACCAGGAGCGCTTCGTGGAGGGCGCGACCGAGGTCATTTACGATACCCTGCGCGGCTGCGGCATCAACTGGGACGAGGGCCCCGACGTGGGCGGCGATTTCGGCCCCTACATCCAGTCCGAGCGCAAGGCCACTTACCTGCCCTACGCCAAGCAGCTGGTGAAGACCGGCCATGCCTACTACTGCTTCTGCACCAAGTGCGAGCTGGACGAGCGCCGCGCCGCCGCCGAGGCCCGGGGCGAGGTGTTCAAGTACGACAAGCACTGCCTCCACCTTTCCGAGGAGGAGGTGCAAGCCAAGCTGGACGCCGGCGTGCCCTACGTCATCCGCCAGAACGCCCCCACCACGGGCGAAACCAGCTATGACGACCTGGTCTTCGGCCACATGACCTTCCCCAATGAGACCCTGGATGACATGATCCTCATCAAGGCGGACGGCATGCCCACCTACAACTTCGCCAACGTCATCGACGACCACCTGATGGGCATCACCCACGTTATGCGCGGCCTGGAGTACATCTCCTCCACCCCCAAGTACAACCTGCTGTACGAGGCGCTGGGTTGGGAGATCCCCCAGTACATCCACATGGCGCCCGTCATGCGCGACGCCACCCATAAGCTCTCCAAGCGCGACGGCGACGCTTACTACTCCGACTATGTGGAGAAGGGTTACCTGACCGAGGCGCTGATCAACTACCTGGCCCTCGTCGGCTGGAACCCCGGCAATGACCGCGAGTTCTTCACCATGGACGAGCTGGTGGAGGCCTTCTCGGTGGATCGCCTGTCGAAGTCTCCCGGCATCTTCGATGTGGACAAGCTGACCTGGTTCAACGCCGAGTACATCCGCAAGCTGGACGCGGACAAGTACCTCGAGCTGGCGACCCCCTGGTTCGACCAGGTGCTGGCCGGCAAGGGCATCTGCTACAAGCGCCTGGCGGAGCTGATGCAGACCCGCACCGAGGTGTTCAACCGCGTGCCCGAGATGGTCAAGTTCCTGGGCGAGCTGCCTGCCTACGAGGCCGACATGTTCGTAAACAAGAAGGCCAAGACCAACCCCGAGGTTGCCAAGGCCGCTTTGCTGATGCTGCGTCCCGTCATCGAAGCTATCTCCGACTGGACGGAGACCACCATCCACGACGTGCTGATGGCATCAATCGCCGAGGCCGGCATGAAGAACGCCACCGCCCTGTGGCCCCTGCGCATCGCCATTTCCGGCCAGATGTCCACCCCCGGCGGCGCGATCGAGATTGCCTGGCTGCTGGGCAAGGACGAGTGCCTGCGCCGTATTGATCTTGGCCTGGCTAAATTGGGCTAAGGGTGGGGACCAAAAGGCTCCCTCCCGAGGGAGCTGGCAGCGAGCTTTTGCTCGCTGACTGAGGGAGCTCGTCCCCCATTGACAAACCTACCAAGCCGATATATAATACGGACGCTGTATCCACCTTTGGATGCAGCGTCCATTTTTGCATATATGAGGATGGCGATATTGATGCGGAATCTCTCCGTGAAGAAACTGACTCTCGCCGGCGTGATGGCGGCGCTGGTCTTCGTGATGACCTATGTGCCCAAGGTACCGGTGCCCGTGACGGGCGGCTATGTCCACCTGGGCGACGGCGCGATCTTCCTGGCGACGCTGCTGCTGGGCCCGCTGGGCATCCCCGCGGCGGCCATCGGCTCCGGCCTGTCGGATATCCTGGGTGGCTACATGGTGTACGTCCTGCCCACGATGGTGATCAAGGCGCTGGTGGCGCTGATCGCCTGGAAGATCTGGAAGGAAAGCTCCTGGCTCCGCGCGGTGATTGCCTTCGTGCTGGCGGAAGCCGTGATGGTCGCGGGGTACTTCGCCCTTGAAGCGGTGATGTACGGTGCGGCTGCTGCCTGGGCGGCTGTGGGCCCGAACTGCATCCAGGGCATGGCGGGCGTGGCGCTGGGCCTCACGTGCCACGCACTGTATCCCCGGCTGAAGAAGATCGTCAAGTGAATATGAAAACCGCCGCCTCCGGAGAATTGCTTCCGGAAGCGGCGGTCGTTTTCAATTACAGGTTCTTGATGGCCTCGATGAACTTCTCCACGTACTCGTCCGGCGTGCACCAGGAGGTGCAAACGCGCAGCACGACGTGCTCCTCATCCAGACGGCCGTTGAACTCCAGCTTAAAACCGAGCTCCTCGATCTTCTCCCACTGAGCGTCGGTGAAGATGGGGAAAATCTGGTTGGTGGGGCTGTCCACATGGAAGGTGAAGCCCGCCTCCATCAGCGCCTCGCGGATGCGCATGGCCTGGTCAACGGCCTTCTTGCCGGTCTTGAAGTAGAGGCCGTCCTCCATCAGCGCCAGGAACTGCAGGCCCAGCAGACGGCCCTTGGCCAGCATGCCGCCCTTCTGCTTGATCATGTAGCGGAAGCGCACGTTCAGCTCGGGGTTGTTGATGACCACCGCTTCGCCGAAGAGCGCGCCCATCTTGGTGCCGCCCACGGTGAACACGTCGGAGAACTTGGCGATGTCCGCCGGGGTCAGATCGCAGGTGGGGGCGGCCAGGCCATAGCCCAGGCGGGCGCCGTCGATGAACAGGTACAACCCCAGCTGCTTGCAGGTGTAATACAGATCCTTGAGCTGGCTGCGGTTATACACCGTGCCCAGCTCGGTGGACATGGAGATATACACCATGCCAGGGCGGACAGTGTGCTCGTCATCGGCCTGGGTGGCGGCAGCGACGGCCACCTGGCTGCCGGCAATCAGGCCGTCCTTGTGGGGGAGGGCCAGGCACTTGTGGCCGGTGGACTCAATCGCACCGGTCTCGTGGACGTTGATGTGGCCGGTCTCGGCGCAGAGCACGCCTTCATAGGGACGCAGCGCCGCCGCGATGACGGTCATGTTGGCCTGGGTGCCGCCGACCAGGAAGTGCACCGCGCTCTCGCGGCAGGAGAAGGCCTCGCGGATGGCGTCAGCGGCTTCCTTGCAGTAGTGGTCGGTGCCATAGCCGGGGGTCTGTTCGAAGTTGGTGGCGGTCAGCTTTTCCAGGATGGAAGGATGGCAGCCCTCCAGGTAATCGCAATTCAGACGGATCATATATCATACTCCTTCGATTAGATTCAGTGTATACCCGTTCATTATAACGTTTTCGCAAAGCCCCGTCAATGGGCAATTCTTGCGCGGCCATTGCAGGATTTTCCCCTGCCCGGGGCGAAATAATTCTGTTGAATCCTGTCGAAACGGAGCGTATCATCACGATGAACCATACAACCTGGCTGAATAAGATCAAGTCCTCCCTGGCGCCGTCCACCGGCTGTACCGAGCCGGCGGCCATTGCCCTGAATGCTGCCACCGCCCGCGCGAACATCAAGGGCGAGATCAAGCGCATCACTGCGCGTCTGGACGCCTACCTCTTCAAGAACGCCATGGGCGTGGGCATCCCCGGTGCGGATGAGCGTGGCGTGAGCCTCTGCGTGGCCCTGGGCATCACCGCCGGTGATCCCGATGCAGGCATGAACGCCCTGCACACCGTGAAGGCCGATCAACTGGCCGCTGCCAAGGTGCTGCGGGAGCTAGTCACCGTCGAAATCGCCGATGAGGCCAAGGGGCTGTACATCGAGACCACCATCACCACCCAGGAGGATCAGGTGCGGGTCATCACCAGCGGCGGGCATGATAACCTCGCCCGCATTGAGCATGCGCCCTTCGCCCCCTTCACCGAGCATGGGGCGGAGGTGGCAGAGGCTCCCCATGAGGGCTCCCTGGGCGAGTTTATCGAGTTCGCCAGAACCTGCCCCCTGGAGGAGCTGACCTTCCTGCGCGACGCTCTCAACATGAACCGCGTGGTCTACTACCGCGCCATGGAGGAGGGCCTGGCTCACCATGTGCTGCCCAATATGCTGCTGCAGGACGGCTCCCTTTATGCCCAGGCCAAGAAGATGGCCGGCGCGGCAAGCTATGCCCGCATGCATGGCATCCCCCTGCCGGTGATGACCGCCACCGGCAGCGGCAATCAGGGCCTGACGCTCTTCCTCACCGTGGACGCGGCAGCTCGCACCTTCAATGTCTCCGAGGAGCGCCTCCTGCGTGCCCTGGCCTGCGCGGCCCTGGCCAACATCTACATCAAGAGCTTCATCGGCCCCCTGTCCAGCGTGTGTGCCTGCGGCGTGGCCTCCGGCCTGAGCGCCTCCATCGGCGTAGTGTACCTGATGGGCGGCAGCGAAAAGGAGATGCTGCAGGCTTCCCGCAACATCCTGGGAAGCGTGTCCGGCATGATCTGCGACGGCGCGAAGGAGGGCTGTGCCTCCAAGGTGGCGCTCTCTGCGGGCCTTGCGGTGGAATCTGCCTGCCTGGCCATGGAGGGCGGCGGCATCCACGCCCAGGACGGCATCCTGGACGACAGCTTCGACCGCCTCATTGAGCATCTGGGTGAGCTGGTCTGTATCGGCATGGGCAGCACCAATGACACGATTGTGCACATCATGAAGGATGAGAAGGTGCGGCGCCCCAATTGTTGATCAGAAAGGATGACATCTTATGAAGAAGATTGCGTCCCCGAAGGAATTGTTCTCCCGTGCCTGGACAGCCCTGAAGGCCACCTGGCAGATCGTGCTGCCGCTGGTCGCCGGGATTCAGGTGGCTTCCTATGTGCTCAGTCAGCTGGTAAGCTTCATTCCCGGTGCGCTGGGAACCGTCCTTTCCTTCGTCGCCACGGCGGTGATCATGGTGCCCACAGTGGGCGTGCTGAACGGCACGCTGGGCTATGTGCGCAAAAAGCCCCTGACCTACGACTGCATCCGCAGCATGCTGCCCCATGCATGGAAGGTGATCTGCCTCTACCTGTGGACGATGCTGTGCCTCTTTGCCTGGATGCTGCCGGGCATGGGCGGCATGATCGTAGGCCTGATGATGCTCGCCATCGGCCAGAAGCTGCTGGTGCTGGGCATCCTCGGCGGCCTGACGATGATTGCCGGCGTGGTCGCGATGCTCGTGCTGGCGTGCCGGGCGGCGTTTTCCTACGCCATGAACAACGGCATCCTGATCGATGACCCCACCACGCCCGTGCGGGACATCCTCAAAAAGAGCAAGACCATGATGCAGGGCTACCGCTGGCACTACTTCAAGGTGGGCCTGCCGGTTTTTGGAGGCATACTGGTGATTGTGCTGGTGATTGGCTTGTTGACGGCAGTGCTGCCTCTGTGGCTGAACTCGATGATTTCCACTGCCATGGGTGTGGTAACGGCAACGATGAGTCAGTACCTTCTCCCCGTGATGTACGAGGAGCTCCGCCGCATCGGGCGGTAAACATACAAAAAGACTCCCCTCGCGGGGAGCCTTTTTTGTTACCGGACCCACAACTGCGGGTACATACCGAAGAGGGAGAACAGCACCGTGTTCTCCGGACTACCCTCATCCCCGGAAACCAGATGGCGGGCATAGGCATAATCCCGGTCATTCACCCGGTAGACACAGCAGGAGTCAGTGGCCAGGAGCATTTCGACCTTCTGACCGTCAGCAAGCAGCAGCGTCAGCGTGGCGGTGAAGGGACAGCCCGCCATCGCGCCGCCCTGGTCCTCCACGTTGGTCAGCAGCCGGGAGAGCTCCGTCAGCACGGCCTTGTCCGTGGAGCCCACGGCGTTGTCACCCATTTGCAGCACCGCGCCGGTGATGTCCGCCAGCATCTCCGGGCGGAACCAGGTCTCATCCACGGTATCTTTCGGAGTCTTGCGGATCCACCCCGCCGCGCCGCGAAGGCTCACGCACACCCAGCCGTTCACGCTTTGTCCGTCGTCCCACTGGGTCAGGATGGGCAGCTTGGCGCCCTTGTCCAGCAGTGCCACGCGGGGCGCCATCGTATCCGGGTAGGCATAGACCTGCACGTCCTCGTCACAGACATACCAGGCCGGGTCCATCAGCAGGTAGTCGCTGCGCACCCAACCGAGGTCTGCACCGTCGGAATAGTGAATTTTCGCGTAGCCATCCCAGCTCTCGATGACGAGGATGTCATTGCCGGTATAGTACAGGGTATCGACCTTCTTGCCACCCTGGTCTCCGCGGGCGTTGAGCACGCTCAGGCTCTCGCACAGCACCACCGCAGGGGTCGCTTCCAGACCCGTCCAGGCCTTGAAGTCCTCGTCCACCCCGGAGGGCGGGAGGATCGTCGCGGAGGCGCAGGAGGTATACAGCAGCATCAGAGTCAACAGGAAGGACAGGACTTGCTTCTTCATCATGATCGCTCCTTTGAATCAAACATTTCGATCAATTATCCTTATTGTGCAAGCTGAGCGCATTCACGCGCGACCCACTCTGCCAGGGCCGCAGACCAGCTTTCCTGCGGGCCATAGCAGGTCAGGAAGTATTGATGCACCTCATCCGCCGTTTTCAGCGTGCCGCTGCACAGCGTGTTGCGGATAGCCTTTTCATCCGGGCCAAGGCTGCCGGTGAAGGGCGTCTGAATATCGTGCAATCCGCAGCCGTCAAGGTAATCCACCCACACGTCATACCGCCAATGGGGATACATTTTTGACATGACTGTCACGCAGCTGAACTGATGGCGCTGGGCGGTCATGGGCACATACATCTGGCAAGCGTCCAGCTCCTCCTGCGTCCAGCCCAGCTCGGTTTGCAGATAAGCAAGGGCGTGTTCCGCCTCCGTGCCGGTATTATAGGCCTGCAGGTCGAGCCATGGCACATACCCCTGCACCCGTACTCCGTTCACCACGGTTTCAATGCGGCCAAAGGCGTAATCCGCCGTGGTGGAGAGCCACAGCACCCTCATGCCCCCGGGAAGGACAGCCACGGGCTCTGTGTCAGCGGGAGAGAGATACAGCGGCGCTTGCCCGAAGGTCCAGGCATTGGGCGCAGGGTGATCCTCAGCATAATTTCCCTGTGTATCCATGTCGAAGAGGGTGAACAGCACCGAACTGTCCGGGCTGCTTTCCGGATCCGAAACATAGTTGCGGCCATAGCGGTAATCCCGGCCATTGACCCGGTACACGCTGCAGTCGTCGGTGGCGATCTTCAGGCGAAGCTGCTCCTCGTCCGCCAGGATGAGGGTCAATTCCGCGTCGAAGGGACAATTCGTCCGGTCCTCCATTTCCTCGGCATGTACCAGCATCGACGCCAGGTTGTCCATGTCATACTCAGAAGTGAGGTGGATCATTTGCCCGGTGGACTTGTGGTGGAGTTCGGCAAAGGTGCAGCCTTCGATCATCTCCGGCTGGAAGGGCGTTCTGCACGCCATCTGTATCACCCAGGCTGCGGCAAACAGCAGCACCGGGATCATCATCTGCAGGAGCAAGCGTTTCTTCATGGGATTAGCTCCTTTTGCATGGTTACTACCATAATAACGCATCAGCGGCGGAAAATCTTCCCTGAAATGCGAAAAATCTGTTGAGGAAAGCGGCGGCTTGCGGTATAATCATGAGGATTACCTTTCAGGAGGAAACGGCATGAAACACCTTTTCCCATACATGAAGAAATACCGGTTCGAGAGCATTATTGCGCCCCTGTTCAAGATGCTGGAGGCCATGTTTGACCTGCTGGTGCCGCTGGTGGTGGCCAATATCATCAACACCGGCATCCCCACGCGGGACGGCGGGTATATCCTGGGCCAGTGCGGCCTTTTGATCCTGATGGCGCTGGTGGGCCTCGGCTGCTCCTTCACGGCGCAGTACTTCGCGGCGCGGGCCGCCATCGGTACATCCACGGGCCTGCGCCACGAGCTGATGGCCCATATCCAGAAGCTCTCTTTCACCGAGCTGGACACCATCGGCGTGTCGACCCTCATCACCCGCATGACCGCTGACGTCAACCAGGTTCAAAACGGCGTGAACATGTTCCTGCGGTTGTTCCTGCGCAGCCCCTTCATCGTCATCGGCGCGATGGTCATGGCCTTCACCATCGACTGGGGCGCGGCGAGCATCTTCGTCATCGCCATCCCGGTGCTGGCGGTGATCGTCTTCGGCGTGATGAAGCTGACCTCCCCCATGTACAAGCAGGTGCAGCAGAAGCTGGACGCGGTCACCTCCGCCACCCGCGAGAACCTCACCGGCGTGCGAGTGGTGCGTGCCTTCGGCCGCGAGGAAGCCGAGGCAGAGCGCTTTGCAAACGCCAACGGCGAGCTCAATGAGGCCCAGCTGAAGGTTGGCCGCATCGCCGCGCTGATGAACCCCATGACTTACGTGGTGGTGAACCTGGCGCTGATCGCCATCCTCTACGTCGGCGCAGACAAGGTGAATGGCGCAACGCTGCTCTCCGGCGACGTGGTGGCGCTGGTCAACTATATGAGCCAGATCCTGGTGGAGCTGGTCAAGCTGGCCAACCTGATCGTCCTGCTGACCCGCGCCGTGGCGAGCCTTGGCCGCGTGGGCACCGTGCTGGACACGGAGACCTCCATGTCCTATCCGGAGAAGGCCGCCCATGCGGAATCATCCTCCGAAGCGGTCCGCTTCGACCACGTCTCCCTGACCTACAAGGGCGCGGGCGACGAGAGCATCACCGACATTTCCTTCCGCGCGCTGAAGGGACAAACCATCGGCGTGATCGGCGGCACCGGCTCAGGCAAGTCCACGCTGGTGAGCCTGATCCCCCGTTTCTACGACGCGACGAAGGGCAGCGTGTCCCTGATGGGCCGCCCCATCGCCGATTGGCCTCACGATGAGCTCCGCGACCGTGTGGCCGTGGTGATGCAGCGCGCCCAGCTGTTCAAGGGCACCATCCGCTCCAATCTTCTCTTCGGCCTTTCCTCGGGACAAGCCCGACGAAAGGCTTCGCTCAGCGATTCCAAAGAATCGCAGTCGCTCGTCGGGCTTACGCCCGACCTCCGGCAGGGCGACATGACCGCTACCGACGACGAGCTCTGGGCAGCCCTGGAAACCGCGCAGGCGGCGGAGTTCGTCCGCGAGAAGCCCGGCCAGCTGGATGCTCCCGTGGAGCAGGGCGGCCGCAACCTTTCCGGCGGCCAGAAGCAGCGGTTGACCATCGCTCGCGCGCTGGTCTCGAAGCCCGATATCCTCATCCTGGACGACAGCGCCTCCGCCCTGGATTACGCCACCGACGCAGCCCTGCGCAAGGCCCTGCGCCAGCTGCCCGACACCACCACGACCTTCATCGTCAGCCAGCGCACGTCGAGCATCCGCCACGCGGATCAGATCCTCGTCCTGGACGACGGCGAGCTGGTCGGCTGCGGCACCCATGATGAGCTGATGAGCAGATGCGAGGTCTACCGCGAGATCCACGAAAGTCAGTTCCGCAACGACCACGCCAAGGGAGGTGCGCAGGCATGAGCAAGCAGAAAACAGCCCTGAACCTGCAGACCCTCCGCCGGGTGCTGACCTATGTCAAGCCCTACCGCACCCATGTGCTGGTGAGCCTGCTGTGCGCATCCGTGAGCGCGGCAGCAGCGCTGCTGATCCCCATCTTCTCCGGCAACGCCATTGACTGTATGATCGGCGTGGGCGCGGTGGATATGGCCGGTGTGACCAAGTGGGCGCTGCTGATCGCGCTGTCCGCCATCCTTGCGGCAATTGCCCAGCAGTTCCTGGCGACGAGCAACAACCGCATCGCCTACTGCGTCAGCCGCGACATCCGCAACGAAACCAACCGCAAGCTCCAACGCTTGCCCCTTTCCTACCTGGACGCCCATCCCGCCGGCGACGTGGTCAGCCGCGTCATCGCCGACGTGGACGCCTTCTCCGACGGCCTGCTGATGGGCTTCACACAGCTCTTCACCGGCGTGGTGACCATCTGCGGTACGCTGGGCATCATGCTGGCGCTGAATTTCTCCATCGCCCTGCTGGTGGTGGTGCTCACGCCCCTGAGCCTGTTTGTGGCGGCGTTCATCGCCAAGCGCACCCACCGCTACTTCACCGAGCAGGCCAAGGTACGCGGCGAGCAGACCGCGATGATCAACGAGCTGATCGAGGGCCAGAAGGTCGTGCAGTCCTTCGGCCACGAGGACGAGAGCCTCGCCGAGTTTGACGAAGTCAACGAGCGGCTGGGCAAGGTCAGCCTGAACGCAACCTTCTTCTCCTCCCTCGTGAATCCCTCCACCCGCCTGGTCAATAACATCATCTACGCCGCGGTTGGTCTGGTGTGCGCGCTCTTTGCCATCGCGGATAATCCCAGCATGACCATCGGCGGCATGAGCGTGTTCCTCTCCTACGCCAGCCAGTACGCCAAGCCCTTCAACGAGATTTCCGGCGTGGTGACCGAGCTGCAAAACGCGCTGGCCTGCGTGCGCCGCATCTTCACCCTGCTGGACGAACCCGACCGCCTGCCCGACGCGGCGGACGCCTCCGACCTGGACGCGCAGGGCAACGTCAGCCTCACCGACGTGAGCTTCCGCTACGTGCCCGACCGTCCGCTGATCGAGGACTTCTCCCTGAATGTCAAGCCCGGCCAGCGCATCGCCATCGTCGGCCCCACCGGCTGCGGCAAGACCACGCTGATCAACCTGCTCATGCGCTTCTACGACGTGAACGAGGGTTCCATCCGGGTGGACGGCGTCGACATCCGCGATATCAAGCGCCGCGAGCTGCGCCGGAACATCGGCATGGTGCTGCAGGATACCTGGCTGAAGGCGGGCACCATCCGCGAGAACATCGCCTACGGCAAGCCCGACGCGACAATCGAGGAAATCACCGCTGCCGCCAAGGCCGCCCATGCCCATTCCTTCATCCGCCGACTGCCCGAGGGCTACGACACCGTCATCACCGAGAACGGCGGCAACCTCTCCGCCGGACAGAAGCAGCTGCTGTGCATCGCCCGCGTGATGCTGACGCTGCCGCCCATGCTGATCCTGGACGAGGCCACCTCCTCCATCGACACCCGCACGGAGCTGCGCATCCAGTCCGCGTTCGCGAAGATGATGCAGGGCAGAACGTCCTTCATCGTGGCGCACCGCCTGTCCACCATCCGCGAGGCCGACGTGATCCTCGTCATGCGCGACGGCCACATTGTCGAGCAGGGCGATCATGACACGCTGATTGCAAAGAACGGTTTCTATGCGACGCTGTACAACGCGCAGTTCGGCGCGTAAGGGGCGCTGCCCCCTACACCCCCGCCAGAGGGATATCATCCCTCTGGACTCCCCTTTCGCGATCGAGCTGCGCGGCTCCTTTTCGGTTGAGTTCGCGTGCAGCTCGCAGATTACGAGAAAAGAGATGCCTATGAGCAAATACATCACCCGCGCGAAAGAACTCCGCGCCATCGTCACCCCACACTACAACTGCGGACAGGCCGCTATCCTGCCCTTCGCGGAGGAAATGGGGCTCCCGACCGACCTGGTCATGCGCTTTGCCGCGAATTTCGGCGGCGGCATGAAGACCGGCGCGCTGTGCGGAGCCGTCGCCGGCGGCGTGACCGTGCTGGCCCTCCACGGCCTGGACACGCCCGACGTCACCGCAGAATACTACGCCCGCGTGCGCGAAAAGCACCCGGAGTCCCTCGACTGCAAGCCGCTGCTTGCCCGTAACGCAGAAGCCGGCAACGAGAAGAAGCCCTTCTGCGACGGACTGGTGTACGAGTGCATCGAGATCGCCGAGGACATGCTGCGCAAGGCAGGGAAGATCGGATAAGGCCACCAAAAGGCACAGGCAAAAGCAAGCAGTCCCCTTTGTTCCAGCGGCTGCCGCTCAACCCGCAAAGGAGCCCGTGCGGCGATTTTGCAGAGGATTCCTTCCGCAGCATGCGGAAATTCAAAGGAATCCTCTACAGCCAGAGCCGCCCCCAATGCAGCCGCTCTCCCGACTGCAGGGGAGCCCGAGGGGGTCCGGGGGGAAGCATTTTTTGCTTCCCCCCGGCGGCTTTGCGCCGCTTTCGACGCGCGAAAGCGGCCTCCCAGCTGCATCCACCAAACAAAAACACGAAAAAAGACATCCGACACAAACCATGTCGGATGCCTGTTATTATGCAGTTACAAAACAATATCCCCCGGCCGATACCCCTTGGGCAGCTCCTCTTCCTCAACGAAGCGGAAGTCCTCGTCCTCCAGCGTGGGCAGGAAGGCCGCATAGGGAATACCGTCGAACTCGCTGTGGTACGCACTCGCGCCGAACCAGCCGCCCTCATGCACCTTCACGTTCAGGTCGCGGGCGAACTTGGTCATGTTGCAGCAGTCGTGGATCACGATGGGCCACTTTTCCTCCACGCACTGCTTCATGAGCCTGCAGGTGAGCTCGTGGCTCCAGATGGGCGAGAGGTAGCCGTGGCGGGTCATGTACATCGGCTCGCCCTCGTAGTTGCCGATGTTGTTGGGGTTCAGGTGGAGCTCGGCGCAGTTCATGAAGGCGATGCCGGTGGCGAGGATCTCGTCCTTCTTCTGCTGGAACTGCTCGTAGAAGTCAGGGGTCATGGGGGTCTCTATGGCAATCACGGGGATGTACTTGCTGGCCAGCTTCATATTGGCAATGACATTGTCCGCGCAGTTCGTGCCGCCCAGGTTGAAGCGCAGCTCGTCAAGACCCGCCTCGCCCAGGGCGCGCAGATTTTCCTCCGTGCAGAGGGTGCCGTTGGTGTACATATGCTGATGCACGCCCGCCTCATGAAACTTGCGAATCACGCCGTAGTACTTCTCGATCTCCATGAAGGGCTCGAGGTAGACGTAGCTCACGCCAGTAGGCTTGCGCTGGATGGACAGCAGGAGGTCGATGTCCTCCTCGCGGAACTTGGTGCCGCCGATCTCCCACATGCCCTCGCCGATCGGAGGCTGGCAGTCCAGCTCACCGTGGTTGTAGCAGAAGCGGCAGTTGATGTTGCACTTGTTGGTCTTGCGGATGGCGGAAAGGCCCGTGCCAGTCAGGCAGGAGCGGCAGCCCTTCGAAAACTTCTCCGCATCGCCGACAAAATAGGTGCGGCCCGCGATGGTCTGCAAATCAGGAATCTCGGCGCGCAGGGCGGCGATGCGGGCTTCCTGGGCTACTTCGATCTGGCTGAGGACAGCCAGGGCAATCTCCTGCTGCCGGGGCATCAAGGGTTCTTCCTCGTCCAGCTGGGCGAAGAAGGAGTACCACATCAGCGCGTCGCGCTTGGAAATCTTCATAATCATTCCTCCGTGAGAATCTTCAGCGCTTCCGCGTGGGTAAACACCGTATAGGTTGCCTTGTCGCTGGTCGTACCCTTCAGGCTGAAGAAGATGCTGTCCACGCCGGCGTTGTTGGCCGCGCCGATGTCCGCTGACAGGCTGTCGCCCATCATGACGGCCATCGATTTGTCCGTGCAGCCGAGCATCTCCATGGCGATATGGAGCAGCTTGGGATCGGGCTTGGCCGCGCCGACCTCCTCGGAGATGACGATCGCGTCGTACAGGGGCGTCAGCGGACACAGGCTCAGGCGGCTGCGCTGGATGGCGCTCACCCCATTGCTGACCAGGGCAATCTTCATCTTGCCGTGGAGGGCACGGATGAAGCCCTCCGCGCCGGGCAGCAGATCGGAGTGATTGCCCAGGCCCGCCGCGTACTCCGCGCCCAGGGCAGCCGGGTCGATGTCCTCACGTCCCAGCACCGTCAGCAGCTGGCGAAAGCGCTCCACCTTGAGCTTGGGCTGGGTGGTTTCACCTCGCTCCAGGGCCTTCCACAGCGCGTCGTTGATCTCGTGGTAACGGTGGACGGTAGCGTCGTCGGTGGGCAGGCCGCGATTCTTCAGCACGTCCACCAGAGCCTTGGCCTCGGCGGCGTTGAAGTCCATGATGGTATTGTCGTTGTCGATCAGCAGGTACTGGTAGCGCATAGCGGCCTCCTGTCACTTGTAGTCGGGGTTTTTGGTGTTGCGGTCGGTGTAGTTTTCGTGCATGTAGTCCACCACCCAGACCACTCCGTCGGTGCGCAGGCGGGTGAGACCCTCATAACCGATCAGGTAGGGTACCCTTCTCTTGTCCAGGTAGCTCTTCGCACCCTCCATGACCTGATTGGCGCCGTTCATGAACACCAATTCCGGGTCGATGGCGTCAAAGAAGGGATCATGCAGCTTGACCTGCCCGTGATGGGGGTACTTGAGGATATCCGCCTTCAGGCCGCCCTCCGGCGGATTCTCCCCGAAGGAGCGCTGGGCGTGGTTCTCCACGTCGCCGGTAAAGATAATCGAGCGCTCGCCGAACTGGATGTGCAGCATGGCGGAGCGGTTGTTGGGCTCCCAGGTGCCGGAGTCATTGCGCTGCAGCACGCGGATCACCACGTCCTCCTCCGGGCCCATATAGAACACATCGCCGTCTTCCACATGCTCGATGGGGATGTCTTTCTCATTGAAGGCGGCCACCGTATTCTTCATGCTGTCGTTGCAGTCCTCCTCAAAGGTAAGGATGAGCCGCCCCACGGGAAAACTCTCCGCCAGGGGGACAAAGCCGTTGATGTGGTCGTCATGGGGATGGGAGTTGAAGGCGATATCGATATAATCCACGCCCATGGACGAGAGCGCGGACTTGATGCGGTCATGCATCTCCTCCGTACCAGTGGATGCGTCGATCATCATCACATCATAGCCGTAGCGGACGATGGCGCAGTCCGAGGAATACACGCGGGGGAAGACGATTTCCAGCACCGGCGTGCCCTCAGGGAATTGGTACTCCTCCGTCAGGTTGCCGGTGCGGTCAATGATGGCGGGCCCCCCGCTGGCGCTTTCCTCAGCCACCGCAAAAACAGGCAGCAGGCACAGCAGCAACAATAAGGATAAAAGGCGCTTCATGGGCAGCCTCCTTTATGGTTTGGCATCAATTCATTGTAGTGGATGGCAGGGGTTTTGTCAATTAGGGATGCGTTGACAGAAATATGCAAGTAGTGGTATCATGAAAAAAACCAAGTGAATCGAGGTGCATCGCATGCGTAAATTCCTTTTTCTTGTGATGATGGTCGTAATATGCGTCTCCTGCGCAAAGGCAGAGTCTACTTCCTTTGTGGGCCATAAAATCAGCGTCAGCAACAGCCACTACACGCTGGTGGTGTTCTGGCCAGAGGGTGAGGAAGCCCCTGTCCATCACACGGTGTTCGAGGAATTGTACTTTTCCCGCTATCCTGTGATGCGAGAAGTGTATGGTACCACCGACGCCACGGAAGTGACTATATTTTTCCACCATGCGCCTGATAGCGTGGCTTATACCGACGGCCAGAGTATTTTCGTCTCCATTGAGTATATGGACGCTCATCCGGAGGACTACAACCTGCTGACACATGAGCTGTTCCACGTTGTGCAGAACGGCTATTATGGAGACGATCCCTTCATTCCTGTCCTGACCGAGGGACTTGCGGATTATGCCCGCGCCAAATACAGCTACCGTCAGGATGCAAACTGGGCGCTAAGCTCCTGGCAGGAAGGTCAGAGCTACATGGATTCCTATACGGTAACAGGCGGATTCCTGAACTGGATATCCCAGACCTATGGGGAGCAGCTGATCATCCGCCTCAACCGCACCCTGCATGAAGGACGTTACACGGCTGATCTCTGGCGGGATTACACCGGGCGAACCCTTGATGAGTTGTGGGCGGAATATGCCTTGGCGGGCCAGTAAATCCACTGCGGACAACTCCCCTCTTATACAACAAGCAGCGCCTCCCCGATCAGGAGAGGCGCTGTTCATTTGCTTATTCAACTCGCGGATATCATGGAGCAGTCCGCCGCACATGATCCGCCCTTCTGCCGCCCGGTCAGGGGCAGGGGGACGGTGTAGCTCTCGTTCTTGGTGGCGTTGCGGAAGATAAATTCGAGGCTTCCGGGCTGGGGGCGTGCATCATACCCCTTTTCTGAAAAAACTTCCTTTTTCCCCTTGACAACCCGCCCATTCCGTTGTATAATATTTTCTGTTCCGTGCGGGAATGGCGGAATTGGCAGACGCGCATGATTCAGGTTCATGTGCTCGTACGAGCTTGCAGGTTCAAGTCCTGTTTCCCGCACTAACGTAAAAGCCTTGAAAACACTGCGTTTTCAGGGCTTTTTTCTTGTTTCAGAATGACATTTGACCACAGTTTTGACCACAATTCATTCTGGAAAGCATATCGGAATAAAGGAAAGGCCGGGTTATGAACCCAGCTTCCTTTCCAGTATGGCCAGCTCCAGACGGCGTGCTGCATCGTCCTGCATGGCGTTTGTGACGTGTCCGTATGTGTCCATCGTAAAGGCTACGCTGTAATGCCCCAGCATCTCAGAGAGCGTTTTCAGGTCTACCCCGCAGCGGATGGATTCAGTGGCGAATGTGTGCCCTTATGGTATATTAAGGACAAGCCGGGAATGCCTTGAAAATCAAGGAATTGCGGTTGTCAGGCGGGCTTTCATCCTTTTCCAAACCGTGAGAACAAGCCCGAGATATACACTGAAATACTGGGGGTGTAAAATGGACGACAAAAGAAAATAGAGGAGTAAAGCAACTCTCATATTCCTGAGGGGCATCCACTCTGAGAAGAGTGAGATGTCCTTTTTGCGTCATTATGCACATTGATTTCAGAGCATTATCTGATGCTTTGAAAATGCACATGGAGTAAACTGGATGCAGATGTACTCGTTATTATCGCAGTGGCTTCAAAGCTATAGGGTGGTTTGAATCTGATGAAATATGAGCTATAATATCAATTCATGAATAGATAACTTGAGTTGTGTTATATGGAGAGTACCCTGCTGCAGCGCAGCTTCGATGATGGTCTGCAGCGTTGCATCCATGATGGTTCACCTCCTTACTCTTCGGAAGGGCTGGACTGCGATTCTTCAGAGTGAAGCAGGGCCTGCTTGATGACAAAACGGCTGGCGGTGATCTCTACTGCGGCTGCGCCGCTGTGGTTGCGCTGCGTCAGATAACCCTTGATGAATACCGGCGTACCGGCCGCGATGTGCCTCTCAGCCCAATCAGCCAGACGGTTCCATACATTGACGGTGTACAGCTCATGCTTGAGCTGGCCCTGACGGGTTCGGTGGGTCATGCGCAGCTGACATACCAGATGATGATTCTGATCTGCCTTGGCTTCGGGCTTGTCAACAGAGACGATGATGCCCTCCAAATAAACTTCGTTCATATTCATACCTCCGTGGATCGCTTGTCCAGGACTTCTTGTACTAATTGCATCGATCTTCGCGGGATCCATGCGGTGGCTTATCAGGAGCTGCTTGCGAATGCTCTGGCCGGGAGCGCCGCACCTGATGCCCATATGATAGATGAATCCACGACAGAAGACCACGCCACGGCGTGGCGTGTTTTTGGCCGATTTTGGCCTGTTTTTAGGGGGGGAATTCAAAGAAATGTAGGAATTTCAAGGGTTTCGAGCACGCCACGCCGTGGCGTGTTTTGAAAAAGAAAATTTTCTAATGTGTAGGGTGGCTGAAAGTTATCTTGTTCGCGTTTACAACAGAACGTACGTTTGGTATAATATCATTTGTAAAAGAACGAAGACGATGCAAACACAATCAGCCCTGATTGTGCAGAACCTAACGCATGGAGGGTACAAGCAATGCTGGACAATATGCAGCGCCTTATGCTGATCTCAGACGACAATATGAATAGCAAGGAGATGGACACGCAGCATGTAGATACTATGGACGAATGTGATGTCATATCGCCCCCTCGGAGAACCAAAACGGTGACCGTTCCACGGGTACAATCAATGCAGGAATATATTCTCAAGCACCACAAACGCTTGATCCTGGGTGAAATCAACCGGCAGATCGCAGGTGGAACACTCAAAGAAATCGCAGAGAAATGTGGAGGCACAGTAACACTTCGTGCCGGAGACTGCCATTTCGGAGAAATGAGCTTCTGGCGGCGTGATACCCACACACTGCTGGTGGATGTGGTTATCAGCGCATATGTATCAGTAAACAACGTTGTGCAAGTATACGATCTGTACTGCGAACTGTGGGTGGATATGCACACGGGCATGGGCTTCACCTGCGGAGAATGCGGATACCTGCAGGACAAACCCGAACGGGATATGTGGATGCTGAGCAGCTACCTTGTACCAATCCTCCGCAAGGATGAAGTGGAGCAGGGTGCAGAGGAACTGCTGTTGCGCCATTGCCCCAAGGCCCTGGAGGATATGAAGGAGCATGATGCCTACCTGCTGGCTGCTCGCATGGGCTTGCAGGTCGCACGGTATCCGTTGTACAAGAAGAAGGGTACGCTCAGTATGCTCTTTTTCTGCGACGGTGAGATAATGGCAGAAAAGCAGGATGAGGAAGGGTGTGGACTGGACATACCTTGTTCAGTCAGCATTCCGGCTGGCACCATCGTGATCAACACCGATGCAGTGCATAAGGACTGCTGCCAGCTGGAGATCTATCATGAGTGCATTCATTATGACTGGCACTATATGTTCTTTCGGTTGCAGGACATGCACAACAGCGACGTCAATCTGCTGAAAACCAAACGCATTGTGGTGCAAAATGATCGGGTTCCCGCGAACCCGCTGAAATGGATGGAGTGGCAGGCGCGACGCGGCAGCTTCGGCCTGATGATGCCGCTGAGAATGATGGAGCCGCTGGTAGCCAGAGAGTGGGCGCGCAGGGCACAAAATAATCATCATGCAGGGCAGAAATTTGATGGTGTTGCCCGAACGATTGCAGCGGAATACGACCTGCCCAAGTTTCGTGTCAGGGCAAGGTTGCTGCAGATGGGGCACATCGCTGCCAAGGGTGCGCTGAATTATGTGGAAGGCCGCTACATTGAGCCATTCGCCTTTTCTACAGGCAATGGTGAAGGGAATAACACCTTTGTAATCGCCAGGAAGGATATGCTCGCCATCTATCGGGAGAATGAGGGCTTCCGGCAGCAGATTCAAAGCGGGCAGTATATCTATGTGGACGGACACATCTGTATCAATGACAGCAGATTTGTCCGACACACCGAGAAGGGGCTGCGTCTGACTGCATGGGCGAATGCTCATGTGGATCAGTGCTGCCTACGGTTCAGCAGCGTCTACGAGCCTTGCGGCGTGGCGGATTATTGCTTCGGCGCGATGAACAGCGATGAGGCTTACAACCAGCATTACATGGCCTTCGCGCAGGAGAAAGGATTGCTGAGCAACAAAGAGAAGCTGACAGCAATGACAAAGCTGATCTCAGAGCTGCCGCTATCCTTTCCAGACGCACTGAGCTATCTGATGAAGCGGGCACATCTGACTATTGAGGGTATGGAGGAAAGGGCGGGAATCTCCGCCCGCACGATATCGCGTATGCGCACTCAAGAGCGGCGGGACTATTCTTTGGATCAGGTGATTGCTATCTGCATTGCACTCCAGCTGCCGCCCTGGCTGTCAAGAGAGATGATCGCCAAGGCCGGTTACCTGCTTCGGCCAATAAAACAGCACCAGGCTTATCAACTGGTGCTGGACTGCATGTTCATGGACACCGTAGAGGATGTACAGCGATTCCTTGTGGAAGCCGGGTGCGAGAAGCTGAGGCTCACTAGTCTGGAATAGAGCAGCTTTGTTAAGAGAAGTCCGGATGCCCTTCATGCGCGAATGAACAGTATAGTACATAGTTAAGACTTACCACTAGAATAAACATATTATAATAAGAACAACAGTAAGCTCGCTGAAAACAGAGCTTCCTCATTACACCGGCGCGGCAGTGGTTCAATTCATAGTTTTCATTGGAGGGATGTATCATCGCAGCGACACGAATCATCCCCATGCACCTGAGCATGGGGAAAAGTCTACCCCATAGTCTAAACGCAAGGATCAGCTACATAATCAATCCAACCAAGACCAATGGCGGATCTCTTGTAACTACTTATCGATGTGCTTCTGAAACTGCTGATGCAGAGTGGGCTCTGTCGCATCGGCAGTACAGAGATCGAACGCATCGAAACTCTGATCAGGGTGTGATTGCCTATCAGGTCCGTCAATCATTTGCGCCCGGTGAGGTGACGCCGGAGGAGGCGAACCAAATAGGAGTAGAGTTCGCACACCGCTTCCTGAAGGACAAGTATTCCTTCATTGTCGCCACCCATGTTGACTGCGATCACATCCATAATCATATTCTCTGGAATGCTGTATCCCTGGATGGCGACCGTAAATTCAGAGATTTCTACCTGTCAGGGCAGGCAGTCGGACGGCTCAGTAACCAGATTTGTCTTGAACACCAACTATCCGTAATAACGAACCCGAAGCACCGTGGATTGAACTATGGCTCATGGCTTGGTATCCTGAAGCCGAAGTCACAGAAGGAACAGCTGCGGGAAGCGATAGAATCAGCTTTGCAGGAGAAGCCTCAGAGCCTTGATGATCTGTTGACTATCCTTGAACAGGATGGCTGGGAAGTGAAGCGCGGAAAGCGAATCAGTCTGCACCGAGAGGGGTTCACTCGCTTTGCTCGTCTGGATACGCTGGGAGATGGGTATGACGAAAACAGCCTACGGGCGATCATTGACGGTAAGAGAAAACCGCCCAAATCAAAAAGCAAGCCCTGTGTCATCAGAGACAAGCGAATCGGTCTTCTGATAGACATCAGGGCTGCAATGGATTCGGGGAAGGGGCCTGGTTTTGCATACTGGGCGAAAAAGGAGAATCTTAAAAGAGCGGCTAAGTCGGTTCGGATGCTGGAAGCAAGGGGGGCACTGAATAGCATAGACATAGCTACCGTAATCTCCAGCGCTCAGCAGAATGAGTCCATGTCACTTGAACATTGCCATGAAATTGATGAACAGATTCAGCAGCTACGTGTGCTCCGCCAACACATCTTTGATTATAGTCGCACCCGAAGGGTGGCAGAAGCCTATCGTGTTTCAGGGTACTCCAAACAATTTGCCGCAGAACACAAAGAAGAACTACGTTGCTATCGGGAAGCGAAAAAGGCATTTGACCGTCTTGGACAGAACCAGCTTCCGAAGATTTCAGAGTTGCAGGAGCGGGAACACCAACTGATCGTTGAAAAGCAGAAACGCTATGCAGCATATCGCCGAGCAAAAGTGGAGTGCAAGCAGCTGCAGGAGGCTCAGGTTAATGTGGAACGCATCCTCAATCATCAGATGATGATTACCCCGCAGGAGCAAACTGTTTCTAATAACCGAAATGCAAAGAACCTATAATTCCTGAATCGTAAGGATAACCAGATTCACAAGGAGAACAAAACTTCCAGATATGGTTTCAGGTATTTTTTGCAATGAAAAGCACTTGCATAATCCAAGAGGAGCGGCACATTCCGGGTGCTGCGCGACATATAGCGCTTTAATGCCTCTTGCAGAAAACGAGGGTCAAGGTTGCTTCTGCTCCGCACAAGATCACAGATCGTCCGCTCAGCATTGTAGGCTTTAACCTCATGTCCAAATGGAGTCGTGCATTTTGTTACGCCAATGTGAAACAGCTCTTTTTTGATCGTAAAGGTTCTGACTCCTTCATCAGACAAATGGGATGGATTATATCCTGTCTTGGCAGTTACGGTCAGCTGCATAGGCTCCTGATCGCTCAAATCAAGTAGATACAAAGCAGTATCATGGGAAAACACAATACTGGGACAGCGGAGCTGCAACAGGAACATCTCATCCGGCCATGCAGCTGGAGATAGGTAAATACCGTGGGATACCCTAACATATCCATGTTTCTGAAGGAACGCTGCAAATCTAAACTTGGTAATCCCAGCGGATACTGCGTCTGCTGTCCTGATAACACCACCTTGTGATGCAGCGATTGCCAACAAACGATCTTCCATCGGCTCACCTCTTTCCATGCTAACATTATATGCAGAATTAGCACGAAAGTAAAGTTCACAATCGGTTTCTATCAGACTCTTCTGAGATACAGAGGTAACGCACATGGTTCAGTTACGAATCGCCGCCCAGCGGCACAGCCATTTCCAACGGAAATGTCCAAAGGGTTTGGGATGCTTCCCAACAAGTTTTGCATGAAAAGTGCTATGAGCGCTCACATGCACCACTTGCCGAACATACATGATATCGGGGGGAAATCTTGAAGCGGAGGTGATGCACTAGCAAAGTGCTAACACATTTCAAAATGCGAATTCTTGAACAATTCAATGTCTGAGTTGCGTGTGCGTTTTGTTTATTTGGTTTATTTGCGAAATTATTCACTATATTCACATGTGAAAAACGTGACATTTCTACAATCATGTGATATAATCGAATGGGATCTTATCTCAATCCATACTGAATCTTTTGTTAGATATTAAGGCATAGGACAAGTATGAGTGAAAGGATAGAGAGGTGTATTATGAATATTTTGACTAGCGCTACAGTGATGACCCTTATCCAAGAAATAAAAGCTGATAGCAGGAAACAATTGATTGATGAACTCAGGCTGTTGCTGTTTACAAACTTATGCGCTAAAGGATACTTGGAGGAATGCGAACCTGAATATTGTAGTGTGCGCTATACTGGTAATTGTAAATACATTCAAGCCATCCATCATATTCAGAAAGAGTATGGCATCAAGTTGTACTAATGTGCGGAGGAGGTGGCTAGAATGAACGCGAGCATGAAGGCTTCCCCTGCATGCTTACGCTTGCAGAAGAAGGTGGTCTGTGTAATCAACGGAAAAGGTGGTGTTGGCAAAGATACTTTCTGCTCTTGTGCGGGGAGGGTATTTCGTTGCAAATCAATTTCCGCAATTACACCGATTAAGCAATTGGCTTCTATGTGCGGATGGAAGGGGGAAAAGGATAACAAATCGAGGAAGTTTCTTGCAGACCTAAAGCAACTTCTGGTTTGGTATAATGACTTACCAAATAGGTATCTCATACAAGAAGTGAATAGCTTCATTAAGGAAAATGTAGACATACTATTCGTTCATATCCGAGAGGCTGATCAAATAGCAGGTTTTGTTGATTACATGTCATCTGTGAGAATTCAATGCGTCACACTTCTTATTCGATCATCAAGAGAGGGGCTTGCAGATCATGTTTACGGAAACGTAGCAGATGACAATGCAGAGGAATATGTATATGACTTTTGCTTTGAAAACAACTGCAGTTTGCAAGAACTCCCAGATGCTTGTATTACCTTTTTGCAAAGAATGCTAACAGAAATCGATGCATGGTAGAGAGATACCTCAATAGGCACAATAGCACGTGTATGGAGAGGAGTACAGATGAGTTTCCAATATGACGGAGTTAGAAACACTTTTTTAGGCGATTCACAGTATTCACCTGATATTGCACAAATAATGTGGCATACTACACATGACTGCCAGCTAAACTGTAAATTCTGTTTTTCAAAACCTGTTCAGCGAACAAATCATGTGGTTTATGATGGTGCATTGATCGACTCAACTGTACAGCTATTTAAGAGTCTTGGTGTTCAGAAAGTTGATATATCGGGAGGAGAACCCTTGCTACTAGCGAACTTGCCTTACCTCGTCGAGGCCTGTATTTCAGGAGGGGTAGCAGTTACAATAACAACTAGTGGAATAGGTTCTATAAACAATACCAAGTGGGTTATGAATAACTGGCAATGTTTCTCAAGAGTTATTGTTTCTCTGCATGGCATTGAAGATGTTCACAACGAAGTGTGTGGCGATCAGAATGCTTTTGGGAAGACTACTGCATTTTTACAGTCCATGTTAGCTGCTGGTTGTGATCGAGTGCGGATCAACACAGTTGTTACCAAGAATATGTTGCCGCATTGGCTTGAGTTTGCAAATTTTATTTCATTACTCAATCCTAAAGAATGGTGCGTAATTGAACCTCATCCCGCAAACAAGTTGTCTACGTTTGACTTGGTAAAAGTATCTCATAGTGAGTACTGCGACAGTGTTAATACAATAACCAAGATTGTGGACTCGAGCCAGACATTGCTGTTGACAAGAACAAATTCTGACTATTCTTCTTATTGGGCACTATATCCTGACCAACACATTTGTCATCTTTCAGATACTGAGGATAGTTTAATTCGCATGGAGTTCACACCAGCAAACATTGAGAGACTTCGCAACTATGCGAAATCGTATCCACAACACTGTATAAAGATTAAGAGGAGGATAAATCATGAATAATATTGCAGTTAAGAATTTTTCTCCGGATTCTTACAATAGCATTTTGCTAAACGAACTTGCTTCATGTATTCGCAATCGTTTTAGATTAACAGATGCTGAAATATGTGTCGAGCATGTCAATGATGAAACTGCCAAATGCGAGCTCTCCGTCGTAATATCGTTGGTTACTGGGATTTCTACTGGCCTTATTGCCAACGCGATATACGATTATATGAAAATTCTATTAGCAAGGCATCCGGATAAGCGACATCAGACGTGGACGATTGAGATCGTTGCGGAGAATATAGAACGTGTAACAGTTGCTAGTAACCACAAGGGAGATATAGAAATTCAGATTGAGGATATCAAGTGATATTCTCTGGAAGAATAAGTTAAGAAGGGAATAACAGAAGATAGAGGTGATAGCTTGTTATCAATCGTGTCGATCGGTATTTCCCACTATGTCCACGATACTTATTCTGATATTCCGTGCGCAAAGCAGGATGCCCAAAGGGTATATGATGCCTTTCGTGCAGCATTGGGTAGAAGCTTTCAATATCATTCAAGTATATGTTTGGAGAATATCACGAGTCAAACAGCGAGAACGCTACTGGAACAGATGAGCCAATCGCGTCAAGATGAACACAATTATGATGATGTGCTGGTGATATATTTTAGTGGGCATGCTGCGCTGGACAAAGACGAAATTTCTTTGTGTTTTACACAATGCGATTCTTCATTGACTGGATCGCTTAGTATCCGTGAGATCGTGCAGATCTTTAGGAGAAATACTAAACTCCTACTTATTCTAGACTGTTGTTATGCTGGTATGGCTCTAAAGAGTGTGGAAACAGATATCAATGGGCTTAGAGCAGCAATACTGGCGTCTTGTGGATGCTACGATAGAGCTGTCTTCAATGCGGAAGAAGGAAGCGTCTTCACAAAGGTTTTATGTGCAGCAATTCAAGAAATACAAAGCGAGAATGCTGAACTCTCTGTTAGTTCGATTGCCAAATTAATTTTTGAACTTGGTTATAGAGATGCCTGTGTCCATTTAGGCAGTGCTGAAGTAGGCGATACAGCGTTCATGCTTGCATCTAATCAAAAGAGTCTTTCCTTCTATTCAGACTTTCCGGAGCGGTTTATTACACAACTAAGGGTATCTAATGCAAGGGTTCGAGAGGCAATGTGGTACTCCCTACAAGATGTGCCAGAGGGAACTGCACTAACAATATGTGAGAAAGTCTTTGGCCTCGAGCAGACGAACCACCGGGAGATTTCAGAGGCGAGTTGGCTTGTAAGACGAGCTGCTGGTAGCTTAGTTTCATGTTTGTCCGACTCAAGGAGAAAAAAAGCATTGCTATTAGCGCTACTTTCTTCTCCATACTGGCAAGACCAGTGCGTAGGACTTATTGGTGCTAGATATTTGCTGGCAAATGAGCAAGAATTGTTTTTGACAGTCCAAGAAAAAGTCAAGAAAGGGTTAATCAATCGCATTGACGCTGTATGGCTGGCCAATCTGTATTCATGTGAAAATCCGGACTATGATGTAAAGATCTATCTGATAACCAACCTGTCAAAAACCCAATGGGGACTGTGTGAATTGCTTAAGGCTTATACCAAAAGCAAATACTCCGATAAGGACGATAGAATAGTAAATCTCGATCAATTTTTCTCATTATTGGATGACAAGCAATTGGCACATGTGCAAGGGTATATTTCATATACTCAAAGCGATCAAAAAGGTCTAAGAAAGGAGCTTGTTAACGCAAGATCTCGAGGACGACTACCCGAAAAGGCTAAGCATAAATTCATTTTGTCATTGCTTTATGGGTCATGGCGTGATCAAAAGCACATAGACTTGTCACCATTTTTAGAGAACGCAAAAAACAGGACTATCGAATCGCAGTTGGAGGATGCAAGTAAGATACCTTGTTGTGAAAGCAAAATGGGACTACTAACTTACTTCACGGACACATATTCGAAGAATAAAAAGTATGTATTCCATTTGCAATGGGCTCTTAATGATCCGAATCTATGGGTGAGACGAGAGGCAGTGAAGTTACATAGTCTGCGAATGAGCCCTAAAAAACTGGAGCCGCTCGTTCAAAATGATGATTTCGATAATTTTTACCCCGGGATTATGGATTTGTTCTTAGCACTTCCTTTAAGTGTATTCCAACATGCGACGCAGCAATGGTGGGATAGCTTTACGCCGGATGAATATGCAAGCCTGAAACATGCTTATGCATTGGGATAATTTTCAATCTATAAGGTTGCAACATGCAGCTTCAACCCGTCAATAGGGGCAGTGTTTTCAATATGGAAGCACGCACTGCCTTTGAAGTGAAGAACGCGCAAAAATGAAAGAGACGGACTTGGTAAGTTACCGTCAACCATTCCATGAATTAACACGGCCAGCAGGGTAATCTCGCCTTGTTGGCCGTGTTTATTCGTGGTTTTTTTGACACTTACGTATCGCCTACTCTTTAAGCATCTGCTGCTGATTGATCACGCTGAGACTCTCAGTACAGTGAAGGAGACTCGCTGCGACTACGCAGAGAGTCTCCGTTACTATCCGCTGCTGTATTGATGCTATCTCTAATTCTCATTCAGGGCTGGGGAACGCGTCTATGTAGGCTGGGATTTGAAGGTTACGTGGAAAAGGTAGTCGCGCAGGAAACATTTGCCTTGGCACTTCATAGGGTGTCTCCCTTCTGTTATTCTGCGCTTGAGCACAAAATAACAAAGGGAGACCATAGCACATATCTCCAACTTTAAATGGCAGGGTTACTTGATTGGGTTATGTCGGACAGAATACCATCTCTGATTCGCAGTTGAACATCGGCGATACATGCTATTTCTGAATCATGTGTAGCCATAATGACTGTGCATTGCTGTTCGTGTGCGAGTTTCAGAAATATTCTGGCGATATTTTGCGCGTTCGTGTAATCAAGATTACCAGTAGGTTCATCAGCGAGCAAGACCTTTACGCCAGAGCAAACAGCGCGGGCAATTGCCACTCGTTGTTGCTCCCCGCCAGAGAGCATTGAAGGTAAACGTTTGAACAATTTTTCTTCTAAGCCAAGCGTTTTGAGATGCAGACTAGCGCTCTGGTAGGCTTGTTTCATTGGGATGTGTTGTAGAAGAAGAGGATATGCGGCATTCTCCTGAACTGTAAGATATGGTAACAGATTGTATTGTTGAAATATCATTGCAACTTGCGTTGCTCTGTATTCTTGAGCAGAGTAATCTACTATGTTCTTCTTGTCCAGGAAAATTTCACCTGTTGTGGGCTTATCAAAACCCATGATCAAGGAAAGTAATGTACTTTTTCCACTTCCACTTGGTCCCATTATTGAATATAGCTTGCCGGACTCAAATATGTAGCTAATATCTTTAAGTGCTTCAACTCGCTCTTTCTTATTAGTGTATGCATAGGAGACATTCTTCAATCGTATCATTTTCACACCTCCCTGTGGCTGATGTGTCTTAATACTGGCTTGGTTAAGTCTAGTAGTAGAGATATCAATGCGCCAAATAGAAATGCAAGAAGTAACAGAGTAAGAGAAGCCACCGAAGTGCTGCTGAGAGTGAGAATCATTGCGACTCCAATGCAGCATCCTGTAGTAATTTCCAATAAGGTTTGCAGCATGATGGAAATGATGCTACGCCCTAGACTAATCATGAGTGCGTGTTCCCACTGTCTTGTGCGTAACAATAATGATGTTGTAGCCGCACCTACTATTATGATAGATCCTACTAATACAGGTCGGAGGAGTTCGAGTAGAAACAGGTTGCGCTTAGAGTGCAGCATGCATTTTTGATACTGAAAATCATTGATAAGTAAGATTTCTGAAGAATTTGCGGAGGAGGCGCTGCCAATTGCAAACATTTCATGAAAGGCCTCTTGCATTGCTGTTAATTGAGAGTTATCAGCCAGTAAGAATGAAAACTCGTCTAAAGATTGCCCGTGAAAACCGTAGTAAGCATATACGTCCCTATATGCTTGCCATGGAACAACTATTGTATGCTCAAGTCCAGCAATGGTACCAGCTACTTCAATGAGAAGAGTCGCCCCACTCGGCATCAGCACTGACAAATGGTCATTACTGACAACCCCGAGTAAATCCTCACTAATGAGACAAGCCGTAGTTGATTCATTAAGAAAGGAAACGTCCCTCCCATTGACAATGCTAACACTGGCATCACGGAGCGGTAGCCATGCATCCATACTGTTTACTGCGGCAAAGACAACGGAATTCCCATTGTCGGATAGATGCACACCATCCATTTGAGTTACAATGCGCACTTCTGACATATATGTGCTCATTCCGTTTGCTTGATCGTAGTAGGAACCCTGCGCATATTGGTAGCTTGCATTAAGATGATTTGTCTGTCCTGTTATGCGATTAGCAAGAACACACCATATTTCGGTTTCTTCAGATAAACGCAGTAGGCTTTCCTGACGTGACTGTAAAGAGCTTTGTAGGTGGTTCATCAATACGGCAAGAGCACTAAAGACAACGATGACTATAAGCGTAGCAAATGGCTTGCGCAATATTCGTTTGAGATACTCAGGCATATTTTCACCCTCCTCTATTTACCTTACTATTAACAAAAGCTAAACAAAGCAGCATTGACGCGTTGGAGATTATCGAGAGAGTAATGAAATGGAAACAAAATGCACTAATGAATTCTGTGATGGGACAATCAACTAAAGCTGTAGCACGACTTGCTGATGAATTCAACGTGCTTAGCGAAAGAACACTAAATCTGCTTAATATACTACGCAACTCGTCACAGCATGCGAAGGAAAGAAGCAGTGCAATAATACATGCAAAGAGACCAGTAAAAAGGATTCCTGTAATATGATATTCATGCACCCAACGACGAGTGGAACCAAGCAGCAGTAATTGTCGTTGCTCAATTCGACACTGAAATGCATACATAAGTGAAACACATACTAGTAACACCAATTCTACTACTAAGCACATATTTCGGAGTTGCTTGCCATCACTGGTCATTTCTATCAAGACTGGACTGATGAGGCTATACCCATTATCACTTACAGTGAACAAAGTTGCTATCCCAAGATTATTGAGGTGTTCCATAAAGGCGCTCTCTTGGCCTTTGTAAAGAGTATATGTCTGTAATACGGAAAGCGCTTTTCCATATGATTCACCGCCAACAGTAAGTGTTTGGTTATTCGCTAATGCTATTGTTGTTTTGGGTGTTGTCCCAACGGGCATAGCTGTTTCTGGAATGAACATGGTAAATGCAGGAAAGAATAATGGGCTGGTACCATCATCAACTGGGCCACTATATATACCAACTATTTCACATTCAACTTCAGCGATTGTACAAGTATCTGGGGCGATGCTCATGGAAAACGAGACGCCGCCGGTTGTTGCATTTGTCGAATACATTGTGTCGTTATAGACAAGCGAAAGAGAGATATGGTCACCAATTTCTAGTGCATTACGTTCAGCAATCTGCTCGCTAATAATACATACTTGCTTACCTTGCTGAGTTTCGAAAGTTGAAAAGTCACGTCCTTCTGTTAGGTAGTACAACCCAGAGTGAAATGGTAAAAGTCCATTAATGCCGTTCACACCCACCCCATATAGTGGAACTGCTGCGCGTAGTTGTGTGACTGTGTGTACAACAGTATCAATTGAAGGACTCTCTGGTGACAGCAATTCCGGGAATTCTTCGTCAAGCAACTGCCAACTATGGGCCCCATTCTTATAGGTTGGCGCAGTTATGAGTGGGTAGGGCCTGAGTGTGCGGCTATACAAAGTATGATAGCTAGTGCTTTCGTCGTATAATAGTTTATTTCCGGCTCCATATTGGTGTACTTCGGAACCATAGGTTCCCCATACAACGTACTGTTCACCTTGAGCAACTAATGGAAGTCCTGTCTGATCCAACCCTGTGTTACAGAGAACAACATTAACTTCTTTGGGCGCTGGATAATCGGGGTGCAATGAAAGAATATCATCGACAGAAGCAGTGAAAGACAAATTGCAGCCTGCAATCAGCTGTGGGGAGTTCGTACATGTGACCAGTAATACACAATATGATTCTTGCACTGTAGACGCATGAGTCACATTTCCATAACGATCGTATTTACTGGGGAGAATGATACTATCGGTAATCGCTCCCATTGCACGACCTTCATTTTTGCTTTGGACAATGATGGAGTTTTGACCAAGTTGACTATATGCCGAGTAATCAATAACGTGACGTTGCGTTGTACCATTATGTACATAGGAAAGAACCCATGAATCATCATATTGTCTATGGGAAAGGTGATATTCTTGATTCGGTGAAGCCAAGACGGAATAGCATGATTCTATGGCCTCAACCTGTTCAGTTGTGATGTAATGTGAAAAAAAGCCACAGAAACCGACAAAGAATGAGCAAGCAAGTAGGATGGTGAGTAGAAGATATGGACGTATGTTGCGAAGAATGCGAAAAAGTCCGAATTTGTAATTCATGGAATATCACCTTTCGTCTGGATAACTACGTATTGAAGCCTGGAAGTACCACGAAAGTGGCTACTTCCTCTTGCCGAGCGTTTGTTCGATTGCAACGATATGTGGGAGTGCTACATGAGCGAGCAAAGCAAGAAGGCGTCCTGAACGTTTGTTTTGTAGTTTTGCGGGATGAAGCTGACACTCAAACCAAGAGACTTGTTTATTTACTCACCAGTGACTGGATGAATACCACCGCATGCTTTGATGTATGAGGAGATAGCAAGGCAATACGAACAGGTCTGGTAATAGATATGCTTAACGTCGCTTATGTGCTCATCATCGTGTACATACCAGGTATGCAGGTCGGTGTATCTCTCCCATTCAACACCACTATATTCACCACACACCTCACATTGTGTTTCGAGTACCATGATTTCATAGTGCTCTTCTCGTGTATATGCAGCATAGTTCTTGAGCAACTGCCCTGTCGGTTTAAATTGGTGCTGACATCCGTAAGCGGCATAGGCTGACGTAGTGATTGAAAGTAGAATGAGGCAAGTAATCATGATTACAGAAATCTTTTTCATTATAGTGATCTCCTTTTGTTAGTCGTTTTGTTTGTATTCGGGGAATTGAAACCAAGGATGAACAGTACTGCTGAGCAGCTTGTCATGCGCCATTATGGCAGAAATAATGACTTCATTATCATCCATATTGGTTTTGTCATTAGGGAGTCATGGGATTCTTATTATACACATAGCTGACGTCAGTGTCAATGCTATAAACACGAGTCAACTCTTGGCCGGTGACCTTCTCGTGCTGCAGGGGGCCAGTATTTAGCGGGTTGCCAATGGTACAGAAAAAGCCACCCGGCTATGCCGGATGGCCAGTAATCGTTTGGATATAAGGTGGACTGGTTGTCCAGCCTGAGCGCCATGCCATCGAGTTTAGTTATGATATCGGCGATGTCCTCAACTACATTGGCGTTGCAATGATGATTCTCTGCTGGCACTTGGCGTTATTTGCACCGAAATATACTACTATGACCGCTGTGAATAGCCCTCTCAAGGTCTTTTTGCATATTATGTGGCATCCACTTTTGTAACTCGGCCCAAGTCTCGGGGCGAAATTGAATGACGATGTTATTTGGGGAAATTTGCGCGAAATCTTTATTGCTAGCAAGTTCGCTTGTGTTAATTGAGAAAAACAAAACCTTACACTCTGGGTTCTCACAAATTGTCCCATAAAATGTAATGTCATCCCACTGTAGGAACGTTTCGTGATGAAATACTCCATATATGTGGAGGCCTTCTATACTACCTTGAAATTTCAGTAACTGCCGTAGTAGTATTTGAGACCTGAATATACCATAATCAATAGCGATAATAATACATAGCGCCATACACCATAAAACAACCACTCCGGGGTCAAACGACTTCACGACAAAATCCCGATACCATTTGACGCACAGAAATACTACCAGACTGTGTGTCAAAACTAAAAAACAGACAATAAATAATGGCGAGATATCTTTACTCACTCGCATAGATTTCCCCCCCAAAACTTAGTTAGCTACCTCTTCTGTTTCTCCTTCGGGTTCCTGTAGAACTGTTTTAGTCCACAATGTGTTCCCAACGGACACCAAAAAACCATATCCTACGTTCTCGACCCATCCTTCAATGTTAACCTTGAACGAGTCGAGCAAGTAGCGGCCCCAAGTACCCACTTTAACCAGTTCGCCATTTATTGGAGCCAAACCGAAGGAAACCATGTTACAGAGACCGCCAACTAATCCGGACGCCACATAGTCCATGGCGTCTGTGTTTTCATCAGCAGTAATAGCCGTTGCTGCTACATTGCCAAGTGCACCTGCTCCAGCAGCAACAGCAAAGGCAGCACCCGTAGCTGTACCACCGCTCGCAGCAATCATCGCAACGCCAATATCCACGCCGGCACCGGATATGGCACCAGATACTGCACCGGCGATCGCACCTTCTGCAATGTCCCCGCCTGTTAGCCAAGCATCAACAGCTCCTGTAACCGCTCCAATTGCTGCGCCAAGTACAGTGAAGAAAAACTTGCCATCACCATCGACCCTGCTAATAGGCTTATTCTCGCAATATGCATACATATTGCTTGAAAACATACCTTGAGCAGTAGAGCTATATTCATCTTCATTAATGAACCTAGAACGGGTTGGCGAATAGTATCGTTTCCGAAGATAATACAGCCCCGTCTCTTCGTCAAAGACGTATCCACGATAGCGGAAAGGCTGCACGGTGCCAAGCGTGGCTGCCAAACTGCCCTCCTTCTTAATGGGCCTGCCCCACGCATCATACACATAGCGTACCACAACGTTCTTGTTGCCGTCAAGCAGGGCAACAATATCACCCTGAAGGTTCTTAACATAACTGTAGGGCGTGCCATTAAGCACTACCACAGCAGGCTTGTTCTGTGCATCATAGAAGAAGTGCAGTTCGTTGATGCCTAGGCTCATGTGCACAATGTTTTTGCCATGCAAAGTGTATTTGGTCACCACACCATTGACGGTTTTCTGAACCCGTAGTCCATTTTCATTATACACAAAGCTGGCATCGGTGTCAACACTATAAATGCGAGCCAATTGCCGGCCATTGACCCATTCGTGCTGCCAAGTGCCATCATTCAGCGGGTTGCCAATCTGATCATAGGTGATGGTTGTGCTGTTCGCCTTGGTGAGCTGATCACGCCAATTCGCATTGGTATACTCAAAGGCCATGCTCTCAGTTTCAACGCCGTTCACGAACTTCTTCTTGCTCAGGATATTACCACCTTGGTCATACTCATACTCCCAGGTAGCGCCTTCATGACCATCCACCACACGAGTCAGCTGACCCAACGCGTCATAGGCATAGGTGGTTTCCACGTTATCCTGCTTCACGCTGATAATGTTGCCATTGTCATCGTACTCGTACTCGAAGGTGCCACCTGTCTGAGCGATCTTCTGCACAAGGCCAGTGGTGCTGGTCTTGTCAGTCGCATCATCCAGTTGAACACCATCCACATAAGTGTAGGTGGTTTCGTTGACAGTACCGCTGCCAGCCTTGACCGTCGCCTTTGCTACACGACCAAGGCCATCGTACTCCAGAGTGCTTTCGCCATTATCGCCGTAGCTCAGGGAGGTAGGACGGTTCTCATCGTCGTAACCGAACTCGGTCACAAATTCTTCGTGATCATTGCCAACCAGCTCGGTCAATTTAGATAGGCGACCAAAGACATCGTCATAGGCGGCCTCGCCAGTGTAGACATGCTCCTGGTTGGTCACGTTACCAGCGTTGTCCTCAGTGAACTTGTGGGTCTTGATGCGATAAGGACGATTGGAACGGTCATACGCGCTTTCGGCGATCTGACTGATCATATTGTTGCGGACATGTGCAACCTGACCGTTGGCGTTGTAGGCGTATTCATAGCGTGGATCTTCTTCGGTATCACACTTCACGCCGATGACACGGTTGAAGTCATCGTACTCGTTCTTGACCACTGTGCCGTTGCCAAACTGCATTTCAGACAGCGTGCCGTAGTGCTCTTGCTCTGTATCGTTCTGATACACATTGGTAGACAGTGTAGTACCGCCAAGCTTAACTTTCGTCTTGCGCCCCAGAGCATCATACTCGAAGGTATAGGAGACATCATTGCCAGTGGCTGCATCGGTATTGTGCTTCACGCCAGTCAGTAGGCCACGAGTCTGGTCGTAGGTATACTCATTGCGGAACTCGCGGGTACCATCCGTCGTCTTGACCTTCACAATGCGACGGAGAGCGTCATGCTCGTAGTCGACGGCCTGCCCCTTGGGATCGCTGACGCGAGTAGTGATGCCCTTGTCGGCATCGACCTCGGTAGTCACCGTCTTGCCGCGTGCGTCCGTCTGCTTGTGAATATAGTTGCCATCGTGCTGGAACTCAGTGGTGCTGCGAGTGATGGCGGTCACATTGCCGACTGCGCCGGAGGTGTCCGAACGAGTGGCGTTGCCGCAGGCATCGTAGGTAAAGTAGCCGTCCGTACCCAGCGGAGAGTGAGACTCCAGCAGCAGATGCTGCTTCTGAGCTTCCTCGGTATCACCATAGGAGAAGGTGCTGCTCTTGGTGTGGCCAGGTGCGGTGTACTGGATCATGTTGTCATGGTCGTCATACTCCGTCTTCTTCACGCCGCCGTACAGCTGGATAGCCTTCTTGCGGTTGCCCTTGGCGTCGTACACATAGTCCGTGCCGAAGGCTTCAGGATACAGGTACAGGCCAGTGAAGTCAGCATGGTTCATCTGGCGGTTCATGTACAGGGAGAAGCGAACCTTGGTGTAGTTGTAGGGAGCAACGATACTGCCGCTTGCGAACTGCCAGCCATCCTCGCCGTAATTGAAGTTGACGCGACCACCCAAATACCAGTTGGTCGTATTAGCGGTAAAGTAGACTGACAGAGAACAGTATACAACGCCAGCCTCATCCATCTTTTTAGCAAAAGACTTGCACCAGCCACCAGCGGTGAAACGGTCACCAGCATTGCCGTAACAGCGGAAATCCTGATTCAGGGTGATGTTACGGTTGTAGCGGCCTTCGACACGCGCAGCCTTGGAGGTGCGCAGGAACTCAGGTGCCATTTTGCCGTCAATATCATCTGCAACGGACAGATCCTGGATGGAGATATAGCTGCTGTCACCATCGCCAATCGCCCAGCCCGTAGGAACGGTACTGCCGGAGGTTTCATGAATGAAATCGCTGTTCTGCAGCATGTTGAAATGGTTGCAGGTCAGACCTTCTTCGAGCTGCATGCAGTCAATCCAGAAGTAGCCGTAAGATGTCATGCCGATGGCTTCACAGTATACGTTTTCGGAAGCGGCTTCGGGCAGGGTGAAGGAAACGGATACACGCTGGAACGGAGCATCGCTTGCATTCTCGGACACCGGTACCACATCAGAGTTGAAGTATTTGGTAGCGCCATTGATCGTGTAAGCAACTCGCACGAATGCCTTGGGAGCGCCAGAACGCATATAGCCAGACAGAGTATAGGGCTTACCGGGAATCAGCGTCGCGGCCTGACGAATGTATGCTTCACTGCCAGTGGGAACCAGAATCTTGTAGGAGACAGGACCCCACTGGGTGTTTGCCTGATCACGGGTAAAGGTACCGGTGCTGCTCTTCTCCCAAACGGAGCTGTTGGCATCCATCATATGATCCAGCAGCATATTTTTGACGGCACGCTGCATACGGGAACGGGTCGTAGCGTGGTTGATGGGAGTGTTGGCGTTGTCGTCGCTCTGATCGTACTCGGTGTAGACGGCGTAGCCCAGGCCATCATCAATGCTGATCTGATTACCATTATCATTGAAATGGTAGCGGAGGGTCTTGCCGGAGATGTTGTCGGTTACCAGCGTCAGGTGATTGCCGTATGAGTAGGTCACCTTGGCGGCATACAGGGCAGCATTCTTGACATCTGCATCAGAGGAGAGAATGGCAGTTTCGCCAGCTTCTGCATAGGTGATGCAATGGGGCAGACCATAGGTCGCGCCGGTATTGCTGTACTCGTAGCGCACGGCCAGACCATCCGCACCCTGCGCCTGGTCAAGCAGCTCATAGCCGTTGCGAGTGGTGTAGTGGTAGGTGCTGATGCGATTGTCCTCATGAGTAATCGTGGTCAGGCAACCATCGGTATACGTAAACCGAGTACAGGCAGTGTCGGTCTGCCAGGGAGTCTTGATAGCGGTACACTTCAGAGAGCCATCCGTCTGGGTGGTATACACGAAGGTGGTGGTGCGCTCCGCGCCGTCCATGACAGAGTCCACGAACAGCTTATTATCAGTACGCGCAGTCACGACGATCTTGCTGTTGATGGCGTCATGAATGGTCTCGATCAGCACCTTGTCAGTGGCCGGGGCATCGGCAGTGGGCGTATCGGTGATCGCAGGGAAGACCATGCGGCCATCGCCCTTGCTGGTAATGGTGATCTTGTCATCATCGCCAACGGTCAGGGTCAGATTCAGGCCGGACATATCGACATACTGGGTGCTGTCATCCTCGTCCACCTCAAACCAATGCTCGGTGCCGTCGCCATCAGTGTACACATAAACGACTTCCTCGTTGATGTACTCCTTATGCAGGGTCTGATGTACAGAGGTACGCCAGCCGTAGCCGAGGCCAAACTCATCCGCATCGGAATTGCAGGAATTGTAGTAATGGGTGATGGACACAGGCATACGGTTACCGTCCATTGCGGTGTCGCCATGAGCGAAGATCAGATTGCCGTTGACAAGGCTGACGGAGCCGAAACCGGCAAGACCGGCAGACTGACTGTCATAGGTCAGATAGCTTTCCAGACCGGCAAGACTGGCATAATTGACAGTGAAGTAGGGTTTCGCACTACCATCGCTGGACTGAATGCGGACGGTGTTGGGACTGTCAGATCGAGGAGTCAGGATGACACCCTTGTTATCGCCCAGATACCACTTACGAGCCAGCGTCGTCACATCCAGCTGCTGCCAGGTATACTTGCTCTTCGGGAACTTACAGTAATCCTGATAGAGGGGATTCACTTCGGGCTGAGTGGCAAAAGTCAGCGTGGCGGCATCCCAGTCGCCCAGAACCTCGCTGCACATCAGGGGAGTTTCAGCAGTGGGGGCACTGTAATTCTTGAGGTTCAGGAATGCGCCGGTGATGAAGTGGTTAGCTTCAATCTTGGGAAGATCTGCAACGCGCATGTAGCCGTAACGCTTGCCATAGGTGGAGTTGTTGCAGATCCACACCTGATCGGCGGTGTTGTAGAGCGTGGAAGAACCTTCTTTGACATAGGTGTCCACAATACCAGTTTCGCCGCGCACAGATTCGATGGCTGGGTCAAGCACCACAGGGAAAGCGGCACTTTCGATGAAGGTTGCATCCGGAATGTAGGTCATGGCATAGATGCCACCCTCGTAAGTTTCCAGCTGCACAGCGACCTCGCCGCGCTGTTCGTCAGCGTCCAGCATGAAAGGTGCCTGCAGACGGAATACAACTTCGCCCTGCTCATCCTTAACGATCAGCATGTTCTGTTCATTCAGTTCCATCTGACGACCTTCGCTCTCCAGCAGAAAGGTAATGGGACGGACTCTTTCCTTTTCAGCAAAGACCAGTTCATCCTTGAAGCCGCGATCCAGCTTGCAGCGGAGGTCAACGCCGGCAAAGATGCCATTATAAGTGACTTCACCATGCAGGTGATCCAGTACCTTTTCGCGCATGCCGCGAACATTCTGGACAGGAGTGTCATTGATGTCATCTGCTTCGGGCAGGATGGACAGGGCGTCCTTGATGCCCCAGGCCAGATGACGACCTTCTGCGTCGGTCAGGTTAATGAAGGGGACTTCGCCGGACATGGCACAGGCCACGTCCATAGAACCGGTCTTGCATTCCAGCAGAACGTCACCGCGGGCTACGGCAGGCATGATGCCCTGCTGCCAGGCAGCCTTAGCCGCCTTCATGCGGGGAGTGGCGGAGAAACGGTTGTCCATTTCATCCCACTCGCGGGTCTTTTCGTTGAAACGGTGCACCGGATCGGTGTAGGTTACCGCCTGAAAGCGGTTCGCACCCAGGGCGAACACCTTGCCAAACCGGGTACGCTTGGACTTGATTTCCGTGCCCTGGAGCTGATCAAACTGCTCACGGGACATATTGGAACGGAAACGATTGTGCTTTTTGCTCATCTTGATTTCCTTTCTATTGTTGGGGGCGTAAGTTACTGGGAATCGGGACATTCGTCATTCTGTGGCACATTTTCGCTTGCAGGCAGAGCTGCATCCTGCTGTGGAGTCTCACTGTTGACCGTTTTCTCTGCCTGAGTCCGACCTGCAACCGGCGTGATCGTCAGTGCGGTGACCTCGGTCATGGGGCCCGTGCTGGACTGGCGCTGACTGAGATGACCGCGCACAAACACATCCATGCCGACCTGCAGATGGCTGGATGCCCATACCGCCAGATTGCGCCATGCATTCACGGTGTAGTTTTCAAACTTCACCTGCTGCTGGGCAGTCTTGTGGGATACACGCAGCTGATATGCCAGATGCTTGGGCTGGCTGGCAGGGGCGGTGGGTTCATACACGGATACCAGCTTGCCGCGAAGATAGACTTCGTTCATGGGATTTCCTCCTTTCTGTGTAGATTTGTGCTTTGGAGTACCCTAATGAAGTGAATGATGTGGGCATTGACGAGCACATGTCAGAGACGGAAAAGATGGAAAAGGTATTGGACTATTGTGTCAAGAAAGGCTATGTATTGCCGGAACTATTGACGCAATTCGAGGTATGAATCACAGTGCACATAGGCAGCGGGCTAATGCGGCCTGCTGCCTTTGTTATAATTGCAAAACGAAAAACTTGTCGTATTCACATTTCCTTCTGTATCATTTAGAATATAAATGTACGAAGGGAGGATGTGATATGCCCAAGGATCGCGAAAATGAGCTGGTGCAGTTTATCCTGCAATATATGCTGGAGCATCAGTTTGAGAATAAATCGGATATGGCTCGCCAGTTGTCTATGGAAAGCCGTACGGTTCAGAGAACATTTGAACGGCTGAATGCAGGGACTGCAAAAGGCAGTGCGATTATCCTTAACCGAGTACTGCTGTTCTGTGCAGAAAGGAGCGTATCTATGGATAATCTGTTTCAAGAGTTTAACAGCCTGCATGAACCTCCGCCGGTGGATAATGTCGTGAATGAGGATACAGATCATCCGATCTATATCAAAATATGCTTGCATAAGCCAGCAGGACTCACAACAGATGGCGAGCGTATGTATCGTTACATAGGCGAATTTCTTCAAAAGGCATCCAGTTTCCTCTGTTCGCAGTGCAGCCATTGGCGATCACCGGAGTATGATAGTATCTTTTTCTCAAGCGAATGTCCGATCTATCAAATGGCTTGTACGATGATTGAATCTCTGAATGAGAATCACACGGAAGGTGGGCGGCTGGAGAATGTATAAAATGTATCAATGTTCCCAATGCAAAGGGAAGGAATTCTACATAACGATTGTCAGCACTGATAAGCTGGCAGTGCGTTGTAGGCGCTGCAAGAAATCCACCGAAGCAAGGGTAACACTATCAGGACAACGGTATAAGCGTTGCGTGGAAGTAGGCATGGGCACGAGCGAGAGGCGCGACTCTCTTGCCAGGACTGCTCAGGAAACTGATTCACATGAATAAGTTTACGGGATGCATCCCGGTAAAGTCTCCTTCCTTGATCAAAACGCATTCTGCAACCACTACCGAGCAACGGATGCCGATGCAGAGGCATGCCAAATCGCCGGAATGACTGCTCTCACTCAGAGTGTCATTCCGGCGAATTATCTTTTTCAAAATTTTCTAATTCGGACACAGGATGTCCGGTTTAGCTGCTATGATAGATACAGCCCGTAAGGAGACTTGGAAAGGAGGGATGTTGATGAACCAATACGAACGGCGGCAACAGATCTATAACGCACTGTGCATCAGGCGTTATGACACGATTGCAAAACTTGCTGCGGAGTTCAATGTCAATGAAAAGACAATCCGCAGAGATATCGTATGGCTCACACTTTCCTTCCCGGTAGAGGCTTCTCCTGGGCGCTACGGAGGCGTGAGAATCGCAGAGTGGTTTCACCCTGCAACGAGTTATCTTTGTCCACGTCAGCTGTCAGTTCTTCAGAAACTCAAATTGACTTGCGGTGGAGATGATCTGATTGCGGTGAATAGCATTATTACGCAATTTTCACCCAAAGTAGGGCAGCTATGATACACGGGATTTCTGTTCTGTGTGTGGTAGTTGCTGAGTAATTCTATATGCACCTTGACAAGTGAATAGCGTGTTCAGGACGTTCCCATGTGGAGAAGCGGCTTATGGAGCGGCGCGATGATGGCATAGCTGGAGCGATCAACGTGATCCATAGACCCTGATGTGGCAATCAGGGCGCGATGAGGATACATGGGTATAATGATACTTTCTCACGACCCCGCAAAGACTGACGGGGAGTTCCTGTGGCATACGCCAGTCCGGGGTGGACAGCGGTGCATATGGGGCTATGATGCGGTGCCAACCGCAGCCTGATACACGCATTGTTTTCATCAATGAATGGAAGGAGTGTTCCACATGGCATTTGCTATATCCTTTGCTTTCCAGGATGAGTACAAGAAAGCGATTCAACTGCTTGCAGAGGCTTCCCGCATGGCAACAGAATCCAGGAGTCACCTTGCAGGGGCTTCGGATAGCAGAAAGGTAGGATGAACATGGCGAGAAAGAGCAGAAAGAACTTGTCACCTGTGGTCAATGAGGAATACTCATTTGCTGGCTGGCGCGCTGCTGTTTATGTCCGTTTATCTGTTGAGGATACCCGAACCCGTACTGATTCCATTGAAACGCAGCAGATGATTATTCATGAGTTCCTTGAGGATCATCGGGATATTCAGGTGATCGACACCTACATTGACAATGGTACGACCGGGACGAACTTTCAGCGTCCTGCATTTCAGAAGATGCTGGATGATATTGAAAGCGGCAAACTGAACTGTGTGATCGTGAAAGATTTGTCGCGGCTCGGCAGGAACTCCATTGATACCGGGTACTACATTGAACGCTACTTTCCCGGCAAGAAGGTTCGCTTCATTGCTGTCAATGAGGACTATGACACTGAGCAGGAACATAGTGAGCAGGACGCTCTGATGATCCCGCTGCGCAATATGATCAACGAAGCCTATTCCGTTGATATTGGTAAGAAGATCAAAGCGCAGCAGCGGCAAGCCATGAAGGAGGGCAAGTTTGTCGGAGCCCGTGCGCCGTATGGCTATCGGAAGTCACTTGATGATTGTCATCAGCTGATCGTTGATCCGGTGGCCTCCAAGGTGGTTCAACAGATGTTTCAGTGGGCAGCAGAAGGCGCTGGTATTAACACTATTGTTATGAAGCTGAATGACGCCGGTTACTTGCCGCCAAGCCTATATAAAGAATCCATCAATGAGTTCCCAGACAAGGTGCAGCATTATCGCCTGAGCGCCGGTCATTGGTCAAGCTGGTCGGTACGCAGAATCCTGTTCAATCAGGTTTATGTAGGTGATCTGGTTCAGGGCAAGAGTAAAATCATCGACCATCAGCAGGTTAGGGCTGATGAAGATGAGTACACCATTGTACAGAACACGCATGAGGCAATCATCAGCCGGGAGCTGTTTGAGCAGGTACAGCGCCTGATTACACAAGCGGGGCAAAAAGCCGTTGCTGCAAGGAAGAAGTCCTTTTCTCCTAATCCTCTGAAGGGACTGATGTTCTGCGGACACTGCGGCAGAAGCCTACACCGTGGCGACAATGAGCGTAAGAAGAGTGATAATGTATATGTATGGGCATGCCTGACACGCTATCGATATGACCGCAACGGCTGTCCAGGAGTTCATATCTATGAACATAAGCTTATCGCAGCTTTGACCGAACTGCTCCAGAATGAGCTGGATACCGTGCTGGGGAGCCTCGAGCTGGCTTCGGATCAAACTGATGAGGAGCAGAGAAAGGTCGAAGCTATCCGACATGAGATCAGTGCCTGCCGGAATGAGATTCAGCGGCTGCACGATCTCAAACGAGGGCTGTATGAGAATCTTCTGTCCGGGGTGTTGACGCATGAAGAGTACCAGTTCATGCGAACCAGGTACGACGGACAGGTCGAGCAGCAGAACAGTGCTATGAATACTCTTGAAGCGTCGCTGAAGCTGCTGCATCAGCATGACCGGCTCCGTTCCAGGCTGAAGGATGATGCGCAGTTCCTTCGGAACCGTCCGGAACTGGCTGTTGAGATCATCAATCGCCTGATCAAGCGAATCGAGATCACCCATGATCGCCACATCACGGTGTACTACAACTTCACGGATGAAGTGAGGGCGTGGATGGGGGCGCATAGTGAATGAAACGATATGTGATTGCCAAGTACATCCGGCTATCCCTTGAGGATACCAAGTATGATAGCCTGAGCATTGAGAATCAGCGGTTGGCGATCGATACGCATATCGCTGGAATGCCGGAATCAGACTGCGCGGAGATTCTTGAGTTTGTCGATAATGGCTACTCCGGCACTAATTTTGAGCGCCCGGAAGTGCAGCGCCTGATTGAGTTGGTACGAAGCAATCGTGTTGACTGCATCATTGTGAAGGACTTCTCCCGATTCGGTCGTAACAGCATCGAAACCGGCTACTTCATTGAGAGAGTTTTCCCTTTGTTCCATACTCGCTTCATTGCCATAGGTGATGGCTTCGATACGGACGAACACAGAGGCGATACGGGCGGACTTGAGGTAGCTTTCAAGTATCTGATCAACGAGCAGTACAGCCGCGATATGTCTATCAAGTGTAAGAGTGCGAAGTACGCAAAAATGCGTCGGGGAGAGTATCAGTCCAAGGAGTGCATCTTTGGTTATCGCAAAGGTGCAGACGGCAAATTGGAACCCGATCCGGATCAGGCTCCTGTGGTACGACTGATTTTCCAGCTTGCGGCATCGGGCATGGGTTTCACTGAGATTGCAGCCGAGCTGACCAGGCGGAAGATACCAACACCCGGCGAGGTTAAAGCAGCCAAAGGAAACGGTACATACGATGTGTCGCGTTGCAATGGCCGCTGGAACACAAGTACTGTCATCAGGATTCTTGATGATGAGCGATTCCTAGGACACTATGTTCAAGGCGTTCATACTGTGACGGAGATTGGTGGGCATAGACATAGGAAAAAGGCAAAAAACAAATGGTTCTTTGTGCCTGATCACCATGAGCCGATTGTGGATCAGGAGCTGTTCGATAAAGCTCATGAGGGACAAAGGCGATTCAAGCAAGCGAATAAAAAAGCCCGCAATACGCCTTTGTGTGGGAAGGTGATCTGCGGATGCTGCAAGCATGCACTTTCATTTTATCCTAAAAAGAATCCTGTGTATGTTTGCCGTGTTTCCCGCATGGATGATACCTTACTCTGCAACGGCTTTCAAATACCGGTAGCTGACGTCCTCAACGCGGTATTCACTTCTGTGCAACAGCAGCTGTTGGTGGCGGGACCGCCTTCATCTGATGGGACACCATGTTTATCGCTTGATGATATTCGCCAGCCACAGTATGAAGACCAGGTTGCGGCTGTTATGGATTTAAAGAGACAGCTGTATGAAGAGTACGTTGCCGGAGTTATTGATGCTGGGGCCTTTCAGAAGAACAAGGCTTCACTTGATGAGACTCTTGGAAAAATAAAGAGTACCTTTGCAGCAATGAAGGCAAAGGTTGAAGAGAAGCAGACAATTCAAGACAGGCATCAACAGAGGCAACGGCTGCTCGATGATCTTCAGACTGAAGGTACATTGTCCAATGAACTGGCAGAGCAGATCATTGATTACATCACGGTCTATCCAGATAAGCAAATCGTGATTGTGTATAAGATATCCGACTTGCTTTAAATAATGAGTCTGCCTATAGCTAGATGCATTTTAGAACGACTTTCAGTACATGAACGAAAAAGAACTTCTACAAGCGTTGATAAGCATGTCAACGCTTGTGTTTTTTCAACGCATCACTTGCGTTTTCGGTCATTTCGGGGTATACTATGATTGTTGTTGCTATAGTAACTAACGATATGATGCCTTGGTACTGGTGCATCAAGTGGAACAACGCTAATTGTCAGGTAAAGGAGGTGGGATAGAACATGGCGAAAATGAAGATTGTAAAACTGCAACGCGATTTGCAGGGCTGTTCATTTGATTGTGGTAATCCGAGTATCAACGCATTGGTTAAGGAGTCGTTCTATCCCACATTACTTCAACACCTCTATGCTTTTGAGGTGTTGGTAGATGACGTAACTGTTGGCTATTATATGATAGGCTTTCGTCGGTTGTCTCTTGCCCACTGCCCGGATGAAGTTTCAGACTATACATCCAATATGAGTGATTTGTGCTATTCCTTGCATTTGAAGTATATTGCAGTTGATAAGAACTTTCAGCATTGTGGAATCGGTCGAAGAACTCTCCAGCTGCTCCTGCGCAAGGTTGTGATCATGTGCAACGATTGGCCTATTCGCTTGATTACATTACATGCGTTGAAGGAAAAGATTCAATGGTATCAGAGCATTGGCTTTTCGGTATTTTGCGAAGAAGACCTCAATAATGAACAGCCAGATGTTGAGATGTATATGGATCTTCTCTTGAATAAAGAAGCAGTTATGGAGTATTGCTCCTGAAAGCGAGAGCATAATATCTGCTGAAGAGATTAAGGAGGTGCTAGAATGGCTTTGGAAATTGCAGGTGAACTTCATTTGGATATTGAGGAAACCAGACGGTTACGTCACCAAATGATGCATCCGAATCAAGACGTGTTGAATCGTCGGGATGCTTTTCTGGCAGAACTGGACAACTTTGATATCTTGTTCACTGACGGAGAAATTGAGGTTGACTGCCCTGACTTGTGCTTGCCGATGCTTGATATGGAAATTTATGATGTCGATCAGTCAATTACACCGATCACGGAATCGGAATCGGTTCATATTTTTCATGATCAGGAAATTCCGCAAGCAGTCATTGATGAGCTGTTTGCTATGAGTAATGCTGCTGTAAAAGCAGTTTTTTCTCAACCGAAGATGCATACATTCAATTCAGATGATTCTTGTATGTCTGATGCAGCATGATGAGGAGGAGCGAGAATGAATCAAAGTGCATTTCAGTTTTCTAACCCCATTTTGACTGACGTCAGTATGTCATTGAATCGTAGATTTAGGGGATCTGGCGATATCGAAATCCCTGCCGAATTCAGAATCAAGATCAGGAAGAAAAAAGAGGAAAGGGAAGCTATTGTTGAGCTAACGGTTGAATTGGGTGCTGATGACAACACAATGCCTTTCCATATTTCTATTTCTGAAGGTTCAAAGTTTATGTGGTGCGAGGCTGCTGATGATAAAGCTCCGCAACTGCTTAAGCATAATGCACCAGCCCTTCTCTTGGGATACATTCGTCCGATAGTAGCTACGCTCACAGCAGCTTCGCCTTACGATACATACAACATCCCGTTTGTTGATTTTACCAAAGATGACGAAACGCTTGATTTTGTCGAAGTCTGATTACAGGAACTGCTACATGAGTGGCAGTTCTTTTCTATTGTAGACGAACACAATTTATGCCCATAAACTAAAAGTAGCGCTTCCTTTCTTTATCTTTATATGGTATCCTAAATACGTGAAGAACACATCTACAGTGAATCAAAGGAGTAACAATATGTATTTGCATTACATCGAACTTCAGAATTTTCGTAGCTTTGGTGAAATGAGCCGAGTATACTTTAGAAAAGGCCTGAACGTGCTTGTTGGCGAGAATGATTCTGGGAAATCGGCCATTATTGATGCAATTCGAATTGTTATGGGTACTACAGATCAAAGCTGGTATCATATTGATTTGTCCGATTTTCATAATGAGGATCGACAGTGCGAAATAAAGATAAATCTGAAATTTGTTGATTTGACATTGGAAGAACAAGCAGCGTTTTTGGAGTGCCTTTCTTACGAAAATGTGGATAACAAGAATGTTCCGTGTCTTTATCTGCATTGGGTATGCAGGTATCTACTCAATTTTGTTCCGCCAAGAGCCATGACTAATCTAACAACCGGCGTTATGGGTGATGGCCCCGTTCTGCCAGCAGCTGCAAAAGAATTCCTCCGCGTCACATATTTACGTCCGCTTCGGGATGCATACAGCAACATGCAAGCAGGGCGTAATTCTCGGCTGTCTCAAATTGTTCAAAGCATTCCTGAACTAAATGCGGGTGAGAGCGTTTATGTAGAAGGTATGGATCTGAAACAACTTTCATTGACAGGAATTGCAGACTTATCAAACAAGCTTCTTGCAGAGCATCCGAAGCTGCAAAAAGCAAATCAAGATATAAGTGATATAGTTACATCCAAGATGCTTTTGAAGGGCGATCATGTTGATACACAATTTGCAGTAGCAGGAACGAACGCAGCCGAGAATAAGAAACTTATCGCTCTCTTGGAGAAGCTTGATCTCTCGGCAAAAGCGAATAATGGCTCTGGTAAAGTTGGGTTGGGAACAAGCAATGTGCTGAGCATGGCATGCGAGCTGTTACTAAACCGGCAAGCTGGAAGCTCGTTCTTGCTGATTGAAGAGCCGGAAGCTCATGTGCATGCTCAGCGGCAATTACGCCTAATGCAGTCTTTGCAGGCAGAAGCTAATTCAAAAGAGCGAAGTCAACAAATAATTGTTACCACTCATTCGCCAATTCTTGCTTCTGTTATCAATCTCGAAAACATAACGATTGTAAAAGATGCAAAAGCTTATTCCTTGCAGAGCAAGGATACACTGCTGAATGCATCTGATTATAGGTTTCTTGAGAGATTCCTTGATGCAACAAAAGCCAATATGTTCTTTGCTAAGGCGGTAATTATGGTTGAGGGACCTTCCGAAGAGCTGCTTCTACCGACAATAGCTAGAATCCTGGATAAGGATTTGACAGAATGCGGTGTGTCAATTGTTAATGTGAGAGGTACTGGCTTACAACGGTATGCGAAGATTTTTCAGCGTGCCAATTCTGACGAGCAATTGATGATCAAGGTTGCATGCATCACAGATCGGGATGTTATGCCAGACTGCGCTCCAGCTATTTGCATTAATGCGGAGTATTCTGATCCAGTTGCATGGCCAGCCAACCGTAAGTGGAAGACGGAATCTGATTACCCCCAATTAAAGGATAAAGAAAAGCATCTCTTCGAGATATGTAATCGTGCGGATGGTCAGTATGTGAAGACATTCGTTGCTGATCACTGGACTTTTGAATACGATTTAGCATATGCGGGACTATGGGATGAGATAATCGAAGCGATAGTGCGAGTGAACTACATCGAAAGCACTAGAAAGAGTAAGATGAGCGCTATTGCGGCTAAACTATCAGAGTTCAGTTCGCTCGAACAGAAAGCGTCCTATTTGTATTCGTACTTTTCAAAAGATATTGTCTCAAAAGCTGAGGTTGCTCAGCAACTTGCAGATATCTTGGAACGAAAATATGCAGAGGCAAAGGATGATTTGCTTGCTAAACTGCCAGCATACATTCTTGGTGCAATCAACTATGTAACACAATGAGGGATGAAAAATGGCTATTCCGACTCTTCAGAGCATTGAGATAAACGACCAGGATATTGACGATATTGAGAAACTACTGGGCAATGTAGAGTTTGATCGGCCTCGTAGGGATATCATTAAAGATCTGAGTAGTTTTGATGTTCAAGCTTTTCCGGGAAGCGGAAAGACCACAGTGCTAATTGCGAAACTTGCGATATTGGCCAAGAAATGGCCTTTCACACACAAGGGAATATGTGTGTTATCCCACACAAATGTTGCTCGAGAAGAGATAGAATATCGTCTGGGACAAACAGAATTGGGCAAGAAGCTATTGTCATAGCATTACCCATATCATCAGTAAAGGATGAAGAAATAGTGTTGCTTCAAGAACATGGATGGAATGTGGTTAAGCTCTGAATTAGGTGATTTGATACCGTAGAATGAAAGCAAATGCTGACAATTTCTTTGATTGTGTTTTGTCTTTAGCTTGACATAAGGGTGCCGTAGATCATGGAAGCGGCGCTCTGGCAGCCCCATATCCGTGACGATTCTCTTGTATCGGTGCTCTATTGTCGCATGGGGGATGCAGCTGCCGGATTCATCAGTGAATACCAGATCAAGCGTATTGCTCCACAGCGCACCGGCACGGAGGCGATTCTTTTTCTGTTCGTACTGTACCATCTTCAGCAGATCAATGACACTCTGAGGCGCTTTGAATGTCCGGGCCTTATCATTCTTTGTCGGCCCCAGACGGCGTTCTGTATCCTTCCCACGCTTCAGGAGCAGCTGCGCGTCTACCTTGATCGTTCCCTTCTTCAGGTCAACGCGAGACCATCTCAGGCCCAGTAGCTCAGACAAGCGCATGCCCGTATTGATGGCGATGTACAGCAGAGCCTCAGACGGTGTATCCTTAATGCGCTGCAGGAAGTCGGTGATCTGGTCGCCCTCCAGAGGGTGAATCTCTTCCCGCTTGACCTGCGGCAGGATTGTACCGCTTGCCGGATTGCTTGCAATGTACTTGATTCTGAAAGCCTCTGCAAGGGCCTTGCACAGTATCCCGTGAATATTCTTGATCGTCTTGGGGGATAAGCTCTTGCCCTTTGCATTACGCCTTGCAAGCCGGTTTATGAAGGTCTGGCAATCATGCGGCTGCAGCTCACACAACCGGACAGCGCCCAGCGCAGGCTTGATGTGCAGGCGCACATTATCGCTGTAATTCTTCAGCGTTCCCGGCTTGATTGCTCCTGTGTATTCCTTCAGCCAAATATCCAGCCATTCTCCCAGCATCATTCTTTTCGGCTCCGTGTATGTCCCAGCGTCCAGCGCTGCAGTGACTTCACGGAGCTTTTTTGCTGCTTCAGCTGAGGTTTTGCCATATACAGACTTGCGGATCAGCTTCCCTGTGCCTGGATCACGTCCAGCACAGTATTTGCATTCCCAGCGACCATCTGCACGGAGCCGGGGCTGTGTTCCGCTGCCGTTGGCAGCCCTTCCTCTTGCCATTGATAACCCTCCAGATTCCCCCTATAGGGAATGAGATATCGTCAAGACGTTTCAGACATTTATGACGATTATGACGTTACAGACGTTTAGACATTAGCCCTTGCAATACTTCTGGTTCCCTGCGTAATCGCGTGCGGCTTCAAGAACCTTGCGCTTTCCACCAATATTTAGTTGATTATCGAAATAGTCCAGCAGCTCTTCTCGCATAGCCGGCACATCATCATCCACATAAACATGGGCAGGATCATTGGCAGGCGGATTGTAGAAACTCGTCGGAATCCCATCTCCCAAATCTACAGGGATCAGTTGCCCAGCCCCCATAAGCTCAGCCTCTGAAACCTGAAGAACAGTTGCGAGTGCTGTGATGTAAGGCTTTGATATCTGAGAACGCTTCCCCCCTTCGTAATTGCTTATTACACTTCTGGACACTCCGATTTTTCGTGCCAATTCAGATTGTGACAGGTTACGTTCTTCACGGATTCTTTTCAGGTTATCACCAAATTGCATTCATATCACCTCGGGAGAATTATAGCACGGTCTCACATGTGTTGTCAATGGGGACAAGTCAACGAAATTTGTTGTTGACAAGGACAAATGCAGATGTTATAATGTCCTCAATGAGGACAGAAAGGAGTGGTGCCATGAGTAAGTTTACCCTGACTCGCAAGGAAGCTGCCGAATTTTGTAGCGTGAGTCTTCCTACTCTTGACAGTTACCTGCGCCGTAGGGACAACCCTTTGCCCAGCATTCGAGCCGGGCGCAAGTGGATCATCCCCGTCGAGGGACTGCGCCAGTGGTTGCTGGATGAAGCTGCCAGGCAGGCGGGAGCCTGATATGGGACTCCTGTTCGACCTGATCCGGCAGCAGGTGACTGCACGCCAGGTTGCGGATCAGTACGGCTTGAGCGTCAACCGGTACGGGAAAGCCCTTTGTCCCTGGCATAGTGACCGGAACCCGTCTCTGAGCTTTGACAAGCGGACTGGGCGCTGCAAATGCTTCGCCTGTAACTGTGGAGGCAGCGCCATTGACCTGGCTGCCATTCTCTTGAACATGACAGCTCTGGAAGCGGCAAAGCAGATCAATGCAGATTTTCAGCTGGGCTGCGATGACGTGCAGGACAAGCATAGACCTATTCGACCTAAAGGGGTGCAGTCCCCTGATCTGCAAAGGAGGGAACAGGAAGAAGACGCGAAGCGTTACAGCGAATGCTGCGCAAAGCTGCACCAGCTGAGGCAGCAGCTTGCTCAGTATACCCCCGAGAGTGCAGAAGCCTCTCCAGAGTTTACCCGCTGTCTGCAAGAGCTTGCAGACATACAGGTGGAACTTGAAAACATGTCACAAGGAAAGGAGCGTTGAAATAATGGACGTAACACAACCGAACGTCCAGCACGCACAACTGGAAACCATCACTGCAGCTGATCTGCAAAAGGCGGATATCCAACCGCTGCGCTATATCGTGGAGGGTATTCTCCCTGAAGGATTATCCATCCTCGTTGCACCGCCCAAATTCGGCAAGAGCTGGATGAGCCTTGATCTGTGCTTATCCGTCGCAGCCGGCAAGCCATTTCTGGGATACCCCACGCATTCAGGAGACTGTCTGTATCTGGCCCTTGAAGATTCCTTCAGGCGTTTGCAGAATCGTCAGGAGCGCTTGTTACAGGGCGCTACAGCACCGGCAAATTGTTCCTTTGCAATCGCTGCCGGTACGCTTGACGGCTCTCTTGCAGGGCAGATCGACACCTTCATGCAAGCCTATCCCGGTACAGCCCTGATCGTCATTGACGTGCTGGCCCGTGTCAGATCGCAAACCACCACAAGCAGGACAGATGCTTACCGGCTGGATTACAGCGACATGACTGTATTAAAGCAGCTGGCCGATAAGCACCATATCTGCATAATGGTTGTGCATCATACCCGCAAGATGCGAGATGATTCCGATGTGTTCAACGATGTATCCGGCAGCACCGGTATCACCGGCGCGGCTGACACAGCATTTGTCCTTTGCAAAGATAAGCGTGCAGACACCAGAGGTACGCTACATATCATCGGACGTGATGTAGAAGCACAAGAATGCATTGTCGAAATGGACTATAACTGTCACTGGCAGCGCATTGGCTCCACCGATGAAGTACATGCACAGCAGACAATGCTGGAATTCAAAGCGAACCCGCTTGTGCAGCTGATCCAGCACATGGTTGCGCAAGCAGACGAACCTGAGCTGAGGATCACGGCAACTGGACTGCTGGATGCGCTGATGAAGCAACCCGGGAATCATGGCGGCTTTGATTCTTCAAAGAAGGTAGGTCGCTTCCTTGCCTCTGCCGACACTCAGCGCTGGTTCCGTGAAATCGGCATTGAGTACAGCAATGAAAAGACACAGTTTTCACGCTGGCTGGTATTCAGGAGGTTGATAGAGTGAAGAACAAACATCCCTATTACAAAACCTGTCCCGAATGTGGTGCGCACCTTGATCCCGGCGAATGCTGTGATTGCATCGCCGGTGCGTCCCCTGTAGAGACCACACAGCAGCTCAACCGTTACTCTGATGCAAATGCTACAATTCATACCCACTCGAAGGAGGTTAAACTGTGAGCAAGATTGACATTTCTGCCGAATTCTCTATTATGGCATCCAAGCTCAATGCCCTGGAAGATATCATCTCTGATGTGTGCGCACACGAACGTGAAAAGGCAGGGCACGTTGCCCTGATCCGTTCTGCGCTCACCATGATGGCCGTCGAAGCTGAACACTATGCCCGACTTCTTGAACAGTTGCCGCTGATCCCCGTGGAGGATGACAAATGAGCATCAATATCAAGGTGTCATATGAACGCGAGGAGGAGCTGCAGGCAATTACAGACCGTCTGCAAGACCTGGATTTGACGCTGGAGACAGCTCCTCAGACTGGCCAATGGAAACGGGCGTATCTGAAGCAGAAGCCCGTCAGACGGCCTGTAAACCCTGTAAAACAGAATACCTGATTCCCCAGCGTATAACAACGATGGAAGCCGGACGGCGCGGAGATGTGTTGAAAAAACTCATAGCTGCGCCGTCTGTTTTCATAATTCGCCGTCCCTTCTGGGCGCTAAACAGGAGGTAATAACACACGGAGGTATCCTATGTTTGACCTGCTGAGCATCAAAAAAAGTCTGCTTTTCATCGAGCACAGAGAGGCTGTTGCACTCTATAACGAGGCACAAGCTGCCGGCTATTCCCCGGTAATGATTGCCGCCTTGGCCTACAAGCACGGCCTCACTACTGGCAAGAGGGGCGAAAAGGCAAACCTGAAGAAGGTTTACAAAGAGCTGGCTGCTGCCCGTGAGCGCATCGCTGTGCTCGAAAGCAGCGAGAGCTGGCACAAGCAGATTCATGATCTTGTCAGCAACCCTACCCCGGATCGGGAGATACCCGAGTTGACTGCTGCCCCTGATCCCACCGACAACAAGCCTACTCCCGGCGATGAACAGGAGGACGTGAACAATGAGTAATAACCCTGATCGCACATTTACGCAGGATGAAGTGAATTCGATTCTGTCTGAGCGCCTGAAGCAGGAGCGCACGAAGTTTCTGCGGGAGGTCAATGAGCGCGAAGCAGCTCTGACCCGGCGTGAAGCCCTCCTGACTGCAAAAGAAGACTGGACAAAGCGCGGCTTGCCCGCTGATCTGCTTGACAGTCTGGACATGAGCAAAGAGGGCGTGCTGGATACTGCCGCAGCCATTATCGAAGGCATTCGCAATCCTGCAGGACGCACCATGAGCGCGAAAGGAGGCTTTGCCGGAACTCCGGATATAGATATCGAAACCGACGATTCTGACGATGCCCTCCGTGCCGCCATGGGCCTTGAGAAAGGATAAAAAAATGGCAATTGAACTGGTAACGAAGTTTCTCCCGCTGGTAGACGAAGTGTTTGCGAGCGAAAGTAAGACCGCGCTGCTGACGAATAAGAATTTCGATTTCGACGGCGCCCACACGGTCAAGATCTGGAAGATCGGCACGGCCGAGATGAACGACTACGGCCGCACCGGTGCGGAAGAAGGCAACTGGAGCCGCTACGGCAAGGTGCTTGATCTGGATGCCACTACCGAAACGATGACGCTGCGCAAGGATCGTTCCTTCACCTACGTCATTGACCGCCTGGACGAGGACGAAAGCGGACTGGAGGCTGCAAAGGCTCTCTCCCGTCAGCTGCGTCAGGTTGTCATTCCTGAAGTGGATCTGTACACGATTTCTGAAATGGCTGCCAATGCTGGCCACAAGCCCGATGCAGCTGCGCTGACTGCCGATAACATCTATGATGAGATCATCAAGGGCAGCAATGCGCTGGATAAGTCCGAAGCGCCCGAAAAAGATCGTTCTCTGGTTGTAACCCCTGATACCTATCTGCTGCTGAAGCGGTGCAAAGATATCGCAATGGAAACCGATATCGGCAATGAAATGCGCCTAAAGGGTATCATTGCTATGGTCGATGGTATGCCGGTGATCCGTGTACCTGCCGCACGTGTTCCGGCTGGCTTTGGTTTCATGATCGCCCATCCCATCGCAACTGTGGGCGTTGAAAAGCTGGCCGCCTACAAGATGCACCACAACCCGCCTGGGATCAGCGGCACCCTGACTGAGGGCCGCATTGTGTATGATGCATTCGTGCTTGAAAACAAGGCCGGTGCAATCTACTATCACAGCATTCCCACGGCGTAATAATTCCCTCAAGGGCGTGCAGCGCAGGTTGTACGCCCTTTCCCTATAGGGGAGAAATGGAGGTTTTCACATGGCAAGAACATGCAGCATTTGCGCCCGTGATGATGTGGAGATCATCAACCGTGATCTGTTTGCAGGCGTACCCTTTGAGCAACTGCATGAGAAATACGGTGCGAGTGTAGGTGCACTGCACCGGCATAAGAGCCACACAAAGACACAGCTGATCTTCGCCCAGAGCGAGGGCAGCGAAACCCCGGCGAGCGTTGCGCAGCGTATCATGGAGCTGGACCAGTGCGCAGAAAAACTGTACAGGGAATCTGTAAAAGCTGGAGATCGGCTCAATACAGCCCGTGCCCTGAAGGAAATGCGGGAGATTGTCGCGCTGTCTGCACGCCTGACCGGCGAACTGAACAATCAGCCGCAAGTGCTGCATCAGCATCTTCATATTTCGCCAGAATGGGCCGCGCTGCGCTCTGTGATCCTGAACGCTCTGCAACCCTACCCGGAAGCACGCACAGCTCTGATTGCCGCTCTGGGCCGCGCCCAAGCATTGACGGAGGGGGATAGCAATGCTTAAAGACGATATGCTGCTTGCTCTTGATCCCGTCGCATTCAGCCGTCATATCGGTATTGATCCTGATCCGTGGCAGGCAGAAGTCCTGAAGTATGACGGGGATCGGCTGCTGCTGAATTGCTGCCGTCAGGCTGGCAAAAGCACCACAACTGCAACAAAAGCGCTGCACACTGCCGTATACAGACCGAAGTCGCTGATTCTTGTTGCCTCCCCAACACAGCGCCAGTCGCAGGAGCTTTTCCGAAAGATCAGGGACGGCGTAAACGCGATGAACGAGCCTCCCAAGCTGCTGGAGGACAACAAATTGTCCATGACGCTTGCCAATTATAGCCGTATTGTCTCCCTGCCGGGAGATCAGGCAACCGTGCGCGGCTATTCAGGCGTTACAATGATTCTGGAGGATGAAGCCGCCCAGATCAGCGATGAATTCCATGCAGCCATAATGCCTATGCTCATCATCAATAAGGGGCAGCTCATCAGCATGTCCACCCCGTTCGGCAAGCGCGGTTTTTTCTTTGATGAGTGGACAAATGGCAGCGATGATTGGAAGCGCATTCAGGTTACTGCACATGAATGCCCCCGCATGACTCCTGAGCAGCTGGAGCAGCAGCGGCGCTCTATGGGGGATATGTTCTACCGGCAGGAATTTGAATGTCAATTCGTCGATACCGTCGAGCAGACGTTCAGCTATGAATCCATACAGAGGGCTTTTACGGACGACATCAAGCCCCTGTTTCAGGAGGTGAAGTGATTGCCTTTACTACATTTTGACCGGCTCTCCGGGCCGGAGCGCGTCGGGATCAACGTACAGGATCGGCTCTTTATCATCAGCGCTGACCTTGGACAAGCCTTTGATTACACTGCTATTTCGATCATTGAGCGGGTGATAACCGGCTACGGCGTTTTGGGGCCTGATCGCAGGGGCGAAAGGATGCTGTATCTGCGTCATATCGAGCGCACCCGGCAGGAGGAATACCCGGCTATTGTTGACCGGCTCATAGAGCTTTATAGAAGCCCTCAGCTGAAGGGACAGGAAAAGGCCGTCGTCATTGACTTCACAGGTCTGGGCCGTCCGGTATATGACATGATGCAGCAGGCAGGCTTCCGATACAGCTTGAGCAGCATCAATATCACAGGTGGTGCAGATGCCAATCAGAATAATGGTCACTATAACGTACCAAAGCGGGAGCTTGTCTCCAACCTGCAGATACAGCTGCAGAATAACCGTCTCAAGATTGCCAAGGGCCTCAAAGAAGCAAATGCGCTGATCGAGGAGCTGAGCAACTTTCAAACCCGGATCAGCGAAAGCGGACGTGATACCTACGGGGGCCGAAGCGGCATTCATGACGATATTGTTATGTCTGTTGCTATGGGAGCATGGCTTGCCTGCCGGAACCACCTGTATAGAATCGGGGACGACAAACATATGTGATACTATTTGTGACCTTAATGTCATAATGTCTTTATTGTCTTTTCCGTCTGAAACGTCATAAATGTCTTGATCCCCTGTAGGGATGGGAGCCGCTTCATCACCCTATAGGGGAATTCTTATGTCTGATCTGGATGGCCGTAAGAAACCGCTGCAGTCTATGCGGAATGAATCGGATTTTTGACCACAATTCTGACCACAATTCCTGCTTGTTTCAGTTTGTTTCCCTTGTCTTGTATTGGTCAAAGCCTTGCGTTTTCAGCTTTCTTTTCACTTCTGTTTTTCCCAATTCGTGCATTCATACAAATTCAAGTCCTGTTTCCCGCACTGAGATCCGGATAAAGTTTTTATCCGGATTTTTTTGTTTTTCGTGAAACATTTTCCCATGTCATTCGTATATTATAGTAGAAGGACGTATACATCTCCCGTCACGAAAGGAGTTTGACTGATGAAGCGTATCCTGACTGCTATGATGACCCTGGTTTTGCTGACCAGCCTGTTCCTGCCGCAGACCGCCGGTGCTTCCTCCTCCGGCTGGTATGTGGTGGAGAGCACCTCCCCCCGCGGCTATGCCTATTTGTACTCCGCCGCCAGCGACCGCGACCACCTCAGCCGCAACCTGGGCCGCTATGATAACGGTGCACTGGTCTATGTTGTGGATTACTACGGCGGCCAGGACGGCAAGTACAACTATTGCTACGTCCGCACCCAGGATGGCAAGGTCGGCTACATGCACGACTACTCCCTGCGCCGCAGCAGTTCCAACGCCAGCACCAGCACCAATAACAGCACCAGCAGCAGCGGAAACGGCGTGGGCTGGTTCCGCGTGGAGAGCACCTCCCCCCGTGGCTATGCCTATTTGTACTCCGCCGCCAGCGACCGCGACCACCTCAGCCGCAACCTGGGCCGCTATGATAATGGCGAGCTGGTCTACGTGCTGAATTACTACGGTGGCCAGGATGGCAAGTACAACTACTGCTACGTCCAGACTCAGGACGGCAAGGTTGGCTACATGCATGACTATTCCCTGACCGCGCTCTCCGGCAGCGGCTCCAGTTCCAGCTCCAGCAGCGGCTCCACCAGCCGTCCCAACACCAACGTCAACCAGTCCAGCCTGTCCAATCTGCCCAGCCTGAGCCACCAGTGCTGGGGCAAGGCCGCCAACCGCAGCCTCGCCGTATACACCGGTCCAGCCAGCAGCTACTACCGCACCGCCAAGGGCAACGCCACCATCGGCGGCGGTTCCACCGTGGCCATCTACGGGCGCGAGGGTGATTACTACCTGATCAAGTACAACGGCACCGCTTCCGGCACGACGGTTCCGCGCTTCTCCATGATCCATGTCAACCAGATGACGCCCCAGGGCAATGTGCGCAACCTGGTGTTCCATTATGTGCCTATCCGCATCGCCGACGGCGCACATGTCTCCGATTCCCCCGACTATGGCCATGAGTACGCCAAGATCAACGTCAACGGCAATTATGCCTACGCCCTGGCACAGATCCAGGATTCCGCCGGCCGAACCTGGGTGTACTTCGAGTCCACCGGCTATTCCACCACCACCGCCCAGCCCGGTTATGTATCCGTACGCGGCTTTGTGCCCCTGAGCGCCGTCAGCCTGCGCTGATCCTGCACGCCTTCCCTGCCGGATGTATACGCATCCGGCTTTTTTCATATTTGGGGAAGAATCTACCATTGTCATCCGTTGTATCAGCAGGAGGAATGCATATGTTCAGAAGAATCATCGGATGGCTGATGCTGTTTTGTCTGCTGTCGCTGCCTGCGCTGGCGGAGGATGACCCCTGGCCCCAGCCCTACACGGGTGAAATGGCAGGCACCTGGGGATTCAACGGCGGCGCGGAGGAGCACGGCGACGGCTTCCGCCTCAACCCCGACGGCACCGGCGTGTGCCTGGAGATCATCGACTATGAGCAGGTGCCGCTGCAATACCGGGAGTTGGAATATACCTTCACCTGGCGCGTGGAGCGCACCGCTGACAAGACCTATCTGCACGAAACCTACGCCGACGGTCGCCAGGTGACCTACGAGATCGAAACCTGGGGTGGCACCCGCATCCATATCCCCAACCACATCAGCGGCGGATGCTACTACCCCGTGCTGGACGAGGAGGCCCGCGCGTACCTGTCCGGCAAGGCTGAACATTCCGCCTTCGACGGCCTGATGATGGACTACCTGGACGGCACCATCACCGGGAAGATCGAGGCGGCTACCGGCCTGCAGGTCGGGGAGGTCTTCCTGCAAAAGGAGCAGGGCGTGTGGCAGATCGTCTTTGGCGTATGGGATGATGCGGGGGGCCTTGGGCGCTTCCTCCTGCGAGAGGACGAATGGCGCGTTTCTGCGTCCGACGCCGGCTGGCTCTGGGGTGATTTCGACCTGGGCCAGCCCTGGCCTGCCGCCCGCACCACCGAGGAAGCTTACGCTCGCCTGCCCGGTATCCTGGAGAGCTACCTGACCTGGGAGTACGCGCCCGTCCCCACCGAGGAACCGGCTGCGCCCGTCATTCCCGAATTGAATTCCCAAATCGGCACCTTCCCCAAGAACCAGCGCTATGAGGTCTACGAAGGGCCCCGGCAGGAACATCGGCGTGCCGGCTCAGGCAAGGCAGTTGTCTCCACCAACGGCGAAATCCTGGTCTACGGCACCTGGATGGGCCGGATGATGATTGAATACGAGATCGCCGATGGGCACCACCGCATTGGCTGGATCGACACCGAGCAGCTGCCCGCTTCTATGCTGGAAGGCGTGCCGGAGCTGCCCCACAGCCGGAATCCGGAGGAAAATGTCTACGGCGTGGTGACGGGCTTTACCTTCCTGAGCGACGATCCGCTCAACAGCCGTTTCGCCATATGCCCGCTCTCGCCTGGCACAAGTGTCCGCGTGCTTGCTCAACATGGAAATTGGTATTTGGTGGAGGGCTTCGTGGACAAGGATCTGCGCATGGGGTTCGTACCCGGTACATCTCTGGGCATTGATCGCGGCTTTGTCCGGTATACCCGCTATGATGTCGATCAATCCACCCGCTATTCATCGAGGGATATTCACGCAGCCTTTGAGGCAGTTGCCCTCTGCATTGAAGAAGACTGGCCCGGCACGACCCTGCTGGCCCTCCGCTATGTGGAAGCCGAAAGCGCCGACCCAACCGCCTGGTGGCAGGACGAAACCGGCCAGAAGGAGGGCATCCTCCTCTTCGCCGACCTGAACAGCATGGAGCTGTGGGACTACGAGATCGCCGGGTACGGCGTGGCGAAGGACTACCTGTTCATCCTCTACCGCGAGCCCGGCGGCGAGTGGTACGTCGCCAACTGGGGCTACACCTGATATATGCGCTCTGCCCGCAATGGGCAGGGCGTTTCTTAATGCCGTATTAGAATTGCATAAACAATCCCCGAGACGCATTGACGCAGCCTCCTCCGGATGCTATACTGCATCCATCAACTACCGCGGAGGGCTCTCATGCAACGCAAGCTGTGGAACAAAGACTTCCTCCTTCTCCTGCAGGGCAACGCCATCAGCGATATCGGCGATCTGCTCTACAGCGTGGCCATCGGCTACTGGGTGTACGAAAAGACCGGTTCCAGCGCGCTGATGGGCGTGATGTCCTCCATTTCGATGTTTGTGACGATGTTCCTCTCCCCCTTTACCGGCAGCATTGTGGATAAGATCAGCCGCCGGTGGATCATCGTGGGGATGGATGTATTGCGCGGCCTGATCATGCTGGTGCTGGGCGCGCTGGCCTGGACGGACGCGCTGAGCGTTCCGATGGTATTGCTGGCGGCCTTTGCGGCGTCGCTGTGCTCGGTGTTCTTCAACCCGGCGGTGAATACGCTGATGATCGACCTCATCCCCCATGATGACATGGTGCGAGGACAGTCCGTCTTTTCGGCTTCCAATGCGCTGATCAACCTTGTGGGCAAGGCCTTTTCCGGCGTGCTGGTGGCGTTTCTGGGCGTGCCGTTGATCGTGGTGCTCAACGGCGCGAGCTATCTAATCTCCGCCGTGACGGAGATGTTCATCCGCGTGCCCCGCACGGTGCAGCAGGGCGAAAGGGTGACGGTCAGGGGTGTGCTGACCGACTTTGGTAAGGCAATCAAGTCCATCTTCTCCAACCGCTGCCTGAAGCTGTTCGTGCCCTTTGCGCTGCTGCTGAACCTGCTGGGCGCGGGGCCCATCAGCCTGATGCTCCCTTTCTGCATGGAGAAGGGTTTCACGATGGACATGTACGGCTACCTGCTGTCCGTGCAGGTGGCAGGCTCGCTGCTGTGCGTGCTGGTGCTGGGGATCTTCAAGCTCAAGCCCAAAGCCCGCTTCTCCCTGATGTGCATCGGCTTTATCGGCTCGCAGACGCTGTGTGTGCTGGCTTTCTTCACGAAGGATTTCCTGCCCATGGCTGTCCTGCTGTTCCTTGCCTCGCTGCTGAATGCGGCGGGCAACTCCATCTTCACCGCCGCGCTGATGCTGGCGCTGCCGGAGGAGAACCGGGGTGCCATCCTGGGCTTCATCGATGCTGCCTGCGTCGGCGGATGCGCCCTGTCGGCTGTGATCTACGGCATTCTGGGGGACATCTTCCCCCTCTACCTGGTGTTCGCCGCAGGAAGCCTCGTATCCCTGCCCTTCGCGCTGTATCTGTTCCGCCACCGCGATACGAGGGAGTTTATCCTCACGCACTGACAGAAAAATCCCCCGGAGCCATCACGGTTCCGGGGGATCGCTTTGTCTTACAGGGCCTTCATGGTGAAGGTGAAGGAATAGGGCTTATCGGCGGGGTAGCAGTACTTGGGCAGCACGGGCGCGCCCCAGCTGTCGTCGCCGCCCACGCCCTTGCGGAACATGGCCACATCCAGCACCGTGCGCACGGAGCCCATCAGGTCGCTGGGATGGTACGCGCCCTGCAGCTCTTCCACCGTCCAGGGCAGGCAGGAAACCTCAAGGTTTTCGCCAGTGATCAGCACGCCGTGATGATCGCGGTCAGTCACGGAGAAGGCCTGCACCTTGCCGCGGCTGCCGCTCTCCTGGGGCTTGCAGTAGCGGGTCATGCCGTCCGCCACCTTGTAGGAGTGCCAGCCCAGGTAGGCGCCCTCGCAGCGGTCAACGTAGTTCTCGTCCGGGCCCAGGCCGTAGTAGTTGACGGTGTCCAGGCGGGGATCCAGCTGGAAGGAAAGGCCCAGCGCGGGCATGTCCGGCAGATCCGCAACACCCGGCCAGTTGACCGTCACCTCGATCTCGTCATCCCGGCGGATGGTGTACACGACGGTCATCTCGAAGTCCTTGAGCAGCATGTTGGAGTAGGCGTAGGTCAGCGTGGTGACACCGTCGTTTTCCTCCACCTTGACCTCATGGCTCCAGGAGTAGCGGCTGATCATGTGGTAGATGCCCTGGCGGATGGCGGTGCGGTTGCCGCGGTCATTGTCGGTGTGGGCGCGGAAGAGGCTCAGCTGCGGTGCACGCAGGACGCACTCCTTGCCCGCCTTGTCGCGGAAGGAGATCATACCGCCGCGCTTCTCCAGCAGGGCGCCCAGGCCGTTGCCGCGGATGCCGATGTTGTTGTCGCACACGGTGACCTTGGCAGGAGCCTCAGCAGGCTCGGGCCTGGTCAGCTCGCCGTAGATCATCTGGCCGTGGCTGAGCACGGTGCCCGCAGGCAGAATGCCCTTGTCCTCCGCGAGGACGAGGAAGCAGGTCAGCACGACCTGGCCCTCCATGGGCAGCTTGCCGTAGGGCAGGTTGATGTGCTTGGATTCACCCGCCGCGATCTCCGGCAGGATGATCTCGCCGGCCTTGACGGGCTTCATGTCGTTCTCCACCGTCCAGCGGATGGCGTAGCCCTTCAGGGAGGCGAAAAGCTTGCGGTTCCACACTGTCACGCCGGTCTTTCCAACCTTCAGGAACACATCGCGGAACTGGTAGCGCACTTCCTGGCACTTGCCGGTGAAGGTGCGGTCGCCCAGGATGATGCCGTTGGTGTTGAACTGCCAGTCGGTGGGCTTGTCGCCGAAATCGCCGCCGTAGGCCAGGCGCTCCTGACCGTTGGGGCCGGTCACCCGCAGGGCCTGGTCCACATAGTCCCAGATGAAGCCGCCCTGATACATGGGGTACTTGTCCTCCAGCGCGGTGTACTCATTCATGCCGCCGCAGGAGTTGCCCATGGCATGGGTGTATTCGCAGTTGATGAAGGGGCGGTCGGGGTCGGACTTCAAGTACTTCTCGATGTCCGCAACCTTCATATACATGTGGGAGCGCACATCGGAGGTGTGCAGGTAGCGCTTGTCATGCACGCAGCCCTCGTAGTGCACCAGGCGGGTGGGATCGGTCTTGCGGAAGTACTCGGAAAGGTCGAAGAGGTTGCAGCCGCCCCAGCTCTCGTTGCCGCAGCTCCACAGGAGGATGCAGGCATGGTTCTTGTCCCGCTGCAGCATGGAACGGCCGCGGTTGATGGTCATGTCGTGCCACTCGGGCTTATCGCCGGGGACGACCCAGTCATGCCAGGGCGCCCAGGAACCGTGGGACTCAATATTCGTCTCGTCGATCACGTACAGGCCGTACTCGTCGCACAGGCGGTAGAACTCCGTCGTGTTGGGGTAGTGGCAGGTGCGCACGGCGTTGATGTTCATGGACTTCATGTCGCGGATGTCCTTGAGGATCAGCTCGCGGGTCATCACACGGCCCTTATCGCAGTCGAACTCATGGCGGTTCACGCCGTGGAAAACCACTCTTTTGCCGTTCAGGCACATGATCTTGTCGATCATCTCGAACTGGCGGAAGCCCACCATCGTCCGGCTGACCTCGGTGACGCGGCCCATGTCGTTGGTGAGCGTCACCACCAGGGGGTAGAGGTTGGGCTCCTCGGCGCTCCACAGCTTCACGCCGGGGATGACGCCCTCGTAGTACACCTGATTCTGCCCGGAGACCGGCTTGGTCTCCTCATAGAGCACATCGCCATCCTGGTCATACAGGGTCACGCGGGCCTGGCCGCCCTTGCCCATCACGGTCAGGGTGGTCTCCAGGTGAGCGGTCTGATAATTGTCGGTCAGGGGAGTGCGGACGCACAGGTCCACCAGGTGGGTCTCCGGCCAGAAGTGGAGGCTCACGCTGCGGTGGATGCCGGAGAAGCGCCAGAAGTCCTGATCCTCGATCCAGGAGCCGGTGCAGCGTTTGAACACCCGCAGCACCAGGCGGTTTTCGCCCGCGCGGGCGTACTTGCTGATATTGAAGGAGTGGGAGGTGAAGGAATCCTCCGCATAGCCGACCTCATGGCCGTTGAGGTACACCAGCACCGCCGCCTCCACGCCGCCAAGGTGCAGGATGACGCGATGCTGAAGATCCTTCAGACTCAGGTGGAAGGTCTTCACGCAGGTGACGGTGGGGTTGTACTCATCAGAGACTTCAGGGGCCTTCAGATCCTCATGGCCGTCCCAGGGGTACTGGGTGTTGACGTAGTGGGGCGGGTCCCACTCGGGATTCTCCAGCTGGAACTCGCAGGGCACGGTGATCTCCCGAAGGCTGCCGTCCATGATGGAGCCGGTCAGCAGCGCATCAGGCGCGCCGGCGGGATTCATGGCGAAATGGGCCTTCCACTTGCCGTCCAGGCTGCGCACGAGGGAGGACCAGTTCTCCTCCATCTCCTTCTTGGTGGCAAAGAACTCATGATCGGAGTTGACAGGCTGTTCATTCACGCTGAAAATCGTGGGATCGGACAGCCACGCGGTGGTGAAGCGATCAGAACGGACGTTGCTCATGATGGGCAGCTCCTCTCGTTTTACATTTTCATCGTTTGTGCGCCATTTGGGGACACACGCTATTTTTATTATACTCCCTTCGGACCGCTTTGTCCATAGAGAAAAACCGCCCGGTTCGCACCGGACGGCCTGTATTCAATTGCGCGTCAGCCCACGGCCTCGTTGGCAGTCATCATCTGCATGAGGGACCAGTCCTCTACCAGATGCAGCCAGGTTTCCCGCTCCTGTTCACCCATGCGGAAGGGCTGGGCATTGGCCGGATCGTAGGTGACGGTCAGCTGCACCATCACGGCGGCGTAGGGCGCGCCACCCATGCGGATCTCCCGGTCAAGTTTGGTCTTCACGCCGGAGAAGCGGCTGCTGCCCAGGCTGCCCGCGGTGATGGCGTCGGTGGCAATGTACACATTCGCCTTGTCGATCACACCCTCCACAAAAAGGCTGGCGGAGACGGTCAGGCTGCCACCCTCCACCGTGAAGTACACCTCGCCGATCTGGTTGCCGCCAGCCAGCATCGGTGCAACGGCAGTCCGCCTTTCCAGCTCGCACAGGTCAAGCACCACGGCATACTTGTAGGAGCTGCCGCCGACCATCTCCTCCAGAGTCAGGCCGCCGGCGTAAACCGCCGTATCGGTGAGCATGGGCTGCTCGCGGGTTACGGTAAAGCTTACGTCCCCCAGGTCGGTAGTGAGGGTGACAATGTAGTCGCAGCTTTCGCCCTGGGCAGGCAGGTGGACGTCGCGGGAGCTGAAGGTGCCGGAGCACTCGCCGTAGTTACGCTGGTAGATCAGGCTTCCCCAGGCGTCCCGCACGGTGAGGGTAACATTGGTCATCCCGGGCAGGGGATACTGCACCCGCAGGTAGGGGCAGCTGGTGGTCACGCGGGACACAGCGGAGGCGTCCTTGACCACGCAAACATCCTCGGCGAGGGCGGCGGGCAGAAGCAGGCTGCAAATCAGGAAAAGGGAAAGCATGCGTATCATGCGGCGCATGTTCATATCACCTCAGTGATTATTCTTCAACTACTTAACGGTTCAGATGGGGAAAATCATCCACGTTTTCAGGGGGAATTTTCGGCGCACAGGCAGGTTTTTCCTGCCGATCGAGCACAAAATTTCAGCGGCCCTCTCCACAACGGAAGGGCCGCATGTGTCATCTGCGGTAGTCCATGTATTCGCCTGTATCCATCGCCCACCGGAAGCTGCCCTGATCATCAAAGCCGCAGCGGTACACCTGCATCGTCGCCGCGATGGTAAAGCTGCTGGTCGCGGGAGAATACGCACTGTCCACAAAGCGGTGCACATCCCACAGGATCCCTCCCGATCTGTCTCTCGTAAGGTTGCCTCCCAGACATTCCGGCACGGTGTAGGCTGCCAGCACATCCCCGGTGGATGCGTCGCAGCGCAGCAGGAGCGCTGTGTAATTTGCCCGCAGCTGCGGAGTAAGCCATTCGCTGGTCACTGGCTTTCCGCCAAGGTTGAAGCTGAACAGCCCCAGGTTGACCTCCCAGCCGAAGCAGCGGCGATAGGCATCCCGGAGGATATGGCTGATCTCCGTGCGCGCGGACTGCAGGTCTTCTTCATAGGAGTTCAGCGACACTGCATATCCGCTCAGCCACAGCTCATTCCCGATGAGGCACACATCCTCCCAGGTATAGCGCTTCTTGTCGCCATCATGGCAAATGGCCTGTGCCACTGCGCCATCATTCCGGACCTGCAGTATATGGGACAGACTTTCATAACCATACATGTAGCCGCGCAGATGCAGCAAATAGCCATCACCATCCCGGGTGGCCCAGACGATATTGTAACCCAATGACTGCATCGCTTCCAGCCCAATATCCGCCATGGGGGTGCAGCAACTACTCAGCTCGGTTCCGTCTGCACTGAGACGACGCATCAGGAGCTGCTTTTCCTTGTTGTATCCTGCGGTGCCAAAGAGCGTCCAGGTGCCATCACCGTTGTCCAGCGCCACATCCAGATCGTCCAGCTTGTCCCATTCCTCCATCTGGTGGCTCCAGAGCACCTCACCCTCATGGGAAAGCAGGCTGATCCAGTGGGTTCTCGGCACACCGTAAGCATCCAGGCTCCAGTCCGTAGCGCCCCAGAGAAGCACACCCTCGCTCATTTCCCAGGCATTCTCTACACGGTAATCCGTGATATCCACCCCCCACAGCAGCCCCTCACCCTCATGTTTTTCCACATGAGTGACGGTGTGCACGTCAAAGTTCACCAACTCATGTGGACCGTATTCGTGCCTGAGGTCGTAGCACGCCGTCGGCTCCTCCGGATACACTCCGCAGATCAGCATATTGGGGTCAATATCCAGCGATATGGTGGTTACAGGCACGTCGGCAGTGCGGGTGACTTGCATCCCATTCGGCCACGCTGTCTGCACAGTGACGACGGGCAGCGTCTCCGACAGAGCAGAGAACGGTATCAGCATGCACATCAACAACGCAATCAATCTTTTCATAAGCGGCCTCCTCATGAATCCCTTCACTTATTATACGCCTGACGGTGCCCGGATATTTCATTTTTCGTCAAAAAAGTCAGGCCTCCTGCATGGAAGCCTGACTAGTACGATTCATCTCCAGGTTCGCCCATCCACGCAGCCCGCGCCACGAGGGCGCGGCAAGTCAACTTCACGCCCGCCCCAATTCACACGCGGTAGGTCTATGCCAGCAAAGCCGACTCAATCGCGAGCCGTCCGCGGGGGCAGCCCCGCTTACTTCGCGATGAAGTTCACCAGACGGCCGGGCACGAAGATAACCTTCATGACGGTCTTGCCGGCCAGGATCTTCTGCACCTCGGGGTGATTGACGAGTTCCTTCTCGGCCACTTCCTTGGTCATGTCAGCGGGAATCATGATGCGGCCGCGGATCTTGCCGGCCACCTGCACCGCGATCTCCACCTCGGACTTGACCAGCGCCTTCTCGTCCCACTTGGGCCAGGCAGTGAAGGCCAGCTCGCCCTCGCAGCCCAGGTTCTGCCAGATCTCCTCGGTGATGTGGGGAGCTACGGGATTCAGCAGGCAGATCAGCGTCTTCAGTTCAGCCTTGTTGACGGAGCCCACGGCGTACATCTCGTTCACCAGCGTCATCATCTGAGCGATGGCGGTGTTGAACTTCATGGCCTCGAAGTCCTCGGAGACCTTCTTGATGGTCTCGTGCATGGAGTAGCTCAGCTTCTCGGAGTAAGCATCGCCCTCCACCAGCATCTCCTGCAGACGCCACACGCGGTCCAGGAACTTCTTGCAGCCCTTCGCGCCGTTGGTGGACCACGGAATCGCCTGGTCGAAGGCGCCCATGAACATCTCGTACACGCGGAAGGCGTCCGCGCCGATATCGTCGATGATGTCGTCGGGGTTGACCACGTTGCCGCGGGACTTGGACATCTTCTCGCCGTCGGTACCCAGGATCAGGCCCTGCGCGGTGCGCTTCAGGTAGGGTTCGGGGCAGGAGACCTCGCCCAGGTCATACAGGAACTGATGCCAGAAGCGGGAGTAGAGCAGGTGACGGGTGACGTGCTCCATGCCGCCGTTGTACCAGTCAACGGGCATCCAGTAATCCAGGGCTTCCTTGGAGGCAAAGGCGTCCGCGTTGTGGGGATCGCAGTAGCGCAGGAAGTACCAGCTGGAACCCGCCCACTGGGGCATGGTGTCGGTCTCGCGCTCAGCGTCCGCGCCGCACTTGGGGCACTTGCACTTCACATAGCTCTCGATATGGGCCAGGGGGGACTTGCCATCGGTGCCGGGCTGGAAGTCCTCCACCTCGGGCAGCGTCAAGGGCAGCTCCTCATAGGGAACGGCCACCACGCCGCAGTGGGGGCAGTGCACCAGCGGGATGGGCTCGCCCCAGTAGCGCTGGCGGTTGAAGGCCCAGTCCTTCATCTTGTACTGCACGCCGGCCTTGCCGCAGCCGCGCTTTTCGATTTCGATGAGCACCTTCTCGATGGATTCCTTCTTGTTGGTGCAGCCGTTGAGGAAGTCGGAGTTGACCATCTCGCCGTCGCCGGTGTAGGCTTCCTTGGAGATGTCGCCGCCCTTGATGACCTCGATGATATCCACGCCGAACTTCTTGGCGAATTCCCAGTCACGCTGGTCGTGGGCGGGAACAGCCATGATCGCGCCGGTGCCGTAGCCCATCATGACATAGTCAGAGATGAAGATCGGCACTTCCTTACCGGTCAGGGGATTGACGCCGTTCAGGCCCTCGATACGCAGGCCGGTCTTGTCCTTCACCAGCTGGGTACGCTCGAACTCAGTCTTCTTGGCGCACTCCTCGCGATAGGCGACGATCGCGTCCATGTTGGCGATCTTGTCCGCATACTTGTCGATCATGGGATGCTCGGGCGCCATGACCATGAACGTCACGCCGAAGAGGGTGTCGGGGCGGGTGGTGTAGATCTCCAGCTTCTCATCGGTATTGGTCACGGCGAAGTTCACGAACGCGCCGGTGGACTTGCCGATCCAGTTGACCTGCTGCTGAGCGATGTTCTCGGGGTACTCGACGGACTTCAGGCCCTCCAGCAGCTTATCCGCGTACTTGGTGATGCGCAGATACCACACGTCCTTGGGCAGCTGGATGACGTCGCCGTGGCAGACGTCGCACTTGCCGCCCTGGCTGTCTTCATTGGACAGCACGACCTTACAGGTGGGGCAGTAGTTGACCAGAGTCTTGTCACGGAAGACCATGCCCTTCTCGAACAGCTTCAGGAAGATCCACTGGGTCCACTTGTAGTAAGCGGGATCGGTGGTGTCCACCTCGCGGCTGTAGTCGAAGGAGAAGCCCAATCTCTTGAGCTGGGCGCGGAAGTGATCCACGTTCTGCTTGGTGACGATGGCAGGGTGGATGTTGTGCTTGATGGCGAAGTTCTCCGTGGGCAGGCCGAAGGCGTCCCAGCCGATGGGGAAGAGCACGTTATGACCCTCCATGCGGCGCTTGCGGGAAATGATGTCCATGGCCGTGTTGGAGCGGGGATGGCCCACGTGCAGGCCATTTCCGCTGGGATAGGGGAACTCGATCAGGCCGTAGAACTTGGGCTTGGAGTAGTCATTGGTGGCGGCAAAGGTCTGGTTGTCATCCCAGTGCTTCTGCCATTTCGGCTCGATTTCCGCCGGGTTGTAGGGCTTGAATTCCATGTTTGTCAACCTCCTAAAGAGTAGTCGTTATCGGGACAATGGAGGTCGGGCCTTGGCCCGACTAGCGGGAGACAATGCTTGCATTGTCCCTGCGTAGCCAGCGCTCGCTTTACGCGAGTGATGGCCGAACAAAAAAACTCCGTCCCTGCAAAAACGCAAAGACGAAGTTGAAAAATCACTTCGCGGTACCACTCTGCTTGCCCGCTCGAAGCGGGCCACTCTTGCGCGTAACGTGCGCCAATCGCCGGATGAACCGGTTTCACTCCCGGGCGAGCGGCTGTGACCCCCTGTCTGCACTCACACCAACCGTGCAGCTCTCTGAATCAGGGCTTGGGACAGCGTTCCCATTCAACGTGAATATGGGAATTATAGCACGTTTGGGCGCAGTTGTAAAGCCCGAATTTGCGGAGAACGACACCTCATCCGACCTCCCGTTGGTCGGCCACCTTCCCCTCAAGGGGAAGGCTATGGGACTGCGCAGCCGAGGCTTCCCCTTGAGGGGAAGCTGTCGCCGTTAGGCGACTGATGAGGTGTTCACTCATACCCTCGCCACACCCTGCTCCTTCGCACATTCCATCACCGCATTCGCCACAGCAGGGGCCACCCGCTTGTCGAACGCGCCGGGGATGATGTACTCCTCGGTCAGCTCCTCGTCGGCGACGATGGCGGCGATGGCGCGGGCGGCGGCGAGCTTCATTTCTTCGGTGATGTCGGTGGCGCGGGCGTCCAGCGCACCGCGGAAGATACCCGGGAACACCAGCACGTTGTTGATCTGGTTGGGATAGTCGCTGCGGCCGGTGGCGATGACCCGCGCGCCGCCCTTCGCGGCCTCCTCCGGCATGATCTCCGGGGTCGGGTTCGCCATCGCAAAGACGATCGCATCCTGCGCCATGGTGGAGACCATCTCCGCCGTGACCACCTTGGGCGCGCTCACGCCGATGAACACGTCCTTCCCGCGGATGATCTCCGCCAGCGGGCCGCGCTCGTTATGCCTGTTGGTGACCTCCGCCATCGCGCGCTGGGCGGGGTTGAGCCAATTCTCGTCCACGCTGAGGGCGCCCTGACGATCCACCAGCACGATGTTGCCCGCGCCGAAGAGCATCAGCAGCTTGGCAATCGAAATGCCCGCGCTGCCCGCGCCGTTGATGACAATGCTCACATCCTCCATCTTCTTGCCGACAAGCTTCAGGGCGTTCAGCAGGCCCGCACTCACCACAATGGCGGTACCGTGCTGGTCGTCGTGGAAGACGGGGATGTCCAGCTCCTCCTTCAACCGGCGCTCGATCTCAAAGCAGCGGGGCGCGGAGATATCCTCCAGGTTGATGCCGCCGAAGGTGGGGGCCAGGAGTTTCACCGTGCGGACGATTTCATCCACGTCCTTGGTATCCAGGCAGATGGGGAAGGCGTCCACATCGGCGAACTCCTTGAACAGGAGCGCTTTGCCCTCCATCACGGGCATGGCAGCCTCCGGGCCGATGTCACCCAGGCCCAGCACAGCGGTGCCGTCGGAAACAACCGCCACCAGGTTGCCCTTGGCGGTGTAGCGGTACACATCCTCCTTGTTGGCGGCGATGCGGCGGCAGGGTTCGGCCACGCCGGGGGTGTAGGCGGTGGACAGGTCAGCGCGGTTCTCCACGCGCACCTTGGGGGCCACAGCGATCTTGCCGCGGTTCTGTTCATGCATTTCCAGGGCCAGCTGATTATAATCCATAAGGATGCTCCTTTACTTCACTTCTTCGTCACAGACGGTCATCGCCACGCGGCGGATCAGCGCCAGCAGGGATGCATCCGCCGTCAGGGCAGGATCGCATTCGGAAACGGGGACGTAGCCGGACTCTTCCAGTTCCGCGCCGCACAGGGCCCGCGCCCAGGTGCAGCTGAGGGCGTACCGGCCATAGATCAGGTGCATGTGGTACCCATCCCGGCACAGGGACATACCGCCCTCGCCATAGCGGAAGGGCGCCTCCTGCCGCAGGGCCTGGATAACGTCGCCGCAGGGGATGAGCTGCATGCCGTGGCGCTTTGCCGCATCCCGGTAGCAGGCGGTCAGCTTGCGGTACATGAGGGCTTGATCCCGGCTGTAGCGCATAAAGTTGTCGTGATTGCTGTCCTTTTCATAGGCCCAGGTCTGATGGAGCCATAGCTTCGCCCGGGGCGCTTCCTTCCGCAGATAATCCACGATCAGCGTCAGGAAGGGCTCGTAGCTTTCCGCCCAGCCGCTGTCATGGCTGGCCTGCTGGGTGATGATCACGTCCCATTCTTCTTCCGCAAGCGCCTGCTGGATGGACATGCGGCGCTCCACAATCTGCCCGTTGCGCTGGTATTCATAATCCGCGCGGTTCTGCTCGATATTCCGCCAGTGCCGCTCCAGCGGGCATCCGCCGATGTACAGGTTCACAATCGTGTTGTTCACGCCGCAATCCGTGAGCAGCTGGTGCAGATACGCCGTCGCATCCCGGGAAAAGCTGTTGCCGATGGCCAGAATCTTCATTGCATTTTCCTTACTGTATACAAATAGGATGGTTGCTTCCAGTATAGCATAACATCTTCCGCTTGACAAGGGAGCAGCGCGCGCCCTGCGCTTGACACGCCGTCTGACAGAATGCTAAAATAGAGCACCTTATCATCCAGGAGGCACCCCATGGAGCTTTGGGACCTGTACGACCGCGATCGCATCCCTACCGGCGAAACCCACCTACGGGGCACGCCCCTGCCCCAGGGCCGCTACCACACGGTAGTGCATGTGGTCATTTTCAATTCCGCCGGACAGATGCTCATCCAGCAGCGGCAGCCCTTCAAGGAGGGCTGGCCCAACCTGTGGGACATTACTGTCGGCGGCAGCGCCGTGGCGGGGGATAATTCCCGCACCGCCGCAGAGCGCGAGACCCTGGAGGAAATCGGCCTTCACATCGACCTCTCCCGGGAGCAGCCCAAGCTGACCATTCCCTTCGACGCGGGCTTTGACGACGTCTACACCCTGACGATGGACGTTGACCTCTCCGCGCTGACCCTGCAGGAAAGCGAAGTCCAGGCCGTCAAGTGGGCCAGCGAGGACGAGATCCTCGCCATGCTGGCAGACGGACAGTTCATCCCCTACCACAGGGCATTTATTCAGCTGATCTTCGCGCTGAAGGATTCCCGCGGCGCACATGTGAGCCAGATGGGATAACACAAATGGACTGTTCCCCCGAACGCACCCAAACAAGCCGCCGCCCTTGCCAACCGCCCATCCTCCGTGGTATACTGAAACCAACATGAAGCGACATCCAAAGGAGGCTTCCCCATGCAGGCGCTGGCGATTTATCAGCAGGACATCCTTGACCGGGAGGCGGGCCATCCCCTGCCCCGGCAGCAATACTACACCGCCCTGCGGGATGCGCTCTGCCGCGAGCTGATGCACAAGGGCTACAGCGATCTGCTGGAGCAGCTCCTGCTGGACGTGCGCAGCGGTGACCTGGAGAAGATCTATGTGGTGGATTACGCCGCGCTGATGGAGTGCCACAGCATGATCGTGCTGGGCCGGGAAATGCGCGATGCGACGGAGTTCGTGCCCCATCTGCACCTGCGGGGCGGCAAGGTGGACTGGCTCACCCTGGATCAGCCCGGCACCTACCTCATGACCGTGAAGGGCGACATGGTGGAGAAGTTCAAGCAGCTGCGGGCCGTCTCCCGGCAGCTGGTGGACGCGCGGGACGACACCGTCATCCCCCAGGCGGACGACGCCGCCCAGCGGGAGATCGAACAGGTGCACACCCTCAACAAGATGCTGGACGACCGCTGCAAGTCCCTGCAGGCGGAGCGCGACGAAGCCCTGCAGCGTCTGCGTCTCATGGAGGAGGGCATCATCACCGAGCAGGTGCGCTACGCTATCGAGGCGCGGCGCATCCAGGAGGAGGAAGCCCTCCGCCAGACCTACGAGGCCCAGCGGGAGGCCGCGAAGGCCGCCTTCCGGGAGCAGTTCATGCAGGAGCAGGAGAACGTCCGCCTCGCCCGCGAGGAGGACGAACGCACCCTGACGTCCCTCCGGGAGGACGCCGCGAAGGACTACGCTGCCGCCCGCAGCAGCCTGGCCGGGGATCTCCGCCAGCTGAGTGCGCTGCTGGAAAGCAAGATCAACGCCTGGGACAACGCCCTGGACCGCGCCGAATGCCGTATGCTGGCCCAGAGCTACGCCTCCCTGCACACCCTGAGCGAAAACAGCCTGGACGCGCTGGCTCTGCTGGCCGCCTCCACCGGGGCGGACGGCGCCGTATTGATGGGCATCGCCGATCATCAGCGGCAGCTGCGCGACCGCGTCCGCCAGCTGGAAACTGCCCTCACCCGCCTGGGCCTGACGGTCCTCCGCCCGGCAGCGGGGGAAAGCTACAACGGCGCATACCACATCGCGGTGGGGACGTCTGCCGGCGCGGTGGGGGACACGGTCATCGCCCGGTGCCTGACCCCCGGCGTAATGACCCCCGGCGCCAAGGAAGCGCTGCTCAAAGCAGAAGTGGAGCTGCAGTAAAGGAGGCACGCCATGACTGTAAAGATCGCACGGATCGAAGACCTTCCTGCCCAGCACGAGGACCGGCACCAGGGCTTTGAATTCATTCGCCGGCAGTTCGTGCGCCGGGGCGAGGCCGAGAGCACCCTGGTCGGCATCTACGAAATCCCGCCAGGAAAAGCCGCCTATCCCTATCATTATCACCTTAAAGACGAGGAAACCTTCTTTATCCTGCGGGGCGAAGGCACACTGCGTACTCCCCAGGGCGAGCGCAGCGTCCGCGCGGGAGATCTGCTGTTCTTCCCCGCTGGCAGCGAAGGCGCTCATCAGCTGCTCAACACCGGCAGCGAGGATTTGGTCTACATCGATTTTGACGTCATTCACGACCTTGACGCAGCCCTCTACCCCGACTCCGGAAAGATCGGGCTGTGGGGCAAGGGTGTCAACCGCGTTTATCCCATGGATGCCAACGTGGATTACTACTCCGGCGAATAACCCCTGGCGGAATCCGCTTCAATCGGCGGTATTCCGCCTTTTTTTGTTGCAGAATTTCGCTTTGCAACGCCTGGTTTCGCAGGGCGATACGCACCGATATTTTTCGACAAAGGTTGCGCGGAAGCGACACTCTTTTCAGTTTTTCTGCGGGAAAAAACGTGGTAAAATGCGGATGAAAACGAAGGAGGGGCTTGACAATGCAGGGGCTTGATTGGGTGATGCAAAACGGCGGCGACACGCTGCTGCTCGTAGCAGTGGACCGCCACGCGGCGGACACGCCCGGCTCCTATCCCTGCCGGGTGGTGGGGACGTTCTCCCCCCTGGAGCAGCGGTTCTCCCCCGTACAGGATGACGCCCAGCGGGTCAGCCGGCTGCTGGCGGAGATCGGCGTGCCGGGGAATCTGCTGGGCTGCGCGTACCTGCGCACAGCACTGACGCTGCTGCTTGAGGATCCCCGTCTGGGCCGCACCATCAGCCGCAGCCTCTACCCCCGCGTAGCACAGCAGCACGGAACCACCCCCGCCTGCGTGGAGCGGGCCATCCGCCATGCCATCGCCCAGACTTTCGCCCGGGACAACGGCTACCGCGCCGCCCTGGGACGATTGGCTTCCTCCGTCGGCGACAGGCCCACCAACGCCGAGTTCCTCGCCCAAACGGTGGAAAGACTCCGTCTCGGTGCATGATTTTCGCCAAAGAAAGCGTTATAATTGGTAGAAAAACGCCCATGCCGCCCTTGACACGGGAGAAATAATAGCGTACAATAGGTACGATCGGCTGGAGAAGGTTCATCCTTCCGGGCTGTTTTTCGATAAAGTCCCTGTTTACCTATCATCCGTGCATGATTTTCGGATCCGCTGCACGTTGAATTTTCGGCGGCTGCCCCTATTTGTACACCCAAAGGGCGGTCGGCTGTATCAAAAAGCATAGGGGCAGTCTGTTTTGGGGCTGCTTGTGGTTTTTCGCCTGCTTTTCAGGGGGGAGACTGTGGTTTTTGTGAGGCGCAGAGGGGTGCAGTATGCCTTGGCGTACCATGCCTGTCTGCCGGTAAAATTGTGGTATTCAAACCGTCCAAGGGCGCATTATGCCCACGGGATGTTATTTCCTGTGGATCTTTATGCCCCGGATGCATCGATTTCAGCAGCGCAGCCGTGCGGGACTGGGGTACAATCCCTCCCACGCGGCTTTTTGTGTTACGCCGGCATTCACACTTTTACTTGACACATGTTTTAGAAAGAAAAACGAAAAAGGAGGGGAAACAAACATGCATCCTGTCATCTGGATCGTACTGATCCTCGTGTTCGCGGTGATTGGCGCTGCCATCGGCTACGGCTACCGCAAGAGCATGGTGGAGAAGAAGATCAATCGCAGTGAAGAGACTGCCCGCCGCCTCTACGATGACGCGGTCCGCAAAGCGGATGATTACAAGAAGGAAAAGGTGTTCGAGGCCAAGGAAGAGATCCTGAAGGCCCGCGCCGCGATGGACGCTGAGAAGGCCGAGAACGACCGCGAAATGCGCGACCGCCGTGCCGAAGTGCAGCGCAGCGAAAACCGCCTGATGCAGCGCGAAGCCAGCCTGGACAAGCGCAGCGACAGCCTGGACAACCGCGAAAGCGATCTGAAGAAGCGCTCCGACAACCTGGACCGCAAGGAAGAGGAAGTCGACCGCCTGCAGGAGGAGGCCGAGGCCCTGCACCTGAAGCAGACCACCGAGCTGGAGCGCATCGCCGCCATGACCCAGGACGAGGCCAAGCAGATCATCATCGAGCGCGTGCAGAAGGAAGCTTTCCATGACGCCGCCGCCCAGGTGCGTGACATCGAGGCCCGCGCCAAGGAAGAAGCCGAGAAGAAGGCCCGCAACATCATCGCCCTGGCCATCCAGAAGTGTGCTGCTGACCATGTGGCTGAGTCCACCGTGTCCGTCATCGCCCTGCCCAACGACGACATGAAGGGCCGCATCATCGGCCGCGAGGGCCGCAACATCCGCGCCCTGGAAACTGCTACCGGCGTCGATCTGATCATCGACGATACCCCGGAAGCCGTCATCGTGTCCGCCTTTGACCCCGTGCGCCGCGAGATCGCCCGCCTGACGGTTGAAAAGCTGATCAACGACGGCCGCATCCATCCCGCCCGCATCGAGGAGACCGTCGAGAAGGCCAAGAAGGAAGTCGAGAACCAGATCCGCGAGGCTGGCGAATCCGCTGTCTTCGAGACCAACCAGCACGGCATCCACCACGAGCTGGTCAAGCTCCTGGGCCGCCTGAAGTACCGCACCTCCTACGGCCAGAACGTGCTCAAGCACGCCATCGAGGTCAGCCATCTGGCAGGTCTGATGGCCGCAGAGCTGGGCGCGGACGTCCAGCTGGCCAAGCGCGCCGGCCTGCTCCACGACATCGGCAAGGCTGTTGACCACGAGGCCGAGGGCACTCACGTGACCCTGGGCGGCGAGCTGGCCCGCAAGTACCATGAGTCCAACGACGTGATCCACGCCATCCTGGCCCACCACAACGACGTGGAGCCCCAGACCGTGGAAGCCGTTCTGGTGCAAGCCGCTGACGCCATCAGCGCTGCCCGTCCCGGCGCCCGCCGCGAGTCCCTCGAAAACTACATCAAGCGCCTGACCAAGCTGGAGGAGATCTCGATGTCCTTCGCCGGCGTTGAGAAGTGCTATGCGATCCAGTCCGGCCGCGAGGTGCGCATCATGGTCAAGCCCGACGACGTGACCGACGAGGGCACCAAGGTGCTGGCGAAGGAAATCGCCAAGCGCATCGAGAAGGAAATGGAGTACCCCGGTCAGATCCGCGTGAACGTGATCCGCGAGACCAGGTCTATGGAGTACGCGAAGTGATTCCAGTCCCTCATCCGCAAGGATGGGGGATTTTTTGCGGGCAGTTCGCCGATGCAGCTACCGCGTTCTCCCTCAGTCGCCTGTGGGCGACAGCTCCCTCCCGGAGGGAGCTCAGGGGCTTATCGCAACTCGCCCTTCTGCTTTGCCATCTATTCTGTACCGCAGCAAGGAAGCGAAAAGAGCTCCCTCGGGAGGGAGCTGGATTCGCGAGGGGCTTGAAAAGCACCGAGCGAAGACTGAGGGAGCCCGCGCGACAAGCACTCATACCCATCCCCAAGAAAAAAGCCCTTTCCCTTTTCCCCAATCCATGCTACAATATCCCCATCACCCCAAGGAGGTACACCCCATGAAATCAACCACCCAGCGCATCCTGGCCACCGTCGGCCTGGTGCTCATCTTTACCAGTATCGTGCTGATGCTGGTCAGCTTTTTCACCGGTGCGGCCGCTGCACTGCTGAGCAACATCAGCCTGTTCACCTTCATCGGCGCCGTGGCGGTGCTCCTGTTCCTAAGCTACAAGCGCAAGCAGATGGCCGCCGAAGCCCAGGACGATGCCAAGAACGAAGAATAATCCCCTCCTTCCGCCTTCGGACGCGCTCCGCGGGCGGATTCGTTCTTTTACAGCGAAAAAAAGTCCGCAAAGCCTTGAAATTCCCGGAAAAAAGGGCTTGCAAAGTTTCACCTGATGTGCTATACTGTCAGGCGACTACGCACCTTTGTGCTGCGGTTCCTTGTGCCTGCCGAAACGATAGGCGGGTGGAGCCACCGCAAAAGCACAGAGGGAGGTCCAAGCTGAACCCGTAAGGGCAGCTAAATAACAAGGAGGAACACCGAAATGGCAGTCATTTCCATGAAGCAGCTGCTGGAAGCTGGCGTGCACTTTGGCCACCAGACCCGCCGCTGGAACCCCAAGATGGCCCCTTACATCTTCACCGAGCGCAACGGCATCTACATCATCGACCTGCAGAAGACCGTCCGCAAGGTTGACGAGGCCTACAACTTCATCCGTGACACCGCGATGGCCGGCAAGACCGTGCTGTTCGTCGGCA
>SVGL01000006.1 GCA_015056325.1 Clostridiales bacterium | reverse complement strand
ACAGCGGCACCTGGACCTATGTGGACAACCAGATCCTCTACCAGGGCGCGGAGGACAAGCGCCCCACGGTGGTGCTGGAGAAGGAAGGCATCCGCAACATGGCGGTGGATTCCGTGACCGGCATGCTGTACTACATCACCCGGGCCAAGGGCGGCGGGTATACGCTGGACAACGTCACCAATTACGGAAGGGAGCTGTATCTGCCCAGGCATATCAACGGAAAATACCGCGTCATTCACGATTTTGCGGTCCATGGCTCGACCATGCATCTCCTGGCGGACACCTCCACCGGCAACGGCGAGATATACCGCATGGAGACATATTCCGCTGTGATCCCTGACGCCAAGCTCGTCATCAGCGGCTGGGAAAACAAGGGCACAACGGCCTTCTCCATATGGGAGAATACTCTGTACGCGTATGACGCGAAGACGATGATGCTTTCCACGATCGACCTGGCCACCTCTGCGCTGGTCAACGAGCCCGTTCTGGCGGGTGAGCTTACTGCCATCACGGCGGGTTATGAGCTGGACGGAGAACGGTATGTATTCGCGCTTTCCGGCCAGAATCTGATCGCCATTGGCGCCAAGTCCGGCAAGAAGATGAACATCGACGCCGTTATCCCCGCGGACAGCGTGAGCCTGACCCGTGACAGCTACACCCTCTTCGTAGGCGACAGCGCAGGCGAACTGAAAGCCAATTACCACATCAGCGACCTGAGCGGCAGGGAGATGCGCCAGCTCTATATCGTGGATTTTGTGTCCAGCAAGGCTGCATGCGATGTGGCTGAGCGGCTGTTCCTGGAGAAGTATCCCGATGTGGAGATCATCCACCGCTGGACCAACGGCGGCATCGACTACAAGACGGAAATGATGTCCGGCGAACCGGGCATTGACATCGTCTGCTTCCAGGAATACTACACCGATGTTACCCCCTTGCCGATGCTCCTCAAGAGCGGCGCGATCCTTGACCTGACGGACGAACCGCTGATCCAGGCCATGTGGGAGGATTACCGGGATCTTCGTAAGCTCGTCTCCGTGAACGGACGGCAGTACGGCGTACTGACCAGCGTCCAGCCTGCATTGTGGGAGGTGGACGTGAAGCTGGCGGAACAGATCGGCTGGGAGATTCCTGAAGGCGTGTGGACCTGGGAAGATTTTGACGCGCTCATCGACCTGATCATCTCTTACAACGAAACGGCGGAGGTCCCCCTGGGCCTTCTGATGGATCAGGGCGGCGCGGGCTATGCGATCAACCAGTTTGACGCGCTGAACATGAATTTCCTGGACGGTACAACCGGCTATGATAAGCCGGAGTACCTGGCGCTCCTGCAGAGGATCCAGAAGATGGCCCAGCACGGCCTCTACGTGGAGTGGGATATCAATGATGACGAACTGAACGGTACAACCCTGCTTCGTGCGGACGATCACTGCGTCCTGCGCACCATGACGCCGAGCCACACCTACATCCTGCCACCGACGTACGATGCGCAGAATCCTGCCTATGTTGCCAACGTCATGCCGATGGTCATCAATGCCAACACCAAGCTGAAGGAGGAGGCGATCTACTTCCTGGCGTGCTACGCCTCCGTGGAGGCCACGCGGCATCAATACTACTACAACTTCGGCCAATGGCTCAAGGACAAGAGCCTCTACGTTCCCGAGGATCCGGCTGCGCTGGCCTTTACCGGCTATGCCAGCCCGGAGAACGAAGAAGTCTTCAACTACGCCCTAGAGCATTCCTATCCCGGTCTTGCAATGATCGAGGTGTGGCGGACGCAGTTCTTTGAGCTCATCCCTGCCTTGAAGGCTGGCGACATCACACCGGAGGAATACGCCGCCATCGTGCAGCGCCAGGCGGACATGATCATGGGGGAATGAGCCATGAAGCAGCGAATAAAGCAGCGTACGAAGCAGAATGTCATGCTGTCGCTCGCAGGGGCCGTTCCGCTCGCCGGATTTTGCGTATGCTGGCTGCTGCCCCTGGGCATGACCTTCTGGTATGCCTTCCGGCGCAGCGCCTTCGACCTGCGCTTTGCAGGCTTTGACAATTTCGCCTACCTGATGGGCAACCGGTATTTCCACACGGGCATGGGGAATCTGCTGCTTCTGGGCGGCGGGATGATCGGGGGCGCGCTGGCTGTTGCGCTGGTTCTGGCGCCGCTTTTGTGCGTCCATCCCCGCATGGCCCGGGCGGGTACGGCGCTGCTGCTTCTTCCGCTGCTGATCCCCTCGATTTCGGCGGTGAAGCTGTGGCAGTCCGTGTTTGACACCTCGTCGTACCTGGCGCCTGCGTCGGCGGTGGCGTCCATCCTGACCCTGTTCCTGTGGAAATACGCAGGCGTGGGCGGCGTACTGCTTAGCACGGCGCTGAAGAAGCTCCCCCAGAGCATCCTGGATGCTGCCGCTCTGGACGGCGCAGGACGCTTCCGCTGCTATGTCAGCATCCGCCTGCCCATGGTGGGCGCGCAGCTGGCCGGGGTCCTCATCGTGATGACGATGTTCATGTTCCGCGTGTACAAGGAGAGCTATCTGCTCTTTGGGCTGTATCCCTCCGAGGATGTATACATGCTCCAGCATTACATGAACAACCAGTATCAGAAGATGAATCTGCAGTATGTGACAGCGGCTGCAGTGATCCTGATCGTGCTGGCGCTTGTGCTGTACGGCCTGGGGTATCTGGCGCTGCGCAGAAGGAGGGCATTGGCATGAACCGGACATCCGCGATCCTGCTGATCCTTCTGCTTGCGGCCTTTGCACTGCCGCTAGTGGTGCTGGTAGCTGCTTCCCTGTGTGAAGGCGATCTTGTGGCATTCCTCAAGGGGAGTCAGGCTGAAGTGGCTTTCTCAACGGCGCAATACACCTGGTTCTTTTCCAACGAGGCGATGCTGCACCGCTTTGGCAATTCGCTGAAGATCACCGGCGGGGCGCTGCTGATCCAGCTGCCCCTGGCGCTGCTGGGCGGCTTGTACCTTGCCCGGTGCTCATGGCGGAGCACCCGTGCAGTGCGGTTCCTGCTGTTGGTACTCCTGCTGCTGCCCTTCCAGAGCGTCATGGTGCCTGTTTTCAAACTGGCAAAGTGGACGCAATTGTACGATACGCAGTTTGCTGTCATGCTCCTGCAGGGATGCTCGCCCCTGGGAATGCTCATTGTGTGGCTGCTGATCAGTACGATTCCGGTAGAGCAGTGGGAAGCTGCGCAGCTGGACTGCAAATCACAGACCAAGACGCTGTACAGAGTTGTTTTGCCGCAGATCGCGCCTGGGCTGGCCGTGATGTTTCTGCTGTGTTTTGCCGAAGCGTGGAATCTGGTGGAGTCGCCGTCCATTCTGCTTCCGGATTCTTATCTGCGTCCAGCCTCTATGGTTCTCAACGGCACTTCCAGTAAGAATAACGCATACTCCTACGCAGATGCGGTGATGTATAGCCTGCCGATTGTCGCGGGATACCTCCTGGTTGCTCGCAGCATGCGCTGGACAGCTGAATGTTAAGAGGAAGTGAGGTTCCGTCAGGCGTATCAGTTAACCGGTTTTCAATGTAGCTGAATAGTCTTCAACAGCGGCAACGCCATCTAAGTATAGGCACAATGGGGATTCCATACAGGAGTCCTCCGTTTTATCGAATTCTTGTAACAAACGCGCTGTTCATGCGTTATATGGGTGAAAGGAGGTGGAAGAATGAACCTGGAAACTCTCTACACGGCCTGTTTCCACAAGCTGTACTGCTTTGCCCTGTCTCTGACGTGCATCCCGGCGGAAGCAGAAGAGATCGTGCAGGAGACCTTCCTGCGGGCGCTTCAGCATGCAAACAAGCTGCCAGATGACGCAAACCTCGACGCTTGGCTCTTTCGCATTGCTCGCAACGTTCATATCTCCCGCCTCCGCAAACGGCAAAGGGAGGTCGGCGACGATGCGCTGGATGTGGTACCCTCCGGCGAGAGCATCGAAGACCAACTAATGCAGCAGGATCAGGCGCTGCACATCCTGCGGACGCTCCACACCCTGGACGAGCCCTACAAGGAGGTCTTCACCCTGCGTGCGCTGGGCGACGTGGCCTACCCGGACATTGCCGCACTCTTTGGTAAAAGCGATAGCTGGGCACGGGTGACCTACCATCGGGCACGTCTGATGCTGACTGAACGCATAAACAAGGAGGGAACCCTTTGAATCAGAACAACTGCGATATCGCCCGCGACCTGATGCCCCTGTCGGTGGACGGCGTATGCTCCGAGGGCAGCCAGCGCTTCCTGGACGGGCATGTAGCTGAATGTAAACCTTGCAGTGATTACTTTAACGGCATGAAGGCCGGCATCCTGCAGGACATCAAGGCAGAGCCCACTCAGGAGGAGCAGACGCTGAAGAAGAGCTTCCGCCATGTTGGCAAGCGTCTCAAGGCGCTGTGGATCACGCTGATTGCGCTGGTGTGCGCGTTTGCGCTGCTGCTGGTTGCCGCAGGCGTGAATCAGATACTCCTGAACTACACCACCAGCGCCCCACTGGACACCTATGTTGCCAGTATTTACAGCAATGATGCTTTGGCCAGCATTGGCCTGGCTGCCAATTTCTCGAATCAGGTATACAATGGCTTCCGGCGGGATGAATACTACTTCGAGCTGCTTTCAGATAGAAAAGAATATGTCATACTTACCTACACGGTAGAGTGGTTCCCTTATCAGCACAAAGAAGCTGATGATTCTTTCAACTCTGCCTTTGTTTCCGGGAATGTAGCATTCAAACCCCTTGGTGTGAATTCCCCGCTTGTACAGAATAGTGAAGTTCGCTCTGTTATCACCGGTTGGTCCTCAAACGCACGTTTCACCACGATGCTGGAAACTCACCAGCTCTGCGTGGATAACGGCCGTCTCTACATGATCGACGGCTGGAATTCCGTCCAGACCACCACCGGACGCACGCTGATGATTCCCAAAATCGGCCTGCCGGTGTATGAGGTTCGCCTCGCCGACGGCGATGATATCCGCACCATCTACGCCTCCTGGCGGAACGATGAAATCCCCAACGCCTCAGCCGACCGGTTGGACAAATATGGTCTGCCCCTGAGCGGCGTCATTTCTCCCAGCGACCTAGATAAATACTCTGACTTCATCGTCAAATAAGCAACAGCGCCGGCTCCTTAACGGGAAGTCGGCGCTGTCTTCTCATTCTATTTCGCCATAGATAAGCGGTTGTTCTTGACGAGTCGCATACCCGAGCCAGTTCCCTGATGTTGAGATTCCCGTTGGCAAACACCCGGACACAACGCCCGGGTGAAAATACGAAACGAGGACATCCACGTCTGCTACCCGTGAATGCCCTCGCCATTGCTTATCCCCGCGGCGGGAAAGGATCGTTTCCGTACGAGTCTTTAGCGCGAATCTGCCCATTTGGACGATGAATCACCACTTCTGACCGTTGGTTCTGTGCAATGCCTTTTGCGATCTGCTGAGCTTGGCTCTGGGTTGCAGTTCTGACAGTTGCACGAGTATTACCGGCTCCTTTGACTTGCCAGCCACCTTGCGGGTGAGGGACAACATGCTGATTCTTACCCATGGCATCACCTCATTCACGCGGGAGCTGAAGGAGATTGTCGCGCGTGGTGTTGTTCGCCTGAGAGCGCACGTACTTTTCGCCATAGATGCTCTCGGCAGCGACCACTTTCGGATAGGGAGAGAGACCGACCTCGATGGATCCGGGATATTTTTTCACATGATCGTGAACAACGCCCTTGCGATAATATCCCTCAATGCCGTTGCCTTGCAGATAGATCTCGTCGATCTCAAGCAAGTTGTCGTGGTAGAAGCACCCGGGCTTCATTTTGATTTTTGTAGCATAGATCATTGTCTATACCTCCTGTCTATATTACAAACAGGAAAGGGACCCGGGCAGTGCAGAATGCTGAAAACGCATTTTGCGGTTGCCAAATAAGCCGGAGTATGGTATAATTACTCCTGCGACAGATCCATATACCATGCTTCTGGCTTGTGTATGGCTCAACCCGGGAGAGCATTCATCGATGACGAGTAGCAGTCGTTACGGTGAATGCTCTTTCCTTTTCCGGTTTGTGCGTTTTATGTGCGGTTTTTGACTTTTGCATGTTCCTCGTCAACGATGATTACCAGCATGTTGTTGCTCGCATCGTACTCGGGAATGAACTGGACAGCCTTCTCCAGAAAGTCGATGCCGGATCGTTGAGACAAGAACCGCATAAAGTCCCTCATGCTGATTCTAACCCATCCATCTTTTGCTCGTCCCTCGAACTCGTACTCCGGAGAGGGACTGCCATCTGCATGGGGGCGCACCGCTATCGCTAGTGCCTTCTCATCGAAACCGATCTCAACCTGTGGTGGGTTGCCCAACAGACTGCGAGAACCAGCGTTAAACGCCATGCCAACCGCACTGAGTGTAACGATAGGGGTTCCGCTCTTTATGAATGAAAAATCGAAACAGAATCCGTTCACGGTTCATCCTCCCTTCGTTCCAAATGCATTATACCACATATAGCCGAAGATCGCAAGAGGAATTGAGAAAAAGTTTTGGTGCGCGCACAACAGACACACAAATGCAGCACAGAATCTTGCGGAAGTTCTTGCGCGGATGGGAGTGAGGAAACGCGAGTGAAATCAGAACGAGGGCATGCGCGTAGACCAATTTCATTCGAGCAGTTTCAGATACTTGTACACCGTTGGCCTGCTCAAACCGCACAACCTGCTGAACTCGCTGACGTTGATATGTCCTGCCACATAGGCCGGATAGTGCTTGTAGAAAATCGGCGGGATGTCTTCCCTGGTGGTTGGTCTGCGCCCCACACGCTTCCCCTTGGCAATAGCGTTCTGCATGCCGCTCTTGACCCTCTCACGAATCATGGACAACTCCAGTTCCGCGAATACCCCGGACATCTGGATGAAAGCCTGGCTCATCGGATCAATTTTGCCCTCCCGGCAATCCACTGTGATGCTGTTGAGGATGACCAGCCGCAGGTGCTTGGCCTTCACCGTATCCAGGATTTCGCATAGTTGCTGGGTGCTGCGAGATAGTCTGCTGACCTCCAGCGTGATGATGGTATCCCCAGGATGGGCCAACTCCAGGAGCATGGTCAGTTCTTTTTTTGCTTTGTCGCCATGCTCATATTCAAAGATGACCTCGCCTGCACCGGCTTCCTGCAGCTCGCGTATCTGTCGGTTGATGTCCTGCTTGTCCTCATTGGTGCTGCATCGGGCATATCCGTAAACCTTGCTCATGCTGTCCTCCTGTAAATGAAAGGCCGTTACGCCTCAAATCGTTTCGTTTATCGGTTTCTTTGACACATTTTCAGGGTGTTTGACAACGTCTGTGTCCGTGCGCCGGTGTACACGCTTACATGCGTTTGATTTTACATTGATAACCAATGGTTTTGAACGTAGGAGCGCCTCCAGCCCTCAGCAAGGGTTCTCCTCAGGGTCAAGCCGGAGGCGGCTCTGCGTGTCAGTTTTCATTGTAATTATCAGGGATTTGAGAACCCCGTTGGCGCTGCTCCTCCTTGCGGTGCGCTTCTTGCAGTTTCTTCACATGCTGTCGGAATTCGTACAGCGCCGTGCCGATGTCGTTCATTGCGCTCATGGCTTCATGCTGCTCTGCATCTCGTGCCAGGCGAAATAGTGGCCCAGTGTCTTCTTCAAATATGAGGATCGCCCCTTCAATCAGCAGCCGCATCTCGCTGAAGTGACTGCTGGTGAGGCACATAAAATCGTCATCCCAGTTCATACAGTGCCCTCCATGCCCAGCGGGGATTGCTCCCCGCCGGGTTCATCCTCATTTGTTCAGAATCAGGTTGACTGCCTTTTCAGCCTTGCCTGCTGCACTCACAATGAACCGCTTGTCACCCTTCAGGACGCTCAGCCAGTTCTGGATGTAGGCGGCATTGTTGCTGAAGCTGGTGGAGGTTTCCAGGCCAATGTGATTAATCAGGGCTGCTGCTCCGATCTGTGCGACAAGCTCCTCTTTGCTGTACACGTCTGAGCCGAAGGCTGCAACCTTGTCCAGGCGGTTCAAGCGGGAGGGATGACCTGTGCTGTGGGTCAGTTCGTGGAAGACCGTGCCATAATACTCGGCGGTGCTGACAAACTGCTTACGGAGGGGGAGGATGATCTCGTCAGTGGAGGGGCGATAGAAAGCGCGGTCGCCTTCGCTGTGCGTCAGTTTTACCCCCTCGCGTTCCAGGTAGTCGTATATGATCTCTTGTGCAGTCTCAACGGTGGAGGCACCATCAGGAAAATGGGATTCGGTGGTATATTGGGCCTGGATGCCCTCGCACTGGTCGATATGGAACACGTTGTAATACCGCAGGAAAGGGATTTCCTTGGTCTCGCCGGTTTCCTCATCCTCTTGCTCAATCCACTTCCAGAACACCACCACACTGGACTTCTCGCCCTTCTTGACGTGTCCGCCAGCTTCCTGGCATTGTTTGAAAGTCAGGTATTCACCAGGACGACCGAGCAGCATCTGGTTCAGCAGGGAGTAGGGCTTGCCGGTTGCGTGGCTAACAGCCTTGCTATTGGATATCCAGGGCTTCTGCCAGGGGATGATGCCCTGTTCCATCTGTTCGATAATGCGCTCGGTGACGGTTGCGTAAATGTCCATGAAATTTGCTCCTTCCTTATTGCAGGGGAGCACCTCTGTGTGGTAGAATGAGATGCTCCCCGTTGTTCGCTCCTTCGTGGGGGCACATGCCGGAATGCTGTGGTAGGTGTTCCGGCTCTTAGTTTATAGAGAAACGGCGGGCTGTGGTCTGCTTGGTGTACTGTGCGGCGATGTCAGGCAGCGCTTTTTTCAGGGCTGTGGTGTCAACGCGGGATGATGTGAAGGTTTTCCAGCTGACCTTGTAGGCTCCAGCGGTGAGAAGCTCCTCGTCGCCCATGACGGCCTTGATGCTGTCCTCTAGTGCTGTGATGGTGGCGTCGAGTTCTTCGCGCATGCGCTTCAGGTCGAGGATCTCGTGGATGGTGTTTTCCAGGGCAGGGTTGCTCATGTGGGGTGCCTCCTTCTACGATGTGGTCATCGTCTGACCTTGATATCATTATACACTTGTGTAAGTGTAAAGTCAATTGGCGATGATCACAAAATGTACTTGTGTAATTTGGTTAAAACGTACACTTGTGTAATGCTTGCGACAGGTGGTATAATGTGAAGCAGGAGGTGTCGCTATGCCAGAACGGAAACCGATCAGCGAAGCACGTAAGCGAGCGAATAAAAAATGGAACGACGAGAACCAGACCAAGCGATACGATCGCATTCAGCTTGTTGTTCCCAAGGGACGCAAGAATGATATCGACGAGTTTGCAAAGGCGCAAGGGGAGTCGGTAAACGGCTTGATGAATACCCTGTTGCGTGAGGCAATGGGCGTGTCAGAAGAAGAATGGAAGACCGTCACCGACGAGACGGGGGAGGCATAAAACTATCCGCCAGCCACTTATTTCGCGACTGACGGATAGGTGGTCTACAGCTGAACTGACCACAATTTTGACCACAATTCAGAACGTTGTTCTTTGACTGCGGTTGTCTGTAGTTGTCGTGTCTGGGCTTGATTGTGACCGTGGCTGTCGGTGGTTGACCGTAGTTTGCGCGAGCGTGATACTTCGAATCTTCTCACCCAGACGTTGAGAAGTCCTTGGAAACATAATGTTTCCGAGGTCTTTTCTTTTGTTCCGGGACGGGCTAACCACCTCCTTAAACACAGTTTGGACGAGCAGGGGAGTAGAATGAAAATATAAATCGCCGGACAACGAATTGTCCGGCGATTTGAAGGGATGTTGTGCTTATTCCACGGTTTCACCAGCTGCAGCGATGACGCTCTGCAAACCGGCAACGCTGTCAACCGGCAGGGAGAACATGACCGTGTGCGCAGGCGAATTCACGCCTGCCTTTTCCATGATCGTGCGCATCAACGCCGCCTTTTGGTTTGCGGCGCACAGGATGATCAGCATCTCCTTCTCCTCGGCGATGGAAAGGCCGAAGAAGGTGTTATCCGCCTGATGATTGGTGCCGCGGGCGTGGATGATCGTGCCGCCCATGGCGCCAGCGCTGCGGGCAGCATCCATCACGGTGCTTGCATAACCACGGTTGGCAATGGCTACGATCAGATCGTACAGGAAGGTCTGAGACATCTCGTTCACCTCTCCAAGAATGATGTTCTGTCCGTCAGTAAAATAATTCAGACTGCTGGCACCGGCGATGCTTCCCACCGGGATGGTGAAGGCAACGCCGTGGCCGGGCATTTCCAGGCCCAGCTCGCTGATCATGGCACGCAGCAATTTTTTTGCGTTGGCACGGGTGGTCATCGCGTACATAAAAACCTTTTCCGTGTTTTCCAGGCCCAGCAGGCTGAGAAGATTCTTGCCAGCCGTACCTTCGCAAGGGATACAGGTGATGGTATGCACATTGTGCGTGTCAAAAAAGGAGAGCAGATGTTCTTCGGTATCGCGTGGGGCGATGACATTGAGCAGACAAAGGTCGCGCATCGCTTTTCCTCCTTTATTCAATGATGTCTTCCACCGGCTCGGCGACAGTTTCAGCAGCGGGAGATTTCTTCTGCTTGAGCTTGTACACCAGGCCGAGAATCTGCAGGGTGATCAGGGGCGTCATGGCGACCATGGCGACCACGCCAAAGGCGTCGGAGGCAACATTGCCGCCCAGAGCCGTGCAGGCCCCCATGGCCATGGGGAGCAGGAAGGTTGCCGTCATAGGGCCGGAGGCAACGCCGCCGGAGTCAAAGGCGATGGACGTGAAGATTGGGGGAACAAGGAACATCAGGATGAGTGCAATGGCATATCCGGGGATGAGGAAATACAGGATGTTCAGCCCGGTCAGGATGCGGAGCATGGCCAGCCCCACGGAGATCGCCACGCTGATGGAAAGGCTCATGCCCAGGGTTTTCTGAGGGATGGCGCCGGCGGTCAGGTCGTAAACCTGCTTGCTCAACACATGCACTGCTGGTTCGGCGCTGACCACGTAATAGCCGATCAGCATGCCCAGGGGAACCAGAATCCACCGCACATCGAGTGCAGCCAGCGAACCGCCCAGGAAGCTGCCCATGGGCATGAAGCCCACGTTCACACCAGTCAGGAACAGGGTGAGGCCGACATAGGTGTAGAGGATGCCGATCAGGATGCGCACCAGTTCCCGGAGGGGGAGATGCAGGATTTTGAAGTGGGAAATCAGGAAGAAGGCGAGGATGGGCAGCAGAGCGATGGCTACCTCGCCCATGTAGTGGGGGATTGCATGGGTGAACATGCCGGTCAGTTCCAGGGTATCCGCTGCTTCCGGCAGGGTGGCCGCAGCATAGGCAGCCTCCGTCGGGCGGAAGATAATGCCCAGAAGCATGACGGCCAGGATCGGGCCGACAGAGCACAATGCCACCAGACCGAAAGAGTCGTTCTCCGCGTTGGAGTCAACGCGCAGGGAGCTGACGCCTACGCCCAGCGCCAGGATGAAGGGCACTGTCATGGGGCCGGTGGTCACGCCGCCGGAGTCAAAAGCGACGGCCAGGAAGGCGTCGGGTACGAACCGTGCCAGGACGAATACGCCAATGTAGCAGCCAAACAGCAGCCACTTCATCGGGATTTTGAACAGGATGCGCAGCATCGCTACCACCAGGAACAGTCCCACGCCAATGGCAACAGCTATGATGATCACCATGTTGGGCACGCCTGGTACCTGCTGGGCAAGCACTTGCAGATCGGGCTCAGAGATAGTCACGATCACACCCAGCAGGAACGACAGCAGCAGCACGATCCACAGCTTCTTGCTGCGGGTCATGGCTGCGCCGACATGCTCGCCAATGGGCGTCATGGCCAGGTCGGTACCCAGGGTGAACAAACCCATGCCGATGATCAGCAGTGCTGCCCCCGCCAGGAAGCCCAGCATCGCTCCGGAAGGCGCCGGCATCCATAGGAAGCACAGTACCAGCACGATCAGGGTGATGGGCAGCACGGAGGTGAAGGCTTCTTTCCATTTATCCGTCAGGATGCTGTGGTACCGGTGCCGGAACACAGCCCTTGACCGACTCCATGCAGATTTGCTTTTCATCAAACCCTTTCCCCTTTCATAAGTGATATATCAAATATAATAACATTATACCCTGCGATCAATGCCAGCGTCAAGTCCTTTGAGACATGGCAGCATAAAGAGATTGCATCATCTATTGCATCATCGCGCGTGCAGGCCCTATATTGCTCTGGGCGATGCGCTGCCGGGCAGACAAGGTCGCATGAAGCAGGGACGGCTACACAGGATAGCTGACATACGGCTCTGTGCATGGCTGGATGGAGATTTGCATCCATGAAGGAAGAATAACAATTGTAATGACTTTCCTTTTCTGCAAATGTATGATACAATGAATCGATCATACAGGAGGCTCAATATGACGCAAGATATGATTCGCGCGAGGCTGTCCGGCATCCGTTGCTTTCTGCTGGATATGGATGGTACCTTTTACCTGGGAGACCGGCTGATCGAGGGCTCGCTGGCCTTTCTGGAGGCCCTGCGCCGGACCGGGCGGGACGCCTGGTTCCTGACCAACAACTCCTCCAAGTCTGCTGGCGCCTATGTGGACAAGCTGACCCGCATGGGCGTTCCTGAGCCTTTTCGCAGCCAGGTGATGACTAGCGGCCATGCAGCGGCTCATTATCTGATGGAACGCTTCCCGGCGGGCAAGGGCTATCTGCTGGGCAACGACGTCCTTCGGGCGGAGCTGGAGGGCATGGGCCTCATTTTCACTGAGGAGGATCCCGACTACGTCCTGGTGGCCTTTGACACCACGCTGGACTACCAGAAGATGTGCAAGGTCTGCGATTTCATCCGCTATGGCAAGCCCTACATTGCCACCCACCCGGATTTCAACTGCCCCACCGAGACCGGCTTTATCCCGGATATGGGGGCAATTATGGCCTTCATTGAGGCCAGCACGGGCCGCAAGGCGGATATCATCCTGGGCAAGCCCTACGGCGGTATCGTCCGGGAGGCGCAAATGCGCACTGGCTACGCGCTGGAGGAGATGGCCATGGCAGGCGATCGCCTCTACACCGATGTGGCTACCGGCGTTAACCACGGCATGACGGGCATCCTTGTGCTGTCCGGCGAGGCCACCATGAAGGATGTGGAAGAATCCGACGTGAAACCCCATCTCATCTTTGATAAACTGGCGGACATGATTCCGTATCTGTAAAGGAGAATGATTATGCTGAAGACAATGTTCCCCACCATTGACCGCGAGAGCAGCATGCTGGGCTTTGGCTGCATGCGCTTCCCCTGCAAGCCTGACGGCAAGATCGACGAGGCGGAGGCCATCCGCATGGTGCGCCATGCCATCGACAGCGGCGTGACCTATATCGACACTGCCTACCCCTACCATGGCGGCGAGAGCGAGATCGTGGTGGGCAAGGCCCTGCAGGACGGCTATCGCGAGAAGGTCATCCTGACCACCAAGCTGCCCTGCTGGAAGGTAGAGAAGTATGAGGACATGATGAACATCCTCGACGAGCAGCTGCAGAAACTCCAGACTGACCATGTGGACTTCTACATCCTGCACGCGATGAACAAGGATCGCCTCAAGCAGATGCAGGCGCTGGACTACAAGAAGTTCTTCGCCGAGGCGCTGGCCCAGGGCAAGATCCGCTACCCCGGCTTCTCCTTCCACGATGATTATGCCTGCTTCATGGATATCCTGAATGACTGGGATCAGTGGAAGATGGCCCAGGTGCAGATGAACATCCTGGATGACGAGAATCAGGCGACCCTCGAAGGCATCCGCGAGTGCGGCAAGCGCGGCATCGGCGTGGTCATCATGGAGCCCCTGCGCGGCGGTCTGCTGGCCAATCCTCCCGCGGACGTGAAGGCTGTCTACGAGGCCTTCGAGGCCAAGCGCAGCCCCGTGGAATGGGCCTTCCGCTACCTCTACGCCATGCCCGAGGTGATCACCATCCTCTCCGGTATGAGCAACTGGGAGCAGACCACCGACAACCTGCGTATCTTCGATCTGACCGAGCGCCCTGTTCTGACTGACGCGGAGAACGCCCTGTTCAAGCAGGTCAAGGCTACCTATATGGCCCGCACCAAGACCCGCTGCACCGGCTGCGAGTACTGCCAGCCCTGCCCGATGGGTGTGGCGATTCCCCGCATTTTCCGTGGTTACGACGGCGCCATGCTCCGCGCGGACAGCTCTTTCAAGGACGGCTATGCGCGTATCATCAAGGATGAGGCGGATTCCTCCCGCTGTGTGGAGTGCCGCCAGTGTGAGGGCGCCTGCCCACAGCATCTGCCCATCGTGGATCTGCTCAAGGAAATCCACGAGGCCAGCGTGTAATCCTCCGCAAATGAAATAGCCTGCTTCCCGAAGCCGGGAGGCAGGCTTTTTTGTTCAGATAACCACGCTGCACTGGTCGAAGGTGGGCAGCTTCACATTCAGCTGCATTGCCACGCCTTGCAGGCTTTCCACCAGCAGCTGACGCATGTGGCATTCGCTCATGCAGGGAATGTACTTGGTGGCGATGGAGACCGCCAGACCGTAGCAATAAAACCAGTTGCGGTCGTAGAGCATGCGGGCGGTTTTCACATCCACCTTGACGGTGTCTTCAATCAGCGGGATGCCCCAGTTGACGTTGTAGTCCGTGCAGGAGCCGTCACTGACGCGGTCGCGCATGAAGAGCAGCTTGAACAGCTCAGGCTCATCCCGGGCAAAGAGCAGGAAGCTCATGCCGATGGTCAGGTAGGGGAAGGCGCTTTCCTGCAAGCGCTGGGACAAGCTGGTCTTCCAGGTCTGAAGGGTCAGCTCGATCACGGCCTGCTTGAGCTCTTCCATGCCGGAAAAGAGGCGGAAGATAGGCTGGGTGGAACCGCCAAGCTCCTTGGCGACGGCGCGGGCGTTGAGCGCAGCAGGCCCTTCGCGGCGGACAAGCTGATAAGCGGCATTCAGCACAGCTTCGCGGCTGAAACGAACAATGGGCGGCATAAGCAATTGCCTCCTTTGTATTATCTGCGCCGGATATAGCGCACGGTGGGGGTATTCGTCTGGGGTGCGGAGATAGCAGCGGAAAGGCTGCGGTTCTTGGTGACATTGAGCACCAGGGCGATACCACCCATGTTGGTGGTCATGTTCGATCCGCCGTAGGAGAGGAAGGGCAGGGGAATGCCTGTGATGGGCATCAGGCCCAGGGTCATGCCGATATTCTCAAACACATGGAACAGCAGCATGCCCAGAACGCCGATGATGACCAGCATACCGAATTTATCGTAGGTAAAACGAGCCAGGTAAAGCATGCGCAGGATGATGAACAGGTACATCAGCAGCACCAGGATGCAGCCGACAAAGCCCCAGGCCTCACCGATGGTGGAGTAGATGAAGTCCGTCCAGTCGGCGGGGACGTAGTTGAGCTGGCTCATGGCGCCATCCACAAAGCGGCCGATGCCGGTGGTGCCGCCGGAACCGATGGCGATTTGGCTCTGGCGCATCTGGTATGCGTCATCCAGGGGGGAGAGCTCAGGATTGAGGAAGGCCAGAATTCGGTTGATACGGTAGTCCTCCACACCGGTGGCGATAACGAAGCCATATACCGCCAGGATCAGCAGGACCACGATGGCGGCCAGGGTCAGCAGCAGCTTCATGTTGACATTGGAGAAGAACATCATCACCGCTGCGAGGAAGATGATCACGATCAGGGAGCCGGTTTCGCCGGAGGCCAGGATGATCACGCCGGGCACAAGGATCAGTGCCATGATGCGGCCGAATTCCTTGATGGTGCTCATGGGCTGTTCGGACTTGGCCAGCTCCTGGGCCAGCATGAGGATCATGGCCAGCTTGATGAACTCAGAGGGCTGAATGGTCATGCCCCAGATAACGTCGGTCCAGGCCTTCACGCCCTCGGCGCCGTTGGTCACCAGGGTGAAGAGAACCAGGCCGGATGCGCCGATGTACACCAGCTTGGTGAAACGACGGATGATGTGGAAGGGGATGTTCATGATGACCACGACGATGATGGGAGCCAGCAGCAGGAAGAAGCACTGCCTCATGGCATAAGAGGATTCCACGATGTGCGCAAGCCAGGTTTCTGCCTCCGAGGCGGGGGAGAAGGTGGCGACGCACACGGCCAGCACGCCGAAGATGGACATCATGCTGACCAGCATGATCAGCGGGATGTCAATATGGGCGCGGGCGCGTCTGTTTTCAGCGATCAATGCGCTTGACCTCCTTGAGGGTGGGTTGGAACAGCCGGCGGAACCAGCTGAGCTTCTGCGTGCCGTAGCCGGGCAGCGGATCCACATCCGGGGCGTTCATCATACGCCAGGCGATGCGGGTGAGGGCTGCCTGGGCGTCACATTCAATGTCCATCAGGTGCTGATGGGTCAGTGTGGCCCGGTAGACGAAGGAGTCATCCAGAATCTCGCCCAGGAGCTCCAGGTCCAGCGTAGCGGCTACGGTAGCAGCGGAGTACATCTCTTCCCCGCGGATAAGTGCGTCATCCAGCCGGTTGACGATCAGGCGGGGGCGGGGCATGCCCTTCTTTTCCAGCACGCCGCAGGCGCGCTCCGCATTGCGGATACAAACATCGTCCGGGGTACAGACGAGGATGCATTGGTCAATCTCCTCGTTCAGGAGGCCGCGAAGGCTCCTCTCGATACCGGCAGGACAGTCGATGAGCACCACATCGTAAAGCTGCTTGAGGCGCTTGAGAATGCGGCGGAAGCAGTCAGGCTTGAGTTCCTTGGCACGGGCAAACTGGCTGGCCGGCAGCAGGGAGAGTCGATCCTCAGCCTCAGGGCTGATCAGCGCCTGCTCCAGGCGGCAATGGCCCTCTGCCACATCCAGCAGGTCGAAGACGACATTGTTCTCCAAGCCCAGCAGCGCATCCTGATCGCGCAAGCCCACATCACCATCGACGATGCAGACCTTACGGCCTTCGCGGGCCATGGTGAGGCCCACGCAGGCTGTGATGGTGCTTTTGCCGACGCCTCCCTTGCCGGAGGCGATGATCCATGCGGTACTCATGAGAGCGATCTCTCCTTAGTAAAAGTAATTTGCCGTCGGCAGACTGTAAATCGAAAGCCAGCGACATGTGCGGTGGCTTTCGTGCGTTTCAGATATGAGACGCTTTCTTGCGTGAGCGAACGGCCGGGAGAACAGCTTGCTGTTCGAGCAGTGGGGGAGTGCAAATCCTTGCACAATTTCGGCTGCATTTTTGGCAAACCCGTCAGGGGGCCAGACTGTTGCCAGCCGGCAGGATGTAATCCGTCGTGCGCAGTTCGGTCTGGTCCAGGAACCAGTCGATGAAGTCACGGGCGGCGATAGACGCCATACCGCCGGAGTAGCCATGGGGCACGAATACGCAGATGGCGATCTCAGGCTTCTCGCGGGGCGCGAAGCACACGAACCAGGCGTTGTTCTCCAGGTCAATGGAGGTAACCTGCGCGGTACCCGTCTTCGCAGCGATGACGTCCTGCACGTTCTGGTAGTCGCGGAAGTAGTTGCGCGCGGTACCGGTATCGTCGGTAACGCCCGCCATGCCCTTGCGGATCAGGCCCATGTAATCGTTGGGGTCGTCCAGGGTATTGACCAGGGTGGGCTCACGCTGGGAGAGAATCTCACCCTCGGGGCTGATGATGGAGTCGATGATAGACACGTTGTAGATGTATCCGCCATTGGCAACCGCTGCAACATAGCGGGCTGCCGCGATGGGGGTGATGGTGGTAACGGACTGGCCGATGGCCGTCAGGATGGTCTGCTGACCGCCCCATTTGATATCATTCAGGTAGATGTAGGCATCCTGAATGACGGCGTTCAGATAAACCATCTCTTTGGTCATGCCCAGCTCTTCCATCAGGATAATGCGCATCTGGGGCACCCACTCGCCCTGAGGATAGTTGATGGCCATGTCCATCAGGCGCTTGGCAGCGACGGACAGGCGCTCATCCTCGTATTCCAGGCCGCGGTTGGCGCCGCACTTGCGCAGATGGGTCTTCAGGGAGTTGTAAACGATGATGGGCATGGACGTATCCTGATACGCTTCGCCCAGAGCCTTGGAGGGGTCGTAGAGGGTGTTCTGGCTGCCCACCACGCTGCGGACTTCGCCAGGCAGGTCGATACCCGTCAGGCTTGTCAGGCCGAAGAGGGAGGAATAGCGGTACAGCCGATCTTCGCCCAGGCGGTCGCCCATCTCGTAGAAGAAGAAGTTGCAGGAGTTTGCAATCGCTTCCACGATGGTCTGGGCGTTGTGCTTATGGCGCTGGCCTTCGGAGATCCAGCACTTGGGCGCGGTGGACTCGTCGGAGTTGTACTTGGTGTAATAGCCCATGTCGGTGAAGCGCTCCTTGGGGCTCAGTTCGCCCTCGGACAGCGCGCCGAAGCCGGTGACCATCTTGAAAATGGAACCGGGGGTCGCACGGGAACCGATGGCGTAGTTGAGCATCAGGTTGCGGTCATCTGCCAGGATGGCGCGGGCTTCAGCGCCGGCGCCCACCAGGGCGTTGAGGTCATAGGTGGGGAAGTTGGCCATCGCCAGCACGCGGTCCTGCATGTCCAGCACGACCATGACGCCGTGCTCGGCCAGCTCAAGGGGATACTGCTCCCAGTTGCGCTTGGCGATGTCGGTGCGGTTGTCCTCCAGCCAGGAGGAGTCCACCATCAGGGCCTCCTGCTTGTCGCGGATCTGCTCCACGTTGCTGGCGATGGCGCGCTCCGCCTGCTGCTGGTAGGCGCTGCGGATGGTCAGCTTGACATTGTTGCCATCCTCGGGCTCGGTGTAGTCCAGCTCGCGCACGACGGTGGAGAGGTTGTTGCGCTCCACCACACGGCTGCCCTGGGTACGGTTGGAGGAGGCGGTCAGCCAGGATTCCATCGAATACTCGATGCCGTCGCGGCCGATCACATCATTATAGGAGTAGCCCTCGGCCTGGAGTTCCAGCCACTTGGTACGGCTGGGGATCTTGCCAACGTAGCCGATGATCTGCGCGGCCAGGGTGTGCTTGGGGTAGACGCGCCTGGTGGCGATCTCCACACCCATGCCGGGCAGCATCATGGACTTGGTCTCGACTTCGATGACGGTCTCGTAGGCCACGTCCTCCGCAATCGGAATGGGCAGGGAGTTGAACAGGTTCATCTGCATCTCGGAATAGACCGCCATGACCTTGAGCATCAGATCCTCTTCCAGGATGATGACATCCTCGTACTTGTCGCCCTCGATCTCCTTGTAGGAGGCGATGTCCTCCTCGTTCTGGGCGATGCGGTACTTGCGCTTGAGGCGCTGCAGGCAGTCCTGCGCCGTGGGGTAGGAGCGGGCGGTCACATAGTTGTTGCTCCGCCACTGATCTTCGCGGGTCTGAAGGACGGATTCGGACACGCCGGAGCCGAAGTCGAACACCCACTCCCCGGTCACTTCATCCCGGGCGATGACATAATCGAAGGCCAGCTCACCGCCGTTGCGCTCGATGATCTGGATGGTTTCGATGATGGATTGGGTGTACTCATAATAGTCGGACTTGGCAACGTTGGAGCCGTCCTTGTAGAAGGTGATGTTGTAGACCAACTCGTCCTTGGCGAGAATGACAGAGTCGGCGTCGGTGATATTGCCGCGCTTGCCGCGCAGCACAATGGTTTTGGTGCGGACGTCCTTGGCCTTGTCCCGGTATTCCTCGCTGTTGACCAGCTGCAGGCGCACCAGGCCGCTGGCCAGGTAACCGAACATCAGCAGCAGTATGCCGATGAACACGTAGAATCGCCAGCCGATGCCCTTGTGGGGATCATGCTGTGATACATTGCTCATGAAAAACCTCCCTTCCGGGTTTGTGCCTGTACGGGCAATCAGAGAGTATCGCGCTCGGGCCGGTGGTCAAAGCGCAGCTGCGGGGCTTGCTTCTCTTCCTGCTTGCGGAAGCCGAGAATCTTTCGTACAGGAACCATGATGATGATGGTCAGCAGCGTTGTGGCCAGCACACTGGAGAATCCGCGCTGGATGAGGGCGGAAGAAAGCGCTGCGCCGCTGAGGTACATATAAACCAGGTTGACGATATCATAGATCACACAGTTGAAGAATGCGCACAGCACCGTGCGGACGAGGGGGCTGATGTTTCGGCCCCGCTTGCCGATGGAACGGGCGTACTGCAGCTGCGCCTCAGACCGGTCCGCGAAGAACACGGCGCACAGCAGCGCAGAAATGGGGTAGAACAGCAGGTTCAGCATGGGCACCGTGGGCAGCATGATTTCCATCACGATGCCGTAGAACATGCCAGTCCACAGCCCACGCAGCATGCCGTAGCCAACGGTGATGATGGCAGTCATGGCGATCAGCAGGCTGGGTGAAACGTCACCCAGGCGAATATAGGGCATCACGGATACATGTGCCAGGTAGCCCACCAGGATCGCCAGAACCAGCTTCACCTGACGCGTAAGAGCATTACGCACGCTTACTCCTCCTCCCAGGTAAAGTCATCCGGATTGACAATCACAACCGGCGTGGGAGAGGGCGTGGGAGAAGGCGTGGGGGAGGGCGTCGGGCCCAGGAGCGAGGACTGGTACTCCACCGAGGGCGCTTTGGTGCCGCTGGGCGTGGGAGAAGGCGTGGGAGAGGGCGTTGGCGTGGGAGAAGGCGTAGGGGAGGGCGTCGCGGATGCGGTAGGCGCAGGCGTTGCCGTCTCGCCGAACTTCAGCGTCGTGCCGATGCGCAGCGTCGGATAGGGGCGCGCCGTCACCGTGGGGACGTACTCATTGTAGGTGGCGGTGCTGGTGCGGCCCTCCACAGCCTCGGCGGCGGGCTTGTAGCGGTAGACGATGACGTACTCGATGTGCTCAAAGTCCGCAGAGGGCTGCACGACGATGTACTGCTTGTTGCTCTCCATGCCGCGGGTGGACTCGCGCACCGTGCCGATCGGGATACCCTTGGGGAAGGACATGCCCACGCCGGAGGTGACCACGATGTCGCCGGGACGGGGCAGGTGATCGTCGGGGAGGTAGTACATGCGGCACATTGGCTCGCCGTTGACGCCCAGGGTGCCGGAGACGATGCCCTGATCGCGGCTGGACTGGATCAAGCCGGAGATGGAGGCGTTGGAGTCGATGATGGTACGCACGGTGGCAGAGGAGGCATAGACCTTTTCAGTGAAGCCCACCAGCGCGCCGGAGATAGTGACGGCCATATAGGGCTCGATGCCGTCGCGCTCGCCCCGGTCAATGGTGAAGGTGGAGAAGTAGTTGCCCTGCTCGCGGCCAATGACCTGGCAACGGATGGGGTTCAGGCCGAGGTTCTTCTGCATCTCGGCGTCGATGTCCTCATACATGGCCAGGCGGTCGGCGTACTCCTGGGCCTGGGCGGCCAGGATGTAGAGCTCCTCGTTTTCTGCCAGAAGATCAACATAGGCCTGCTCCAGGTTCTCGCGGAGCTTGATCTTGCGGAAGTAGTCCGCAATGCTGTCCACCAGGCCGGTGAAAAAGCCCTGTGCCGGGCTGACGGCGGAGGAAATCGCGGCCTCAGGCGCCTGGAGGAAGGCGGTGTCAGGCATCATGGTGCGGGAGAGCATCATCATGCCGATGACGATCAGCAGTGCGCCGGTGATCAGGATGCTCAACACGATGCGCAGCGTCTTGCCCTGGGGCTTCTTTTCCCCTTCATCCTGGAGGCGGCGCTGCTGCTTCTTGGTTTTGCTGCGGATGACGGGTGCATCCTCTTCGTTTTCGGGGGTCATGTCCACCGCAGGGGCGCTTCGGGTGAAGCGGCGGGGGGCGGTGAGATCATCGTCGTCACCGGCGTCGTAGGCGGGGGTGAAATCGTCCTCGTCCTCCTCAGCAATATCCTCTGCTGTGGGCTTGAGGCCGATCATCCGCACACCGAGGCGGTTAGTGCCCTCGGTCACGGGCTGAGCTTCGGCTTCAGGCTGCTGCTCCTGGGGGAGGTATTCCTCCTCCGTGGGGAGGTTGCGGGTCACGCTGTCCAGCTCGTCGTCAAAATAATATTCGTCTGGATCAGGCAGGAAGGGATTCTTCCGCTGGGTGTCTTTGGCGTCATGGCGTTTGGCCATTTTGCTCACCTCAATTCAATAATGGGCGATAAACCGGTTTAGGCCTGGCTGGGCATGTGGCCCTGCTCCTGGAGCATGGCCATGTTCTCTACAATGTAGCCCAGGCCCAGGGCCGTGCAGTCGCCGGGCTCCTTGGCGATGAGCACCGGAATGCCAAGCTCGCTGGCGATGTACTGATCCATTGCGTACAGCTGGGCGACGCGGCCGGTCAGGTGGATGCCGGTGCGCATGATGTCCTTGGCCAGTTCCGGCGGCGTGCGCTCCAGCACCCAGCGGATGGCGGCCACAATGGCGCGGCAGGGCTCATGCACGGCCATGTAGGCCTGGCGGGAGGTGTACTCGATGTCCATGGCCTGGGGGGAGAGCAGATCCCGGCCGCGGATGCGTACCGAGCGGTCCTCCAGCGCAGGCATCGCGGAGGCCAGGTCAATTTTGACGTCCTCGGCAGTACGGTCGCCGATGAGCATGTTGAACTCGCGTTTGATGTGGTTGATGATGGCTTCATCCATCTTGGCGCCGCCCACGGGGATGGACTGGCTGACCACCAGGCCGCCCAGGGATACGACAGCGGCATCTGTGGTGCCGCCGCCGATGTCCACCACCATGGAGCCGATGGGGTCGTACACTGGCAGATTGGAGCCCAGCGCTGCGGCAAAGGGCTTCTCCACTAGGTAGACCTTCTTCACGCCGGCACGCTGAACAGCTTCGGTGATGGCACGGCGGTTGACGTCGTCCATACCGGCGGGCACGGAGATGACCACCTTGGGCGGGATGACATTGCTGGCGCCGATGGCCTTGCGGATGAAGTACTTCAGCAGCAGGGTGGTCATGTCGAAATCAGCGATGGCGCCGTTGCGGATAGGGCGGATGATGGTCTTGGAATCATTCACGCGGCCCAGGACGCGGCGGGCTTCGTCGCCGACGCTTTGAACCTGCTTCTTGTTGGTGCCGGAGACAACTACCAGCGTCGGCTCGCTGATGACGATGCCGCGCTTCTTCACATACACCAGCGTGTTGGAGGAACCAAGGTCAATACCCATATCAGGGGCGAAAAAATGCATATCTGTTCATCCTTCTACTAATCAAAAATGTGAGAAAACCTTAGCAAAAGATATCCGCCGTCGGCAGACTGTCAATCGAAAATCAGCGACATGTGCGGTGATTTTCGAATTTCGCTGTCAGGCGAAATATCCTTACACAAGCGAACGGCCGGGAAGGCATTAGCACGACCAGTGAGCGCGTGCAATCCTCGCAAAAATGCTGTCTGCATTTTTGCGAACGCTTACAGGAGGCCGCAGTCTTCCAGCAGGCGGCGGGTGAGGGCCATCGGCAAGCCGATGACATTGGTATGGCTGCCGTGCAGCTGATCGATCCACAGGCCAGCAATGCCTTGCACGGCGTAGGCGCCGGCTTTGTCCATCGGTTCGCCGGTGGCGATGTAGCGGCGGATGGCCTCGTCGGACATGGCTTCAAAATGGACGTCAGTGCTGTCGGCCTCACAATGGATGGCGCCCTTTGCGTCCACCACGGTTACGCCAGTGTACACCTGGTGCCATCTGCCGGAGAGGCTGCGCAGCATCCGGAAGGCATCCTCAGCGTCGCGGGGCTTGCCAAGGGCGGCATCATCCACCGCGACCAGGGTGTCGGCCGCGAGGATGACGCAGCCGGGGTGGAGAGCCGCTGCAGCCAGCGCCTTGCGCCGGGAGAGCTCCATCACCGCCTCGCGCGGGGGCAGGGAACAGCTCTCGTCCACATCGGGGGCGTCCACCGTGAAGGGGAGGCCGGTCAGGGCCATCAGCTCCCGCCGACGGGGCGAGGCTGAGGCCAGAATCAGAGGTGTATCGTTCATCAGGGGAGACCTCCTGAGGCGTGCAATGATAGGCAGAATGCGCTCTTCCGGGGACATACGCCCACCAGCATAACATTCCATTCTGCATTATACCACATGTACCCGAAAATGGGAATGTATAATTGTAAATTTTCTTCTGATCGACACAATTTTTTCATGCAAAAAGAGCCTGCCGCAGGGCAGACTCATGTTGAGCAAAAAATCAGCCAAGCCGGGTGAGATCAATCTTCGCGCGCTTCATGGCGCCGAGGATGACAAGGCCGATCAGTACCGCGCCGACTTCGCCAATGGCAACCTCCGCCATGGTCAGCGCGATGGGAAGGCCGGAGGTCTTCGCCAGCACCAGACCGACGATCACGCCGTTGAAAACCACCGGGCAGGCCGCCGCGAGGATGGGCTTCTTCCGCAGAAGCCAGGTGCCGATGGCGGCAATCAGCGTTGCCAGGGAGCCGAAGATGATATCCGTCAGCATGCCGGTGTAGAGATTTGCGATCAGGCAGCCCACGAAGAGTCCGGGGATGGCCTGGGGAAGTACCATCGGCAGGAGGGTGAGTGCTTCGGACAGCCGCAGCTGGATGGGCCCGTAGGAAATCGGGGCCAGCAGCAGCGTCAGCGCGGCATAGAGTGCCGCAATTACGGCACTTATGCACAGGGAATGGGGCGTCAGCAGCTTTTTGAACATAAAAGCGCCTCCTATCTTTCGGCCATCACCGCCAAGGCGGCGCTGGCTACACTTGGTCATTGCAAGCAATGACCTCCAACATTCCGCGGCTGCCGGAAAGGAAGTCCAGTGCCCATCGGCCTTATACAGAATAGCACAAAATTCCCGGAATCACAAGCCCTTATCCGGGCAGAATGAGTACTGCGCCGCAAGGCGACAACAACGATGGGGGTATTCAGCATGAACGCGAAGAACAACCAGGCCATCCATTGCTCCGTGGAAAGCTGCCAGCACCATGCCAAGGACGGCATGTGCCAGCTGACTGACATCCAGGTTGCGCCCAAGCACAGCTGCTGCACCGGCAAGGCCGACGAAAGCCAGTGCAACTCCTACAAGTGCCGCTGGTAAGATGACCATGGGGGAGCAGGCGTATTTGATGATATGCCTGCTCCTCCAAAAGCACGGAGGTAAACATGCCCATCACATCCTCCATCGTTGAAAGCCGTCGCCGCATGGATGCGGCGCTTCATCGCGATGTTAACCCGGACATGCATGTCCGGCACTTTTGCGTGTTCGGAAGGGACGCCAGCCTCTATTATGCCGAGGGGCTGTGCTCCATTGATTTCCTGCAGCACTACGTCCTCACGCCGCTGACGGCGCTCCGGGATGCTCCTGCTCCCGTTGACCTGGGTGAAGCCCTCTGTCAGGCCGTGTACAATGCAGCCGTGAAGCCCGCCCTGACGATAGAGGACGCCGTTGCCCAGACTCTCACCGGCCAAGCCGTGGTTTTTGTGGACGGCATGAATGGCGCCCTGGGCTTTGATGTGCGGATGTTTGTCCGCCGGGGAATCTCTCCGCCGCTGACCGAGCAGGTTGTTCTCGGACCCCATGAGGGCTTCAACGAATCCCTGCGGGACTGCATCACTCTCATTAGACGTATTCTGCCCACCCCTGACCTGATCGGTGAGATGCGCCCCATCGGCAGCCGTTATCCAGTTGGCCTGTGCGTCATGTACCTGCATGGTGTGGCGGATGAAGGCACGCTGTCCCGGGTGAAGGCCCGCCTGGATGGAATACGTACCGACCATGTGCTGTCCATCGGGGCGCTGCAGCAGCTGCTGGAGGACAGACCTTACGCGCTGTTGCCCCAGTGCATTCTCACCGAGCGTCCCGACCGTGCGGCCTCCATGCTGCTGGAAGGACAGATTGTCCTCCTGCTGGATGGCTCCTCTCAGGCGCTGGTGCTGCCGGCCAGCATCTGGCACCTGCTTCATACCCCGGATGATACCTCCGCCAGGTTCCAGTATGGCACATTCATGCGGATGATCCGCCTGCTGGGGCTGTTGTGCGCGCTGTTGCTGCCGGGGCTGTTCGTGGCCTTCGTCACCTTCCACCCGGAGGCGCTGCCGGTGACGCTGCTCACCTCCATCCTGGAGAGCCAGGCCTCTGTGCCCTTCTCCATTCCGGTGGAGACGCTGGTCATGCTCATCATGTTCAACCTCATCGGCGAGGCAGCTACCCGTGTACCATCGGTTGTCGGCTCCACGCTGGGGACGGTCAGCGGGCTGATTTTGGGTTCAGCAGCGGTGGACGCCCACCTGGTGCATCCGCTGCTGCTGATCGTTGTGGCGGTGGCGAGCCTGGGTAGCTATGCCGTACCGGACTATTCCCTGGGTATCGCCCTGCGCATCGGTCAGCTGCTTCTGGTGCTGGCCGGAAGTGTCTTCGGGGTATACGGCATGGTGCTGATGATTGCCGTAGGTGCCGTCCGCCTGTGCAGCCTGACCAGCCTGGGGTCGCCTTTTGCTGCGCCGTACAGTCCGCCAAGGGCTCATAACCCGGATGGATTAGCACGCGCCCCCTTGTGGATGCAGCGCTGGCGCACATGGCTGAGCGATGCCGATGACCGAATGCGGGTGCGCGGCCCCATGCGCCGCTGGGACAGGAGGAACCGATGAGCCAACATGCATCCCGGATGGCCGGAGAAAACTGTGCCCGACTGATGCTGCTGCGGCTGCTGTGCGCTGTGTCCATCTGGCGTACAGCAGTGACGCGTGTGTTGCCACTGTGCGGCGTGTCCGCCTGGTGGGTGACGCTGGTCTGCCTGCTGCCGGGTTTTGCCGCGGCGGCGCTGCTGCGGTATGTGATGCATCTGACCCAAACTTCCACGCTGACGGAGGCCGTCCGTGCATGCCTGGGGAAGGTTGGCGCATGGGCGATTTCTGCTGTGCTGGCAGCAATTCTGCTGGTGGAGGGGCTCTCCGGGCTGACCGCGCTGATCACTCTCTTCACCCAGGGCGTGGGTACCCGTGGGACCCCCTTCACGATGGCGCTGCTGACTGGCGGCGCGCTGCTGCTTTCCCTGCACCGGGATGGGCTGCCCCGGGCGGCACATTTTCTGCGCGGGGGAATGGCTGCTGCTGCCGTGCTGATTGCAGCATGCCTTGTGCCCAGCGCGCGCCTGGATAACCTGTTCCCGCTGCATGGATGGGGGAATGCATCCGTCCTGACGGCGCTGAAAGCGGGGATCAGTTTAGCCTGGCCAGTTGCCTTGTTGCTGACAGTGCCCCACGCTCGTCCAGGACGATTGCGGAGTGCAGTGCTGCCCGTGTTTGCTTCGGTGGCAGGGCTCCTGCTGCTGACGCTGACCATCCCCCAGGAGCTGGTCTCCCGACAAACCAGCCTGGCTGCATTGCTGCTTTTGCCAACGAAATATGCAGCCAATGCGTTGCGTGTTCTGTATCTGTGCCTGCTGATACTGACGACATTTTTGTCCATTGGCGCATCGGTGCAGCTGGCTACGGTGCACCTCTGCGCTCCGCTGAAATACCGCCCAACATGGCTGCCCCATGCCCTGCTGATCGGGTTGATCCTGACGCAAACAGGCGATGCAGCCCATCTTTGGAGATTGCTTATGGCAGTGCAGCCTTGGCTGCTGGCGCCGCTGATGGAGATTGCGTTCATCTGCGTGCCCACAGCGTTCATTCGGAGGAAAAAGACGTGAAAATATTGATTCTTCTGCTCTTGATTCCCCTTGTGTGTTCATCGTGTACGGCGCTGCCTGCTGAGGAGCGGGCTTTCGCGGTTGCGCTTTGCGTGGAAAGAAACGGCGCCTGGCGCGTTCATGGGCGCATTCCGACATACCAGTCCGGCGGAGGGTACATGACCGTCACAGGCGAGGGGAAAACCTTCGGCAAAGCATTGCTTAACATGGATGCTGCTGCACCGATGAGGATCAATTTGTCCCAACTGCGTCTGCTGGCGGTGGATGCGGAACTCGCAAAATCCGGCGATTTATCCTCCCTGCTGATGGAGCTGTCTGACCGCATCGACATGCGGATGCAATGCGCCGTTGCGCTGACTGATGCCTCTGCCAAGGACGTTGCGGAGGCTCTCAAGCCCGCAGCCGGAGCGCGCTTGTCCAAGGCGCTCGACCTCATGCTGGACGCGCGCATTGAGCAGGGAAGCATCCTGCCTGCGACGCTTGCTGACGTGCTGCGCATGGGCGAGAGGCAGTCGCCTGTGCTGATCGCACTGTCGCTGGAGGGGCAGGAGTTGAGCCTGGCCGGAGGATATACGATGGATGGTTCGCACCTCGCGCCGGATGAAACCGCCCTGTTGTCGCTGCTGCTGGGACATGCCAAATCCCTGCGGCTGACTCTGCCAGGAGGATATGCTGACCTGCGGGACGTTTCCGCCAGCTTCAGGTTGTCAGAGGGCTTGAACGGGGCCAGGGTAGAGCTGAGCATGACGGCTACGGCGTCCTCCTTTACGGAGAATGAGCTTGAACAGACCGTTGCCGATGGTGTCATCAAGCTTCTTACCCGCCTGTCTGCCAATGGCTGCGACGCTCTGGGCTTGGGACGGCAGGCCATCATGCGCACTCATGATATGGCGCAGTGGCAGGCGCTGAACTGGGGGGAGAGGTGCCGTGGTATCCGCTGGGAGGTCGCTGTCGGGGTGGATGGCCCGGCATGAGAAAAGGCCCTGCGTTCGCCGCAGAGCCTTCATTTACTTGGTGTACAACATCTTCACAACGGGCTTCATCTCGCCATGATACAGTGCTTCGCCCGCATACACGCGGGTGAAGCCGCATTTCTCCAGCACGCGGAGGGAGGCGGCGTTTTCCGCATCACAGACGCCCATGACTTGGTTCAGGCCCAGCCGGTTCATCATCACCGGAAGGAAGGCATGCACTGCCTCGGTGGCGTAGCCGCGCCCCGCCATGGATTTCACCGTGTGGTAGCCGATTTCCCAGCCGCCGTCTGCCAAAGGAACAAGCTGCACATAGCCTGCGTACACGCCTTCGGACAGCACAGGGTGGACGAATGGCCCCGCGGCGCTGGCATAGCACTCGATCAGGTCGGCGAGGACAGCGGCGGCGATGTTCTCCGTCTCGAACACCTCGTCCGGGAGGAAGCGCCGCGTGTCCTCATCCAGGGAGCCCAGATGGACCGCCCGTGCCATGTCCGGGGTGAAATCGGTGATCAGCAGCCGCTCGGATTTAATCATCATTGGCAAACACCACGCTTTCCATGCATGTGGCGCACAGGAAGGTGCGCGCCCAGCGGATGCGCAGCACCTCGTAAGCTTTGGCGGCGGAGGCATCATCCGTGAATACACCGAATACCGCCGAGCCGCTGCCGGTCATCTGAGCCACGAAGGCACCCTGCTCCCGGAGGGCCACGATGGCATCGTGGATGCCGGGGCGGCGCGCCTCGCTGACGGGTTGCATCACGTTCGCCATCGCGGCGGCCAGGGCGGCTGAATCGCCCTTCGCCAGGGCCAGGGCGGCCGTTTTATTGTCGGGGCGGTCGTCTACAACACCTTCGTGATAAGCGGTGAAGATCTCCTTGGTGGAGAGGCTTTCGCAGGGCTGGATGACCACCAGGGGCCAGTTTCGTCCGCAGGGGAGATTCTCCATGATTTCGCCGATGCCGGTGGTGCGGGTCAGTCCGCCGCGGATGCAGAAGGGTACGTCCGCACCCAGGGTGAGACCGATGGCTTCCAGCTCCACCTGGGGAAGATTCAAGCCCCATAGCTTGTTCAGCCCAACGAGTACCCCTGCTGCATCAGCACTGCCGCCGCCCATGCCGGCTCCTACGGGGATGTGCTTCTCCACGTGGATGGCTGCACCGTCGGGGTAGCTGGCGTGCTGCTTCAGTGCGACGGCAGCACGGTAGGCCAGGTGCTTTGCGTCTGCGGGCAGCAGGGGGGAACCGCCGGTGGTCAGGGTGATCTCCTCCGCCGGGACGAGAGTGATATCGTCTGCGAGGGTCACCGGCTGCATGAGCATGTCCATCAGGTGGTAGCCGTCTGCCCGCTGTCCGACGATGTCCAGCGTCCAGTTGATCTTCGCCCGGGCCTTCAAGCGCATCATGTATTCCTCCCAAATGTGTGTTATCTGTATCATACGCCAACATCCCCGATTGTGCAAGCGGAAAATCTGTGCTATAATACTTATGTTTGCGAAGGAGGAAATCCCATGGAACACAAGTTGATCCCTGTGATCGTCACGCTGCAGAGTTATTCCCGGGGCGAGCACGGCGAGAAGGAACAGCCCGTGAAGCTGATGTGTCACGGGAAAATGAAGCTCACCACCGACGGCTGCATGGTCCGCTACCAGGAGGTGCAGCAGGAGGACGCCAACTCCGCACCCATGGTGCAGGATGTGATGCTCAATATCCAGTGCGGCCCCGTGCCCCGTGTCACCATGACCCGCATGGGCGACTACGGGACCACCATGGTCTTTGTCAAGGATCGCCGCTTTGAGGGCGCTTATCATACTCCCTACGGTGATCTGGCGCTGGCGCTGTACGCCATGCAGGTGCAGTGCAAGGTGGCCGAGGATTACGGCAGCATCCACCTGGAATACCAGCTGGATATGCAGGGCAGCTACTCTGCGGTGCAGTGCATCGACGTGAGTTTCTGCGCGGAAAGCAGCCAGCCATGCTGACGGGGCTGCGGGCCCAGGTGCAGGCCGCCTTGTATACCGTGCCTGCCAAACGCAAGCCAGCCCTGCGGCGCTCTGATGCGCCGGATGCTTTGTTTGCCACCGATCTGACCCTGATTGCAGCGGCGGACGCTGTCCAGACGTTTATTGCGGACATGGAAACGCAGGGATGGACGGTTCGCGAGCGCAATGGCTGGCTCACGCTGGATGCGCCTGTTCCGGCGCCGGAATATGATATCCCGGAGCCTGCGGAAGGGGCGTGCGGCTGCTGTATCTCGCTGCTGCTGCGGCATCGGGGGGACGCCCCGGCACATGATTGCATTCGCGCTGTTGTCAAGGCGGAGGATGCTGGCAGACTGCCCTTTGAACGGCTATGTACCCGGTTGCACGGCGATTTTGCCGCCTGCCTGCGGGAACACCGCCTGCTGCCCGGCGCGCTGCTGCCCTATCTCTGTCATGCTTACAACACATTCTACAAGTGAGGAGGATACCGCGATGATTTTTTCCTGCATCGGCCACGCCAAGTTCCTCATTGAGCTGGAGAACGGACTGCGCATCGTCACCGATCCCTACGATGCCACCTGCGGCTACCCCGTCACGCCTGTCCCTGCAGACGTGGTGCTGGTCTCCCACGGCCATCATGACCACAGCGCGGTGGACACCATTCCCGGTACACCCCGCGTCATCGACGCGGCAGGGGAGTACGACCTGGGTGACGGTGTGACCATCACTGCGATTGAGGCTTTCCATGATGACGCGGAGGGTACCAAGCGTGGCAAGACGCTGCTGTTCGCCATCCGCGCTGAGGGCCTGAACGCCATCCACCTGGGTGACCTGGGGCACATCCCCAATGCCGCGCAGATTGACGCGCTGGGTCCCGCCGATGTGCTGATGATCCCCGTGGGCGGCTTCTTCACCATCGACGCAGCCCAGGCCAAAGAGACTGCTGGTCTGCTGGGTACGCGGATCATTCTGCCCATGCACTACAAGACCCGCGTTAACGCAGACTGGCCCATCGCCCCGCTGGAGGCTTTCACTCAGCTCTACGACATACCTGCGGAGGAAGTCAACCTGCTGCGCGTCGCCAAGGGTGACATCATGTGCCAGCCCAAGATCGCGGTGCTGCTGCCCCAGAGCCTGAAATAATGAGGTCGAGCATCAGCATAACGAGTGAGAGCGATTGAGAAATCGCCGCACGAAGCCCGTCACGGTGCCTGTCGCCGGGAGGGGCCGATTTTGAGGTCGGGCGAAGCACGACGAGTGAGAGCGATTGAGAAATCGCCGCACGAAGCCCGTCACGGTGCCTGTCACCGGGAGGGGCCGATATAACGAAGGAGGAATTCCCATGGGCAAGAAAGTCGGTAAGCTCATCAAAGCTGCCCGCACTGGCGCGGACATGACTCAGGAGCAGCTGGCGCGGCGTATCAGCGGCGTTTCTGCCAATGATATCAGCCTTGCTGAGCGTGGTGAAAAGGATTTCACCCAGGAGCAGCTCAAGAAGATCGCCACCATCACTGGCGTGACACAGGCGAGCCTGATCAACGCGGCCCGCGAAGAGAACGGAACGTCACAGAAGACCACAACCAAGAAGACGAGCACGAAGACGACCGCCAAGAAGTCGACTGAAACCAAGAAAACCACCACGCCGAAGACGCCCGCCAACGCTAACAGCACCATGAAGGTGACTGCCACGGAGCGTAAACTGGTGGAGGCGTACCGCATGGCGAACTCCGATACCAAGAAGCGTGCCATGGACATCCTGAAAGGCAAAGAAGAAGGCATTGGCGCGCTGCTGGATGGGGCGGATCTTAGCGGTGCTGTGGAGGATGTGCTGGAAAACGTGCTGGGTGGTATTCTGGGCAAGAAATGATTCCAGTCCCCCTGCTGACGACCTTCAACAGGAACCGTCGGCAGGGGGCAAAGAATTCTGAAAAAATTTCATTTTCCCTATTGACATAGCACTGGAACTATGATATCATATACAACGTTGACGGCGCAACAGCCCGAAACAAACTAAAGATGGGATTATAGCTCAGTTGGTTAGAGCGCCACGTTGACATCGTGGAGGTCATAGGTTCGAGCCCTACTAATCCCACTTGCACCGCAAGCCTTGTGAATGCAGGGGTTGCGGCTTTTCTTTGTGTATAGAAACATAAGGGATTTCGACGTGTAAAGAGCTCCGGTACCACGGGCGTGCCAGAAATGAGTGCGTGGAGAGCCTTCAAACCTGGGAAAATCAAGGGTTTGCGGACTTCATCCAGGTGTCACGCCGGTACCACGAGCTGGTTTTCCACCAGGGAATTGATGAGATCCTGATGGGCAATGATGCTTTCATGCCGGGTTGGCGCATAGACGCGGGACATCATGCGGGTATCCTTGTGGCCCATCAGGTCAGCCGCGCTGGAGATCTCAACGCCGCTCTCCTTCAGCCAGGTCGCATAGGAGGCGCGGAAGTCGTGGTTGGTGTACTTGCCGTAGATGCCCAGCTCCCGGAAGGTTTCGCGGTACATCCGCTGATAGGTGACATAGGGCATGGCCTCCTGGGGATTGCGCCCTGCGGAAAGAACAAAGCCGCTAGGCTTGGCGTGCTTGCGGAAAACGTCAACCACCGGTGGAGGCAGGATCACGGTTCGGGCGGAGGATTCCGTCTTGGGGTTAGGATCAACAAAGGGGAGCGACTTGTCGGGGTAGGTGACGACCTCCTGCACGATGCAGTAGCCCTCATCCAGGTTGACGAGCTCCCATTTCAGACCGAGGATCTCCTCGATGCGCATGCCGGTGTAGGCCAGAAGACAGGCGTACAGCTGATGACGTGGGTTGCTGAGTGCCAGGGCTTGCTTGCGTACCTCGGCGTACTCAGCGGGCAGCATGGCCTTGTGGTGAGTGGAATCCTCGCCGTTGTTTTTCAGCAGCTTGTTCTTCACCGGCGTGTCGCTGATCAGACCCATCTCCTTGGCGATCTCGAAGATAGTGGCCAGGTGTCCCTTCACGCGGTCAATGGTTCCGGCGACGATGTTCTTCTGCAGTCCGTTCTTTTCGCCGTAGGCAAGCCAGTCCATGAGCGTCTGGATGTCCTTGACGGTAATGGCGTCGAGGGGCTTGTCACCGATGTTGGGGAAGATGTACTTCTCCTCAAACAGGGTGTACGACTTGAGTGTCGTGGGGCAAAGGTTCGTGGTGAACGCGGGGCGGTAGTCCTCCAGAACAAACTGCCGGAGCGTCTTACCGGTCTTCTTGGCAGGGAGTGCAGGCTGGCCGAGAAACTCCTGGAACTGGAGGTCAGTATCCTGCTTGCTCTGTCCGTTCAAGCGGATGGTGTGCTGCTTGCCCTGGGCGTCTGTGTAAGTGTAGGTTGCGCGGAATTTGCTTGCCATGTCGGTATCTCCTTCACATGGCGATGCGTATGGTTCCTGCATTCTGTTGTCAAGGTTCATGCTTCCAAGGGTACGTATGGCGGTCATCGCGCCGATATAGGCGGCATAGGCGATGGCATCCTGGAAGCCGTTCATGTTCATTATACCATGGGTGTCAACGTTGTTTGGGCATAGTAGAGCTCCTTCTCCTGTCATAATTGGTACCTGCGATAGCGTGCAAAAAACGGAGGCAATACCTCGTATTCATGGTTCGGCTATTCCTTTCTTTTATTATTCTTAAATAAATTAATTTGTTATGTTTTTTCATGAATTAATTCGAATTGGGATTGATTTGGGGGTGGACACATTTTTCCTCTTTCAGAGGATTACGGAAAAAACTTGGAAACGGAAACAAAGCGAAGCAAATTAATGGGATTATATGGGACATTTCTGGGGGTGCCTTATATAAAGAGTACCCACAGTTTTGTCCCGCTTTTTTGAATTTCAAAATTCGTCAATTAGGTTTGAGCCGGTGGCGAAAACCTGGTTCGAGGAGAAAACCCCGTTTTTCGACTCGAAAAGTTTTAATGAAAATCGTGTCCATCCTCATTCAGCTCCGGGGATTCCCAGAAATGATAACTGCCGGTCAAATAATCCTTGCCGTTCAGGTGGATCTCGCCTGGCGTCAGGTAGCCTTTACGAATTAATTCCTCCAGGGCCAGATCGTAACCGTCTGGGGTCAGCTGTGTCTTGCTGAGGACAACGCTTTCTTTCAGGCCCCAGGGCATTGTGGTGGGCAGCTTGTCCAGATAAATGTACAGGGTAAGCGCACGGGGAGACAAGTCATAATTCAGTGCATGAACTGCAAAGTAATCCTTCGTTCGGAGCGTATTCCTGCCACGGGCACAACACGCATCCCGGGCGATGCGAATGTGGACGGCGAGGTAGACATGCACGATGCGTTGTTGATTCTACAGTATGACGCAGAGGGGAATGTCAATATCAACACAAGCAATGCCGATGTCAACGCAGATGGAGCGGCAGATATCTACGATGTGCTGCTGATTCTGCAATATGACGCTGGCTGGAACGTAACACTTCAATAGAATTGGGGACTGTCTGCCAGATGCGGTCAGTCCCCAATTTATGCTGTTTACGCCAGCAAGGCGAGATACTTGTACACCGTTGGTCTTGACAGCTCGCACACCCGCGCCAGCTCTGACACGTTCATCTTGCCTTCCATGAAGATGGCGTAGTGCTTCAGGAAGATTGCCGGTATGTCCTCCTTGGTAGTAGGCCGCCGCCCGATCTTCTTGCCCTTCGCCTTAGCGTTGACCATGCCTGACTTCACTCTGGCACGGATCATCTGTAGCTCCAGTTCTGAGAATACGCCTGCCATCTTCAGGAATGCCGATGACATGGCGTCCATCTCACCGTTCCGACAGTCAATGGTGATGCTTCCCATGATGACCAGCCGCAGCCGCTTCTCGCGTATGGTGTCGATCAGCTCGCATAGCTGTTGGGTGCTGCGACTCAGGCGGCTGACCTCAAGGGTGATGATGGTGTCGCTTGGTTGAGCCAGCTCCAACAGCATGGCGAGCTCCTTCTTCGTCTTGGCGTCGCCGTGCTCGTAAATATCCATGAAATTGCTCCTTCCTTATTGCGGAGGAGCACCTCAGTGTGGTAGAATGAGATGCTCTCCCCGGTGTCCTTGCTCGGTTGCTGGTGTGAGTGTTGCCGGGATGCTGTGGTAGGTGTCCCGGCTTTAATTGATGGAAAATCGGCGGGCTGTGGTCTGCTTGGTGAACTGGGCGGCGATGTCCGGCAGGGCTTTTTTCAGAGCTGTGGTGTCAACGCGGGATGATGTGAAGGTTTTCCAGCTGACCTTGTACGCGCCTGCTGTGAGGAGTTCGTCGTCTCCCATGACAGCCTTGACGCTGTCCTCCAGGGTGGTGTTGCTCATGTAGGTGTACCTCCTTTTCATTTGGCTGGGCTAGAACTCAACCGTTGTATTCATTATAACATACTGGTGTTAGTATGTAAATTGACACATTTCACAAACATACTGCTGCTAGTATGTTGAATGTGCATACTTGTGTTAGTATGTTTGGCGTGATATAATACTGCCAAGGAGGTGACTACTATGGCGAAGACAAAGACGTCCTCTGCTGTAAAGCAACGCTACAATGAAAAAGCCTATGATCGCTTGGCTATTACCATCCCCAAGGGGAGGAAGGCTATTGTGGAGACCTGCGCTGCTACCAAAGACGAATCGATCAATGGCATGGTGAATCGTCTTTTGCGTATTGAGCTTGGCCTATCCGAAGAAGACTGGAAGCGCACAGACGACGCGACCGGGGGTACATAAAACTAACCCGCCAGCGCAAAATCTAATGCTGACGGGTAGGTGGTCGAGTGAGGGACTGACTGCAAAAGCACGATGTCCAGTCCAGGAGGTGAGAACCATGTGCGGACGCTTTTACATTGCCGAGGAAGACAAGGCCGAGGAACTGCAGCGCATCATTGACCTGATGAACCGGAAGTACAACGGAAATCCTGGTGTAAAAACCCGGGGAGAGATTCGGCCAACGGATATCGTCATGACCGTTGCCAATGGCCAGTCGATGCAGCAGGGTGTGTTTGCCATGCGCTGGGGCTATACCATGCCGGATGGGAAGCCCATGTTCAACGCGCGGAGCGAAACGGCTGCGGTGAAGCCTCTCTTTGCGGACGGTATGAAGCAGCGGCGCTGTCTGATCCCTGCGACGTGCTACTTTGAATGGGAGAAGCGCGGAGATCGGAAAATCAAGCATGCCATTGCGACCCAGGGGCAGGAGATGATCTACCTGGCGGGCATCTATCGCCGGGAAGGCAATCAGGCGGCGTGCTCCATCCTGACGCGGGAGGCGGCGGACTGCGTGGCCCACATCCACCATCGGATGCCGGTGATCCTCCCGGCAGAGGCGATGCCGGACTGGCTCAATCCGCGCTATGACGCGGTGGAGGTGCTCCGGGCAGCGCAGACCAATATGAACTTCACACCGGTGTGAACAGGGCGGGACTCCCGCCTTTTTTCGTGGGATTAACCCTTGCGTTCTACAAACCATCGGCCGGGGATGGGGCTGCCGTAGTCCACGTTGTGCTCGAAGAACAGGTAGGTGATCTGCTCGCCCAGGCGGATGGTGTAGCGGTCGCCCTGGCCACCGGCACGGGCGGCAAATGCCGGGCGGACGTCCATCACGCGGTCGATCTCGTAATGTGTGCCATCCTCCCAGAGAATGCTGGTGGGATGCATGCGGCCAGTATCATCAAAATTCACGCTGACTTGTACATAGACTTTTATGGGGGAGGAGGAAGCCATAAGAATCACCTCTGAGAACGATTGTTCTTGTATATCATACCATGTAGAGCGCAATGTGTAAAGGGGAATGGAAAAAAATACGCAAACAAATATTCGATGTTCGCTTTACAAGTGTCGCCAAACGTGGTATGCTGTCCAATGAAAGAACGAATGTTCTTGTAATGGAGGCGTGACCATGGCTGATATCATTCTGCACAGTGACCTGAATTGCTTTTATGCATCCGTGGAGATGAACGAAAACCCCGCTTTGAAAGGAAAGGCTGTCGCGGTATGCGGAAGCACTGAGGATCGGCACGGTATTGTGCTGACGGCATCCTATCCCGCCAAGCGGATGGGCGTGAAGACTGGCTCGGCCAACTGGCAAGCGCGTCAGGCGTGTCCGGGGCTGATCTGCGTGCCTCCCCGGTATGAACTGTACATCAAGTATTCCAAAATCGTCCGGCGCATTTATGCGGAGTACACCGATGCCATCGAGCCCTTCGGCATGGATGAAAACTGGCTGTCGCTCCCATATGGTGGGGGTGACGTGGAAGGCGTTGGACAGCAGATTGCGGAGGAGATCCGGCAGCGGGTGAGGGAAGAGACGGGGCTGACGGTGTCCATCGGTGTTTCATTTTCAAAGGTGTTTGCCAAGCTCGGCAGCGATCTGAAAAAGCCGGATGCGGTTACGGTGATCAGCAAGGAGAATTTCCGGGAGAAAATCTGGCCGCTGCCGGTGTCGGAGCTGCTCTATGTGGGCCCTGCAACCACCCGCAAGCTGATGAAGATGAACATCCCCACCATCGGAGCGCTGGCCAACTGTGCGCCGGAATTGCTGCAGCGATGGCTGGGCGTCAACGGGCTGATGCTGTGGCGCTTTGCCAACGGGGATGACCATGCGCCCGTCATGCCCAGGGACTTCGTCGCGCCCATCAAGAGCGTCGGTCATGGCACGACCTGCGTCTGCGACCTGGATTCCGAATATGCTGTCTGGCGCGTGCTGTACGAGCTTGCCCAGGATGTGCAGCATCGTCTGCGCAAGCATGAGCTGTGTGCCCGGGGCGTGCAGATCACGGTGAAGGACAATGATCTGGATTACCGGCAGTACCAGACGCCGCTGCCGTTCCCGACGCAGAGCCCTCTGGATCTGGCTGCCGCTGGATTTGACTTGTTCCGTCAGCGGTATACTTGGCACAAGCCGGTTCGGGCGTTGACCATCAGGGGGATCAACCTGGTGCCCATCCATCAGCCGCTGCAGCTGGATCTGTTCCATGATGCGGAGCGCCGTGAGCGTCGCCGGGCGCTGGACAACTGCGTGGATGATCTGCGTAGCCGGTTCGGGTACGGGATGATCTGTGCGGCCTCCCTGATGGGGCACAACGACCTGGCGCAGGACAAGTGCGAGCTGGTGGTGATGCCGGGGATGATGTATCGGTGAAAAAACAGCCTGTTCTCTGCTGTGACAGAGAACAGACTGTAACAAAAACGCAGGAAGGACGCATCGCGAACTGTAAACAATTCTATTTTTTGGAAGTTTTGACATCGTGGAGGTCATAGGTTCGAGCCCTACTAATCCCACTTGCACCGCAAGCCTTGTGAATACAGGGGTTGCGGTTTTTCTTTTTGTCTGAAAGTATAACAATTTATGTGTGCTGTGACTGCCGGTACCACGAGCTGTTTTTTTGCCAGGGAATTGATCAAATCCTGATGCGCAATGATGCTCTCGTGGCGGGTCGGCGCATAGACTCTTGATATTATGCAGGTATATATAGGTTGTGATGGTGGTGCAAGCAGTGGCTGAAAAGAAAATGCGACCCGTCCTTCGCTTTCACAAAGAACAGGCCGTATAACAGACGTAGAGATTTGTGAGGATCGCAGGTTTGAGCCTGCTTATCATCCTCAGGCTGCATGCCTTGACGTCATGGGCTTGAGGGCTGTTTTGTACCAAAATGTCAATTTTCACGTGCGCAATTCCTGTTGTTCAGGAACAGCATGCGATGCATCAGGGGATCAGTACGGTCACGCTCATGCCGTATTTGAGTTCATTGATCTTATCAGGGATGATGTAGACGCTGTAGGTTGTGCCGTAGGTCGTATCAGCATCGGGCAGAAGGGATATCTTCTCAATCGTGCCGGTGAGCGGTTCTGCGCTGTCGTCCTCGCTGGCCAATGTGTATTGCACCTTTGTACCAGGCTCGATGCGGGCCAGGTCGCTCTCCGGAACAGAAACGACAATTCGCATGCCCGCATCCGGGTAAAACTCAATCACCTCTTCATCTGTAATGACAGTCTTGCCCTTGCCGGTTGCCAGCGAGACGATCACGCCTGCCTCCTCCGATGTAATCTGGTTCAGATTCACGGCGCCTGGGGCAAAACTCCCCTCCAGCTTTTCATAGAGCAGATCGCCCTCCGTAACGAAGTCTCCGCTCTTTACATGCCATTTCACCAGATAACCGGTGTCGGTATACACCGTTGCGCTGACCTGGGTAATGCTTCCGCTGCCGATGCGGCTGGAGGCATCATAGGTTGAATCGCGGAAGATGTATACCAAGGTGTTGCTGGGGATGGTGTTTCCGTGTACGGCAACGGTGAAGCTGGTGCCGGAAACCGCCGTCACAGTGCCGAGGCTCTTCAATGCATTGTTGCTTGAGCCCCGCAGGTATACTGTTTCACCGGGGTGAATCCGCTTGTTGTCATCGTTGCTGTACGCATTCTTGGTGGATGCGGAGATGGTGTAGCGCTGCTCTGGCTCCAGATAGGCAACGCCTCCGTAACGCGTTGTCAGGGTGTCCAGGTTGTCGCCGATCCAGCCGAAGGTGCGGATTATGCCGTCCTCCTGTGCGTAAACCTTCACCGTTTCCAGAGACAGAAGCACGTCTCCTGCCTTCACATGGTCGCCGGGCATGACGCTGCACGCTTCGATCTTTCCCGAAGCAGGGGAGCTCAGCGTAACTGTCTGAGTCGCAGTGACAGTGCCGGTTAATTCAAGCTCCTCCGTGAATGCTGTGGCTGTGCTGCATACCATCAGCGTCATCAGCAGAATGGCAATAAACTTCTTCATCATGATACCTCCGTGTTACATCGAACGCAGCGCGTCGATGGGGTTGAGTTTGCTGGCCTTCCTCGCGGGCGCCCAGCCGAAGATAATGCCGACCGCCGCTGAAAAGCCTGCGCCCAGCGCAATCGCACCCATGGAAATGACAAAGCTTGTATCCATCATGGTGCACAGCGTATAGGACAGGATCAGGCCGATCAGGATCCCCAGAATGCCGCCGATCATCGACAGCATGAAGGATTCCATCAGAAATTGGGTCTGGATCTGCCATGGCAGCGCTCCCAGCGCCTTTTTCAGACCGATTTCTACCGTGCGCTCGGTGACGGTGGTAAGCATCATGTTCATTATGCCGATGCCGCCGACCACCAGCGCAATGGAAGCGATGCCCGCCAGCAGCGCGCTGACCATGGACAGCATGGACTCCATCGTGTCCTCCACACCGGACATGTTGGTAATGGTAAAGCAGTCCTCCTCAAAGGAAAACATCCGGTCAAGCTCCTCCTCGATGGGGATTGTTCCGGTTTCTGAATCGTATCCATCCGCCAGATAGACGGTAAAGGCGGTGACCACGTTCACGTTGTTCAGGCGCATGGCAGTGGTATAGGGGATGAGGATATCCGCTGAGCCGCTCATGAGGGAGGTCAGGCTCGTGGCGGTGTTGTCAGAGAGGATGCCGACCACCTGAAAGGGAATGCCGCTGATGTAGAGGGTTTCGCCCAGCGGGTCCACGCCAAAGAAGAAGGTCTCCATCATCCCCGTGGTGATCAGGCACACATAGGACATGTTGCTTTCGTCCACCGGTGTAATGGCGCGGCCACGGCTGACAAGTTCCTCATTCTCACGGAAGTAGAAGGTGTTTCTGCCGGAGAGGGATACATTGGATTTATATGCATGCCCCCGGGAGACGCGGGCTCTGAGGGATACCGTTGGCGTTACGCCCCGGATGCAGTCCATGGTAGTGAGCACATCCAGATCAGCGGAGGACAGGCCTTCCTTCAGCTCGCTGCCTGTGACGGAGACGGTCAACGTACCCGCACCCATGGAGGCAAAGGAGCTTGACAGCGATCCGGAAAAGCCCGACACTGTTGTAATAAGTGCAATGACCGCCGCCACGCCAATGAGGATGCCGAGGATCGTCAGGAAGGAGCGCATCCGGGAGCCCCGGATGTTGTGAATGGACATAATGAAGCATTCCCGCAGCATCCGCAAAAACTGGGTGATTTTCTTAAGCATCGGATGTATCACCGCCTTCTGTCAGTTCACCGTCAATGATGTGCACAATGCGCCGGGCATATGCTGCAATGTTCATATCATGGGTGATCATGATGACAGTTCGTCCTTCATCATTGAGGGACTGGAATAGCTGCATGACCTGCTTGCCTGTTTTCTGATCCAGCGCACCGGTGGGTTCGTCCGCCAGCAGGATGGAAGGGTTGCCCACCAGTGCCCGGGCGATGGCTACGCGCTGCTGCTGGCCGCCGGAGAGCTGGTTGGGGTAATGTCCCATGCGGTCAGAAAGTCCCACGCGCTCCAGCATTTCCTGGGCGCGCCGCCGGCGCTCCCTGGTGGAAACGTCGGCGTAGACCAGGGGAAGCTCCACGTTCTGCTGTGCCGTCAGCCGGGGCAGCAGCTGGGAATTCTGGAACACGAAGCCGATCTCCTTGCTGCGCAGCCGGGATAGCTCCTTTTCGTTCATTTCATCCACCTGCCGCCCATGAAGGATGTAGCTTCCCTGGCTGGGCGTATCCAGACATCCGATGATGTTCATCAGTGTAGATTTGCCGCTGCCCGAGGGTCCCAGGATGGAGAGGTATTCCCCCTGCGCGATGTGAAGGTTGATGTCCTTGAGGACGTGCAGCTCCTCATCGCCCAGCGGGTAGATCTTGTGGATGCCAGTCATGCGGAAGAATTCATTCGCCATCACCGACCACCACCCTGACCGCCGCCGTTGTTCTGACGGGTGTTGTTGCGCTGATTGTTGTTTCTGTTGTTATTGTTGTTCTGCCGGGGCTGCTGGCCTCCGCCGAAGTTGAACAGGCCTTCAAAGATGCTGCCGCCTTGCGCATTCACCTTGGTTTCCACATAGACCACATCTCCATTTTGCACCCCGGAAGTGATCTCTACATAGTTGCCGTTGCTTACGCCCGTGGTGATGTTGACCTTCTTCATGGAGCCATCGGCGTTCTGCATGAGCACGTAGGCCTGGTTCTTTTCATCGAAGCTGATGGCATCCAGCTTGAGCACAACCACGTTCTGTGCTTCGGACTGGGGAATGCTGATGGTCGCCTGCATGCCCGGATACACGCCTTCCGGCACATCCACATAGGCGGTGGCGGTGTAGTAGGCTACGTTGCCTGAGGAGGAGGAGATATAGTTGATGGATGCGATCGTCGTCTCAACCGTCTGTTCAGTGGCGGTGACCGTCACGCGGGCGGTCTGGCCGACATGGACGTCGCTGATGTCGTATTCATCCACGCGGATGGAAACCTTCATGCGGGAAAAATCCGCCACCTGAACCAGCTGTGCACCGGCAGAGGCCTTGTCGCCTGCGTTGACCAGCAGCTGATTGACGCGTCCGTCGAACTCCGCTTCAATGGTTTGACCGTTGGACAGGCGCAGCAGCCTCTGCCCCGCTGTCACCTGATCTCCCTCCGCAACATAGATGTTGCGCACCTCGCTGGCTGCATCCGCCGTATAGGTAGTGTTGTTGATCAGCTGCAGACTTCCGCTGAAGGACAGCGCGTTGGAGATCGTTCCCTGCGAGGCTGTGTAGGGCTGATAGGTCACAGCCTGTGCGGGGTTCGTCTTTCTGTAGATGAATAAGCCGCCGATGGCCAGTGCGGCCATCAGAATCAGAAGCAGGATGGTGCGCAGAATCGCGCGCAGCACCTTTTTCCGCTTTTTTTTCTTCTGTAATTTCTGCTGCTGGTGGGTCGGATGGATCATCTCGCTCATTCAATTGAGCTCCTTTCGCTTTTTCCGGCTGCGGCTCTGCTTGCGGCAGGGCACGCATTGCTGTATAATGGGCATAAAGACAGCTGCCAGTCTGCAGTATCCATGCTACCACTGGTACTTAAAGCATGCCTAAAATCGTTTGTAAATGATTTTGAAGAAATCTGTTAGGTCTGTTTTAACTACGACGCGTATGATGAAAGCGAGGTGACAAGCCATGCGGATTCTATTTGCAGAAGATGATAAAACCCTTTCAAGGGGCGTAACGGCACTGCTGGAGCACGACGGGTACATCGTTGATGCAGTGGCGGATGGCCTTGCCGCAGTAGACTATGCCCAGCAGGAACAATATGACTGCATCATTCTGGACGTGATGATGCCCGGGATGGACGGGTTGTCCGTTGTGCGCAAGCTTCGGCAAGCGCAGAACAACACGCCGGTGCTGTTCCTGTCTGCAAAGGGGGGCGTGCAGGACCGGGTCGATGGACTGGATGCGGGCGCAGACGATTATCTTCCCAAGCCCTTTGCAGGCAGCGAATTGCGGGCGCGGGTGCGGGCTCTCCTGCGGCGAAGGGCGGATTATACGCCCACCCGGCTGGCCTTTGCCGATCTTGAACTGGACGCCGGCACCTGCGAGTTGATCTGCGGAGAAAAAAGCATCACCCTCAGCCGCAAGGCCTATCAGGTGATGGAAACATTCATGCGGAATCCGCGTGTGGTGATTTCGCCCGAGCTCATGATGGAGCGTATCTGGGGCTGGAATTCGGAGGCGGAAATCCATGTGGTGTGGGTCAATGTGTCCTTCCTGCGCAAACAGCTGAAACAGCTGGGAAGCCGTGCTTACATCAAAACCCTGCGCGGTACGGGCTACTCCCTGGAGGAGCAGAAATGAATATACAAACCTATCGCAAGAAATTCATCCTCATTGCCATGCTGTCCATGACGGCCTGTCTGGTGCTGCTGCTCCTGCTGATCAACCTGTTCAATACATACCGTGTCGTCATGGGGCAAAGGGACGTCCTGACCATCCTGGCCGAGAATGACGGCAGTTTCCCTGCGTACAATTCGCCAATGACGAAAAAACGGCACGGACGCGGATATGAGATCACCGAGGAGTCCGAGCACCGCCTCCGGTATTTTCAAGTGACGATCCGGGCCGACGGAAGCGTTGCCAATGTCAATCTTCAGCGGATTGCTGCGGTTGATGAAGCGGAAGCTGACCGGCTTGGGCGGCTGGCCGCTGCATCGGGACGGGAATATGGCTTTGCAGACAGCTATGTTTTTATGGTCTACACCCGTGAGGATAGTTCGCGGAAGCAGATCATTTTCCTGGACTGGCAGGAGGAGCGAGCTGCGCTGAAGAGCTTTGCCCTGATTTCCGCGGTGATGGGGGCTATAGGGCTGACGGTGACATTCCTGATTGTTCTCTGGCTGTCAAAAAGAGCCATCCGGCCTATCCTTGTCAGCGCACAGCAGCAGCAGCAGTTTATCACCGATGCAAGCCATGAGCTGAAAACACCGCTGTCTGCCATTTCGGTGAACATGGAGGTTCTGGCGCTGGAAACAGGCGAAAACGAGTGGATTGCCAGCACCAACGAACAGCTTGGCATGCTGAGGAAGCTGGTGGATCAGCTCATCTGCGCTGCCCGGCTGGACGAGGAGGCTTCCCTCTATGGCGAAAAGCAGCTGCTGGATTTGAGCGAACTTGTTGCAGACGCGGTTACCTGCTTTACCCCCATGGCAGAGGCCGTCGGACGCATGATTGAACTGGACGTGCCGGAGCATGTGGAAATCATGGGTAACGAAGAGCTGCTGCGCAGGTTGATTTCTGTCCTGTGCGACAATGCTATCAGACATGCCTCCGGGGAGGGGAATATCCGGATGACATTATCATCCAAGGCCAAGACCGTGACGCTGCGAGTACAGAACCCTTGGCCTGCCGCGAAGGACAGCTCGGTTTATGAGCGGATGTTCGACCGATTCTACAAGGCAGATGCTGCACGCCGCAAAGATAGTATTCGCAACGGCTTCGGCGTGGGCTTGTCGATCGCACAGAAGGCGGCGCAGTGGCACGGCGGCTCCATTCAGGCCAGCCCCGTCGGACAGGATCAGATCAGCTTTATCGTGACGCTGCGCAGAAAATAGGGAATGCAAAGGATTCTGCCCTGTTCAGGAAAGAATGGGCGCGTCCCTTTTTCCGAGGCAGAGGAAGCATATAGCTGTTCATGTGGAGGAAAACCTCTGTGGTACGAAGCCGGTGGAGGGGCAGCGCGCCATGAAAATAATACCCATCACGCGAGCAGGCCGCAACAGAAATACGGAAACGATGTATCGCTGATGTAAAATATTTCTTTGTTGTGGCCTTGAGCTTCTGGTGGTCATAGGTGCGCTCCAGTTCGTCCTACTTAAAGCCGCAAGCCTTGCAGATGCAGGAGCTGCGGCTTTTTTCAGACACAAATGAGATTGGCCGTCGTCGCTGCTTTCGTTCTTCAAGAAATGCCGATTGCAAATACCTGCAATCAGCAGGACGATGCGCTGGCGGCCGATGGGCAGGCGACGGGTATATGGATCAATGATGGTCGGGGCGCCACAACGGCGGGATGTTCACCGCTGCGCAACTTACCGGATCATACATTGTGCGATGGATGAGCGCAGTGTATAATATCTAAAACGGTTTAATACAAAGGATATCCCCAAAAAGATTCGATCGATTGATGTGCAGAGGAGGAAAAACGATGATCTATTACGTCAATGCCAATGCGCCCCGTGAGGGCAACGGCAGCAAGGAGCGTCCCTTCCGCCGCATTTCCGACGCGGCCAACATCGCCCTGCCCGGCGACGAGGTGCTGGTGTACCCCGGCGTGTACCGCGAGCAGGTCAGCCCTCGCAATGGCGGCACCGAGGAAGCGCGCATCACCTACCGCTCTGTGGAGCCGCTGGGCGCCCTCATCACTGGTGCGGAGGAGGTCTCCGGCTGGGTGAAGCAGGACAACGGCCTGTGGATGCTCCGCGTGGACAACGCTATCTTCGGCGACTTCAACCCCTACATCGTTGAAGCCTTCGGCGACTGGTATTTCGCGCCCACCGTTCGTCACACCGGCTGCGTCTACCTCAACGATGTGGCTCTCTATGAGGCGCTGACGATGGAGGAGTGCATCGCGGGCGAGGTCTACACGCCCTCCTGGGATCCCAAGAACTCCATCTACAAGTGGATCGCCGAGCAGGACGGCAATGAGACTGTCATCTACGCCAACTTCCACGACATTGACCCCAATACCCAGAAGACCGAGATCAACGTCCGCCGCCGCTGCTTCTTCCCGGACGAGACAGGGAAGGGCTACATCACCTTCTCCGGCTTCAAGGTGGAGAAGGCTGCCACCACCTGGGCGCCTCCCGCTGCCTTCCAGGACGGCATGGTCGGCCCGCACTGGTCCAAGGGCTGGATTATCGAAGACTGCGAGATCTCCCATTCCAAGTGCTGCGGCATCTCCCTGGGCAAGTACTACGACCCGGAGAATGACCACTATTTCACCGTCAAGCACCTCAAATCTCCCACCCAGATGGAGCGCGACGCGCTGTGCCGCGGCCAGTATCACGGCTGGCTCAAGGAGAAGGTCGGCAGCCACATCGTCCGCCGCTGCAATATCCATCACTGTGAGCAGACCGGCATCGTGGGCCGCATGGGCGCTGTGTTCTCCATCATTGAGGACAACCATATCCACCACATCAACAACATGCAGGAGCTGGGCGGTGCGGAGATCTCCGGCATCAAGCTCCACGCAGCTATCGACGTCACCATGCGCCGCAACCACATCCACCACTGCACCATGGGCATCTGGTGCGACTGGCAGGCGCAGGGCACCCGCATCAGCCAGAACCTGCTCCACGACAACCATCGTCCCGACTACTGCACCTGGGCTGAGGGCGGCATGGAAAGCCAGGACATCTTCGTGGAGGTATCCCACGGCCCGACGCTGATTGACAACAATATCCTGCTGTCCCGCGTGAGCCTGCGCATTGCGACCCAGGGCGTGGCCATGGTGCACAACCTGATGATGGGCACCTTCACCTTTGTCGGCGGCGGCACAGGCAGACGTTATACCCCCTATCACATCCGTCACCGCACAGAGGTTGCTGGCTTCATGCACTTCCTCCATGGCGACGACCGCTTCTACAACAACATCTTCGTCCAGGGCATAGACAAGAATCCTGACGATCGCCGGGGTGAACCCAATGCCAACGAGCGCGTGTGCGGTACCTGGCAGTTCGACGAGTACCCCACTTACGACGAATGGATCAACTGGTTCGATTTGGATGTGGCCCGTCCCGACATGGGCAAGATGGAGAAGTACCACGAGAGCCACCTGCCTGTCTGGGCCAAGGGCAATGTGTACCTGGGCGGCGCCAAGCCTTGGAAGCATGAGAACGACTGCCTGGTTATGGACGACATGCCCAACGTGGAGCTGACCGAGGAGAACGGTACACCCGTGCTGAAGACCAACGTGTACGACCTGATCGCTGCCTACCGTGCAGGTATGATCAACAGCGACATCCTGGGCTGTGCCTTTGAGCCGGAGCAGCGCTTCGAGAGCCCTGACGGGTCTGCTATTGTTTTTGACCGTGACTATCTGGGCAACACCCGCGGTGTGGGCGTCCTGCCTGGCCCCTTCGCTTCTGCGGAGGATGCCAAGAAGGCCCTGTGGTAAGCGGCTGCTGCATATTTCAATCAACAGAACTGGCCGCCGGGGAAGGAGTCCCTGGCGGCTTTTATGCGGGAAAGCAGATATGGCTGTATTGTAAAATATGCCCGTCCTCGGTTGACTTTGGGGCGTATTTCCGGTATAATAGCCAGGATGACAATATCACCAGAAAGGTGCTGACGTATTCTTGCGTTTCTTGAAGGCTTTTGTTGTAATGATGCTCATGCTGGTGCTGGGCGCGACCGCGGTGGCGGAGACGGTACCCACCCTGCCGGTGGACCTCACGGGCGGCAAGCCTGTGAACCAGGCTAACTATATCAGTGCCACCGAGTATGAGGATCCGACGCTGCATGTGGTGATCGAAACCGGCCGAAAGGACGATTGCGATTACTGGGTTGCCCGCGTGAAGATTGGCCATGCTTCCCAGCTGCGCACCGCGGCTGCCGGCGGCTTTGAAAACGAGCATTCCATGAAGGGCCAGTACATGGCCAAGCGCCAGAATGCTGTTCTGGCTATCGACGGCGACTATTTCTCCTACTACCCCTACGGTATCGTGCTGCGTCAGGGTGTGCTCTACCGCGACAAGCTGCGCAAGGAGCGCGATGTGCTGGCCATCGATGAGGCGGGCGACTTCCACCTCTTCCTGGTGCCGGACAAGGGCGAGGTTCCGACCATCTACAATGGCAAGCAGATCATCAATGCCTTCCATTTTGGCCCCGCGCTGGTGATTGACGGTGAAGTGGGCACGCTGGATGCCAGCTACTGGCTGGCCCCGGAGCTCAAGCGTCAGCGGATGTGCATTGCTCAGACCGGTCCGCTGGAGTACATGGCGATGTGCTGTGCCGGTCCCCAGCGTGGCAGCGAGGGCATGGATCTGCTGCAGTTTGCTCAGCTGGCCAAGGAACTGGGAGCTGTGCAGGCCTATAACCTGGACGGCGGCGACTCCACCATCATGGTTTTCAACAACGAGAAGGTCAACGATAAGGAAAATCAGAATTCCCGCGCGATCAGCGATATCATCTATTTTGCCTCCGCATGGGATGGCAAGTAAGGAAGCATAGCAATGAATACTATGTATTTTCTCGCGCTCACGATCGGTGCAGTCCTCTGCGCCGGTCTCTTTGCATGGAAGCTTCGCCGTGCTGGTTTGAAGGCTGCTGCGGCATGGATTGCCCTGCCGCTGTCCTGCGTTCTGGGCCTGGTGATGGCCCGCGTGGCCTACTTTGCCCTGGAGTTCCGGGATATGTACGTCAAGCATGACGGCCTTGCCGGATTGCTGTCTGGCAATCCCCAGGAGTTCTCCATCATCGGCGGATGTCTTGGTGTGATCCTGGCCGTTCTGCTGACGGCAAAGCTCACCCATCAGCGGGCGCTGCCCCTGCTGGATGCCTTCGCGCCCAGCGGCGCGCTGATGGTGGCCATCGCCCGGGCCTGCGAGGGCCTGATCGACCCGATGAAGATGGTCGGCCTGGGTGCCTGGGTGGATAATGAGGCGCTGCATTTCTTCCCGCTGGCGGTGGAAGTGGAGTGGATGGGTACCTTCTATGCGGTGTTCATGCTGGAGGCGGCGCTGGCGTTGCTGTGTGCGCTGGCGGCGTTCCTGCTCAGCCGCAAGGGTGGATTCAAGCCAGGTCGGGTTTTCCTGCATACGATGACCTTCCTGGCGCTGCCGCAGATCTTCTGCGAGCAGATCCTGGGCGACTGCATGGCTTGGGGCTTTGTCAAGATTGAGCAGCTGCTGTGCGCGCTGATCGTCTTCGGTGTGATCCTGAATGCCTGCATCCGGATGCGTAAGCTCTCTGCCTACGTGCCAGCCGTGCTGTGTCTTCTTTGCGCGGCTGTGCTGATCTGGATGGAGTTCACCCTGGACAACAAGCTCCTCTTCGGCATTGAGATCCCGACTGTGGGCTGCTACGCCATCATGGTTGCGGCCATCTGCTGTATGGGCGCGCTGGAGCAGTGGGCCTACCGCAAGCTGAACAAAGCAGAATAAGAAAACCGCAGGTCTGGCGCGTTTGCCGGACCTGCGGACTTTTTATGCCTTAGTTGAGATTGATGCCGTTGGGGTACTTCTGCTTGATTTCCTGGCTGCGGTGGAAGGGGATATACTCGCCGTACTTGAACATGTGGAAGATGACGTAGTAGCGGTCGTGCTCGCGCCAGCCGCCCAGGGTGGAGTAGGAGGTGGAGTCGATATGACAGTTGGGCAGGGCAGCCTTGAGGTCAGCCACGACCTTTCGGTCCACGGGGTACTGCTCAGACCAGTTGTTGCTGTTGTATACCCACAGACGCTCCAGATTGGTGAGGCCATGGATGGGGGTCCAGTCCTTGATGCGGTTGAAGCAGATGTTCAGATCCAGAAGATTTGTGCAGTTGGCCAGGCAGGAGATATCGTTGATGTCGTTCTTGAACAGCTCCAGGTACTCCAGATCCTTCAGGCTGCCAACGGGGGTGATGTCCTTAAGGTTGATGTTGCAGGCCAGGATCAGCACCTTCAGGTTGGGTAGGTCATAGAGGAAGGAGAGATCCTTCACGCCATTGTGGCCGATGTCCAGCGCCAGCAGGTTCTTGCAGTACTTGAGGTACTGGAATTGCTTCTCGGTGTGGGCGGGGGAGGAGTTGTTGTGCAAGGTGGAGAAGGCGGTGGCGTCTGTGCGGACCCAGTGATCACCGATGCGCATCGTCCAGCCAAACTCAATATCCGGGAAAGCGGCAGCAAGCTTATCGATGTCTTTGGTGTAAATCTGGGTGGAGAACATATCCACCTTTTTCAGGTTGGGCAGCTTGCGCAGGAAGTTGATGAAGGCGTCCATGTCGGTCACACGGGTCTTATCCATATTGATGTACTCGGCATTGACGTCCGCCTTGAACTGACCCAGATAGCTGACTGTCTGGGATTCCTCTGCGTGTACCAGGCTGGTCGTGAGCAGCACGATCAGCATCAGCAATGCAATGATTGACTTTTTCATCAATTAGTCCTCCTTGGTTTGCATTTTGGGTTGAACGGGGATGAAGTCCTGCATTGCACCGACGCCTTCCACATAAGGGTTAAGCGTGAACTTGGTGTCATGCTGGATTTGGGCCATGACCGTTTCGGCGTCCTCGCCTGTGGCCAGTACCGGCTGGTAGTTGTTGTTCTCCTTGTCGCCCGAAGGCAGTGCAGGGATGATGTTCAGCTGATGTCCCAGATATTCGCCTTCCTCCGAGAATGACAGGTTGAACTGGAATATGGCTGTATAGGGGGCGCGCACCTTGGCGTTGCCGCCGAAGACGAAGTTGCCGATGGAGTAGCAGATGGTCTTGCCATCCCGGACTTCAACGCCCTGGAGCACATGCGGGTGATGCCCCACGACGATGTCCGCGCCGTAGTCCAGCACTGCATGGGCAAACTGCTCCTGGATGCGCAGATGGCGGAGACGGTACTCTTCGCCGCCGTGCATGACGCAGATGACCACATCGCAGCCGGCATCCCGCAGGGATTGTACCTGACTCTTGAGGAGGTTGCGGTGCCGGTAGTACCAGTAGCTGATCTCCATACTGACAAAGCCGATTCTGGCGTTGCCCTTGTCCCAGATCCAGGTTTTTTCCACCGTGTCAATGGTGCCGAAGTAGGGGAGCGCAGCGCCGTCCAGGGTTTTGATCGTGTGGGCCACACCATCATAGCCGTAGTCCATGATGTGGTTGTTGGCAATGCTGACAGCCTCTACGCTGGAGCCAGTGAGCACCTGCACATAATCCTTGGGTCCGCGGAAGTTGTAGGTCTTTTCCACTGCGCCGCTCTCATAGTTGAGGAAGCAGCCCTCCAGGTTGGCGATGGTCAGATCGTCCTTCGCGATCACGGGCTGTACCTTCTCAAAAAAGTAGTCATACCCATATTGGCGCAGGTAGCCGTCGAAGGAGTAATCAAACAGCCGCAGCCTGTCTTCGCCGCCGATGGTGCAGTCCCCAAGGAAGGTGATGGTCACCGTTTCCGACAGGGCTGACAGCGGCAGCAGGCACAGCATTAATAGAATCAGGGTTCTACGCATGGTAACCGCCTTTCATTTGATTCTTACATTATAATCCTGGCGGGCGTACCTGTCAAGAGCTTAGGCTTTTCTGACCGTATCAGCCATGGCTAACACTTATAAACATGAAACAGTTAGAAAAACCTCACTTTTTGCAAATAATCTTCTGGAAACCTCTTGACAAACCTGCCTTGCGGTGCTATCATGACTCCTGTGTTAGACAACCCTAACTGCCAACATTTTCTGCGATGGAGGGATGCGCATGACCCTGTGGGAGGCTGTGACCGGCAAGGAGTACAACATCCGCTCAATCATGACCGATGACGAAGAGCTGGACCAGTTCCTGTTTTCTCTGGGATGCTACCAGGGGGAACCCATCACTGTGGTCAGCCGCAAGAAGCGCAGCTGCACCATTGCGGTCAAGGACGCTCGCTATTGCATTGATGATCAGCTGGCCCGTGCCATCGAGGTGTAATGCCTCGGGAGGATCCGGCTGATCTTCTTTCGGGGGATGAGTTAGCCGATGCTAACAAGTGTCCCCGCTTCACCTGTATCTATTGAGGAGGATCCCCATGAGAATTGCACTGACGGGTAATCCCAACAGCGGCAAAACCACCATGTACAATGCCCTCACCGGCCGGAGTGAGAAGGTCGGCAACTGGGCGGGTGTTACCGTGGAGCGCAAGGAGCATGCCATCCGCAAGCTGTACGCCGGGGAGCAGGAAGGCCTGGTAGCCGTTGACCTGCCCGGCGCTTACTCCATGTCGCCCTTCACCAGTGAGGAGAGCGTCACCAGCGATTACGTACGCAATGAGCATCCGGACGTGATTGTCAACATTGTGGATGCCACCAACCTTTCCCGCAGCCTGTTCTTCACCACGCAGCTGCTGGAGCTGGGCATTCCCATGGTGGTAGCGCTGAACAAGGCGGACGTCAACGAGAAGAAGAAAACCGTCATTGATGTGGCTGCGCTTTCTGCAGCCCTGGGCTGTCCCGTGGTGGAAACGGTGTCCACCAGCAACGAAGGCCTGCGCGAGGTCATCAAGACTGCCGTGTCCCTGGTGGGAAAGGAACAGAAGGCGCCCTATCATCAGCCGAAGATCGACATGACCAACAAGGCGGAGGTGCTTAAGGCTGATCGGGCACGATTCTCTTATGTCAACTCCGTCGTCCGCCAGGTGGAGAAGCGCGCCGTCCGCACGGCCGACCGCAATGTTACCGATAAGATTGACGCTGTGATCACCCATCCTGCAGTGGGCCTGGTGATCTTTGCGGCGGTGATGTACTTCGTGTTTTGGTTCTCCCAGGCGTCCTTCGGGCCCTGGCTGGCCGACACCCTGGTGGCCTGGCTGGAGATATTCCAGGGTTGGGTAGCCGGTCTGGTGAGCGGCGCCTCCGACATCCTGCAGTCCCTGCTGGTGGATGGCGTCATCGGCGGTCTGATTGCCGTGGTGGGCTTCCTGCCCCTGGTGATGGTGATGTATTTCCTCATTGCTCTCCTGGAGGATTGCGGCTATATGGCCCGCGCCACCGTGGTGCTGGATCCGATCTTCAAGAAGGTGGGGCTCTCCGGCAAGTCCGTCATTCCCTTTGTGATCACCACCGGCTGCGCCATCCCCGGCGTCATGGCTGCCCGTACCATCCGTGATGAGCGTGAACGCCGTGCCACTGCCATGCTGGCGCCCTTCATGCCCTGCGGCGCCAAGCTGCCGGTCATCGCCCTGTTTGCCGGAGCCTTCTTCGGGGATAGCCCCTGGGTTGCTCCTGCGATGTACTTCGCCGGCATCGTATTGATCTTTCTGGGAGCGCTGCTGGTCAACCTGATCACCGGCCGGAAGGTTCGCAAGTCCTACTTCATTATTGAACTGCCGGAGTACAAGGTACCCTCGCTGATCTTCGCAGTCAAGTCCATGCTGGAGCGCGGCTGGTCTTACATCGTCAAAGCGGGCACCATTATCCTGCTGTGCAATACCGCTGTACATATCATGCAGTCCTTCACCTGGTCCTTCACTGTAGCGGAATCTGCGGACCAGTCCATCCTGGCCTCCATCGCTCATCCCTTTGCGTACCTGCTGGTGCCTGTCATCGGTGTGCTGAGCTGGCAGATGGCTGCTGCAGCTGTGACCGGCTTTATCGCCAAGGAGAACGTGGTGGGGACGCTGGCGGTGTGCTTTGTTGGCCTGGAGAACCTGATCGATGCGGATGAGCTGGCCATGCTGCAGGGTACTGGTGCGGAGATTGCCGGCATTATCGCCATCAGCAAGGCAGCGGCCCTGGCGTATCTGATGTTCAACCTGTTCACTCCGCCCTGCTTTGCGGCCATTGGCGCCATGAACGCTGAAATAAAGAGCGCCAAGTGGCTGTGGGGCGGCCTCGGTCTGCAGCTGGGCATCGGCTTCACCGTGGCTTTCCTGGTGTACCAGATCGGTACGTTGATTACCACCGGCGCCGTGGGCACGGGTTTCCTGGGCGGCCTGCTGGCTGTGGCGGCCTTCGTTGGCGCGATCATCGCGATCATCCTGCGCAACCGCCGTACCGCCGCTCATGGCCGTAAGCTGGGCGCGTAAGGGGGAGCATGATGGCTGACCTGATTGTTGTCCTGATCCTGGTGCTGATCCTGGGTAGCGCGGCGCTGTATATCTACCGTGCGAAGAAGGCCGGACAGAAGTGTATTGGATGTCCGCATGCGAAGGCGTGCTCCGGAAACTGCGGCGGCTGCAACAAAAATCAATAAAGAAAGACAGAAAAAACCTGAGCAGGAAATCTGCTCAGGTTTTTCTGTCCAGCAGGGGAGGCATACAAAAAGAGGACGCTCTTTCGAGCATCCTCTTGTGAAAGCTTCTTCGAGAGAAGTGAGATTACTTGACCTCGACTTCGCCGCCGACTTCCTTGATCTGGGCAGCCAGCTTCTCGGCATCTTCCTTGGACAGGCCTTCCTTGACGGTCTTGGGGCCAGTAGCAGCAGCCTCAACGAAGTCCTTAGCTTCCTTCAGGCCCAGGCCGCACACTTCGCGGATGACCTTCAGAACCTTCAGCTTGGCAGCGGCGTCGAAGCCCTTCAGGATGACGTCGAACTCGGTCTTCTCCTCAACGGGAGCAGCAGCAGCAGCGGGGCCCGCAACAACAGCGGTAGCAGCGGCAGAAACGCCGAACTTCTCTTCCATGGCCTTGACCAGATCGGCCAGCTCCAGCACCGTCATAGCCTCGACGGCGGCAATGATCTCAGCATGAGTCATTTTATTGTTCCTCCTAATTCGATTGGGTCTGTGACCCTAAGTATGTTTTAATGTTGAGTAGGGGAGGAGGCATTCGCCTCATTCCTCTGGTTCCGCTCAATTCGGGGCGCGGCTGCCTACATCAGGCTATGCGCAACATTGGCGGAAAAACGGGTCGAAGACCCTTACTCCTCGCCGGCCAGCTTCTTGCGGTACGCGTCGATAACGCGGACGAAGCTCGCAACGGTGTTGGACATGCAGCCGAGCAGCTTGGCCAGCAGGACCTCGCGGCTGGGCAGATTCGCCAGCGCCTTGACGGTCGCGACGTCGATCGCCTTGCCCTCCAGAATACCACCGGTAATCTTCAGGGACTGCAGCTTGTTCTTCTCGATGAAGTCGTTGATCACGCGGGGACCGGCGACAGCATCCTTCATGGAGAACACGAAGGCGTTGGGGCCGTTCAGCAGATCATCCAGACCTTCGATGCCCACCTCGTTCAGCGCGCGCAGAACCAGACGGTTCTTCAGCACGGTGTAGGCGACTTCCTCAGCACGGCAGAGCTTGCGCAGCTCAGTCACCTGCTCCACGGTCAGACCGGAGTAGCTCACGATGGTCACGCTCTGGGCGGCCTTCAGCTTCTCCACGATGTCAGCAACAACTGCAACCTTCTCGGGCTTGATCTCATGCACCTTTGCCATTTCTTTCTTGCACCTCCTTAAAGGTTTGGAGTAAAAGAAAACCCTTGCAACAGGTGCAAGGGATGAGCAAAGTCATGCTATATCCATTACACCTCGGCAGGCGGGGCGAGCCCCTTTACGTCCAGTGGACACCGGCTGTCTACGGCACAGGTTTCTTCAAAAACCTTGAAAAGTATACCACACCTTCCCCTGGGTGTCAAGCATTTTTTTGAAAAAAGTTCAAGATTATTTGCTTTACAAATCTGGCAAGATATACTATAATAAGAGTGGTTTCTTGTGTGCATTGCGATGTGCACTGCACGGAAGGAATGTGACAAATTTGTAAAATCATTCAATTGTTCTATTGACAATGACACATAATTGTAATATATTATGTGTGAAAGGGGTTGTACCTATGATTCACGTGAGCAAAAAGTGGTTCCTGGCTGGTATTCTTGCCCTGCTGATGCTGCTGGCTGCTACCGCAATGGCGGATACTGCAACCGTCACTGCTGACAGCCTGTACCTGCGCGAGGGCCCTGACTCTTCCACTGCTGTGGTGAAGATGCTTCGCAACGGCGATAAGTTGGAGGTCCTGGGCAAGTCCGGCAGCTGGTATAAGGTAACCACCGGCAAGTACACCGGCTATGTGTATAAGGATTATATCGTCGTGACCAAGTCCGGGGATGAGGTCCTTCAAAAGGGTGATTCCGGCTCTGCGGTCAAGGCTGTGCAGCAGCGTCTGAAGGAGCTGGGCTACTACAGTGCCTCCTGCGATGGCAACTACGGCACCCAGACTGTGAATGCGGTGAAGGCCTTCCAGAAGAAGAATGGCCTGAGCCAGACCGGTATTGCGGATGCTGCCACCCAGAAGAAGCTGCATTCCACCTCTGCGGTGAAGGCTAATACCACCGCCAGCAAGGACGACGGTACTCTCAAGAAGGGCGATAAGGGCACGGCGGTCAAGCAGCTGCAGCAGCGCCTGAAGGAGCTGGGCTACTACACTTCCACCATTGACAGTGACTACGGCGCCAAGACCGTGGCAGCGGTGAAGGCCTTCCAGAAGAAGAATGGCCTGAGCCAGACCGGCAATGTGGACGAAGCAACCCTGAAGAAGCTGAACTCTACCTCCGCCGTGAAGGCCAATGCCAGCACCAAGGCTGACGGTACCCTCAAGAAGGGCGATAAGGGCACGGCCGTCAAGCAGCTGCAGCAGCGCCTGAAGGAGCTGGGCTATTATACTGCTGCGATTGACAGCGATTATGGCACCCAGACCGTCAATGCAGTCAAGGCCTTCCAGAAGAAGAATGGCCTAAGCCAGACCGGCAATGTGGACGAAGCAACTCTGAAGAAGCTGAACTCCACCTCAGCCATCAAGGCCAATGCCGATACCACGGTCAAGAGCAAGGGCCTCAAGTCTGGAGATAAGGGCGAGGACGTCAAGAAGCTGCAGCAGCGTCTGAAGGAACTGGGCTATTACACCTCTGTCATCGATGCTGAATACGGCTCCAAGACCATTGCCGCCGTGAAGGCCTTCCAGAAGAAGAATGGCCTGACCGCTGATGGCGTTGCCGGTGAGGCGACGCTGAAGAAGCTGAATTCCAGCTCCGCCGTGAAGGCCAATGGTGCCAACACTGTGACCACGAGCACCACGCTCAAGTCCGGCGCGAAGGGCGAGGCCGTCAAGGAGCTGCAGCGCCGCCTGAAGGAGCTGGGCTACTACAACAATGCCATCGACGGCGACTACGGCGCCAAGACGGTGGTGGCTGTGAAGGCCTTCCAGAAGAAGAATGGCCTGACCGCTGACGGTGTTGCGGGCTCCTCCACGCTGAAAAAGCTGAATTCCAGCTCCGCCGTCAAGGCCGGCACCACCACCAATACCACGACGACCACCACCGATGGCCTCAAGTCCGGCGACAAGGGCGCTGAGGTCAAGAAGCTGCAGGAGCGCCTGAAGGAGCTGGGCTACTACACTTCCGCCATTGACAGCGACTACGGCTCCAAGACCATCGCTGCCGTGAAGGCTTTCCAGAAGAAGAATGGCCTGACTGCTGACGGTGTTGCGGGCTCCGCCACCATGAAGAAGATGAATTCCTCCAACGCTGTGGCTGCCAACGGCAAGACCACTGTGGAGCTCAAGACCAACCAGACCCTTAAGTCTGGCGACAGCGGCGCTCAGGTTAAGGCGCTGCAGGCCCGCCTGAAGGAGCTGGGCTACTACACCACTACCCTGGACAGCGACTATGGCTACCGCACTACCGCTGCAGTGAGCGATTTCCAGCGTGCCAACAAGCTGACTGTCACCGGCACGGCGAATCCCGCTACCCTGCGCAAGCTGGTGTCCTCCAGCGCCATTTCTGCCGGCGCGGCCAACAATAACACCAATACCAATACCGGCAACACCACGACCACCAAGTACAAGACCGAGCGTCTGGATTGGTTCAATGGCGGCCGCGCCAAGTTCGCGGGTCGTCCCGTGATTGAGATCAAGGACGTCAAGACCGGCCTGGTCTTCAAGGGCAAGGTGCTCTACGGCGAGCACCACCTGGACGTGGAGCCCCTCACCAAGGCTGACACTGCCACCCTGCTGAAGATCAACGGCGGCGTGGAGTTCAAGTGGAACCGCCGTCCCATGCTGGTCAAGCACAACGGCCATGTGTACGCGGCCTCCATCTACTCCGTGCCCCACGGTGAGCAGACCATCACTGACAACAACTTCGAGGGCCAGTTCTGCCTGCACTTCTACGGCAGCAAGACCCACGGCACCGATGAGGTCAAGCAGGACCATCAGGATGCCATCGCTCAGGCCATGAAGGCCACCTGGTAATCATCGCGGCTGACTTTCCAAACGGAAGGTCAGCCTTTTTCATGCCTTGACAAATACCGGGGGAGGGTATATAATAGAAATACCCTGTGGGGGTATGATTCTGTATCTGGGGGGTCATCCTGATGATTGAAAACACCTGCTGCCGCAAAAAGGAGCGCAGCGATGAAGAAAAACGCCTGCTGATCAACCGCCTCAGCCGCATTGAAGGGCAGATTCGCGGTATCCGCGCGATGGTGGAGAAGGACGCCTACTGTCCGGATATCTTGACGCAGGCATCCGCTGCGGCTGCGGCGCTGAACGGCTTTGCCAAGGCGCTGCTGTCGGAGCATATCCGCACGTGCGTGGCAGAGGACGTCCGCCGGGGGAGCGATGAAACCCTCGATGAACTGCTGGATACGCTGCAAAAATGGATGAAGTGAGGTGATCAATATGAAGCAATACGAAGTGACCGGCATGACCTGCGCAGCTTGCTCTGCGCGGGTGGAGAAGGCAGTGAAGGCCGTGCCCGGCGTGACGAATGTGTCCGTGTCACTGCTGACCAACGCCATGGGCGTGGAGGGCGCTGCGGCGGATGCGGCGATTATCAAGGCTGTGACGGATGCGGGTTACGGCGCTGCCGTCAAGGGGCAGGGGAAGGCTGCTGCGCCTACCGATGCACTGGCGGACCACGAAACACCACGGCTCAAGCGACGTTTGTGGTGGTCGCTGGGGTTTTTGCTGGTGCTGATGTATGTCAGCATGGGCCATGTGATGTGGGGATGGCCTCTGCCCGCTGTTCTGGCGGAGAACGCCCTGGCCATTGCGCTGATCCAGCTGGTGCTGACGGGCGTCGTTATGGTTATCAATCAACGGTTCTTCATCAGCGGCTTCAAATCCCTGATGAAAGGTGCGCCCAACATGGATACGTTGGTGGCCCTGGGTTCGGCGGCATCCTTCGGGTACAGCCTGGCGCTGCTATTTGGCATGACCCATGCGGCCATTCACGCTCCGGAAACGCTGCATCACTATCTGCATGAGCTCTACTTTGAGTCCGCCGCAATGATCCTGACCCTCATCACTGTGGGCAAGATGCTGGAAGCCCGCTCCAAAGGCCGCACCACCGATGCACTTAAGTCCCTCATGTCCCTTGCGCCCCAGACGGCGACCATCGTTGTGGACGGCGCGGAGAAAGTCGTTCCTATCACGCAGGTGCAGAAGGGCGATGAATTCGTCGTCCGCCCCGGCGAGAGCATCCCGGTGGACGGCCGGGTCATCGAGGGACACTCCGCGGTGAATGAGGCGGCCCTGACCGGTGAATCCATCCCCGTGGACAAGGCTGCGGGGGATGCTGTTTCCGCGGCTACAGTGAATACCTCCGGCTTTCTGCGGTGCGAAGCGATCCGTGTGGGAGAGGACACCACCCTGAGCCAGATCATCAGGATGGTCTCCGACGCAGCGGCCACCAAAGCGCCCATTGCCAAGGTCGCGGACAAGGTGTCCGGTGTGTTTGTGCCGGTGGTGATTGCCATTGCCGTTGTGACGCTGATCGTTTGGCTGCTGCTGGGCGAGAGCATCGGCAACGCGCTGGCCCGGGCCATCTCCGTGCTGGTGATTTCCTGTCCCTGCGCTCTGGGCCTGGCAACGCCTGTGGCTATCATGGTGGGCAGTGGCATGGGCGCAAAACATGGCATCCTCTTCAAGACGGCCGCTGCACTGGAAAGTGCGGGCCGGGTGCAGATCGTCGCGCTGGATAAAACGGGTACCATCACCACCGGCCAGCCGGTCGTGACGGACGTCCTTCCTGCAGAGGGCGTGCAGGAGGCAGAACTGCTTCAGCTGGCAGCATCTCTGGAACGCATGTCCGAGCATCCGCTGGCCCGTGCTGTCATGGCTGCTGCCGGGGATACCACTCTGACCGATATGGCGGATTTCCGCGCAGTGCCGGGCAATGGCCTTTCTGCTGTGTTGAATGGCGTACCTGTCCACGGTGGAAGCATGGCTTTCCTTTCAAGTAAGGTCGCCGTACCGCAAGCCGTCCGTGAGCAAGCCGAACAACTTGCCGAACAGGGCAAAACGCCGCTGTTCTTCGCCAAGGGGGACATGCTGCTGGGGGTGATCGCCGTGGCAGACGCCATCAAGGAGGACAGCCCCCAGGCCGTCCGCGAGCTGCAGAACATGGGCATCCGCGTGGTGATGCTCACCGGCGACAACGAGCGCACTGCCCGCACCATGGGTGAGAAGGCTGGCGTGGACAAGGTCATTGCCGGGGTGAAGCCTGACGGCAAGGAGAAAGTTGTCCGTCAGCTGATGGCTGCTGGAAAGGTGGCCATGGTGGGCGACGGCATCAATGACGCCCCGGCCCTGACCCGTGCGGATGTGGGGATCGCCATTGGCGCAGGTACAGATGTGGCCATTGATGCGGCTGACGTGGTTCTCATGAACAGCAAGCTTACCGATGTCAGCGCGGCCATCCGCCTCAGCCGGGCAACTCTGCGCAACATCCACCAGAACCTGTTCTGGGCCTTCTGCTACAACACGCTGGGTATCCCGCTGGCAGCAGGCACATTTATCGGGCTGCTGGGATGGCGGCTGAATCCCATGTTCGGCGCGGCTGCGATGAGTCTCTCCAGCTTCTGCGTGGTGTCCAATGCGCTGCGTCTGAACCTCTTACGCCTGCATGATGTGAAGCGCGAGCAGCGCCGTAAGCCTGTGGACCTTCCCGACATTGAGCTGCCCAAGGAGCTGCCTGTCATCACCATGCGCATCGAGGGCATGATGTGCGGCCACTGCGAGGCCATGGTCAAACGGGCGCTGGAGGCCATCGACGGCGTGGAGAGCGCTGTGCCCAGCCATACCGCCGGAACGGCCATCGTCACCCTGAAGGCTGAGGTTGCCAATGACGTCCTCCGTGCGGCGGTGGAGGAGGAAGACTACGCCGTGCTATCCATCGAATAAACGACGCCTGGGGGCTGCATCAGCCTCCGGGCTTTTCCATTCTTCGCAGGGGAAAGCGACGGTGCACGGTGCGGACATGCCGTATCCTGTCCACAGGAAATGGACGGAGGGTATGGGCATGGCAGAGGCGATCATCCGCGGTCACAAGCGCCGTGTGGACAGGTGGATGCCAAAGAAAAAGCGAGGGCCGAGCAGGGCGCAGCTTCGGGCGATGGGGATGTTTGCGGCCAGGAGCATACCTGCGTATCTGCTGGCCTTTGCGGACATGGTAGGCATTCCTTCCGGGCTGCATGCAGCCTATGGCATGGCGTTGGCAGCAACCGGCGGCGACGTCCGGCCTGTCCTGCTGGGAAGCGTGGCGGCGATGCTGATGCGGCTGCTGTCAGGTCTGCCGCCCCGGTGGGAAATGCTGCTGACATTGCTGATGATTGCAGCAGCGCCCATGATGTTGAACCGCCGCTCTGCCTGGCGGTTGACTGCATATACTGCGCTATCGCTGCTGCCATCGGGTACAGCGGCTTTCTTTGCACAAACGGCTTCCCAAACCCTGCAGGGCTGGGCGTCAGTGGGCATAGCGGCGCTATCCGCACCGATGATGGTACGGGCGCTGAAGGCAATCTCAGGTCAGGGGCATATTGCAGCCCTGGAAGAGCGTATTGCCGTAGGATACCTGGCAGCCATGTGTTTGTGCGGAGGAGCGCGGATGCTGCTGCTGGGTGTTAACCTGGGGGTGCTGATGGGAGCCGGAGCAACCCTTGCCATGGCGATGACCCTGGGCGTCGGAGCAGGTGTACTTACCGGGATGCTGACGGGCATTACACTGACCCTGCATGGGCTTCCGGTGGTGATCAGCGTTGCCCTTGCCATGGGAGGCTTCCTGGCGGGGGTGGCAGCCAGTCTCAAAAGGCGTCAGGTGAGCTGCGGATTCTTTGCGGCAGGGGCTTGGCTGATGCTGCTCCTTAGTGGAGCAAATGGCTTCGGCTGCGGTGCTGCGGTGTTGGCATCGGTGATTCCCTTCTGTCTTATGCCGCGGGAATATTATGAGCGGATGACGCAGCAGCTTCGTCGCCTGCTGCCCAACGAGGCCGTGCCGGGGGACGCCTATGCTGCAGATGTCCTGCATGCCTGGGAGCGAACCATCAGCGCGATGGCAAGGGCGATGCCTTGTCCCCGGGAAGAGGATGACAAGCGAACGAGCGTCTGGTGGGAGGAACATCTATGTCAAGGATGTCCGGAAGCGGAGCATTGCGGCTGCTTGCGTACGGCGCTGGGGACGGCGAAGGCGGAATCGGTTTGGGAATACCGTTTTGCGGATGAAAGCATCTGGCAGGATGCGCTGGATCAGCTGCGGGGGATGGGCTGCCAGAGATTGTACCACCTGATGAATGGTATGAATGCACTGCGCAGGGAGGATGAGGCTGCGCGGCTGAACATACGGCAGGCACAGATGCGGCGGGATATGCTGCTCACACATCTGACGGCAATGTCCGGGGCGGCAAGAAGGTTTGCGACGCTATCCTGCGGCGAGAACTGGTGGGATTACATGGCGGCAAGACGGATACGCGGTGTGCTGGCAGAGCGGGCTGTTCCGGCGTCGTTGGCCTATGTCCGCCGGGTGCAGGGACATGTGCAGGCAGCATTTGAGCTACAGTTCATCACCGGCGCCAGAACTCAGGCAGAAGTGCTGGCTCAATTGACAGATGCGGTGCTGGACGCGCCCATGGAGATTGACGCCATCGATGGGGATCGTGTGCTGCTCAAGGAAATCCCTCTGCTGCAGGCAGAATCTGGCGCAGCCTGTGCAGCCATCAGTGGCGGAAAGATATGCGGTGATACCTCCTGTACAGGACGACTTCAGGATGGGCGATATCTGGCTGCCCTTTCTGACGGAATGGGGCACGGGGAAGGCGCTGCCATGGCTTCACGACAGACGGTGGAACTGCTGCGGCTCTGCCTGGATGCCGGTTACAATCGGCAGCAGACGATTACTGCTGTCAACGGCATGATGCTGCTGGACGGGATAGGGGACCATTTCTCCACCGCCGATGTGCTGATGATCGACCTGTGGAGCGGCAATGCATCTTTGGACAAGCTGGGCGCGGCAGGCTCCTGGGTGTACCGCAGAGGGGAATTGACCCGCGTGACAGGGGATACGCTGCCGCTGGGGATTGTAGAGGGAATTGATCAAAACGGCAGCATGTTTCGCTTGGCGGAGGGGGATGCAGTCGTGCTGCTGACGGACGGTGTGGAGGACGCATTTGCCAGCATCAGCGCCCTTGAGGAGGCAATCTTGGCATCCTTGAGCGCCGCTTGTCCGCAAACGGCCGCAGAATACCTTCTGGACGCTGCGCTGGAGGCTGGCGAAGGGCAGCGGCGGGACGATCAGTCTGTGCTTGTGGTGTACATCCGCAGCGCAGGGCGAGCTTTACAGGTGGAGGGAAGTGCGCTATAATGATAATGAGGTGAATGATCATGGAAAAACGCGCCGAACGGGATTTCAGCACGGAGGTATGTCAACCTTTCCTGATGGAAGGGGATATGCGCCACGGCGTGCTTCTGCTGCATGGCTTTACCGGCACGATCGCCCACTTGCGCCCGGTGGCGGAGGCTTTGCATCGCCAGGGCTTCACGGTGATGGGCGTCAATTTGCCAGGCCATGCCACCACCATGGATGACATGGCGAAGTGCACCTGGCAGGACTGGCTGGATGCTGCCAAGGATGCTTTCCTCACGCTGCAGAAGCGCTGCAATCATGTCAGCGTGGCGGGGTTGAGCATGGGCGGCTGCCTGTCGCTGCTGCTGGCAGAGCAGATGCATCCCACGGCCATTGCGCCGATCTCTGCGCCCATGGGGACGAAGCTGCCCCTATGGCTGGCATCGCTGGCGAGGCCGTTTCTGCCCACCATCTGGTGGAAGACCCGTGATGGTCAGCTGGTACCTGTGAGGAACGAGTATGACTACGGGTATCCCGGCTTCCGCAACAGATGTGCGAGGCATCTCTCGAAGCTGATCAAGCTCTCCCGCCAGAACCTCCACGCGGTGACCTGTCCCGTCCTGGTGGTGCAGAGCCACGGGGATGAAACCATTTCCGCAGACAGCGCGGAGGTGATCATGGGCGGCGTGTCCAGCGGGCGCAAGGGCGTGCTTTGGCTGCAGGAGGCGCCCCATGTATGCACCATCACCCATGAGGCGGAGCGAATCGCCGCAGCCATCGGTGAACACTTCCGCTGGGCGGAGGAGAATGCACAATGACACATAAAAGTCCGCACCCGGCATGGATGCGGACTTTTCATATGCGACTTAGTCTTTGGGGTTCGGCTCCGTGCCCACGCACCAGCCGCGCAGCTTGTTGACGGTGCGCTCCACCGCGTCGCGGCTGTTGTACCAGGGCTCGTCATAGTAGCGGTAGTCAAACTTGCGGCAGAACCAGGAGACGTCCTCCTGCATGCGGTCGAAGGCCTCGGTCTCCAGGCGGCAGACGGTGGAGGTGAATTCCGGCAGCGCCTTGCCCGGCAGTTCGCTGGCAGCCAGACGCAGCAACTCCGCCGCGTGGGGGATGCAGGTGCCCTTGCAGCCCTCGAACTTCTTGCGGAACTCGGTGTCGTTCTGGTACAGGTGGAAGAAGGTGTGAAGATACCGGCCCATGTTCTCCTCGATGGAGTCGCACACGACGCAGGTGCAGGTCAGCGCCTCCAGGGCGGAGGCAGCCTCCTCCATGATCTTTGCGGCATTGGGAACCTTGCCGGTCAGCTTGTCCTTCAGGGATGCACCGGATGCGCTCTTGGAGGCGGACTTCATCTGTTTGACGGCCTTTTCCAGGCGTTCGCGGGTCTCGGCGACGTGGCTTTCCAGCATCAGCGCGTGGCCCAGGCGGTTGTCCACCGCATAGAGCATCCGCTGATGATTGTTGCAAAAACCATTCTTGTTGACGCGGATGCGGGTGTCGGGCTCCATGACGGACGCGCCCAGGTAGTGCTCTACTTCGCCGATCTCGGTCTTGCGCTTCAGCGCGCACAGGAAGCATTCGCCATCCAGCTTGATGGCGTCCCAAACGGGGATGGTATCGATATGGTAACGCATGAACTCTCCTCCTGATGTGAAATACTTTTCAGTTGGCAGCCTGATGGGCCTTGAGCCAGTCGCGGATGATTTTGACGTTGCGCTGGCTGAGGTGCCAGCGATAGGTACGTCCGTTGACTGTCTTGACGATGATCAGATGTCCGACGGCGAATCTGCCGGGGTTGATGCGCTTGCCGTGGATGGCAGCGATCTGACTGTGATGCAGAGCGTGAATACCAGCGTAGATCAGCCAGTCCTGGGTCAGGTAGGTGCCCGTCCAGCCCAAATCGATGCGGCGGGGCTCCTCGTTGGGGAAGGGAAGGCCCAATTTCTCCTGGCGGCGGATCATCCACCAAAAACGCAGCGAGGGTAGCATGCACACCGCGAATACCGCCAGTGCAAAGCCTAAGCACATCACCAGCAGCATCAAGCCGTTTTCGCGATGCAGACCGAAGAGGGAGGCAAACAGCGCAGGAGTGCCGACGCATGCCATCATGATCAGGTTTACGCGTACCAAATCCTTAATATAGCGTTTCATGCTCATCCTCCGTCATTTCTCTGCTGCTATGGTAGCATATCCCGCTTGAAATGGCAAGTCCTTTTGCCGTGGCATGCGCTGCACATTCGCCGATTTTGCATTGACTTGCGCGGAATATGGCAGTAAAATAGAAGAGATACCAAAAGACGGAGGCCGTCTGCTGCACAGGAGGCGTTTGCATATGAAAATCACCCTGGATCACCTGACGAAGAAGTTCCCCAACCGCGCCAAGAATAAACCCGACGTCATCGCCGTGAACGACTTCACCTTCGAGATGCCCGACGGCAAGCTGGTGGGCCTGCTGGGCCCCTCGGGCTGCGGCAAATCCACGGTGCTGAACCTGATCTGCGGCCTGCTCAAGGCCACGGAAGGTAAGATTTTTTTCGATGAGGACGATGTGACCAATATCCCCGCTGAGTACCGCGGGGTGGGCATCGTGTTCCAGAATTATGCGCTTTATCCCCATCTGACGGTGGAGAAGAACATCATGTTCCCCCTGGAGAACTTCAAGGGGGCGGATAAGATGTCCAAGGAAGAGATGAGGGCTCGCGCGCTGGAGGCCGCCAAGCTGGTGCAGATCGACCAGCTGATGGACCGCAAGCCTGCGGAGCTCTCCGGCGGTCAGCAGCAGCGCGTGGCCATCGCCCGTGCGCTGGTGAAGCAGCCCCGCGTGCTGCTGATGGACGAGCCTCTGTCCAACCTGGACGCCCGCCTGCGCCTGCAGACCCGAGAGGAGATCCGCCGCATCCAGCGGGAAACGAAGATCACCACCATCTTCGTCACCCATGACCAGGAGGAGGCCATGTCTATCTCTGACCTGATTGTGGTGATGAAGGACGGCGTGCTGCAGCAGATCGGCAAGCCTCAGCAGATCTATGACGAGCCCTGCAATCTCTTTGTGGCCAAGTTCCTGGGAACGCCGCCGATCAATGTCTTCCACGGCAGGGTGGAGGGCGGCAAGCTCCTGGTGGGGCAGGACGAGATCCTGTCCGTAGAAGGCGTGGAGAATCAGGATGTGTGGTGCGCGATTCGTCCCGAGGCCTTTACTCTGGCTGAGGACGGCCCCATGCAGTGTGCTCTTCACGGCGTGGAGATCATGGGCCGCGATGTATCAGTGGTGGCTGGCCATCCTGCGCTGGAAGGAGTCCAGATGCGCGCCATCACCCCTTCTGCCCGCAAGCTGGATGATGATGTCGAGAACGTCCGATTCCGCCTGGATCCGGAGAAGGTGCTGCTCTTCTCCAAGGCGGATGAGAAGCGCATCCCCTGTGAGCTGAAATAAGAGGAGGACAGCATGGAAAACAAAAGCTGGAAGGGCTGGCTCTATCTGCTGCCCGCGATCCTCTTCCTCGGCGTGTTCATGGTGTATCCGCTGGCAGACGTGTTCATCTACTCCTTCGAGGAGGGGTATAACTCCGCCTCCCAGACCTTCTACGGCGTGGGCACCTACAACTACGAGTTCGTGCTGCATGATCCATACTTCCTGCAGGCGGTGCAGAACACCTTCATTCTGGTGGCGATTACTGTGCCGCTCTCGACCATTCTGGCGCTGGCGATCTCCCTGGGCATTTCGGCGATTCCCAAGCTCCGCGAGCTGTTCCAGACCGTCTTCTTCCTGCCCTATGTCACCAACACCCTCGCGGTGGGTCTGGTGTTCATGTACCTTTTTGACGCCACGGATGTGACGCCGGGCCTCATCAACGTGATCCTCGGCATATTTGGCATGGAGCCCATCGACTTCATCGACGGTCCCTACTGGGCGAAGATGCTCGTGCTGTGCCTGTACACGGTGTGGATCGTGCTGCCCTTCAAGATCCTCGTGCTGACCAGTGCACTGGCTTCGGTGGACGAAACCTACTACAAGGCCGCCCGCATGGACGGTACCCCCAAATGGCGCATCTTCCGCAAGGTGACGCTGCCGATGATTTCTCCGACCATGTTCTACCTGATCATCACCGGCTTTATCGGCGCGTTCAAGGCGTATTCCGACGCGGTGGCGCTCTTTGGCGAGAATCTCAATGTGGCGGAAATGAATACCATCGTCGGCTATGTGTACGACATGCTCTACGGTGACAGCGGCGGATATCCGTCCTTTGCGTCGGCAGCGGCGATCATCCTGTTTGTCATCGTGCTGACGATCACCTGCATTAACCTGCTGGTGTCCAAGAAAAAGGTTCATTACTGATTCGGCCATCCCTGCCCGCTGCGGGGCAGTGCTGGCTACGCGTCATCATTGCAAGCAATGACAACGCTAATCGGGGCCAAGGCCCCGATCTCATAAGGAGGCTCTCATGAGCAATATCATGGACTTTGACCGCATCGAGAAGCGGGCGAAGCGCAATACCATCATCCGCAACATCGTCGTCTACGGCCTCCTGGGGCTGTGGGCGCTGGTGGTGCTGTTCCCGTTCTACTGGATGCTGCTGACCTCGGTGAAAACCCAGGGCTCCTACGCCTCCGAAATTGTGCCGAAGCTCTTCACACTGTCTCCGACGATGGAGAACTACCTCGCTGTCTTCACTGAGGCCGATCTGGGACGGTACTTCTTCAACACCTTTGTGTTCACTGTGCTGACCACAGCGGCGATGCTGGTGGTAACAGTGATGGCTGCATTCGCCTTCGCGCGGCTGGACTTCCCGGGGAAGAACCTCGCATTCGTGCTCTTCCTCGCGCTGATGATGATTCCCAACGAGCTGGTTATCATCACCAACTTCGTCACCATGAAGACCGCTAAACTGGACAATACCTTCCTTGGCCTGATCCTTCCGTCGGTGTCCAGCGTGTTTTACATTTACCTGCTGAAGGAGAACTTCGCGCAGATTCCGGATGAACTCTACTACGCCGCCAAGGTGGACGCGACCAGCGACCTGAAATACCTGGGTAAGGTGATGGTGCCCATCTGCCGCCCGACCATCGTAACGATCCTGATTTTGAAGGTCATCGAGTGCTGGAACAGCTATGTCTGGCCGAGGCTTATCACCGATGACCCGAAGATGTTCCTGGTTTCCGGCGGCATTCAGAACATCCGCGAGAGCGGCTATGGCCGTGACAACATCCCTGCCATGATGGCGGCGGTGGTGGCGGTCTCTGTGCCGCTGATCCTGCTGTTCCTCATCTTCCACAAGAAGATCATGGCCGGCGTGGCGAGGGGAGGAGTGAAGGGATGAAGACCAAGCGCATGCTGCTGGCGTTTCTCCTGTGTGCCTGCCTGCTTTTGACGGGCTGTCATGGCGCACAAGATAAGGATGCATTCCTCCTGCCGGCGAGCTTCGACGAGAGCCGCACCTACGAGATCACCTTCTGGGCCAAGACGGAAAGCAACGTCACCCAGGCGAACATCTATAAGGATGCGATCGAGAAGTTCCAGCAGATCTACCCCAACATCCGCGTGAACCTCAAGCTCTACACCGATTACGGCCGTATCTACCAGGACGTGATCACCAACATCGCCACCAATTCCACTCCCAATGTGTGCATCACATACCCTGACCACATCGCCACCTACCTGACTGGCAACAACTGCGTGGTGCCGCTGGATACGCTGTTCACGGATGCGAACTACGGCCTGGGTGGACGGGAAATCCGCTTCGATGCGCCGACATACAGCGAGATGATTCCCGAATACCTGGCGGAGTGCGAGCTATCCGGCCACACCTACGCAGTGCCCTACATGCGCTCAACTGAGATGTGCTATGTCAACAAAACCTATGTGGAGAAGCTGGGCTACACTCTGCCTGATGTGCTGACCTGGGATTTTGTGTGGGAGGTTTCCGAGGCGGCGCTGGCGAAAGGGGAGGACGGCAACTACCTCGTCAACGGCCAGCCGACGATGATCCCCTTCATCTACAAGTCTACGGACAACATGATGATTCAGCTCATGCGGCAGATGAACGCGGGCTACTCAACCGAGGCGGGCGAGGTGCTCCTCTTCAACGACGAGGCCCGCCAGGTGCTCAAAACCGTCGCGGAGCATGTGAAGACCGGCGCTTTCTCCACCTTCAAGATCAGCAGCTACCCGGCTAACTGGCTCAATGCGGGCCAGTGCATCTTCGCCATCGACTCCACTGCCGGTTCCACCTGGATGGGCTCCGACGCGCCGCTGATCGACATCGACGAGGACAAGATGGTTGATTTCGAGACCGAGGTCATGCTCATCCCCCAGGTCGATCCGGAGCATCCGCAAATGATCTCCCAGGGCCCGTCCATGTGTGTGTTTAACAAGGCGGATCCCCAGGAGGTGCTGGCGTCCTGGATCTTCGTGCAGTACATGCTTTCCAACGACGTGCAGATCGCCTACTCCAACACCGAGGGCTATGTTCCGGTGACGACCAAAGCCCAGCAATCCGCCGAATATGCGGATTACCTCTCCCGCCGCGGCGAGGACAACGACCTGCATTACGCTGTCAAGCTGGACGCCACCCGTCTCCTCATGGAGCATGTGGGAGACACCTTTACAACGCCTGTGTTCAACGGCTCTGCTTCTCTGCGCGACGCTGCCGGTCAGCTGATCGAGGAGACCGCCAAGGGCGTCCGCCGCAAGAAAACGGTGGACGACGCTTTCATCGATGACCTGTACGGCAAGATGGTCAACCTCTACCGACTGGATCAGATCAACGTTGCCGGTGCGGAGGAGGGGGACGCCTCACAGCGCGAGGACCTTGGCCCGTTGCCGGGGACGGCCGTGGCGCTGCTGGCGGGTCTGGTTGTGGTGTGGCTTGGCATCATCGCTTACGTCGCTGCGGAATGGCTGCGCAAGCATAAGCAGGCCACAAAATAAAATAGTAGGAATTTTAACAATCTTGACCTATCCATTGATTTTTTGTCAAAAAACCTGTATAATAGCCAGGTAACCCCGATCCTAACAGAAATATGGAGGGAAACAAAATGAAGAAGATCGTTGCTATGCTGCTGGCCCTGATGATGCTGGGCTGCGTCGCCGTTGCCGAGGCTCCCGCTGTGGAAGCCAAGTCCGAGGGCGTGATGACCTACGCTGAGTACGCCGCCGCCGCGATTGATGACGAAGTTGTCATCGAGTGCTACGTGCAGGCCACCCAGTCCTGGTGGGACAACAAGATCACCGTGTACGCCGCTGACCAGGAAGGCGCCTACTTCCTGTATGAGCTGGCCTGCTCCGAGGAAGATGCTACCAAGATGGTTCCCGGTGCCAAGATCAAGGTGACCGGCTACAAGGGCGCCTGGGCGGACGAAGTGGAAGTCATGGACGGCACCTTTGAGTTCGTCGAGGGCGGCATCAACTACGTTGCCGAGCCCATCGACCTGACCGCTGTGCTGGGCACTGAGGAGCTGATCTCCTACCAGAATCAGCTGGCCATCTTCAAGGGCATGACCGTGAAGGCCATTGAGTACAAGAACGGCGAGCCCGGCGATGACATCTATGTCACCCTGACCTACGCTGGCGCTGACTACAGCTTCTGCGTGGAGCGCTACTTGACCGGCCCCGAGACCGAGGTCTACGCGGCTGTGGGCGCCCTGCAGGCTGGCGATGTGGTGGACGTGACCGGTTTCGTGTACTGGTACAACGGCATCAACACCCACATCACTGCTGTCACCAAGTAATCAAATCAAAGCAAGAGGATCGCTTCCCGATGGGGGAGCGATCCTCTTTGTGTATTTATTTGGCACCCATAGCGTCCAGCCGCGCAAGGACAAAGGCGGCGGCCTTTATGTTGGCAATGTTTGCCTTCACGTTATCACGGTCTACATAGTCTCCCTGCTCCAGACAGAACAGCAGCGCTTCACAGATATAGGCGTCCATCGCGCCCTCCCGCTGGAAGGCAAGTTCGATGCTGCTGTTCATGCGGGCATCCAGTGCGTCAATCATCGTGCGGTAGAATGGATGGTCGGCGCCCAGGATTTCCCGCAGCCGCTGGATGCAGCCCATGGCCTCCCGGATGCGTTCCACCGTCATCCGGCGGCGGTAGCGCGGGGGACAATCTCCGCCAGCGAGCAGGCTGTCCACCGTTGTGCCGAGGATTTCTGCCAGGTCAGGCAGGGTAGCCGTGTCCGGCAGCAGAACGCCGCGTTCCCAGTTGCTGACGGATTGGGCTGTCACATGAAGCCGTTCGCCCAGCTGTGCCTGGGTCAGTCCGGTGAGTTTCCGACGCAGCTGAATGTACGCGCCGATGCGTTTCATGTCAAGGTTCATTTGAATCCCCCTTTTGTAATGCATTGATGATACCACAATGACTCCAGGAGGGGAAGGGAGTCTTCCTTACTATTTGGCGGGAGGATGCATAGACTGCCTTGAATCCATGAAAAGACCCCGCCGAAGCGGGGCGAAGTGGGTTTATACCAGCGCGTCAGCCAGAGTTAAAAGCTGCGCGGTGGAATCTTCATTCAGGGCGGACTGTATCTTCACTACGGGCTCGAGGATGGTCAGATCACGGCTGCCCTCCAGCAGGCCGCGCATAACCTTGGCAGCCATGGGCGCCCAGGAGCCATTCTCGATCAGGCCGATCCGGCGGCTGCGGTAGCCGCGCTCCGTCAGCCAGGTGATGAAATTCCGCATGGGCGGAAACACATCCGCATTGTAGGTAGCGGCGGCCAGAACCAGGCGATCATAACGGAAGGCGTCTTCCACGGCTTCTGCGATATCACAGCGGGTCAGGTCATGCAGCGTGACCATTACGCCCTTCTCGCGCAGGGCTTCCGCCAGCTTTTCTGCTGCAGCGCGGGTGTTGCCGTACACCGAGGCATGGGCGATCACCACACCCTCATCCTCCGGAAGGTAGGAGGACCAGATATCATAAAGCCGCAGAGCTTCCGTCAGCTGCTGGCCCTGCAGGACGGGGCCATGCAGGGGACAGATGGTCCCGATGTTCAGCGCGGCAACCTTCTTCAGCACGGACTGCACCTGGGCGCCGTACTTGCCCACGATTCCGAAGTAATAACGGCGGGCCTCGCAGGCCCAGTCGTCCTCAATATCCAGGGCGCCGAATTTACCGAATGCATCCGCAGTGAAAAGCGCCTTGTCCGTCTGGTCATAGGTCATGATCACCTCGGGCCAGTGAACCATGGGCGCGCTGATGAAGGTCAGGCTGTGACGGCCCAGGGAGAGCATGTCGCCCTCCTTGACGATTATACGACGGTTGGCGTAATCAGCGCCGAAGAAGGCCTTCATCATCGGGAATGACTTCTGGGAGGAAACGATCACAGCCTCGGGGAAAGCGTCCATAAACAGTGCGATGGAGGCAGAGTGATCGGGCTCCATGTGGTGGACGATGAGGAAATCGGGCTGATTGCCGTTCAGTACCTTGCGGACATTGGTCAGCCAGGTACCGCCGAAGCTGGCGTCCACTGCGTCCATCACGGCGATCTTCTCATCCATGATGACATAGGAGTTGTAGCTCACGCCTTCCGGCACAGGGTACAAGCCCTCAAACAGGTCAAGATCGTGGTCATTGACGCCCACGTAGCGGATGTCGTTGGTGATACGCATCAGAAATTACTCCTCGCTGAACTGATCCTTACCCACGCCGCACAGGGGGCACTCGAAATCCTCGGGCAGATCTTCAAACTTCGTACCGGGGGCAATGCCGCCCTCAGGGTAACCGGCTTCCTCGTCGTAAACCCAACCGCAAACTTCGCAGACATGCTTCTTCATAAGGTAGATACCTCGCTTTCTTTTGATGCTTTTATGATACCAGCGTATGCGGCAAGTGAAACATGAAATTGCTGCATACGCGATGTTTTTTTCACATATGTTCAAACAAAAGGGGGGGACGTACATGGGCAGGGTGGAAACGCGGATGTACAAGCGACGGAAGAAACGGGCGGCGCGTCTGAGGTGGTTGGTGGTGATTGTGATCGCCGCGTGCGCTGCGGTATGGTTCTTTGGCAAGGGACAGGCTTCCTTCGTGATGGAGAAGATCGGACTGTCCGTCCCTGCGCCGCTGACGGGCGATCTTGACAAAACGACAGAATCCCGCGAGGTCACGCTGCCCGCCGAAACATGGTACGCTATCCAGACAGGGGTGTTCTCTACCCAGGAGGCAGCGACACAAAAGGCAGACGCTTACAGCCAGCGGGGCGCGCCGGGAACGGTGGTCAAGCAAGGGGAGAAGTGGCGGGTGTTTATTGCCTGCTACGGTACGGAAGCGGAGGCCTCCGCCGTGCGCACTCGCCTGGAAACCAACCAGAAGGTGGACACCTATCTTTATGTCTGGGAATGCCCGGAGCTGCGCATGCGATTGTCAGGAATGACTGGCCAGCTGGATGCAGCAGAAGCTGGCTTTACGCTGCTGACGTCCACCGCTGCGGCGCTCCGTGATATCGCCGTGGAGCTGGATGCAGCCCAGCTGACCACCCAGGAGGTTGTCTCCGCCATGGACGCCATGGATGCGCAGATCACCCTCTGGGAAGACACGGTGAATCGCCGCTTCGGCAGGGACGTGCCGGCGCTGTTCAGGGACATGATGGCCATCACGGCCAACTGGGATGCCCGGTATGACGATCTGCTTGCTGCGGAAGATGCAACGGCTCTCTCAGCGGCGCTGAAAACCCACGCGATGGGCATGTATGACGAGATCTGCAGCTGGCGTACTGCATTGGCGGCACAATAAAACGGACTCCGAAGAGTCCGTCAAAATATCAGAAGGGGCATTTGACCGAAAAGGTCTTTCCGTCCAGCTGGGGGAGCTCGCCGCCGGTTTCCAGGGTGAGCCGGGCGGCGCACAGGCATAGACGGCCCTGCACCTTCTGCTGGCGATTGAAGGCACGATCACCGTAGACGTCATCGCCCAGCAAGGGATGGCCCAGAGCGGCCATGTGAGCGCGGATTTGATGGGTGCGGCCCGTCACCAGGTGCACCAGCAAGCGGCTGATGGGCCCAGCCTCGAGGGTCTCGTATTCGGTGATGATGGGCCGCGCGCCCTTCACCATATCGTCATGAATGGTGACGCGGGCTGCCTTGGCGTCCTTGACCAGGTAGGCCTTGCAGGTGGCGGCGGGGGGCTTCATCATGCCTCGGACAAGGCAGATGTAACGCTTGTCCATGCTGCGCTCCTTGAAGGCGCGGGTGAGGATCGCTTCCGCCCGTTCGTTCTTGGCAAAGAGGGTCAATCCGCAGGTCTGGTTGTCCAGGCGGTGACAGGCCTTGGGCGGGTACGCGTCCGGGTTCTTCTGGCGGACGTGCTTCAGCGCCAGCTCGGTCAGCGTCACGCCGCCCTTCTCGTCGGGCTCAACACTGACACCAGCGCGTTTGTTGATCAGCAGCACGTCATCGTCCTCATAGACCACGTCCACCAGGGGCGTGGTCTGTTCCATGCAGAATAGCTCCACTTTTTGTCCGTGGGTGACACGAACGTCAGGCTTGACGCGCTTGCCGTCCAGCTTCACATCCCGGCGGGTGAAGCTCTGCTGAACCGTGCGCTGGGGCACCTCCGGCAAAAAACGGCGGATGCACGCGTCGATGCGCTGGCCTTCCGCCGCCATATCGGTGATAAACTCGTACTTCATGTCTATTCTCCGTTACTGGGAAAGGGCGGTGTGCATCAATCCCCAGCGGGGCGTGTGTGTGTGGACAAGGGCCACGGCACGGCGCATATCCTCGGTGGGCTGGATGCTCAGCAGCGTCCCCAGCACCTCCTGCATTTCCTTCAGGGATACGCCCTGTTTGGCCAGCATCAGCATGTCCTCAGCCGCACCCTCGGGAGTGAGTTCGGGGCGGGTGGCGCCCACAAACAGGCCGTAAAGCCGGTCAAAGAGGGGTTCCTCTTCGGGGAGAATGCCGTCCACCGCGCCGCGCATGGTTTCCTCGCTGAGCTCGATGGAGTACTCCTTCACCCGAACGTGTTGATTCAGCAGGTGCTCCGGATCTGCCAGGCCGGGATGGAGCAGGATCATGTCGCCGTTGCGGTCATGGGTGTAATCATAGGCGGTGCGCAGGTAGCGCAGGGCCAGCTCGGGGCTGCTGGCATAGGTATCCTGCAGCACGTCCGCCATCAGGTGATACAGCGGTTCTTCATAATGCAGCAGGCCGCCGATATAGAGCATTGCGCGGATGACAGCGTCATGGCGCATCAGCCGGTCACGGATCTCCTGGTGCTGATGGGTGGACAGGGTGAGTGTCAGCGGGGTAAGCAGTGCCTCCGGCATGTGGACGACCGTGCGGTTATTCCGGCGGCTGATGGTGCACCAAAGGCGCCGCACGAGGGATTCCGCTGCAGAGGTTTCCTCCCAGTCGATCAGCTCTGCCGTGCCGCCCAGGGTAATCAGGCGTTCCACCAGCAAATGCTCTTCCACGCTCAGCAGTGCGGCTTCTGCAGCAAGGCTGGCCAGCACCTGGGCCCGCAGCTCCTTGCGGGTATGGAGCTGCTCCATCCGGGGATGCTCCTGAGCGTCATAGGAGCATTGCCAGATCTCTTCTATCTGCAAATCGTCGCTCAGGTCGAACACGGTAACCTTCGGCAGGGCCAGAAGGCGCTTTTCGCAGGCCTCCAGCTGCTCCTGGCGGATGACGGACATGGTTTTGTCTGCCCAGTGCAGCCGCTGGACATTGGTTTCACGCAGCATGGAAGGCCTCCTTTCGGGAAATTCGTAATGTTGGTCTGCCGACGGCGAGTTGCAATGGCAGATACGATCCGACATATACACTATTATACGGCACGATTCGCGTCTGTCAAGGGCTGCAGGGCCTTTCCTGGCCGGGAAAATACAGTCACAAATGTAAAAAACGGAGGACGCTGCAGCATCCTCCGCTTGCATCAGAGCTCGTCCAGCAGTTCATCCAGGGTTACAGGAAAGAAGAACTGACCGGCCTCGGCAGGCGCGATGACGCCCTCCTGCACGAAGAACACGAAATTGCCTTCCTCATCCAGGAAGAAGTCCTCCTCCGGGTAGAAGCCCCATTCGAACTCCTCCAGGGTCATATCCGGATAGATGGGGCTGTTCTCCTGCTTCATGGCCCGCTCCACCAGGAACCACACCATGTCGCGAGCACAGGCGTCCACCTTGGCGGTCTGGCGGTCGATGAGCCATTCGTCCGTCTCGCCCTGCTTGATCACGCCAAGCAGGTACGGAAGAGATATGACGGTACCGGCGCGCTCACCCGTCAGGGGGAAGGTGTGGGCTGTTACCACGCGGACGCAGCTTTCGCCAATGGTTACTTCCTTATCGATCCGGATGGACAGGTGGTCGCTGCTCAGGTGGGTCACCTCGTAGGTGACATCCACCTGCATCTGGCCCTCCGCCGGGTCATGGCTGGAGCCGTTCATCGGGCAGTCAAAGTCCAGAGCATAGCTGACTTCGTACTGGTAGATGTTGTTGATGGTCTGGGCGATGGCTTCGTCTCCCGCGAGCTGTGGGTAGGTACAGCGGTACACATAGCTGGCTTCGGACTCGGGGGCGCCCTCAGGCCAGGTGTAGACAGCCGTCAGGTCATCCGCGAAGGAGACAGGTGCTTCCGCGACGCTGCCAAGGGGCAGCAGTGCTGCAATGAGCAGCAGGATCAGCAGTCGGAACATGGGGTCACCTCGTTTTAGTAGGTATAGCGGGCGATCAGCCAGGGCATGCCGTTGTACACACCGTAGGCGTCGCAGTAGATTTTGTAGTACTCGCCGACCTTCCAGGTGGTCTTGGTCTGGTTCTCCAGCAGCACCGGGCGGGTCGTGCCATCATCAGAGCAGTACATGACAGCCAGCTGAGGCTTTTCATCGCTGACCAGGTAGGCGATGGTGCCCACGCCAAGATACACGGTTGATTTGGCGGATCGGGCTTCGATGTTGTTGAGCAGCTCGTTGTACTCCGCATCGCGATTCAGCGGCCAAGCTTTGATGGTGTAATCATCCGGGCTGGGGACGTAGTAGATGGTGTAATCCACGCGGGAGGTCTTCTTGCCGGGATAGGATGCGGTGATGGAGATGGTGTTGTAGCCGATATGGTCAAACACAGCGTTGAAGGAGAACTCACCCGTGGTGTCCAGATCAGTGATCTTGAGGTCGGTGAAGGGGGAGAGAATCTCGATCTCCGCACCGGGGATGGTGGTGCAGTCGATAGGGATGACCTTATTGCTGGTGGAGGTATAGGTGGTAGCGGACAGGTCCAGCGGGATCTCCTGCACTTCACGGAAGAGGGTGACGGTCATCGTGTTATCGCGGCAGTAGGGACTGCGGACGGAAACATGATATACGTTGTCGCCGATAGGCTGTACGGTGGCGTTATAGGTCAATTCGCCACGCTCGTTCACCGTGTCGGAGACATCCACGCCGTTGATGGTCACCCGGGAATCCGGGCGAACATTGAAGAGCATGGAGTACATGGCTGTGGTAACCTCGGTACGCAGCTGTTCAGGCGTGACCAGCTGGATCGGGCTGAGGGGAATGACGATGTCATAGGTGATGGGCTCCAGCGGCTTCTGGCGGGAGGCGGTTTTCACATAGGGCAGGAGCGTCACGCTCATGCTTTCCTCAGTGATGTTTTCGATGTTTTCGTACCAGACATGGTCGGCAATCTCAATGGTGGCGAATCCGCCCACCACCGGGTAGCTCGCGCGGATTTCCTCGTTGCTGATGAAGATCTGCTGTCCGTCCTCACCGGGGATGAGAATGGTGTGGGCAGCCTGATCGTTGACGATGGATGCAGTGACCAGCGCCCGGTTCTTTTCCCGCTCCTTTTCCTTCTGACTCTGATAAACGGTGAAGCCGAGCAGGCCCACCAGACCTACCACGCCGATCACCAGGAAAAGGGTGATCAAGCGGATCAGTTTGCGGTGGGACATACGGCGGGAGGGCAGCGGGCCCAGCTCTTTCAGGTTCGGGGGCGTCTGGAAGACGTTGTTCTGCTGCATGGCGTCCACCACCGGGTCGTAGGCGCGGCTGTCCTCCCATTGGGAAGAGGCCAGCACAACGCGGGTGCCGCGGGGATTACGGCTGCGGCGGAGGGGCGGGGAAGCAACGTCGGGAACTGCTTGGACAGGCTCGGAGGCAGAGGCGTCTTCCGTGCGGGTGATGCCCTCCTCTGCCATCGGGAAGGGTTCCTCCTCCTTCGGGGGCTCCTCCGGCATATTCACATGGACAACGGGGGCAGCGGTGCGGCTTTCAGCCTCGGTGCGGAGACGCTCCTGCAGCTGCTGTCCGGCTGCTTTACGGGCCTTGAGCTCCGCCATTTCAGCTGCCAGCACCTCGCGGTCATCCGGGGAGACGCTGATGTCGCCGTCTTCGTCTACGCGAATGTACTCCTTGGCCTTGCCTTCTTTGAGCTGAGCACGCCAGGAGGGCGTCACCGACTCATGCTGGCGGAACTCCGTGCCGCAGTGGAAGCATCTGGGCAAATTGGCACGGTTCCATTGGTTACAGTTCGGGCATCTCATTCAGATAAGCTCCTGCTTTTCAATTAATCAAGGAAAAATTCATCATCGTCCAGTTCTGAGCCGTCTTCATTGACCTCTTCGATGACAAGCCAGCCGCACTCCAGGTAATCCTCCATGGCGGCACGGCTCATGTTCCAGTCGATATCCTGCACGGACATGCCGGCATAGCGGATCTGCTTGTAACCGCCATTCACCGGGAGCCGCAGCTCCTCAATCACGCAGGAGCGCAGAGAGAAGGCTTGATCCAGCGCTTTCACCAGGTCCTCGGCGGACATGTTGGTGGTGGTGGAGTTCTCCACAATGCTGTCCAGCAGGGACTTGGCCTGATCGTAGGTCATCACGCGGCACTTGTCCGCCAGAATGGACAGGACGTTGCGCACGCGCTGGGTGCGCATGAAGTCGCCGCCGTTGTCGGCCTTGCGGATGCGCATGTAGATGACCGCGGCGCGGCCGGTAAACAGGTAGGTACCGGCACGGCCCATGGAAGGCGTCGTCTGGGAGGGGGAGAGGGGATACTTGCGCAGGTAGTTGGCCTCGTTGGCATCGATCTCGATCTCAACGCCGCCCATGTAGTCAACGATGTTGGCTACCTGCTGAAAGTTGAAGATGACATACTTGTCCACCTTGATGTTCAGGTGGGTGGAGATGACCTTGCAAAGCGCTTCGGGACCCCAGTCCTTGACGATGTAGTTGATGCGGCCGATCTTGCCGTCGGGACGCACCACCAGGGAGTCCCGGGTGAAGGAGGTCAGCATGATGCGGTTGGCCAGCGTATCGAAGGTCAGCAGCACGATGCCGTCGCTGTTGCCGTTGGTGCCGCCGTTCCAGTGATCCATGCACAGGAGAAGATAATGGTAAAGACCGGCACGGTTTTCAGGCAGCTGGTCATAGGGGACGGTCTCGATCGGGGTGGGCTGGCTGTCCGCCAGCACAGACAGGCTGGTCAGGATCATCAGCATCATCAGGAAGAATGCAACAATACGCTTCATTAGTCAGTCACTCCTTGGCGGTTGTTATGGAAAGCTGCTGAAACAATAAACGAATCAGCTGGGGAAAATCATCCCAAAGGTGAAAAGTGTGTACTACAAAACACGTTACGGGCCGTAACATACCTATTATATCACCCTTTGCTCGGAAAGGAAAGAGTTAATTGCATGAAAAAAGCGGTCAGCCCGCAGGACTGACCGCTTTTGACGGCTTACAGAGCCTTCTTGATCATATCTTCCAGCACGTTCTTGGTCTGGAAGCCCAGCTTCTGATCGACGATCTGGCCGTTCTTGAACAGGATCAGCGTGGGAATGGACATGACGCGGAATTTCTTTGCCAATTCGGGGCACTTGTCCACGTCCACCTTACCCACTTCGATCACATTGGCATACTCGGCGGAAATCTCATTCACCACCGGAGCCACCATGCGGCAGGGGCCGCACCAGGGAGCCCAGAAATCCACCAGGACGGGCTTGTCCTGATTGATAAATGCGTCGAATTCAGCAGTCATAATGTCTTTTGCCATGATGATGTCCTCCTTTATATTTGTGTTTGCGGTATGGATGATTCGTTTTCGGTTGTGTGGATGATCCGGATGATGCGTGGCGTCCACTTGGGATTCTGGCGGCGCTTTTTTTCGGTCATCAGCAGCCAGCCCAGCGGCAGCGCGAGGCCCACGACGGCACCGATCACGCCGCCCAGGGAATTCTCCAGGGGAATCAGCTTGTCGCCTGCGATCATGCCGATGAGCAGGCCGAACAGTGGCGGCATATACGCCAGCAGGGATGCTTGGGTGACAACGCTGTCAGGCATCTCGACCAGCGCTTTGTCGCCCACATTGGCTTTGCCCTCCAGACGGAGGACAGCTGTCTTGGAACCGCCGATGCAGGCGTGGCACTTGTCGCAGTCGGAGGGACGGCAGAAGGTGATTTCCAGCCACTTGCCGTCCACCTTGGTGACTTCGCCGAGTCTTTCCATCAATCAATCGCTCCTTTGAGGTTCCTTCTGTAGTATTATACCACAGTTTGTCGATGATGGAAACCCCTTTGCACCAATATGATACCCGGTATTTGCCAGGGTGAAACATGCAGCGCTCAATTTTCTGTCATGATACGGATATTTTCAGGGCTGATTCCAGCGTGGGCAGCAGCAAGGGTCAGAATCAGTGACGAATCGCGGCTGGTGATATCAGCTTTCTCTGTCACAATGGTGAGGCTGCCGCCGGAAATGACTGCAACGCACGGAGCCAGACTGCTGCTGACAAGTGCTCCCTCCAGCGCGGACTGGGCCTGCCGGCAGTCGATGATCTCCTGCAGACGGTCGGCAGCATCTTCCCGGGTGGCAGTATCCAGCAGCGGTTGTGCGATCAGGGCCTCCAGTGCGGCAATATCTGCCATGGTATCCTGATCTCTCTGTAAACGATACGCCTCCAGCGCTGAGACAGATGCGGCGGCAGCTTCTGTGACAGGGATCTCCACCGTGGCAGGGGGAGAAGGCTGCCTGGCCAGGCTGCTGATGGCCAGCGCCGATACCAGGAGCGTCAGAAGGAATGCATGCCGGTGCTTGGTCAGGAGTATTCCCAGCTTGTTCATTTTTGCGCCTCCTTGGGGTAGATGGCCACCCGGTTTGCGTCAATACCCAGCAGCTTTGTTACGGCAGATGCCAGGCGCAGCTGCACGGCAATATCGTTTGCCCCCTGCGCCACGATGACTGCGCCGCATGGAACCGCATTCTCATAATAAAATGCCACCTCCACATCCCCTGCGCCCTGAATGGCGCTGAGTACGCGGCTGACACGGTTTTCTTCGGTGGAGGCAGTATCCTGCTGCGCACCCAGCAGCAGGCACATCGCCACGCAGAAGCAAAGTGCTGCCAGGATCCAACCATCCTTTTTCAGCCACAGGGAGAGCTTGGTCATGGACAGGCCTCCTGGAGTACGGTAAGGGCATGCAGTGAGGCGTCCTGCAATGAGCACGTTGTGGCGGTGAAAACGGAAGCGGGGAAATCTGCCGTCAGTTTGATGTTCAGCTGCTGCCTGATTCCTTCAGCCCAGCACAGCAAGGTCAGAATGCCCACTGCCATCCCCGCTGTGCGTTTCATGCCGCCCTCAGGCAGCAGGGAAAGCAGCACGGTGCCTGCCATGGAAAACGCCGCGAAATGGGTCAGGAGATGCATCATTGTCGGTCACCTCATCATGAAAGTTGCGCTGCTTACGCCGATCAGCTGGGCAATCAGCATCAGGAACATCGCTGCTGCGCAGAGCTGGATGATGAACAGCAGCATCAGGATCCGTCCGAAGTCATGGATGCACTCGCCCAGAGGTCCGTCGGATACGGGCTGCATCAGTGCTGCGGCAAGCTTGTACAGCATCGCAGACGCCAGTGTCTGACACATGGGCGTCATAGCCCAGAAGATGATCAGCACCAGCCCGGTGATTCCCAGGGCGCCTTGTACCAGCATCCCGGAACCTACCAGCGTGTCCACTGTGTCAGCAAAGAGGCCGCCTACAACCGGGATGAGGTTGCTCATGGCATATTTGGCGGTGCGCAGCGTCACACCATCCAGCGTGGCTGCGGTGACGGCGCGTGTAGTCAGCACGCCAATGAACACCGTGAAGATAACGCCCAGCGTCCAGGCTGCACATTGGTGTGTAAAGGCAGCCAACCGCTGCAGGCGCAGCCCTTCTCCCAGGTGGCACAGCATGGTCAGGATGGCAGCAGCCATAGCCAGAGGCAGTGTGAGCTGCTGGATGAGGCTTGTCATGGTGCTGGCAGCTGAGACGATGGCGGGCTGCATCACTGCCGAGCCGGAATTGCCGCCCACAGCGGCCATCATCGTCAGCAGCAGGGGAAACAGCCCCTGCATTCCCTCCGACATCCGGGTGACAGCGTCTTTGCAAAGCGTAATGTGATCCGTCAGATCCTGGGTCAGGAACACGCATACCCACAGCTGACATACCACCCGTCCGGTTTCGCCGGTTTTCCCTGTCAGATGGCGCAGCACGGCCCAGGCCATGACGGGTGCGATCAGCCTTGTCAGCCGCCACAGGCTTCCCCGTAAGGCGGATAGAAACTGCGCTCCCAACAAGTTCAGCACCTGTTGAAAATCAAGGGTGAGTTCCCCCTTAGCCAGGGCAAGCAGCGTTGATGCGAAGCCTCCGGTTGCTGTGAATGGGTCACCTTGATCAAGGGCGGCATCCAGTGCGGCGATATCCAAGGTGGAGATAATCTCCGTCACGCCGTCGTTCAGGGACTCTGCTGTTCCGGCAGTGGGCAGCAGGATCATTGCAATGCAGGCGAGAGCGATAAGATTTGCGAGAGCAGCGTGCGCATGACGGGCAGCACCAGTCCGATGAGCATCACCCTTCCGGCCAGCTCTACCTTCATGGCCAGGCCCTCCTCGCCGGCGTCGCGGCAGCTTTGTGCAGCAAAGTCCATCAACAGGCTGATGCCGCCGATTTTCAGCAGATGAGCCATGTATCCATCCTGCACGCCGCCAAGGCTTGCAAGTTCGGACACACCAGAGATGACCTCTGCCAGCTGAGGCAGGATCAGCAGCGCTGCCAGTGCGCCTGCAGCCATCACCAGCGCTGGGGCGGATTCTGGCCTGAGGCGGCGCATCACCAATGCCAGCGCAGCGGCGCAGACTGCGAAGGCGGCGTACTGCATGGCGGACATGCATCAGTACAGCTGGAAGATCGTCCGCACGCTGGTGAAGAGATCTTCCAGGAGACCAGCGACCATCAGCAGTACGATCGCCAGGCCTGCCACAGTGGCCAGGTTGGCCAGCTCCGAGCGCCCGGAACTGGACAGCACTGCTGAGACCACCGTGGTCAACACGCCGACGCCTGCAATCTGAAAGAGCAGATCCAACTGCATGTGTCCGTCCTCCGTGTTACAAGAGTAGAATGGTCAGGCAGATGCCGCCGATGAGCCCCAGGGTCTGCCAGAGTCTGACGTCTTTGTCTGCTTTTGCTGCTGCGGAATCAGCCAATAATCTGATTTCGTCGGTGCACTGTTCCAGGGCGAGGATGCGGCTGTCCTTACTGCCGCGGCCGATGCGCTCAAACATACGGGCAAGGGCTGCGTGCTCCAGCGTGTCCGTGCTGGATTGTTGGTACGCCTGGGCGAGCGACAGCATGGGGGACGCAGTCACACAGGATGCAATATCCCGCAGGAGCTTGTCCGGCGGCATATTCATGTCGGCTGCGGCATGCAGCGCCTGGGGAACGGTCAGCGTACCTTCCCTGAGCAGCAGCGTCAGATGCTGCAGCAGTTTCACCCAGCGGTTCAGGCGAAGGGCGTCCTTCCTGAGGGTCGCAGCATGACGTATACCAGCCAATGTACACAGAAGACCGGCCATCACGGCCAGTACAGCGCGGCTCACAAGGGCAGTGGACTGCCGGTGCGGTCGTACAGTCCGATGATGCGTCCTCCGCCGTCGGGGGAGAGCAGCGCATACAGGTCGAAGGCACGTCGGGCCATCAGCGCGGCAAGGGTCGGTCGGCTGGCAGCATCCTGCAGAGTGTTTCCGTGGGCGGAGGCGCATACTGCGACGCCGCAGTTCAGCGCGTCCAACACAGCGGCGGCATCTCCATCACTGCCAAGCTCATCGGTAATGATGACTTCAGGCGCCATCGCACGGATGAGCCAGGGGATTGCTTCCGCCTTGGGCAAAGCGTCCAGCACGTCGGTAGAGTCGCCCACGTCCAGCTGCGGAACGCCTGCCACGCAGGCAGCCAGCTCGCTGCGTTCATCAATGATGGCGACCTGCCGCGCGTTTCTGCCGCAGGCTAGCTGTCTGGCCAGATCCCGAAGCATGGTGGTCTTCCCGCTGCCGGGGGCGCCGAGGATGAGTACGCTTTGCAGTCTGTTCATCCGGGAAAGCAAGATATCTGCAGCGCCGTGCCATTCGTTGGCAATGCGGAGGCATACGGATCCGAATTGGGACAAAACAGACTGGTCGTCGCTTTTGACGACCTGCCCGCAGATTCCCAGGCGGTGACCGCCGCGCAGGGTCAGATACCCTTGGCAGGTCTCCTCCTGACGGGCGTATAGGCTGTGCTCGGACAGTGCTTCAACCATCGCTTCAAGCTGTTGCTTCTCAGGCGACCAAGGGAGGGAAGCCGTCCTCGTGGCGGTCACAAAGACTGTGGGTCGGTTTACGCGAATGCGGATCTCGTGAAGTTCTCCGGGAAGGAGCATGTCCAGCTCGGCGCGCACTTCCTCAGGGAAGCAAGGACCAAGGAATTGTCGGGTTTCGTTCCAGTTCATATCTACCTCACTCGAAGGGCGTCAGCCCCAGCTTCTGATACAGCGCCCAATCCACCAGACCGTTAGGGGAGAGGCCATAGGCTTTTCGGGCTGCATCAACGGCCTTCTGCGTACCATCGCCGAAGATGCCATCCGGCCAGCCCTGATAGAAGCCAAGGGCTCTCAGCTTGCGTTGTACCGCCCGGACCTGCTGGGAGCGATCGCCGTTTTTCAGCGTTCGCAGGCTTCCGCCCAGTTCGCCCCAAGGGCCGCACTCAATAATGACCTTGGTGCCGTTGGGAACCAGTCGGTAGAGCTCCTCCGCATCCTCAACATTCATGCGGATGCAGCCGTGGGAGGCGTTATAGCCAATGCTTTCTGGCTTGTTGGTGCCGTGGATGCCATAATTCCCCCATGGGACGTTCAGCCCAAGAAAACAGGTGCCGAAGCCGCACATTTCTCCGGAAAACCGGTGGGTGATGGCGAAAACTCCCACGGGTGTTGGAGTATCCCAGGCGCCTGTGGCGATGGTATAGTGCTTCACCTGCTTGCTGCCTTGAAAGAGGGTCAGACGTTTCTGCTCCACATCGACATGGATGGCGTATTCAGCAAAGGCGGGCGTGCACAGCATAAGCAATGCCGTCAGTACAGCGAGACATCGCCGCATCCTGCCGCCTCCCTCCGTCTGCCCAACTGTATGTGAATTGCGGGCGGTTTATGATAAATAAAGTTGCACGAATGCCTCTGTTCTCCTTGAAATAACAGCCTGTTGCTGATATAATACAAATATGGGCAATCGGGCCCAAAGATTCGTTTCATCAACAGAAAAAAGGAGGAGTTCCCCATGAAGAAGTTCCTTGCGCTGCTCCTGTCCGTCATGATGCTGCTTGGCTGCGTCGCGATGGCAGAAGAAGCTCCCGCCGGCCTGACCAAGAACGTGGTCGTCCTGTTCACCAGCGACGCCCATGCCGGTATTGACATGGGCTGGGGCTATGCTGGTGTGGCCGCCATCCGTGACGCCATCGGCGCCAAGAACCATGTGGTTCTGGTGGACAACGGTGACGCCATCCAGGGCGAGACCATCGGTACCCTGACCAACGGCAAGGCAATCGTTGAGCTGATGAACGTGGTCGGCTACGACGTGGCCGTCCCCGGCAACCATGAGTTCGACTACGGCATGTCCAACTTCCTGACCCTGGCTGGCGAAGTGGCCCAGTATCCCTACGTTTCCGCCAACTTCACCTATCAGGATAAGACCGTCTTCAACCCCTACGTCATCAAGGAGTTTGATGGTGTGAAGATCGCCTTCGTCGGCGTGACTACCCCCAAGACCATCACCTCTTCCACTCCCGCCTACTTCCAGGATGAGAACGGCAACTTTGTGTATGGCTTCTGCCAGGATGAAACCGGTGCGAAGTTCTACGCTGCCATTCAGTCCGCTGTGGACGCTGCCCGCGCTGAGGGCGCCCAGTACGTCATCATCTGCGGCCACCTGGGCACCGAGGAGACCTGCGAGCCCTACACCTCCATCGACGTGATCTACAACGTCTCCGGCATCGACGCTGTGCTGGATGGCCATGCCCATGAGACCATGCCCTCCAACATTGTCAAGGGCAAGGATGGCAAGGATGTTGTCCGCGTGGCCTGCGGCACCAAGCTGGCCAATGTCGGCGCGCTGACCATCACTCCCGACGGCACGATCTCTGCTGAGCTCTACACCTGGCAGAACTCTATCACCCCCGCTGAGACTTTCGGCCTGACCGGCCCTGTGGTGGACGCTGTGAATGAGAAGATCGCCTCCCTGGACGAGATCCGCAACACCGTCGTGGCCCGCACCGAGAACACCCTGTACATCAACGATCCTGAGACCGACGTGCGCATCATCCGCAACGCCGAGACCAACCTGGGCGATCTGTGTGCCGATGCTTACCGCGCCATGTCCGGCTCTGACGTGGCCTTCGTCAACGGCGGCGGCGTGCGTGCCCAGATCCCCGCTGGCGACATCACCCTGGATCAGATCTACTCCGTGCATCCCTTCGGCAACATCATGTGCATGGTTGAAGTCACCGGCCAGCAGATCCTGGACGCGCTGGAGTTCGGCGCCCGCAACAACCCCGGCGAGAACGGCGGCTTCCTGCATGTGTCCGGCCTGACCTACGAGATCCATACCTACGTGCCTTCTACCGCCAAGGTTGACGAGAATGGCATGTTCGCCGGCGTGGAAGGCGAGTACCGCGTCAAGAACGTCGTCGTTGGCGGCGAGCCCCTGGACGTGAACAAGACCTACACCCTGGCTTCTCACAACTACATGCTGAAGAACTCCGGTGACGGTTTCAGCATGTTCGCTGGCTCCAAGCTCCTCATCGATGAGACCCTGATCGACAATCAGGTGCTGATCACCTACATCACCGTCAACCTGGGCGGCGTTGTGGGCGAGGAGTACGCCAATCCCTACGGCCAGGGCCGCATCATCGGTGTGCCCGAGGCTCCCGCTCAGTAATTCTTCGGCCTGTTCTGCGGGATAGGCTTCGCGGCTGTGGGACGGTGGTGTCCTCGCTGCGCGTCAGGCCTTCCTGACCTACAAGGCTACGGCCCTCCGTCCATGCGGGCGGAGGGCTTTCCCTGTGCATCAAAATAGCCGCCCCATGGTGGGACGGCTTCCTGAATTACATGCGGATGATCATGCGGCCGCAGCTTTCGCACTCGACGATCTCGTCGGAAGCGTTGCGCACGCGGTGCAGCACAGCGCTGGGCAGGGAAGTGTTGCAGCCGGAGCACTGGCCGTTCACCAGTCGGCTCAGGGGCGGGGTGATCTGCTTCTTGATGCGCTTGTAGTGCTCCATCAGCGTGGGATCAATGCCTTCCGCCTTCTGGTCAGCAACAGCGCGCTGGGCTTCCTGAGCAGCCTTCTTGGCGGGCATCTCCTTATCATACTGCGCCTTGAGGTTCTCGAACTCGGAGCGCAGACGTGCCGCCTCGGTGCGGATGGAGTTGCCGCGCTGGTCGTTGGTGTTAGCCTCGTGGGTCAGGCGCTTCATCTCCTGCTCATAGCCCACGATAGTCTCGCGGCACTTGCTGACTTCCGCCATAAAGGCGCGGACGGCCTCCAGCTCTTCGGGGGGATTCTGCTCAAAACGGGCCTGCAGGCCATTCAGCTGCTCCTCGGCACGGGCAAGAGCGTCGCGGATGGCGTCCTTGCGGTCGATGAGGACGGCTACCTGCTCCTCGATCTGCTTGTACTGCTTCTGGCGCTCCATGAAGAGGTTGCGGTCATTCTCCATCTTCTGGCGGAGCGGGCTGCGGCGAATGTCATTCGCCATCTTGTCGGCCTTCATGTCCTCCACCTGGTACTCCCACAACATCGTAAGCTGATCCATAGCTACCTCCTGATATTCACACATGCGGCACGCGCATGCTGGATTCACTGATATGCTTTTGCGCTGCTCATTGAGACGCGTACATTATATTGTACACCAAGCTCGCTCATTTGTAAAGTCTTTGCCAGGGCGAAAATGCCGGGCTCTTCGGTGGCGTGGTGGCCGGCTTCCAGCATGACAACACCGGCGTCGGATGCTTCCAGGGCAATGTGGTGCTTCACCTCGCCGGAGAGGAAGGCCTGGGCACCCATGGCGGCGGAGGCAGGCCATTCGTCCGCACCGGCCCCGGAGCACATGCCGACCTTGGTGATCATCGCGGATGAATCACCCATTACCCGCACGACGTCGCCCAGCTTTTCTCCGATGTGGGCTGCTAGTTTGGTTGCCGTCATGGGATGGGGCAGCGTTCCGACGCGCACAAAGCCTTCGCCCTGAATATCGCCCAGGCCGATGGTCTGCGCCAGCACATCATTGCAGCCGCCGGGGGCCTGGTCGAGGTTGGTGTGGGCGGCAATCAGACTGATGCCCGCCCGGATGAGGCGGCAAAGCAGCCGGGCCTCGTGAGCTGTCTCCGTGAGGCGCTTGATGGGGCTGAACATCAACGGATGATGGGTAACGATCAGGTTCGCACCGCCCTCGATGGCTTCGTCGATGACATGATTGGTCACGTCCAGCGCGAAGTGAACGCCGGTGACCTCGTTGTCCGGGTGACCTACCAGAAGTCCGGAGTTATCAAAGGGGAGCTGCGTCTCAAAGGGAGCGCGCTCGTTAATGAAATCGTATACCTGCTGTACGGTCAGCATGTGCGTTCCTCCAATCTGGCGGTGTACCAGGTGATGTCTGCCTGTACTTCGCGGATAGCTTCTTTGTCAGGGGTGGTGGCGGCAAGCAGGCCGCGTTCCTTGTCCTGAAGGACGCGGCGGCGCCAGGCGGCATATTCCCGGAGCAGGGTACAGTCCTCCTGCCAAAGGAGCCTGCCGTAGCGGATATCAACGGAGGACAAGTCCTCAAAACCGGCCTCCGCCCGCCAAAACACATAGAACCGGCCTGCAGCCTTGCATAGACGCTCCTGCACAATGTGGTAGCCGATATCGCGGATTGCCTCGCGTACCAGATGCAGTTCCGTATGTGCGCCCAAAACCAGCACCGCACCCTGAATCTTGTCCTGGCCCTTGCGAAGGATATTCCCCATCAGCTCGCCGCCCATCCCCATCACGGAGATGCAGCCGCACTGGCGGGTAATGGCTTCCAGGCCGTCGGCCAGGACAACCTCGGCCCGATCGATCAGACGCTGCCGGGTCAGATTTTCCCTGGCACGTGAGAGCGCCTTTTCGCTCACATCGGCGGCGATCATGTGCTGACAGGTATCCGTCCGCAGCAGGTGGCAGGGGAGAAAGGCGTGATCAGTGCCGATGTCCGCGCCCCATTCGCAGGGCTCGTACAGTTCGGCGGCCAGGGACAAGCGCTCGTCAAGCATAGGATCACCTCTTATTATGAGAGAAGCCCTGCCTTTGCAGACAGGGCGTGCAAATCTGTTTTTGCTTCACGCGGTAGATCTCAAAGAGAAAAATCTACTTGAGCGCGCGAAAGCCGACGAAGTCAGTCGATGTAGTCCTTCAGCTTCTTGGAGCGGCTGGGGTGGCGGAGCTTGCGCAGGGCCTTGGCCTCGATCTGGCGGATGCGCTCGCGGGTGACGTTGAACACCTTGCCGACTTCCTCCAGGGTACGCTGGTGGCCGTCGTCCAGGCCAAAGCGCAGGCGCAGCACCTTCTCCTCGCGGGGAGTGAGGGTGTCCAGCACCTCCATCAGCTGTTCCTTCATCAGGGCGAAGGAAGCGGCTTCGGCGGGGGCGGGAGCGTCGTCATCGGGAATGAAGTCGCCCAGATGGCTGTCTTCCTCCTCGCCGATGGGGGTCTCCAGGGAGACCGGCTCCTGGGCGATCTTGATGATCTCGCGCACCTTGGCTTCGCTGATACCCATCTCCTTGGCAATCTCCTCGGGGGTGGGTTCGCGGCCATACTCCTGCAGCAGCTGGCGGCTGACGCGGATCAGCTTGTTGATGGTTTCCACCATGTGCACGGGGATGCGGATGGTGCGGGCCTGATCTGCAATCGCACGGGTGATGGCCTGACGGATCCACCAGGTGGCGTAGGTGGAGAACTTGAAGCCCTTGGTGTAGTCGAACTTCTCCACCGCCTTGATCAGGCCCAGGTTGCCCTCCTGGATCAGATCCAGGAACAGCATGCCGCGGCCAACATAGCGCTTGGCGATGGAAACCACCAGACGCAGGTTCGCTTCGGCCAGCTTGCGCTTGGCTTCTTCCTTTTCCTCGTCCGTGCCGGACTCCAGCTGCTTGGCGATCTCGATTTCCTCGTCCGCGGTCAGCAGGGGAACCTTGCCGATCTCCTTGAGGTACATGCGCACCGGGTCGTCGATGCTCACGCCCTCGGGAGCGGACATGTCGCTCAGATCCTCCTGCACGGGGGCGGTAGGAGCGGCGGGGGCAGGCTCATTTTCGTTGATGACCTCAACGCCCAGGGCTTCCAGGGTCTCCAGCACCTTGTCCAGCTGGTCGGGGTCCATGTCCATCTCCATCAGACGGTCCATGATATCTTTATAGGTCAGGGAACCCTTGCTCTTGCCGTACTCATACAGCTCGTTCAGCTTGGCCTGGCGGGCATCAGGTGAAAGCGTCAAATAAATCTCTCCTTACTCATCGGTCCACAAATGCGGTATAGGCCGCAGGTCATATATAATCAAATCCTGAATCAGGATCTGTGAGCGTTGTATTTGCTGATCTGCGCCATCAGCTGCTGTGCCCTTTGCAGCGCGGCGATCTTATCGGCGCCATTGAGCGTGGGAAGGCTGGCCTCCAGGGCGGAGAGCTCTTCGCGGCTGCGCTTCAGGCGGTTGCGGTCCAGACAGTCCTGCGCCATGCGGATCAGTTGATCCGTATCGTCCGCGGGCGGCGTGAGCAGCAGTTTCGACACCCTTGCACGGGTGGATTCCTCGACTTGCTCCTCGCACAGGCTCGCGGCGGAGGCACCCTCTGACAAACTCAGGTACAGGTTGCGCAGCAGCGGATCGCGGAAGTCATCCTCGGTGGCAATGTCCGTGGGGACGCGCCCTGTGCCGAAGATGCTGATGAGCAGCTCCTCGTCCGGCTCCTCCTGCACGGCGGCGGGGGAGTTGCGGTTGGGGGAGAAGCGCTGCTGCCGCTTCACCGGGGAATCCGGTGCGGCGGGTTTTCCAATGGCGGGCGCGCTCACGCCCATCTGGGCCAAAAGCACATCCCGGCTGAAACCGGTCTGAACGACCAGCTCCTGCAGGTGGTTTTCCCGTTCGACAGGCTCCAGCTTCTGCAAAATAGCGGCGCAGGCCTTGGCGTAATCGGTGCGGCCCTCCTGGGTGGACAGGTCATATTGGGTGCGCAGGCGGCCCATACGGTAGCTCTCCGGGGTGAGGGCGGGCAAGCGCTCAAAGCCCTCAATACCGTCCCGGCGGATGAATTCATCCGGATCCAGCTTGTCCGGGAACTGCAGCACGCGAGCTGGGACGCCGGCTTCCTCCAGCACACCCAGGCCCTTCATGATGGCGTTCTGACCGGCGTTGTCGCCGTCGTAGCTCAGGTACACCATGGGCGCAAAACGCTTGAGGAGCTTGGCCTGCTCCGGGGTCAGCGCGGTACCGAGGGTGGCGCACACGCCGGTTACGCCGAACTGGGTCAGGGACACCACGTCCATGTAGCCTTCCACAAGGATGACGCGCTTCAAATTGCGCTCCTTCTTCAGGAGGTTGGCGGCGTACACGCCCAGGCGCTTGTTGAACACCGGCGTATCGGAGGTGTTCAGATATTTGGGCATCGCATCGCCCAGGGCGCGTCCGCCAAAGGCGAGGACGTTGCCGTACTGGTCAATGATGGGGAAGATGGCCCGGTTGCGGAACATATCATAGGCGCGGCGGGGACGCTCCGGCTTGCTTTCACCGGTGGCGGGATCCACCGTGGCGGGCTCGGCCTCCTTGATGACGGTCAGGCCGGCGAGCTTGAGTTCCTCGATGGTGTAGCCCTTGCCGGTGAGATGCCTGGTCAGCGTGTCCCACCCGGCGGGGGCGGCGCCGAGGCCGAATTTGCGGATAACGCTGTCGGTCAGGCCGCGCTTTTTCAGGTAGTCCAGCGAGGCTTGTCCCGCAGGGGTGAACAGCGTTTGGTGGAAGAACCGCGCGGCCTCCTTGTTGGCCTCTAGCAGCCGGTCCCGCTGGGTGCGGCGGCGCTGGTAATCCGGATCCTCCTCCAGCTGAGGAAGGGGCATGTGCAGCTGATCCGCCAGGTGCTTCACTGCCTCCTGGAACTCCAGCCGCTCAATATCCATGATGAACTGAATGACGCTGCCGCCGGCCTTGCAGCCGAAGCAGTAGTACATCTGCCGGTCCTGATCGACGGAAAATGACGCGGTCTTCTCCCCGTGGAAAGGGCACAGGCCCCAGTGGCGGTGACCGTTGCGCTTGAGTGAGACATACTGTCCCACGACCTGCACGATGTCTGCGCGGGAACGAAGCTCGTCCAGCCAGGAAGCCGGGAATCTTGCCACGCGAAACACCGCCCTTTCACCGTAGTTCACAAAAATTCATTAGGAATTTTTGCGAGGATTTGCATTCGCGCACTGGTCGGTCGGCAAGGCCGCCCTCCCGGCCGTTTGCTCGTGTAAGGAATGTTTTCGGCAGAGCCGAAAACGCCCCGCCCCGCCGGGAAACCCGGCGGAAACGATTAGAGTCTGCTGACGGCGAGATGCTGTGACAAAAGAAAGGGCACAAACCGCTCTGTTCATTCCGTCCTTGAAACCATATTCGCCATGTTCGCGGATTTTCCTGCTTGATTCTGCAAGTGGATTTTGGAGAATGTTGCGAAATTTGCAACTTATCCCATCAGAACTGGCTGAAACCTGCGGGGATGAACAGCTTGCCATACTGGCGGGTGGCGTAACGGTCGGTCATGCAGGAGAGAAAATCGCACACCGCGCGGGCGGTGCCCTCCCGGTAGCCGATGAGCACGAACTCCTCCGGCATTTCGCCGGGATGCTCACTGTAGTACCTGAACAGGGCCTTCATCACATGGTCGCAGCGGATTTCTTCTGCGGCGCGCCATTCGTCGCGGTAGACGCGTTCAAACATAAACTCGCGCAATCCATCCATGGCGCTTTGCATGATCGGGGACATCTCAAGGTGCTCGGTGTCCTGGCTGTTGGCCACGATGTCGGCGATCATCCGGTTGATGCGCTCGCCGTGGGTACTGCCCAGCACCTTCAGGCAGTCTACCGGGAGCTCAAAAGCCCGCAGTACACCGCCGCGGATGGCGTCATCCAGGTCGTGGTTGAGGTAGGCGATGCGGTCCGCCCGGCGGACGCATTCACCCTCCAGGGTGGCCGGGAACTGCTTGCCGGAGTGGCAGGCGATACCGTCCCGTACCTCCCAGGTCAGGTTGATGCCCATGCCGTCGTTCTCCAGCACCTCGACCACGCGGCGGGATTGTTCATTATGACGGAAACCCTCGGGCATGGTTTCGTCCAGCGAGCGCTCGCCGATGTGGCCAAAGGGGGTATGACCCAGGTCGTGTCCCAGAGCAATGGCTTCGGTGAGATCCTCGTTCAGCCGCAGGCATCGGGCGATGGTACGGGCGATCTGCGCAACCTCCAGCGTGTGGGTAAGGCGGGTGCGGTAGTGATCACCCTCCGGTGCGAGGAAGACCTGCGTCTTGTATTTGAGCCGACGGAAGGCCTTGCAGTGGATGATACGATCTCTGTCCCGCTGGAAATCGGTGCGCATGGGACAAGGCTCTGCCGGGTGTTCGCGGCCCTTGGATGCTACAGCCTTCGCGGCGCGCGGGGACAAGCGGGTCAGCTCTTCCTGTTCAAACTGCTCGCGGATGGTCATCGTGGATGCCTCCTTATACTCGGCCATCTCACGGCAAGAGCCGTGTGCTGGCATACACGTGCTCATTGCAAGCAATGAGCGGCATTTGTCGGGTGCCGCCCGACCTTTATGTTATGGATACATTCACTTACATATACAACGCGAAGGAACGGAAATCCTTGTTTTCCAGCGGTTGACAACAAAAAAACCCGGAGAAAATGCAATCTCCGGGTTTTTGTCTGCGATCAGAGACCCAGCATGGCCGCGCCGATGATGCCGGCGTCCGGGCCGAGCTTGGCCAGCTCGATGCGGGCGAAGGGCATGGTCTTGTACATGACCAGGTGGGCCACCTCCTTGCGCAGGGCGTCCAGCAGGAAATCACCGGCCTTGGACACGCCGCCGCCCAGGGCGATCACCTCGGGGTCGAGGAAGTGGATGATGTTCACCACCGTGGTGGCCAGGGCCTTGATGTAGTCATTGAAGAGCTTCAGGCCCAGCTCGTCGCCTTCCTTGGCGGCGTCGAAGACCATCTTGGCGTTGATCTTCATGGGGTCGCCCTCGCACTTGGCCATAATCGCGCTGTCCTGGTACTGATTGACCGCCGCGCGGGCCGCCAGGATGATGGCGGTGGCCGAGCAGTAGCGCTCCAGACAGCCGCGGTTGCCGCAGTTGCAGGGGTTTCCGTCCATCTCAATGATCATGTGGCCGATCTCGCTGCCCACGCCGTGGAAGCCGCTCCACACCTTGCCGCCGATGACGATGCCGCCGCCCACGCCGGTGCCCAGGGTCAGGAACACGCTGGAGTGCGCGCCGGCGCTGACGCCCGCGATGTTCTCCGCGAGGCCGGCGACGGTGGCGTCGTTGTCCATGAAGACGGGCTTGTCGATGTGCTTGCGCATTTCACCGGCGAAGTCAACGTCCTTCCAGCCGAGGTTGGGGCAGAAGGCGATGTGGCCCGTGCGGGGATCCACCACGCCGGGGAGGCCCGCGCCGAGGCTCTTCACGTCCTTCAGGCCATAGCCGGAGCGGCCGAGGGTCTCCAGGGCGCAGTCCGCCATGGCCTTGATCTGATCCGCCACGGGGATATCCGTGCGGGTGACCATGTTGCCCTTGCACAGGATTTCGCCCTTCTCATTCACCACGCCGACCTGCACGCCGGTGCCGCCCACGTCAAAACCGATATATACCATATGATGTACCTCCATATTCATAGGAAGATATTTCAAACCATTTACATATTCGAGTTGAGGGATGGTTTTTCCTGCAAAACAGGCGAAATTGTTACACCTGTAAAACTTGGAGCGGTTTGTTGACGGGGGATGACGGATTGTGGTAGGATGGGGCAGAAGGAGGTGCGGAGATGAGACGTATTTCGGAATGGTTTGACAGGCATATGAAGGCGCGCATTGCCCTGCAGCTGGTGCTGGATGGGCTGCCGTTTATTCAGATGATAGGCTTTGGGATATGCGTGTACATCCTGTTTACCTATCCATTAGAGCTTGAATGGCTCATGCATGTGGGTATACTTGGTTTCTTTATCCTGTCGTTGCCGCTGTTTATCCTGGGAATCTGGTGTCGTGGCCGCGCCGAGGGAGAATTTGCCTGCTACCCGTGGTGCTGGTGGGCGTCAAAGGTGTTGCGCATTTTAGGTGCGTTGGCGGTTTCCTTTGCTGTTTTCCTGGGGTTCCTCGCTATTTTGGCCTTTGTGTCTGTATAAAACACCGCCGCACTCCCATACATCAGGAGCGCGGCGGTTTTCCTATGTGATTATTCCTCGTCCCCCTGGCCGGACTTGCGGCGGATCATATCCTGCATGCGCTTGTCCAGCTCCTTGGCAGCGGAGTAGCCCATGCGCTTCAGACTCAGGTTGCGGGCAGCCACCTCGATGATGATGGCGATGTTGCGGCCCGGACGCACCGGCAGGGTCTGGCTGGGCACCTTCACGCCCAGGATTGTGGTGTATTCCTCGTGCAGGCCCAGACGGTCGTAGGCCTTGCCCGCGACCCACTGCTCCATGTTCATCACCAGGTCGATGGAGCGGCTCTGGGCCACGGCGGAGACGCCGTACATGGTGCGGATGTCGATGATGCCGATGCCGCGGATCTCCATGAAGTGACGCACCATCTCCGGGCATTCGCCCACAAGACGGTTGTCGGATACCTTGCAGATGTCCACCACGTCATCGGCAACCAGCTGGTGGCCGCGGCGGACAAGTTCCAGGGCAGCCTCGGACTTGCCCACGCCGCTTTCGCCGGTCAGCAGCACGCCCACGCCGTCCACCGAAACCAGCACGCCGTGGCGGGTCACCCGGGGCGCCAGGCAGCGGTTCAGGTAGGTGATGGCGTTGAAGGTGAATTTCGTCGTCAGCATATCCGTCTGGTAGACGGCTACGTCATGGGCGGCGGCGATCTCAATGAGCTCCTCCGGTGCGCGCATGCCCCGGCAGATGATGACACAGGGGATAGCGTAGGAGAAGTAAGTCTCCAGCATTTGACGGCGTTTCTCCGCCGGCTGTTCCTCCAGGTAGGTCATTTCCACCTTGCCGATGACCTGGGGGCGCTCGAAGGCGAAGTACTCATAAAAGCCGCAGAACTGCATGCCGGGCCGGTTCAAATCGGCGGTGCGGATGTCCCATTCCTTGCGGGTGGAGGGGGAGAGCAGCGTCAGCTGCAGTGCGCGTTGAAAATCAGCAGCCTGGATCATAGGTTCCTCCCAAATGCGTTATCGCAGGATGTATTCGTCAATGTAGCGGGCCACGCCGTCCTCGTCGTTGGTCAGGCACAGGGGAAAGCCCATGGCTTTCACGTCCTCGCGGGCATTGCCCATGGCCACCCCGGTGCCGGCGGCCTCCAGCATGGAGACGTCGTTGAGGCTGTCGCCGAAGGTGAGCAGCTCCTCCATCGTGAAGCCGAAATGCTCCGCGCACCAGCGAAGGGCGTTGCCCTTGGTGGCGCGCAGCGGGTTGCACTCCAGGAAATAGGGCTTGGAGCAGGTCAGCGACGCACGCCCTGCGAAGAGAGCGGTGGCTTCTTCATACAGTGCAGCGATGCGTTCCGGGGTATCCATCATCAGCAGCTTCGTGACGGGCTTCTGGATGAAAGCGGTCAGGTCGCCGACATATTCGCCCTCCAGGGACGAGGAATTGGCGTAGGACACGGCGTACTCGTTGTCGATGCTGAAGAAAAAACGGGAAGGAGAGTAGGTCTGGCAGTACACGCCGCGGTCTGCTGCAAAGCGTGCAACCTCGTGGGCCAGATCAACGGGGAGAAGCTCCTGCATGAGGAGCGGACAGCCATCGCCGGTCATAGGAGACGAGCTGGCCGAAACGGGACGAAGTTCCCAGACGTCAGCGCCGTTGCAGGAGATAAACGCCGACGCGCAGCCGATACGCTGAACCGTGGGGAACATGCTGTCGCGGGTTCGGCCGGAGGCGGGGAGGATGATGATCCCCCGTTCTGCCGCGCGATGCAGCACCTCCACCGTGTAGTCGGACACGGTCAGGTCGCTGCGCAACAGCGTGTCGTCCAGGTCAAAGGCAATGGCGCGGATGGGCATGTACTTCTCTCCGATCAAAGCAAAATCATAGCCATTATAGCAGAAAAAAAGACCTCTTGCAATACAGGACAAAGAATGAGAAAAAAACAGCAAATAATTGCGGAAAACAGGGGAGGAATCCAGGGGGGGGAGGAGGAACTATATAACCAAGAATCTGTCCGCTTTGGAAGGAGAGAAACCGCATATGATGAACCGTGACGAAGCCCGCCGGATGGCGAAGGAGCTTGTTGCCAAGATGACGGTGGAGGAAAAGGCCAGCCAGCTGCGCTTTGACTCCCCGGCGATCCCGCGCCTGGGCATCCCCGCCTACAACTGGTGGAATGAGGCCCTCCATGGCGTTGCCCGCGCCGGTACGGCCACCGTGTTCCCCCAGGCCATCGGTCTGGCGGCTATTTTCGATGAGGATTTCCATGAGGAGATCGCCAAGGTGGTCAGCCATGAGGCCCGCGCCAAGTACAACGGTCAGGCTGCCCATGAGGATCGCGATATCTACAAGGGCCTCAGCATGTGGAGCCCCAACATCAACATTTTCCGTGACCCCCGCTGGGGCCGCGGCCATGAGACCTACGGCGAGGATCCCTACCTGACCACCCGCCTGGGTGTGCGCTACATCAAGGGCCTGCAGGGCGAGGGCAAGTACCTGAAGGTTGCTGCCTGTGCCAAGCACTTTGCCGTGCACTCCGGCCCCGAGGCCATCCGCCATGAGTTCGACGCCATCTCTACCCCCAAGGACATGTGGGAGACCTATCTGCCCGCCTTCGAGGCTGCGGTGAAGGAAGCCAACGTTGAGTCCTTCATGGGCGCGTACAACCGCGTCAACGGCGAGGCGGCCTGCGGCTCCAAGACCCTGCTGGTGGACATCCTGCGCGAGAAGTGGGGCTTTGAGGGCCATGTCACCTCCGACTGCTGGGCCATCCGCGATTTCCATACCCGCCACATGGTCACCAACACCGCCCCCGAATCTGCTGCTCTGGCGCTGAAGATGGGCTGCGACCTCAACTGCGGCAACACCTATCTGCACATGATGCAGGCCTACCAGGAAGGCCTGGTGACCGAGGAGGACATCACCATCTGCTGCGAGCGCATGTACACCAGCCGCATCCTGCTGGGCATGCTCTCCGATGACTGTGAGTACGACGACATCCCCTTCACCGACAACGACACCGACGAGCACGACGCCCTGGCCCTGGCTGCGGCTGAGAAGTCCATGGTGCTGCTGAAGAACAACGGCGTGCTGCCTCTCGACCCCGCGAAGGTCAAGACCATCGCCGTGGTTGGCCCCAATGCCAACTCCATCCCTGCGCTGGAGGGCAACTACAACGGCACCTCCAGCCGCTATGTCACCTTCCTGGAGGGAATCCGCGCCTACGCCAAGGAGCACGGCATCCGCGTGCTGTACTCCGAGGGCGCCCACCTGTTCAAGGATCGCATGCAGAACCTGGGCGTTGAGGACGACCGCGCTGCCGAGTGCAAGCTGATCGCTGAGAACGCTGACGTGGTCATCGCCTGTGTGGGCCTTGACGCGACCCTGGAGGGTGAAGAGGGTGATACCGGCAACGCCTTCGCTTCCGGCGACAAGCTGAACCTGAACCTGCCCGACAGCCAGGTCAAGATGCTGGACGCGCTGGTTTCCACCGGCAAGCCCGTGGTCACCGTCGTAGCGGTGGGCTCCGCGCTGAATATCCCTCAGGGCGACGCTCAGCTGCTGGCCTGGTATCCTGGTCAGGCGGGCGGCACCGCGCTGGCGGAGATCCTCTTCGGCGAGGTCAGCCCCTCCGGCAAGCTGCCACTGACCTTCTACCACGGCGTGGAGGAGCTGCCTGACTTCACCGATTACAGCATGAAGGAGCGTACCTACCGCTACTTCACCGGCAAGGCGTTGTATCCCTTTGGCTTCGGCCTGAGCTACACCACCTTCGAGGTGAAGGACTGCGCTGTGGACGCCGAGAACGGCTGGGTCACTGCCACCGTCGCCAACAATGGCAAGATGGACGGCGAGACCGTTGTGCAGGTGTATGTCCGCGACGCCGAGTCCAAGTACGAGGTCGTCAACACCCACCTGGCTGGTTTTGCCCGCGTGGCTCTCAAGGCCGGCGAGGAGAAGCAGGTTGCCGTCAAGCTGGACAAGAATGCCTTCACCGTCGTTAATGACGAGGGCGAGCGCATTGCTGATGGCAAGGTCTTCGACCTGTACTGCGGCCTGAGCCAGCCCGACGCCCTGTCCGTGGAGCTGACCGGCCAGGCGCCCATCAAGACTACCGTCACCTTCGAGTAATCCCCAAACAACACAAGGAGGACGCGCAGGCGTCCTCTTTTTCACAAAAATCTGCATTTTCGGGAATGTTTTGGCATTTTCATTCGTCTATTATGTGAATGCCAGAATGATCCGGAGGAGAACCGACGATGAAGAAGCTCCTGTGTATGCTGCTTGCGCTGCTGATGCCCCTGTGCGCGCTGGCGGAGATGACCGGCCCCACAGGCGAAACCTTGCCCGGAGAACCCCAATGGCAGGCTTACATGAGGCTGGACACCCGCATCCGCAAGGTAAAGGATCTGAACAGCCGGGACTGGCTGGGACTGATCCCGGAGAATGCCCTGGTGGATGTCTACGCCCTGGACGGCGATTGGTGTGTGGTTAAGTACGGAACGGACGTGGGTTATGTGCCCCATGATCGGCTGTACCAGTTCTACCGGCTGACCGAAGCGCCTCTGCCCGGTACGACCCTGCTGGAGGGCGTTGCCACCATGACACGCGACGTATTCCTGGCGGTGGACGGGTACTCGGGCAACACGCTGCATGCGGGGGATATCCTCTGCACAAGGGAGATCGGCATCCTTCCCATGATGCGTTACCGGGCGCAGCTGCCGATGGGCTCCTACACCTTCCAGCCCTTCGTCAAGGCGGCAGAAGCCCAGCCCGGCGACGCTATCTATGGTTTCACCACTTTCTACAATGAATCCCTGGGCGGCAAGTACCCGGAGAACCGCAATTTCAACATTGAAGAGGCGGTCCGCAGGCTGCAGGGCATCGTCCTTCAGCCGGGGGAGAAGTTCAGTTTCAACCAGTACTGCGGCCCTTATAACAAGAGCAACGGCTACTTGTACGCAAAGAACGTCTCCAAGGACGGCTACGGCTATGGCGGCGGTGTGTGCCAGGTGAGCACCACCATCTTTGGTGCCATCCAGGAGGTGCGGGTTAAGCTGGACGAGTGGCAGCTCCACTCCTATAACGGGGTGAAGTACGTTCCCCGCAATCTTGATGCTGCGGTAGCCAGTACCCGTGATTTTTCCTTCTATAACAATGAAGCTTTCCCGCTGGAGATGCAGGTCATGGCGCAAAACGGCGTGCTGACGGTGATCTTCCGCCGCGCAGACGAATCAGCGCACTCCCAGGAGGGACAGGGCGAATAAACCATACGCCCAGAATGAAGGCAGCGACCATGAAGCCGCTGCCTTTTCCTGTTTTGTTTAGCCGTTGAAGGCTTGCAGACGAACAAGGTAGACTTCTGCCTGCACCTCGAGGGTCGCGTCGAAGCATCCGTCCTCGTTCTCGGTGACCGGGGCTGCCAGGCGGATGCAGGGCGCCACATAGAGCTGACCGCGCCACAGATCCTGGTTGGCACAGCCGCACAGGGGAATGGTCAGCGTGACAGTGGCATGCCCGGTGCGGCAGCGGCCTGCGCAGTCGCGGATCTGCAGCGTGACCGGCACCGTCACCCGCAGGAGCTGCTGACGGCACTCGCTGATCTGCTCCCAGGCAGCCTGTCCGGAGACGCTCACGCTTACCAGGGTGAGGGGCCTTTCTGCACAGTCAGGGACGTCGTCTGCGCAGAGGGTCTGGGTGATGCGGCGCTGAAATGTACGGCCGATGGACTGATAGCGGGGAACGAGATAGCCGCTGGATGCGGTGTTGCCCCAGGCGCAGCCGCCGCAGGTGCAGGGGGAGTTGCCGCAGATGGAGCAGGAAGCATCCGCAGCGATGGCGCCGCAATTGCCGCAGCTATTCCAGCTGCCGCAGCCCCACTGATTGCAGTTGCCGCAGCGACCGCAGCTGCTGGATGCGCTGTTCCAGGGCGCCCAGGGATTGCATGCCGGGGTACCGTCGCTCAGGACACAGCCGGTGCTGCAGCCGCAGGAATTGCCGCAGTTGTGGTGATACCTGCAGCCCCACCAGGTTCCGCGCTGATTGCAGGTAAGAGAATTGCAGTTGCTCATATCATCCGCCTCCGTTACAGGTTGTTCGGTAGAGTTCCACTGTCAATCTATGCAGCGGGGACGGAATGGTGCGGCACGAAAAAAGATCCGGCCATACAGCCGGATCTTCAGGGATGCTTAGTTCAGGGACTCGGACTCGTTCTCGATGGTCACGTCTTCCACGGAGCGCACGGCCCAGCGGGTGATCACCATGCTCATGTTGTCACGGCCGACAGCCAGGGTGATGGTGTCGTCCTTGATGTCCATGATGGTGCCGTAGATGCCGCCGATGGTGCAGATGCGGTCGCCGCGCTTCAGGGCGTCCAGCATGGCCTTTTCCTTCTTCTTGCGCTTCTTCTCGGGGCGGATCATCAGGAAGTACATCAGGGCAAACATGATGATCAGGGGGAAGAAGGTACCGATCAGGGAGATGAAGCCGGCGCCGGCGGGCAGTTCCTCGGTGGCAACAGCGGCTTCCTCGGCGATGGCGGTGCCCACGCCCAGCAGCTTGTAGATCAGTTCCATAACGGTGAATCTCCTTTCAAATGCGGTGTGCTTTTAAGCATCAGCATGCATTATACCATAAATATACGCTTGCTACAAGGGGAAAAATGCGCCCGTAAGGGGAGAAACAAAAGAAATCATGGCTTTTTTTCTGGAAATATGGAAGAAATCCGACGCATCAATCGTTGATTATGTGAGTCGTCGGGCTGTTGGATTCTCTTTCGGCGTCCGGCATGTATGATTCAGACATGAGAATGTATGTTTCAGCAGAATAATATTGTATCTCACGGCACAAATGCATATAATAATGGTGAAGGAAATCAAAGGAGGAAATGGTGAATGAAGAAAATGCTCTCTCTGGTTCTGGCGATGCTGATGTTTGCCCTGCCTTGCATGGCGGAGGGGGTCATCGGCGGTGCGGATGGTCCGACGGGTTTGGTCCTGTCCGACAGGGTGAATGGTGAATCCCTTTATCAGGACGCCATTGACGCAGGTCGGCGTGTTCTGGTGGAGGTGACTGTCCCTGAGCTGACTGGGTTTGGCATCGGCGTTCCTGAAGTTGATGCAGCCGTCGTGGATTTTGTCAAGGCACTGGGGTTGCGCGTGGTAACCCAGGGTGACGAAAGCGAATTCGGCTTGTCCATGTCCGGCAAGGATGTGCTGACGCTGGGCTGGGCAACCAGCGGGGATGATACATATATCCGTTCCAACCTGATCGGGGGCACCATTGTGCTGTCTCCCATTGAGGTGGAGCCGATCATCAGCCGCCTGCTGGATGTGCTGGTGCTTATGGGCGCCTTCCCGGAAGCTGATGCAGCTGAAATGAAGGCTCAGCTGCCCACGCTGGTGGAGAGCATCAAGGCCTCTGTCGGTGAGAACGCGGTTGCGTCGCTGGCCATGGAGGATCTGCTGACCATGGATTTCTCCGCCTTTGAGGCGCCGCTGCAGGCCATCCGCGTGGAGGAGATCACCGACATCGTCGTGCCCCGTATGTGTGACATGGCGACCTCCGGTGTCCGGCTGACGATTGACGAGGAGACCTTCAAGGATCTGCTGCGTGCGCTGCTGCAGTTCATCAAGGACAATCCGATGCTCATGGACATCATGGCGGAAAATGGTGGGTATAAAACCGAAGGAGAACGCAACGCCCAGTGGGCTGCCAGCGGCGAGCTTTACATGCTGTTCGGTCTGTATGAAAATGAAGAAGCCTACAAGGCGGCCAACCCCACGGTGGCGGAAATGTTAGATCAGCAGGCTGCGGAACTGGACGGAGAAAAGATGCTGGCGGATGACTTTGTCACCAGCGTGTACTTCAACGATGCGGAGGAAATCGTCTATCTGACCAGCGTACTGCCCATATACGCGGAAGAATGGTATATCTCCGAGACAGATCCCTCTGATATCTTTAGCCGTGGTTATGCTGAGTGTACGAGCCTGGTTTACAACCGTCAGACGGTGGCCCAGGGCGTCAGCCACGTATGCACGATTGACATGAACGGCGAAGGCGCTACCATTGATGTGCTGGAGCAGGCGAAGGCCTGGACCATCAATGTCAGCAACATTGAAAGCCAGGAGGTTGGCCTGACCATCAATGCGGTGGAGGAAGACGGCGTCATCAAAGGCGACTTTCATCTCTATGAGGATGGCGGAGTGGGTACCTTCTCCTACTTCCATGTGGCGGATGAAACCCAGTTCAAGACGGACATTTCCTTCGCCATGTGGCTGGACGAGGAATACCTGGCCGCTCATCCCAACGAGGAGCCCACGTCCCTGGCCATCGGCTACATCTGCGACTATGCCCGCAGCGGCGTAGACTTCTCCGGTCAGGAGATCTTCAGCCTGGGCTTCAATTATATGCAGGCTGTCGTTCAGGTTGATATCGCAACCTCCGATCCGGAGGAATCCATCATCGCTGGCGCGGTCACCCGGCCTGCGGAGCTGGATGATTCAGCCTTTGTGAACTGGTTTGTGAACGCCTATGGCGCGGTGACGGCCTGGTTTGGCAATCTGATTATGTCCCTGCCTGAAAGCGTGCTGATGGTGCTGATTCAGTCCGGCATGTTCGGCTGATGTATCCCAAAGGGGGAGAGCGTACAGGACGCTCTCCCTTTTCATTTGGGAGCAGGGAAGAATGGTTGCATTTTACAGTGCTTCATGGTATAATAACAGGCAGTATGCAGCGCATGATGCAGGGGAGTCCGCCATCCTGCAGGGCATACCGCATCAGCGGACATGATGTGCAGGAATGCTGCACGCGATATTGAAGGAGGTAATCTCTGTGTCTGCCGACCCATGGGGACCGCTACTGCTCCAGCTTGTTCTGATCCTGCTCAATGGCTGGTTTGCCGCAACGGAGGCCGCGATCCTGTCGCTGAATGAAACAAAGCTCCGCACGGATGCGGAGGATGGTGATAAGGCCGCCGAAAAGCTGCTCAAACTGTGCGAGAACCCCAATAAATTCCTTTCCACCATTCAGGTGTGCATCACGCTGGTGAGCTTCCTGGGCGCTGCCTTTGCTGCACAGGCTTTTGCCGGCCCGCTGAGTCAGGCAATCCTGAACGCCGGCGTGCAGATGGATGCTGAAACTCTGCGTATTTTGAGCGTGGTGGGCGTCATCCTGATCCTGTCCTGCTTTACCATTATTTTGGGCGAACTGACGCCCAAGCGCATCGCCATGCATTATCCTGAAAAGATGGCGCGCATGGGCCTTGGTGTGCTCAGCTTCTGCACTGCGTTGTTCCTGCCGCTGGCGTGGCTGCTGTCCGCCATCAGCAATGGCCTGCTCCGCCTGATGCGCATTGATCCCAATGCCGAAGAGGAGGAGGTTACGGAGGAGGACATCCGTGCCCTGGTCGATATGGGCGAGGAGTCCGGCGCGATTGAAGAGGCGGAGAAGGAGATGATCGAGAACATCTTCGAGTTCAACAACCGCACCGCCGAGAACGTCATGACCCACCGCACCGACGTTACTGCCATCTGGGTGGACGAGGAGTGGGATGTGATCCTGCAGACCATCCGCGAGACCGGCCTGAGCCGTTTCCCTGTCTACAATGAGGACATGGATGACATCATCGGCACGCTGAATACCCGCGTTTTCCTGCTCAACATGCAGACGGAGAAGCCGCGCACGGTACGTGAGATGCTGCGTGAGGCCTACTTTGTGCCTAGCACTGTGCAGGCAGACACCCTCTTCCGCAACATGCAGATCAAGAAGAGCCACATGGCCATTGTTATTGATGAATATGGCGGCATGGCTGGTATCGTGACGATGGAGGACCTGCTGGAGGAGATCGTCGGCAACATTTACGACGAGTTTGATCCCCAGGCCGAGGCGGAGATTACCCGTCTGGACGAGGAAACCTGGCGCATTTCCGGCCAGGCGGCCCTGGCGGACGTGGCGGACGCCCTGGACATCGAGCTTCCGTTGGAAGAGGACTACGACACCCTGGGCGGATTGATCTTCAGCCAATTCACCACCATCCCCGAGGACGGCGCCCAGCCCGAGCTGAACTGCCACGGCCTGCACATCGTGGTGGAGAAGATCGAGGATCACCGTGTGGAAAAGGCGCTGGTCAGCAAGCTGCCGGAGGAATTCGAGGAGGACGAGGAGGAAACCGACCGGAAGTCGGATGCTGAGGAGGAGTAAACGTGCGTCTGTACGAAACCACCTCGACGGTCACGCAGAATGAAATTGTCCCGTTGAGGCGGTATGCGCATACTGAATATGGAATGACGCTCATTAATGGAACGATGCTGTTCCTGCTTGTGCTGGCAGTGATCATGGGGGTAACGGTTTACCGGGAAGATCCGCAGGAGGCAATTAACTGTGTTTTGCTCGTGTTGGCGCTGGCGCTTGTGTTCGGCATATTTGGACGCATTTTGCTGAAGTATGGCGCGAAACAAGCACATCCGTATAGTGAGATGTCCTTTACACATACGACTTGGTATGACGGCAAGCGGTTTCATCGCCTTGACACAGATGGCGATGAGTTCTCGTGGCTGCTGAGGAAGATGCGATATGCCTGGCGCAACGGTACGGTGGTCATCCTGTGTACAGCGAGCCGGGCGCTTATTCCAGTCAATTTGCTCCAACTGTCAGAGGCCGAGCGTCAGTCGTTTTTCGATCTGCTCAAATCTGAATGCCCCAAACTGGTCGCTCTTGAATAACAGAAAACGGCGCAGCTCCCATACAACAGGAGCTGCGCCGTTCTTATATTGATTTAATCTGCGTACTGTACGATCGCGCCCAGCAAGCCCGGGCCGGTATGAATCGCCAGAGCAGGGCTGACGGGGGCGATCAGGTCGGACACCACATCCAGCTTCTGCCGGAAGGTTGCCAAAAGGGCCTTGGCATCCTCGTAGGCGGCGCCGTGCACGATGGCCACCCGTACCTTGCGGCCCTGGTAGCGCTTGAAGAATTCCTCCTGCATGGCGGAAAGGGCCCTGGCGAAGCCGCGGGCCTTGACCAGGGTGGCGTATACGCCGTCGTCGTTGACGTAGATAACGGGTTTGATCTGCAGCAGGCTGCCCACCACGCCTTCCACCAGGCCGATGCGGCCGCCTTTGCGCAGATATTCCAGCGTGCGGATGACAAAGGCGCCCAGCTGATGCTTGCGCAGCATCTGCAGCCGCTGAATCACATCCTCCACAGGCATGCCGCGTTCGAAGCATTCCGCAGCCTCCAGTACCAGCAAGCCGGTGCCGCAGGAGAGCGTCTGGGCATCCACCACATCCACATGGAGGTCCTCGGTTTCGTCTGCCAGAATGGAGACCATATTGTAGGTGCCCGACAGGCTTCCGCTCATGCAGATGTGGAGGACACGGTCAGCACCTTCCTCCTTGAGTTGGCGGTAGAGGTCGCTCACATCCTCGGGCAGGGGCAGGGAAGTCTTGGGCAGCTCAGCCTTCATGATCTCATAGACCTGATCGGCGTCAATTTCAACCCGGTCGCGGAATTCACCCTGAGTGGTCACCACCCTGAGGGAGACCAGGCGGATATCATGCTTTTCCAGCAGCTCCTGCGGCAGGTCGCAGGCGGTATCGGTAACAAGTGCAACGCGCTCATGGTTGATTTCAAACATGATGCAGGTCCTCCCTTGATAAAGGCGTACAGTTTATTATATGTTGCTTTCTCTACTTAAGTCAATATGACTTTTTTACAGAATTTTGCGTGAAACAAATGTAAATGTTTTGTCCATACGGTTGACTTTTGCCCTCGGATGTTTTACCATGTATGGTGCTGAACTATGTAATGCGATCTGCCAATGATGGCAGATGGATACGGAGGCATAAACAATGACAATGCTTTGCAAGAAGCTGCTGAGCGGCCTGTTGGCCATGGTGATGCTGCTGAGCCTTGCGCCGGCTGCATTTGCTGAGGAAACCCAGCTCCAGGTCACCCTGAGCGGTATGTATGCCAAGCGGGATGGCTCCTACGAAACCATTGCGGCGCCCGCCATCTTTGAGGTATATCAGGATGGCGTGAATCTGGGCGTCCTCAAGAGCAGCTATCAGCAGGAGTATACCATCTCCCTGCCGGGCGATGGTCCCGTAAGCCTGGTGCCAGTACTGGGTTCCGCCCCTGCGGAGCTGCCTCTGAACGAGTATGGCTACGGCATCTCTGTGGTGCCGGGGCGGATGAATATCGCCCCCATCGTGGTGTATGCCAATGCGGGCCTGTTCACCGTGGTGGCTGACTATCAGGCAGAGTATGCAGTGCTGGATGAAGAGGGCGAGGAGGTCATGACCTTCCGTTCTGATTTTGAGGGCGGCTACAAGCTGGATGTTGCAATCCCTGCAGGCACTTATACCCTGCGGATGCTCTCCGCAGCCGGACCCCTGTGGGAAGACCAGAGCTTTGAGATTGTGAATTATACCGGTAAGGACTCCATTGTGAAGCTGCGCAAGCCTGTGCCCGCTGCGACGCCTACTCCGGTGCCTACGCCTGTTCCCACGCCTGTCCCCACGGCAACGCCCGCGCCCACCGAGGCGCCCACCACCGGCACGCTGGTGCTGAATGTGACCGGCGATGAGGGAATTAAGGTTCCCTTCGAGGTCATGGGCCTGGATGGCGCCAGCATCGCCAAGGATACCCTGGCTTGGGACAGTCAAGTCACGATCCCCAACACGCAGCAGGGCGAGTATTATGTGACGCTCCAGCTGCCGGAGAACGTGGTGATGACGGCCCTGAACGGCCATCCCACCATCCAGCGCGGCGTGACCCAGTGGAAGGTCGCTGTCCAGGCGATGCAGGAGAGCGTCTACAAGATCGAGCTGACCGGTACCGGCGATCTGGTGGTGCCCCTGGAGAATGTGGTGGATGCGGTCGTCACTGTGAAGGGCGAGCGCGAGTCCTTTGATCTCACCGCCAATGCCCAGGGCGTTTATGAGAAGAAGAACCTCCTGCCTGACACATACGAGATTGACGTTCAGCTGCCTGCGGGCCGCTACGACTATGCGGATTACCACAATAACTGGCGGCTGACTGAAAACGCGGATGGCACCTGCACGATCTCCATGCGCTTCGGTATCGAACGTGACTGCGTGACCGAGCTGCCCCTGATCCGGCGTATCACTATCGGCAGCGTCAGCGGCAAGGTGACTGATTTGGACGGCAAGGCCATGTCTGGCGTGGAGGTTACCCTTTATGGCGCAGACGGCCAGATTGCTGCGAACACCAAAACCGACAAGAATGGCGAATGGTCTGTCGCAGAACTGTCCTATGGCGAGTACATTGCCCAGTACAGCGCTGATGGCCGTGCGGTTCCTGCCAGCAGCTTCACGCTGGATCGGGACAGCGTGGCGCTCGCTGCCCAGGCGGCCAAGCCTGCCACTGTGAGTGTTCGCGTGTTCCTGGATGAAAACAATAACGGCTCCCGCGGCGCTGGTGACAGCAGCATGAAGGATGTTGAGGTTTCCCTGATCGACAGGAACGGCGTTGTGGTCGATACAGGCATTACTGCCAAGGATGGCTATGTTACCCTTGCTGCTGCTCAGGGTGAGTACGCCCTGAAGGTGACCCTTCCTGAGGATTATGGCTTTGCCAAGAAGGGCAACGGCAACCGCGATCACGACCAGAACATCATGGAGGAGAGCGCTGAGCGTACCCAGGTCAGCCGCACCTTCACCCTCAATACCGGTGATAAGTCTGAGATCGGCGTTGGCGTCATGAATATGGCTGTGGTGACCGGTACGGTCTGGAATGACCAGAATGCTGACGGCATCTGGCAGAAGGAAGAACCGGGCATTCCTGGCATCCGTCTGACCCTGACCGGCGGCAAGGACAAGATCAATTACGAGGTCTTTACTGACGAGAATGGCTTCTATGACTTCCATCAGATCAAGAAGGGCACCTACAAGGTGATCTGCCATGTGCCGGACGAATACGTCTTCACCGTCAAGGCCAAGGGCGAGCTGGAAGTCATCTCCCGCATGACCACCGAGAAGGACCGCGCGGGCGAGGATCAGCTGAGCCTCGACCTGGGCGAAGTCTACGAGAATCACAACATTGGCCTGATGGAAGGCGCCATCATTGAGGGCGTTTGCTTCCTGGACGCCAACTACAACGGCATTTATGACGAGGGCGAACAGCCCCTGCCGGGCGTGGAGATGCGTCTGGCCCGTCAGAGCAACAACGTGATGCTGCAGGTGGTGGATTCCGCTGCCGATGGCTCCTATCACTTTGTCGGCCAACGCGGCAGCACCTTCACCATCCGTGCAACGCTGCCCAAGGGCTATGTCTTCACCATGGTGGGCGAGGGTGAGAATGCCAACCTCTTTGCTCCCAACGGCGACAAGACCGAGCGCCGCCTCTCCGACGTCACGCTGGAGAACGGCGGGTACCGCAGGATTATGCTGGGCGCTGTGGCCTATGGCTCCATCAGCGGCCGCGTGTTCTATGACGACAACTTCTCCTCCCAGTGGGAGAAGGGCGAGGGCCTGGGCAGAGAGCTCTATGTGACGCTTTATCACATCAACGGCGAGCGTGCCGGCCGTGTCCGCACGGATAAGAACGGTCTGTTCACCTTCGATGATCTTGTGCCTGGCGAGTACTACATGACCATGACGCCGACCAAGGGCTATGGTTTCACAGCGCTCGGTTCCGGCAATGTGATGCAGACCCTGCCTGATGGTACCGGCAAGAGCTGCGTGATCACCGTGGGCATGGGCGAGGACGTAAAGGACGCGGGTGCTGGCATGATCGTGCCAGCCATCGTGTCCGGCGTGTTCTACGCGGACGAGAATGATAACGGCATCCGTGAGAAGGGGGAAAACGGCCTGGTGGGCGCCACCGTCCGCCTGATGACCGAAGATGGTGAACTGGCTTCTGCTGTCATCGACGAGACTGGTGAATTCCGCTTTACGACTATCCCTGGCCGTTTTTACCTGCAGTATGAGCTGCCGGGCAAGGGCCTCTTCCCCTATGTGATGGAGGGCGGTAATGCCATCTCTGGCGAAAATGGCATCGGCCGCGGCGAGTGGTTCACCGTGGACATGGCAGAAACCTGGACCGCGCCCCTGTGCGGCGGCGTGCTGCTCAGCGATATTTCCGGCACTTCCTTCACCGACAGCAACGGCAATGCGGTCATGGATGCAAATGAGGCCCTCTTCTCCGGCCTGGTCATTACCCTGACCCCCAGCCGCAGCGATCTGTCTGAAATCACCGTTATCACCGGTGCTGACGGCAAGTTTGCCTTTGGTGACCTGCGTCCTGATGTGTACACCCTGACTGTCAGCTGCCCGAACAACTGCGTGCTGTCCCGCCTGAAGGATGTGGATCTGCCGCTGACAAATGGTCTGATGACTCAGTCCGTCAGGCTGGATCTGCGGATGGGCACCCAGTGGCATGAGCAGATGCTGGGCTGCGTACTGCCCTCCAACTGGTCGGGTGAGGCGTACCTGGACGAAAACTATAACGGCGTCCGCGACGCGGGCGAAGCGCCTGCCAACGGCGAGACCTTCATCCTGCGGGACGCTGATTCCGGCGAGGATGTTATTACCGTCAAGACGGACGACAATGGCGTGTTCGTGGTGGAGGGCATTGCGCCTGGCGAGTACGAGCTGGTCTATCCTCTGGATGAGGGCAGCCTCCTGCCCAAGGATCCTGACATCGACTTCTATCAGGATGGCGACGTCATGACTACCGGCCGCGTACGCATCTACGAGAATGAGGACAAGGCCGGAACCAAGCTGTCCATCGCCCGCACGACGGAGATCGGCGGCCTGGTCTGGCTGGAGCAGTACAGCGGCGTCACCCCCGTCAAGGGCGCTAAGGTGCACCTGCTGGACAGGGACGGCAACGCTATCGCCGAATACCTCACCGGTGAGGACGGCGTGTATGTCTTCAAGGGCCTGATGCCCGATACCTACGCCATTGACGTGACCATCCCTGCCGGTTATGTGCTGGTGGACACCAGTGACATGACCATGGCGGAGAAGGGTCTCACCAGCGTGGTGGAGGAGGTCAGCGGCCTCTTTGGCAAGTCCGCCTTCATTGAGCTGCGCATGGCCAAGCATCGCAACGACATGGATGTCGGCATGGTGCTGCCTGGCCGCCTGGGTGACAAGGCATGGCTTGATCTGAACAGCAACGGCCTGCAGGACGGCGAAGAGGGCGGCATACCCGGCGTGACCGTGGAGCTGATCCGCAACGGCCGTGTCATCGCGTCTACCGTGACTGACCAGTACGGCTATTATGTCTTCGAGGAGCTCTACCCCACGGAGTACACGCTGCGGGTCACCTGGCCTGCGGAGGTTATGCCCACCATCCTGCGGGAGGAGATCAAGCAGATTTCCTCCGTGCTCAAGGAGGATGGCACAACCCTTCCCGTGAACGTGGAGAGCAACAAGGCCAACTACGCCGCCGACCTGGGCTTTGTCCTGGTAGAAGAGGGCAAGCTGCCCGCTGGCTATGGCGAAGGCGAGACGCAGATCTGGAAGAAAAAGAAGTAACCCCACGGGCTGCTGCGATATGCGGCAGCCTTTTTTGAAGGAGGACGCCTATGAACCGCCAGACCTTTGCACTGATTGAGGGGTACATGCTGACCAGCATGAAGGATGCAGCCCATGATAAGGAGCACGTCTACAGGGTGCTGAACAACGCTGTTCGCATCGCAAAGTCGGAGCCTGAGGTGCACTGGGATGTGCTGCTTGCTGCGGCGCTGCTGCACGATATCTCTCGTCCCGAGCAGATCGCTGACCCGATGGTTGACCATGCATCCCACGGTGCGGACAAGGCCTATGCTTTCCTGAAGGAGAACGGCTTTGCAGAGGATTTCTGCAGCCATGTGCGGGCATGTATCCGTACACACCGTTTCCGCAAAACGGAAAGGCCTGCCACTTTGGAAGCACGCATCCTTTTTGATGCGGATAAGCTGGATGTTGCCGGTGCGATCGGGATTGCCCGTACGCTTGCCTACAACGGCGAGACAGGCAGGCCCATCTACACAAGAGATGAAAACGGCGTGATCTCCGACGGCGACGGCGATACAGCAGATTCCTTCTTTCGTGAGTACAAATTCAAGCTGGAGGGTATCTGCGGACATTTCCTGACGGAGGCCGGACGCGCGCTTGCGCTGGAGCGTCATGCTGCGGCGAAGGCATACTATGAGGCGCTGTTGCAGGAAGTGCGGGATAATACGGGCCGTGCTGCGCTGGATGCCCTGCTTGACGCATAACAAAAGGGGAGCCCCCAACGGGGTTCCCCATCTTTTACGCCATGCCGCGGCGGATGGCCTCCGCCAGCAGGTTGGGCTGGATATGCGGGTAGGTGAGGGCCGGCGGCATGTCTTCAAAGGTGCGGACTTCGGCGATCTCCGAGTGCAGCTCCCCAAGGGTATGGACCTCTGCTGCACACAGCAGGCTGACGCTGCCCACGCCGCCATCACTGAAATGCAGCCGGTACCAGCATACTGGTTTGAGGGTGAATGAAAGTGCGCCGGTTTCCTCCTGCAGCTCGCGGGCAGCGGCCTCGATGGCGGTTTCGCCTTCTTCGATGTGACCGCCGGGGACTTCCCAGGTGGTGCGTTCCTGATGGCGGCACCAGAGCAGTTGACCACCGTGCTTTGCGATAATCACGGCGTACTTCTGGCGCGCCTCTGCAGGGGCTTCGTCATAATAATGTACGGTGAAATCAGCCATTTTACGCCCCCTTGATCAGTCGGACGTCGGTTACATCGCCGCTGCCAAGCTTGTAGGAGACGCGCTCGCCTGTGGCGCGGAAGCCGTGGTGCTGATAGAAGCGCAGTCCGCGGGTGTATTCTGCGATGGCCCAAAGGTACACACGGTCAAAACCTTCGGCCTGGAGCGCCGCCAGCGCAGTCTCCAGCAGCGAGGTGCCCACGCCATGGCGCATCCTCTCCGGCAGGACATACAGTGAGGCGATTTCGCCCCAGTCGGCGTGATCCTCGTCCCGGCCACGGCCATAGATCACACAGCCTATGGGCGCACCATCCTCTTCAGCGATGAAGCCGTACATCCGCCCGCTTTCCAGCCAGCTTCGCATGGTTGGAAGCCAGTATTCCTCCGGCAGGCGGGACAAATACGCGGGGTCAAGGATATCTTGATATGCGCCGCGCCAGCTTTGGGCGATGAGGCGGCTGATCAGCAGTGCGTCCTGGGAAGCAGCTTCGCGAATGTTCATGGGAATCCCTTCTTTCTGATAAACAGTATAGACTTGATTGTCCTTTGCGTCAAGCGTGTTTCCTACGTTGATTTATACCAGAAAATCTGCTATAATAAACTGAGTGATTATGAGGATGAGGAGGATATGCAGATGAACTTCCTGATCAGAATGGCATTGCTGGCGGCTGCAGCGGCTGCAGGTATCGGCTTGGTCCTGCGCAAGTCAAGGCAGGAGGAGCCTGTCGGCGAGAAGGTCGTGTATCTGGATGCGGACGACGCGGTGATCGACGCAAAGCATCCGCCCGTCCCTGCAACGGTGAAAACCTGTTTCCGCCGGATGGATCCGCTGTCCCTGAATGCAGCCAACGAAGCGGTCTTCCTGTTGGAGGACGGCACGGAGGTCAAGCTGAACTTTTCCGGCGAGGGTGGATTGCATATGAAGCCGGGCGACCATGGGCTGCTGGCCTGGCGCGGCATGCGGCTGATTCGCTTTGAAATGGACAACGGCGATGTAATCGGCGGCATGTTCTACGCGCCCGCAGGGGAGGAAAATGATGCGTGACGCAATGACGCTCGCCTTCACGATGCTGGGCGGCGGCATGGCGGCCATCCTCATCCTGATGCTGGTGGCCAAGCTGACGGGACGCGTCAACGTGGAAGAAAAGCAGGGCCGCAAGCCTGTGTATAACATCCAGGCGGAAGTGAAGGGGAAGCGCACCCTGGTGGAAGCTGACCCGGAGAACCCCAATATCCCCAAAACCCGCTACTTCCTGACCTTCCACAAGCGGGACGGCATCCGGCTGGAAATGGAAGTTCCCGGCGAGGACTATGGCCTGGCTGCTGAGGGCGACGAGGGAATCCTCGTTTATTCCAAGGGAGACGAGTTCATCGTGTTCAAGCGCACCTGAATAGCTGAAGTATAAGAGGTATTCATCATGAAGTGGGAAGATATCGAATTTTACCCTGAGTTGATCAACGATATACTCATGTACGTCTGTGTGATCGCTTTGCTCTGCGTGATCTCTGCCATGCTTTCCAAATGGAAGGAAAAGCGCCGCCTGAAGAAGGAATTCGCGGAGTACCAGCAGCGCAGGGAAGACGAGGAGACGGCATAATGATAGTGTTGGGAGTAGCTATTCTTATTGTTTTTGTTGTGGTTTTTCTCAGTAGGGTTGAGAAAGCTGCTGATGATTATCGTATCGAACAATCCCCTCGTAAAACGGTGACTGTTAAGGTGAAATCAGTGAACTGGGATACAGATCCTGAGTATCCTCCAGAGATATACGCAACCTTTATGGAAAAAGACGGATGTATATATACAGCCAAGAATATAAGCAGACAACAATATAAGGAACTGTTACCTCTGCTGGGAAAGTGGGGTACGCTGACAATGCAAGGCAATAGGTTCATTGCGTTTAGTTGTTCTGAAACTCAGTCAACAGCAGATTGTGAGAGATATTATCACTGACTGCTTTATTGATGACACCGTTATAGAGGGAGGCAATTCCCATGGCTTATCAAGCCCTATACCGCCAGTGGCGGCCCACTGATTTCTCCTCGATGGTCTCCCAGGAGGCTGTTGTGGCCACGCTGCGCAACCAGATCACCACGGGGCGCATCGCCCATGCGTACCTGTTCTGCGGCAGCCGCGGCACGGGCAAGACCTCCACGGCGAAGATCATGGCCCGCGCCATCAACTGCGAGCAGCCGTTGAACGGTGATCCCTGCGGCCAGTGCGAAAGCTGCCGCCGCCTGCTGGCGGAGGAATCCATGGACGTGATGGAGATCGACGCGGCCTCCAACAATGGTGTGGATGAGATCCGCGACCTGCGAGAGACGGTCAAGTACCCGCCGCAGCATGGCAAGTTCAAGGTCTACATCATCGACGAGGTGCACATGCTGTCCGCCTCGGCTTTCAACGCGCTGCTGAAGACGCTGGAGGAGCCGCCGGCCCATGTGTGCTTCATCCTCGCCACTACCGAGCCCCAGAAGCTCCCGGCGACGATCCTCAGCCGCTGCCAGCGCTTCGACTTCGGGCGCATTCCTGCCCACCAGATTGCGGGACGCCTCCGTCAGGCGGTGGAGGGCGCCGGCGCGACTGCCAGCGATAATGCTCTCCATATGATCGCCCGTGCGGCGGAGGGCGGCATGCGCGACGCGCTGTCCATCCTGGATATGTGCCTGGGCTACCGCAATGACGTGGATGAAGACCTCGTCCGCAGCGTGCTGGGCACGTCGGACAAGTCCTTCCTCTTCCGTTTTGTGGATGCGCTGGACATGGAGGATGCGTCCACCGTGCTGGGAATGATCGACGAATTGATGCGCAAGGGCCGCGAGCCGATGGTGTTTGCCAAGGACGTCAGCCAGCATCTGCGGGCGCTGCTGATGGCCAAGGCCTGCCCGGATGAGCTGCCCGCCCTGCTGGATATCACGGGGGAGGATGCGGAGGAGTATATCTACCAGTCTGAGAACCTGACCGTCACCCGGCTGATGAAGATGCTGGAGTTCTTCATGGCCACGGAAACCGAGCTGCGCTGGGCCTCCAGTCCGCGCATCGTGCTGGAGAATACAGCGCTCAAGTGCTGCCTGCGCACGGTGGAGGCGGATACCGCGGCGCTCAACGACCGCATCGCCCAGCTGGAGAAGCAAGTAGCCGATCTGACGGAGAAACTCAGGAACGGTGTGGTGGCTGCGGCTCCGGCCAAGAAGGAGAAGGCAGAAGCCAAGCCTGCCTCCAGGAAAGAGGAGCCTCCCAAGCCCAAGGTGCTCACCCCCACCGGCCGCAGCACTGATGATACCTGGAAGGAAGCCATGAATCAGCTCAAGAAAAGCGATCCGGGAGCCCATTCCTTCCTGACTCAGGGGCGGTTCATCGGCTGCGATGGCGTGACCTACCGCTGGGAGGCTGCTGTTGGCATGGACTTCTTTGCCACGGCGCTGATGAAGGAGGATAAGCGCAAGGCCGTCTGCAATGCGCTGACCGAGGCTGCGGGCGTGGAGAGCGAGTTCGAGGCGGTTACCGCTGGTTCCGCCAACAAAGAGGACATGAGTGATGACAGCTTCGTCACCGGATTGGAGAAAACCTTTGGTAAGGCCAATGTTCTTGTGCAGGACGAGGCCAAGTAACTCCTGCGGATAAATCAATACATACCGGACTACTCATCATATGGGAAGCCCGGTTTTTTGATGCACAAGATACTGTGCAGGTGAATAATTGAAGGTTTCAGAAAATTTGAGAAAAGTTTATTCTGCAGGCAGGAAATAGGGGGCTTATGTAGAATAGGAGAAGATGGGTAAAATTGAGGTATGTCTTCCAATATTATGCTTTGGAAGCAGCCTTTCCCTGTATCCATACCGTTCCCTGAATACGCGGCAAGCATGCCGTATGCTGAAAGGATGGTGTAACAAATGACTTTTGCGAACTCCCTGCTGGTGGCTGTTGTAGGTATGTCTGTGGTTTTCTTCGGCCTGGTCATTCTGATCATGCTGATCAAGCTCATGGGCGTGCTGACTGGCAACATGGGCAAGAAGGAGGCCCCCAAGGCAGCGCCCGCTCCTGTTGCAGCTGCTCCTGCGGCAGAGCCTGCTCCTGTCGGCAAGCTGTCTCCCGCCAAGTTTGACGATGAGACCGTGGCTGTCATCACGGCTGCGATCGCTGCTGTCCGCGGCGAAGGCTATCCCTTCCAGATCAAGCGCATCGTGCGCGTGAAGCAGTAATCCTGCGGTTGGCTCATCCCGTTCATTTTAATACATACAACATTTTAAGGAGGAAACTATCATGCGTACTTACAAGATCACCGTCAACGGCCAGGTTTACAATGTGGACGTTGAGGAAATCGGTGCTTCTGCTCCCGTGGCTGCTCCTGCTGCTGCTCCCGCTCCTGTGGCTGCTCCCGCTGCTGCTCCTGCCCCCGCAGCCGCTCCCGCTGTGGCTGGCGCCGGTGAATCTGTGAAGGCTCCCATGCCTGGCACCATCCTGGATGTGAAGGTTGCTGCTGGCCAGAAGGTCAATGCCGGTGACACCCTGTGCGTGCTGGAAGCCATGAAGATGGAGAATGAGATTCCCGCTCCCAAGGCTGGCACCGTGGCGCAGGTCATCGTGTCCAAGGGCGCTTCTGTCAACGCTGGCGACGTGCTGGTTGTCATTGCGTAAGCGTATTTGTCCCTGGAACCGCAGCGTCATAGGACTGCTGCGAAAACCAACGACTGAATACTGACAGAAAGTGAGTGATAACATGCAGTTCATTACAGATGCGCTGTCCGGTCTGTGGCAGACTTCCGGCGTGTTCTACTTCTTGTCCGATCCCAAGGCGCTGATTATGGTCGGTGTAGCCTGCGTGCTGCTGTATCTGGCCATTGTCAAGCAGTTTGAGCCGCTGCTCCTGCTGCCCATCGCTTTCGGTATGCTGCTGACCAACCTGCTGGGCAGCGAGGTCTTCCATGAGGAGCTTTTCGCTGGCGGACACGTCAATTGGGGCCTCTTCGGCGGCGCTGTGATGGTGGATGGCAACAACCTGCTCAATGCTGCTGCCTATACCGTGAATGCCGCGGGCCAGGTTCTCAGCGAGACTGGCGCAGTGATCGGCCACTTTGTCAATGCCATCAATGCGGATGCTTCTACCCCTATTGCACTGACTGCTGCTCTGGAGCAGCTGGCTGCAAACGGCAATGCCGCCTCCATCGTGATGGAGCATGCTTTCCTGGACGGCAGCATGGTCTATTCCGAGGCTGGCGTTCTGCTGGCTGAGGGCGGCAAGGCTGTCTCTGCCGGCCTGCTGGACTACCTGTACCTGGGCGTCAAGCTGGGCATCTATCCCTGCCTGATCTTCATGGGCGTTGGCGCCGGCACCGACTTCGGTCCCCTCATCTCCAACCCCAAGACCCTGCTGCTGGGCGCTGCTGCTCAGCTGGGCATCTTCCTGACCTTTATCGTGTGCTGTGCCAGCGGCTTCTTCACGCCTGCTGAGGCGGCCTCTATCGGCATCATCGGCGGCGCCGACGGCCCCACCGCCATCTGGCTGACCGGCAAGCTGGCTCCCCACCTGCTGGGCCCGATCGCTGTTGCGGCCTATTCCTACATGGCGCTGGTGCCCGTCATCCAGCCCCCGATCATGAAGGCGCTGACCACCAAGAAGGAACGCGAGATCGTCATGGAGCAGCTCAAGCCTGCCACCAAGACCCAGAAGATCCTGTTCCCCATCGTGGTTACCATCCTGGTCAGCCTGCTGCTGCCCTCCGCCACGCCCCTCGTCGGCTGCCTGATGCTGGGCAACCTGGCCAAGGAGTGCGGTGTGACTGAGCGACTGAACAAGACGATGCAGAACGAGCTGATGAACATCGTCACCATCTTCCTGGGCATCACTGTTGGTGCTACTGCTACCGCTTCCACCTTCCTGAAGATTGACACCCTGCTGATCATCGTCGTGGGTGTGATTGCCTTCATGGGCGGTACTGCTGCCGGCGTGCTGCTGGCCAAGCTCATGAACTGGATCTCCGGCGGCAAGATCAACCCGCTGATCGGTTCTGCCGGTGTGTCTGCGGTTCCTATGGCTGCCCGTGTTTCCCAGCGTGAGGGCCAGAAGGCCAATCCCGCCAACTTCCTGCTCATGCATGCCATGGGCCCCAACGTGGCTGGCGTTATCGGCTCCGCCATCGCAGCCGGTGTGCTGCTGTCCATGTTCGGTTAATGAACGGAGGATTACATCATGGCCAAGTTTATGATTACCGATACGGTCCTGCGCGACGGCCATCAGTCTCAGGCTGCTACCCGCATGACGACGGCTGAAATGCTGCCCCATTGCGAGATGCTGGACAAGGTCGGCTACTTCTCCCTGGAGTGCTGGGGCGGCGCCACCTACGACAGCTGCCTGCGCTTCCTGAACGAAGATCCCTGGGAGCGTCTGCGCCAGCTGCGCAAGGCCCTGCCCAACACCAAGCTGCAGATGCTGCTGCGCGGCCAGAATCTGCTGGGCTACCGTCCCTACGCCGATGACGTGGTGGAAGCTTTCGTCCAGAAGGCCATCGAGAACGGCATCGACATCATCCGCTGCTTTGACGCCCTGAATGACCTGCGCAACATGCGGACCGCTGTGAAGGCCACCAAGAAGTACGGCGGCATTGCGGAGATCGCCCTCAGCTACACCGAATCTCCCGTCCATGACGAGGATTACTTCGTGGCCCTGGCCAAGGAGATCGAGGAGATGGGCGCTGACCTCATCTGCATCAAGGACATGGCGAACCTGCTGCTGCCCTACAAGGCCTACAGCCTCGTCAAGCGCCTGAAGGCCGCCACCAAGCTGCCCATTGTGCTGCATACCCACAACACCACCGGTACCGGCGACATGGTGCTGATGAAGGCCATCGAAGCCGGCGTGGACGTGGTTGACACCTGCCTGTCCCCCCTGGGCTCCGGTACCTCCCAGCCCGCCACCGAGACCCTGGTGGCCACCATGGCTGGCACCGAGTACGACACCGGCCTGGATCTGAACCTGCTGGCCAAGCTGGCTGAGGGCTTCCGTCCCGTGGCTGACCGCCTGACCAAGGATGGCTGGCGTGATCCCTCCCGCGTGCTGGGCGTTGACGTCAAAACCCTGCAGTACCAGGTTCCCGGCGGCATGCTGTCCAACCTGATCGGTCAGCTCAAGCAGGCCAACGCCATGGACAAGTACTACGACGTGCTGGCTGAGGTGCCCGTCGTCCGCAAGGACTTCGGCTATCCGCCCCTGGTCACCCCCACCTCTCAGATCGTCGGCACCCAGGCCGTGATGAACGTGCTGGGCGGCGAGAAGTATAAGATGGTGCCCAAGGAGTCCAAGGACCTGCTGGCCGGCCGTTACGGTAAGCTGCCCGCGCCCGTGAACGAGGACGTGCGCAAGAAGTGCATCGGCGATACCCCTGTCATTACCCATCGCTATGCGGATGATATTGCACCCGAGATGGATCAGCTGCGCGAGGAAGTCAAGGCCAAGGGCTGGTATACCTGCGAGGAGGACGTGCTGAGCTACGCCCTGTTCCCCAAGGTGGCCCCCAAGTTCTTCGAGTACCGCGCCGCCAACCAGCTGATGGTCAACACCGACACCATCGAAATGTGCGACATGACCTTTTAAGTGTATCCAGCCCCTGCCGGAAATGGCAGGGGTTTTTGCGTGCCGCAGCTGTTCGGCTTGACAGGGCAGGAAAACCCCGGTATAATTGGTAAGAATGATTTCCGAACGGAGTGAACATATGAACAAAGTCGGCATTTGGGGCGACTTGGGAAACGGCTATTATCGCAACCCTGTCCTTTTCGGCGACTATCCCGATCCGGATGCGATCCGTGTAGGGGACACCTATTACATGACCAGCTCCGAAATGAACTACATGGGCATGCGTATTCTTGCCTCCAAGGATCTGGTCAACTGGCAGTTTGTTGGCAAGATTTATGACCGTCTTCCCGGTAAAGAATATGAAACGATGGAACGCTACGGACGCGGCTCCTGGGCGCCCTCCATCCGGTATCATAACGGCGAGTTCTATGTATACTTCTGTACCCCGGAGGAAGGACTCTTCCTGGCGAAAGCGGCTGATCCCGCCGGTGAGTGGACGTTGACTCACATCAAGAAGATCGCCGGTTGGGAGGATCCCTGTCCCTATTGGGATAAGCAGGGGCGGGCCTGGCTGAGCCGCTCGGAGCTGGGCGCAGGAGCGATCTTTTTGCATCGCATGAGTGATGACGGCACCGAGCTGCTGGACGAGGGCAAGGTCATTTTCCGTGGTGACGGCGCGGAGGGTTCCAAATGGTATGACCATGCGGATGGCGGTGTGATGCTGCTCTTCCCCCAGGGCGGCACCTCCATGGGCTGGCAGATGGCGCTGCGTGCCCCTACGATGGACGGCCCCTTTGAGGCAAAGCGCATCTGTAAGCAGGGCGAAACCTGGATCAACGGCCCGCATCAGGGCGCGTTGTTGGACACACCGGACGGGGAGTGGTGGTTCCTGCACTTCTCCAAATGCGGCGTCGCCGGACGCGTGGTGTACCTGGAGCCGGTCACTTGGGTAGATGGCTGGCCCCGCATCGGCGAAGCGACGGATGAGCCGCACTGTGGTCAGCCGGTGTGGATGCATAAGAAGCCGTCGCTCCCGGAGCAGCCCATTTGCTGCACGCCCACCAGCGATGATTTCAGCTCCGACAAGCTGGGCCTGCAGTGGATGTGGAATCACAACCCTGTCGATGACCGCTGGCAAACCGGGACGGGTGAGCTGCGGCTGAAAGGCAATGCGGAGGAAGTCGATATCCTCGCTGTCCGCAATGTTCTGACCCAGCGGCTGATCGGCGCATCCGGATACGTCACCGTGAAGGTCTCTGCCAAGGATCTGGAGCTCGGTCAGCAGGCGGGCCTGGTGGCGATGGGCCGCGATCCCTTCCTGTATAGCGTCACGAAAACGGAGGAAGGTCTGTGGGTCACCATCGACTACAAGGGTGACATCGCCCTGAAGCGTCCGGCCTGCTATCCCGGAATTGAAGAGGAATGGCAGCACAAGCTGTTCAAGGGCCCCTTCCAGGTGGAAGAAATGTACCTGCGGTTCTCGATTCAGAATCTGGTGGAGCTGCGCCTGGCCTACAGCCTGGACGGGAAGGAATTCACCTACCTGCGCCATGATGCGTTCATGAGCGAATGTCCCTGGCGTGGCGCCCGCATCGGCTTGCTCACCTATAAGGGTAACGGCTGGGCCGCGTTCAGCGATTTCAAGTATATCCACGACGGCCCCTGCGGCCGGTAAATCATCACGAATATGATCCGCAACTGCGGAAGAAAGAGGTAAACCTATGGCTGATATCCGCCGCCGCGAGGACGTGGCTGCTCAGTACAAGTGGGACCTGACCCACATCTATCCCAATGACGAGGCCTGGGAGGCTGCGATGGCTTCCGTTCTGGAGGAGGTCAAGGCCTTTGTACAGTATGACGGCAAGGTGGCCGAAGATCCCCGCAAGGTGATCCGCGCTTATTTCGAGCTGGATGAGAAGATGAGCCCCGTGTTCTCCTACGCCTTCCTGCGCAAGGAGACCGACAACGCCGATCCTGTGGCCCAGTCTCTGAAGGCCAAGCTGATGCAGACCGCTGTGCAGGTGCAGACCATGATGTCCTTCGTGGAGCCTGAGCTGCTGGCGATGGACGAGGCAGCCCTGAAGGAGATCGCCGCTGATCCCGAGATGAAGGATTACGACACCTACATCGAGGGCCTGCTGCGCCAGAAGGCCCACGCCCTGCCCAAGGAGCAGGAGAAGCTCATCGCTATGATGGGTCAGGTGGCAGGCGCCCCCAACAACATCTTCTCCATGCTGACTGACGTGGACATGAAGTTCCCGGATGTTGTGATGCCCGACGGTACTGCGCGCACCCTGACTGAGGGTACCTATTCCTCTTTCATCCGCGATGCAAACCGCGATGTGCGCAAGCAGGGCTTCGATGGCATCATGGGCACCTACGGCAAGTACGCCAACACCATCGCCGCTACCTATGCGGCCAATGTCCAGAAGGACGTCTTCATGGCCAATGCCTACAAGTACGCCTCCTGCCGTGCAGCCAAGATGGAGCCTCTGCAGATCCCTGAGGAGGTCTACGACAACCTGATCTCCGTCATCCACGAGGCCATCCCCACGCTGAACGAGTATCTTCAGCTGCGCAAGGAGTCCATGAAGCTGGACGAGCTGCACATGTACGATCTGTACACGCCCATGGTCAGCGACTTCAAGATGGAGCTGCCCTATGACAAGGCCTTCGACATGGTGCTGGAGGGCCTGACTCCCATGGGTGAGGACTACCTTGCCAAGCTGCGCGAGGCCCGCGTGGGCGGCTGGATCGACGTGTATCCCACCGAGAACAAGTCCTCTGGCGCCTTCTCCTCCGGCAACCTGCGCAATGTCCACCCCTATGTGCTGCTCAACCATAACGACAACCTGAGCGACACCTTCACCATCGCCCATGAGCTGGGTCACTCCATGCACTCCTTCTATTCCAACACCAACCAGCCCGCGCCCAAGAGCAGCTACAGCCTCTTTGTGGCAGAGGTTGCATCTACCTGCAATGAGGCGGTCATGATGCGCTACCTGCTTGAGCAGTTCAAGGACGACAAGAAGGCCCAGGCCTATCTGCTGAACCACTTCCTGGAGCAGTTCCGCACCACCGTGTTCCGCCAGACGATGTTCGCTGAATTCGAGTACATCGCCCACACCATGGCCGAAAAGGGCCAGCCCCTGACCAAGGATGCCATGACCAAGGTGTACTACGATCTGAACAAGCTGTACTACGGCGGCGTTTGCGACGTGGACGAGCTGATCGGCAACGAGTGGCTGCGCATCCCGCACTTCTACCGCAGCTTCTACGTGTACGTGTACGCCACCGGTCTGTGCGCGGCGGTGAGCCTGTCCGAGCGCATCCTGAACGAGGGCGAATCTGCTGTTAAGGACTACCGCAAGTTCCTGAGCGCTGGTTGCTCCGTGCCGCCCATCGAGGCCCTGAAGCTGGCGGGCATTGACATGTCCAAGGCTGAGCCTATCCGTGCGGCCATGAAGGTCTTCAAGGAGACCCTGGAGAAGTTCAAGGCTGCACTCGCATAATTTTCGGAGGTTACATATGCCTCGTACGCAACCCATACGCAGCCGGAACGACGTGTTTCAGCTGTACGAAACCCTTCGCCGCAACAGGGAAAAGCGGACGCACATGAAGCTCTATTTCCTGGAGGGCGTGCACCCCGTGGAGCAGGCCATCGCAGGCGGTGAGCAATTCGAATCCATCGCTTATGCAGAGGACAAGCGCCTCTCCGGCTGGGCGGAGGACATGATCCGCAAGGCTGCCCCGGAGGTGCTGCATCCCATGCCTGCCGCGCTGCTGGCGGAGCTGTCCGACCGGGAGAATCCCTGCGAGCTGGTGTGCATATTGCATCAGCGCAGCGATGGGGAAGTGCGCCTTCGCGATGCCGTCAAGGCTGCGAAGACCCCGCTGCTGGTGCTCTGCGACCGCCCGACCAGCCCCGGAAACCTGGGTACCATCATCCGCTCGGCGGATGCATTCGGTGCCTGCGGTGTGCTGATGACCGGCCATGCGGCGGACCCTTATGATACCCAGTGCATCCGGGCAAGCATCGGCACGGTGTTCCACCTGCCGGTTTTGGCGCTGAACAGTTGCGAGTTGGCGGTGGAATTCATCCGCAGCCTGGGGGATTTCCAGATCGCCGGTACCAGCGCTAAGGGCACGATGTGCTTCCACGAGGCGGATTTCACCCGCCCGACGGTGCTGATCGTGGGCAACGAGACCTTCGGCATGTCCAAGGCCTGGAAGGAAAGCTGCGATCTGCTGCTGCGCATCCCGATCTACGGCGCGGCCAGCAGCCTCAACGTGGGCTGCGCGGCCAGCATCTGCCTGTACGAAATCGCAAGACAGCGGGACTTTGACGGTCACCGTTGACCTTTGAGGAGGAAAATCAACATGATGAACGGTTACGACAAGGCCGAAGCGCTGGCTTTCATCGTCAAGCGCATTCAGCCCAAGGATCACCCTGACCTCAAGGACATGATCGAGAGCCTGATCAGCCAGGCCATCGACGCAGACATGGACTACATGCACAAGGAAGGCGTGCTGGACGCCGAGGGCAACGCGGGCGACGAGTACTACGAGGATGACGACGCCTTCGAGCACATTGTGGAGACCATTGTGGCCAACAACAAGCTGACCCCTGAGCAGGCCGTGAAGGTTGCTGCACTGGTGGATGACTATATGGACTACCAGCAGGCGTACCTGGAGTCGAAGGGACTGTGTGACTGGGAATGATTTTTGAATAACAGCATGATGAAGGCGGCGTACCATATTGGTGCGCCGTCATTTCTGTTTTCTCGAAAAAACTCCCCCGACTTGCGTCAGGGGAGCATGCTTATCGTTTTGTCAGCTATTACAGCTGGGGGCCAGCGGCGACCAGGGCCTTGCCCTCGTCGTTGCCGGTGTACTTGGTGAAGTTCTTGATGAAGCGGGCGGACAGATCCTTGGCCTTGGTCTCCCACTCGGCGGCGTCAGCGTAGGTGTCGCGGGGATCCAGGATCTTGGGATCAACGCCGGGCAGAGCGGTGGGAACCTCGAAGTCGAAGTAGGGGATCTTCTTGGTCTCAGCCTTCAGGATGGAGCCATCCAGGATGGCGTCGATGATGCCGCGGGTATCCTTGATGGAGATGCGCTTGCCGGTGCCGTTCCAGCCGGTGTTGACCAGGTAGGCCTTGGCGCCGGACTTCTCCATCTTCTTGACCAGCTCCTCGCCGTACTTGGTGGGGTGCAGCTCCAGGAAGGCAGCGCCGAAGCAGGCGGAGAAGGTGGGGGTGGGCTCGGTGATGCCGCGCTCGGTGCCGGCCAGCTTGGAGGTGAAGCCGGACAGGAAGTAGTACTTGGTCTGCTCGGGGGTCAGGATGCTGACGGGGGGCAGAACGCCGAAGGCGTCAGCGGACAGGAAGATGACGTTCTTGGCGTCGGGGCCGGCAGACACGGGGCGGACGATCTTCTCGATGTGATCGATGGGGTAGGAAACGCGGGTGTTCTCGGTGACGGAGCCGTCGTTGAAGTCACACACGCCGTTCTCATCCACGGTCACGTTCTCCAGCAGCGCGTTGCGCTTGATGGCGTTGTAGATGTCGGGCTCGGAGTCCTTGTCCAGGTTGATGACCTTGGCGTAGCAGCCGCCTTCGAAGTTGAAGACGCCGTTGTCGTCCCAGCCGTGCTCGTCATCGCCGATCAGCAGACGCTTGGGATCGGTGGACAGGGTGGTCTTGCCGGTGCCGGACAGGCCGAAGAACAGGGCGGTGTTCTCGCCGTTCATGTCGGTGTTGGCGGAGCAGTGCATGGAGGCCATGCCGTTCAGGGGCAGATAGTAGTTCATCATGGAGAACATGCCCTTCTTCATCTCGCCGCCGTACCAGGTGTTCAGGATGACCTGCTCCTTGGAGGTGATGTTGAAGATGGCAGCGGTCTCGGAATTCAGGCCCAGCTCCTTGTAGTTGGTCACCTTGGCCTTGGCAGCGTTGTAGGAGACGAAGTCAGGCTCGAAGTTGGCCAGCTCTTCCTCGGTGGGGTTGATGAACATGTTCTTCACGAAGTGAGCCTGCCAGGCGACCTCCATGATGAAGCGGATGGCCATGCGGGAATCCTTGTTGGTGCCGCAGAAAACGTCCATGACGTACAGCTTCTTGTTGGACAGCTGCTCCTGCGCCAGGCGCTTGCACTCGGCCCAGGCTTCCTGAGAGGCGGGCTTGTTGTCATTCTTGAACTCATCGGAGGTCCACCACACGGTGTCCTTGGAGTTCTCGTCCATGACGATGAACTTGTCCTTGGGGGAGCGGCCGGTATAGATGCCGGTCATGACGTTCACGGCGCCCAGCTCAGTCAGCTGGCCCTTCTCGAAGCCCTCCAGAGCGGGATTCATCTCTTCTTCAAACAGCATTTCAAAGGAAGGATTGTGCACGATCTCGGTGGTACCGGTGATGCCGTACTTGGTCAGGTCAAGCAGTGCCATGATGCAAACAACCTCGTTTCTCAAAATATTTATGGGTGAAAGGCTTGTCCTGGATGCGGACAATCCCTTATTCCCTCAGCATACATAGTACACCATTGTTAAAGAAAAATCAAGGGGAAAACAGGGAATTTTTCGGAGAATTTTGGACAATGGGAAAGCCTCCGGAAGCTCCGGAGGCAGGAAGATCAATCTTTGGGTTTTTCCACATACAGGATGATGCGGGCCTTCGGTAAATAGCCGATGGTCAGACGTTTACCCACGATCATATCATCGGGGATGGGCATGTGATAGCGTAACTCTTCAGGAATCTCGCAGGTTTTGACCTCGGTATATCGTCCGCTTTTTGAAGTAATAGTGGCTCTGGCGTAATTCACATGGACAGTTCGCTCAATCAGTGATTTTTTGATGAGCAATTCACAGCATGGGCCAAAGAAATCAGGCCAGAGCAACACCGTGAGCAGGCCCAGAGGAAGCAGCTGCGTCACAGTAAGGGCAAGATTGAAGGAATGTATCTGCGTTGCCAGACAAACAAACCCAAGCAGCAGCCAAATGATCAGCAATACCTTGTTTTTTTCAATCAATGCCTGTAAGCAGCGCCGCACATTACTTTTTTTCATATGTCAGTGCCCTCCGTGCAGATGCCATGTCCGTCCCGTTGGGGAAGAACTGAATCTGCTTCTCATCCACCATGATCACGCCCGTCGAGCCGCGCACGACCTGGTTCGCCAAAACCAGCTGCACCAGCTTGGCGGAAAGCTCCGGTCCGCCGCCGCGGGTCAGGCAGTCCTTCCAAAGGGTGAACCTGCAGCCCTCTGCCGCGCGGGAGCACATGAAGGAACGCTGGGTCTCCAGCACGTTGCCCTCCTTGCAGACGGGACATTTACAGCCGTCCACCAGGGCGCCCTTGGCGACGAATTTCTGGGTGAACTTTTTCCGCCTGCCGTCATCGGGGAAGGCGACGGCTGCGCGGTTGTTGCGGGCGTAATCCACCAGGAAGGTCGAGAACTTGCGGATGGAGTCCATGAACTTGTCCGCATCCTGCTTGCCGTCGGTGATCTGATCCAGCGCCAGCTCCCAGCGGCCGGTCATTTCGGGGGAGGCGATCTCTTGGGGCATGATGGCAATGAGCTGCACGCCCTTGTCGGTGGCGATGATCAGCTTGCTCTTGCGCACGGCGTACCCGACCTTGATCAGCCTCTCGATGATGGCGGCGCGGGTGGCAGGCGTACCAATGCCGCTGCCCTTCATCAGCTTGGCAAGCTCCTCGTCCTCCAGCTCCTTGCCGGCGCTTTCCATTGCGGCCAGCAGGGAGGCATCGTTCATGTGAGCAGGCGGCTTGGTCTTGTCTTCCTTCACGGTGGCGGATTTGACCGTGCGGGTGTCGCCTTCCTGCAGGGGCGGCAGGGCGACTTCCTCTTCCTCGGGGGACTTTTTCTTTGTAGACTTCGCTTTGGGTACGTTGGCCAGCGGCGGCACGTCATGCCAGCCGTTCACGATGACTGTGCGGCCCGTCGTGCGGAAGCGATGGGGTTGCTTGTCGCCATCGACCTCGGTGATAACCTTTGTTGCGTCGTATTCGCACCAGGGATAGAACGCTGCCAGCATCCGCCGGGCCACCAGGTCGTAGAGCTGCCTCTCGTCCTCGGTAAAGCTCTCCGGGTTCACCCGCTGGGCTGTGGGGATGATGGCATGGTGGTCGGTGACCTTGGTCTGATCCACAGTACGCTTGCTGACGGGCAGCTTGCCATTGGGCAGCGCGCCGGGAACAAGAGCTTGATACGAGGCAGGCAGCAGCTTCATGGTTTGCACGACGCGAGGGATCATGTCCGGCGGGAGATAGCGGCTGTCGGTACGGGGATAGGTGAGGGCCTTGCGGGTCTCGTAGAGGCTCTGGGCGACCTTCAGGGTCTTGTCCGCGGTGAAGCCGAGGAGACGGTTGGCGTCCCGCTGCAGACTGGTCAGGTCGTAGAGCTGGGGAGGGGGCTCCTTCTTGCGGACTGTCTCAGCAGAAATGACGCGGGCAGGCTTGCCCTTGACCTCCGCCGCGATGGCTTTGGCCGCGTCGATCTTCGGAATGTGGGTGTCCGGCTCCAGCTTCTCGTGGAACCACACGCCCTTATAGTCGCCGAAATCTGCGGTGACGGTGGCGTATTCTTCGGGCTTGAAGTCCTCAATCTCCTTGCGGCGCTTGACCAGGATCGCCAGTGTCGGGGTCTGTACGCGGCCCACGGAGAGCAGCGTATCGTACTTCAGCGTGAAGGCGCGGCTGGCGTTCATGCCGACCAACCAGTCCGCCTGGGAGCGGCACTGGGCGCTGCGGTACAGACCATCGTACTTTTCGCCGGATTGAATATTGCGGAAGCCTTCCTGGATGGCTTCATCGGTCATGGAGGAAATCCACAGGCGGTCGAAGGGCTTCTTGCACTTGGCCTTATGATAGATGTAACGGAAGATCAGCTCGCCCTCGCGTCCCGCGTCTGTCGCGCAGACGAGGCGGTCGGTGTCGGCGGCGTTGATGAGCTCCTTGACCACCTTGTACTGGTCGCGGGACTGATAGATAACCTTCAGCGGTATGTCAGTGGGCAGGATGGGCAGGGTGTCGAACTGCCACTTCTTGTACTTTTCGTCCAGCTCGTCCGGCTCCACCAGGGTCACCAGATGACCCACAGCCCAGGTGACGACCCACTTGTCGTTCATCAGGCAGCCCTGGCCGCGCTGGGTGCATTTGAGCACGCGGGCGATATCCCGCCCCACGCTGGGCTTCTCGGCTACGACGACGGTGCGGCCCATGTGGCTGCCTCCCTTCAAAATGAAATCAATGTATTGTATCACGTTTGACGGCGATGTGCAAGCGTGGTATAATGTGCTTACGAGGTGATTTTATGACCCGCATCGGGATGATGACCTTCCTCCACAATGACAATTACGGCTCCATCCTGCAGGCCTGGGCGCTTCAGCGCACGCTTGAGGACATGGGCTTTGACGCCACCCATATCGACTATGCACCCTCCAAGCAGGAGAAGATCTGCAACCTGCTGCTGAGCGGCAACTCGCCCAAGCTGATCCTGGAGGGCATGCGCAAAAAGAGCGCCACCGGCAAAATGCACGGCGGCTTTGATGAATTTCGCAAGGAAAACATCCGAACCACCGCGCCCTGTCGAGACCATGCGACGCTGGCGAAGGCTGCGGCGGATTTTGACGTGCTCCTGTGCGGCTCGGATCAGATCTGGTCGCCGGTGTGGCTGAATCCGGCTTACTTCCTGGATTTCACGGACAAGCCGAAGGTGTCTTACGCGCCGTCCCTGGGCGTGAAGGACATGCCCAAACGTGCCAAGCAGCGCAAGATTGCCAGGCTGGTGAAGCTTTTCTCCGCTGTGTCTATGCGGGAAGCTGAGGGTGCTGAGCTGATCCGCCGGATGACCGGCATCGAGCCTGCTGTCATGCCCGACCCGGTGATGCTTGTCCCGAAGGACAAGTGGCAGTCTGTGATGGACATGAATATCCCCCAGGAGAAATACATCCTGTGCTACTTCATCGGCGATAACCCGTCCTATTGGGAGACGGTGGCGGCAGTTGCCAAGCGCGAAGGCTGTGCTGTCCGCGTGATTCCCCGAACGGAGGGGGCCCGCAATGCTGGTTACCCCCTGGAGGAGGACGTGCCGCCCCAGCGCTGGCTGGGTCTCATTGGCGGTGCGGTTCATGTGGTGACAGACAGCTTCCACGGCGCGACCTTCTCGGCGATCCTCAACAAGAAGTGCACCATCGTCCGCCGCTACCGCGAGGATGACCCCGAAAGCAAAAACAGCCGCATCGACCAGCTGCTGCGCAACCTCGGCGTCAGCAATCTGATCCATGCGGACTGGGATGTGGTCAATGCGAACCTTGCTGCCAAAGCAGAATCTGCCAAGGTGTGGCTCAAGGACGCCATCACCCAAGCAGCGCCCTGAGCTTCTCCGGCAGGGGCGACACGATGTGCAGCCCTTCCATGGTCAGCGGATGGGTGAGCGTGAGCTCGTGGGAGTGCAGCGCGAACCGCCCCGGCAGCTCCGCTAGTTCAGTCCCGTAGAGGAAATCTCCGCAGACCGGGCAGCCCAGATGGGCCATGTGCACGCGGATTTGATGGGTGCGCCCGGTTTCCAGCCGCAGCCGCACCAAAGAGCGGCCATTACGCTCCTCCAGCACCTCATAATGCGTGACGGAGGGCTTGCCGTCATCCCGCACCAGGCGGCGGATACTGGCGGCGTCCTCCTTGCCGATGGGTGCGTCGATGACGCCGGATCTGGCGGGCAGCGTACCCTCTACCACGGCCAGGTACTGCCGTGCGAAGTCGTCCGAGTGCAGCATCTTCTGCAGCCGGTGCTGGGCGTGGGCGTCCTTGGCGACGATCATCAGCCCACTGGTGCCCTTGTCCAGTCGGTTGACCGGGCGGTAGATGAAATCCGTCGGGCAGCCCAAATGGGCATACAGCGCATTCTCCAGCGCGTCGTCCGGGTGATTCAGGCTGGACTGGCTGGCAAGGGGCGCAGGCTTGTCGATGACATAGAGGTGCTCGTCCTCATAAGGGATGACCAGCGGAATGTGGTAGGGCTTGACCTCATATACCGGCGCAGCCTCTTTGAATCGGATACGCACCAGCTGTCCCTCGCGGACGAAGGCATCCACCGGCGTGGCGACGCCGTCCACGGTGATGCGTCCGTCCCATTTGGCGCTCTTCATGGCGGAATAGCTCACGCCCATCACCTGGCGAAGCACGTCCCGCAGCCGACGCCCGGATTCTGCGGCGGTGATCACATGTTCCATCATATCAACTCCCGCAACCATTATAGCGGAAACTGGATATTTGGGCAAGCGGCTTTCCGGAGGGAAGGCCGCTTTATTTTTGACGATGTGCCAGCGGAAAGCATGTGAACAAGGCGGCCAGCATCAGCGCGGGCAGTGATCCTCCAGGCAGTGCGAAGCCCAAAGCTGCAAAAACCGTTGCCGTGAGCACCTGTGTCCAGATCTCAATGGAGGCGAAGTCAGGTGCTTTTCTTCGTATGCCAAAGAGCGCGTCGAAGGCTCCCAGCAGGTTCACGATCATGGCTGTGGGGTGGAGGACAAGATGGATGAAAGCCTTGATCAAGTGTCGCTCATGGGTGAACGGAGAAATGAAAATGGGCGAGAGCAACGCGATGATCAGCAGTGGGATATTCCGGGTCAGCACGGACCAAAGCACCAATCCAAGCTGCCCCAAGGGAATGAGGGTATGCCGCAGATGTTCCCGCAGGCGGAATCTGCTAAGAAACCGCAGCGGATTCCTGATCAGCCCGGAAGGCGTTTGCACATGACTTAACTGCCAGGCTAGCAGCCTCCAGGCATGGAGGGCGCCTTGATATACATCAGCCCATGATGACTGGCGTGCAGGCTGGCTGATACGGATGCCGGGCACGCATGCATGACCGCCCAGTTCAGCAAATAATGGACCCGTATAGGCGGCGGGCGACACGATGCCATCGGTGGCTTCCAGCAATGTGGTTGGGCGGATCAGCACCATGCCATCAGGAAACGCCATGTCCTCCGGGGAAAGTGCGGAGCAGCCACGCCAGCCCTTTGATGTAGGAATGCGGTTAACGAGCGGATGCGTCATGGTGGACAGCAAAGCTTCCAGGATGCCGGGCGTGGGCAGCTGATTTTCGCCAAGCATGAATACATAGGCATATTGGCGCTCCAGGGATGCAGGAGACTGTGTACTGAAGACGAGGGATGTACCTGATTCGCCATGGGCGATCATTTTGCAAAGATCAATCAACGCGCCGAGGCGGCCGCCGCTTGAGCTGTAGCAATGCTGCGTCTCATTCCATACCCGGCTGCGATGGAGGTAGATAAAGCGAGGGTCTTCCAGTGCGGCGATGGCTTGGACGGTTGCCTGGAGCACATCCAGGTCGGTGCCGCTTCGGGCAGTGATGCTTGGCGAGAAATCACCAAGCAGAAGAAAATGCGTATTTGCCGGGAAAACACGTGCTGCCCGATAAAGCTGCCGAACAGCCGCCTGACCTGAAGAAGGATCGGGCAGAACGGCATGCAGGAAAATGGCGGTACGCAGCTCCTTATCTTGAAAGGACAGTGACAACTGGGGCATGTCATGATGGGGAAGGCGCAGGATAAAATAACGGCTGATGCAGCCCGCCACAAGGGAGAAGAGGGGGAGAATGAACACCGGCTGCCGAGTGTGCAGAAAGGCAAAGCCTGTGAGAATACCGTAGACGAGAAGAATGACATAGCTTCGTACATCATGGCTATGGTGCAAGCGAACCCAAAGCCAGCCTTTGCGTAACCGCAAGGCACGATGGAGATGGATCAAGCCAGCTCGCTCCTGAAAGTACCAGCTGATGCAGCCCTCGGGAGTACTGCCTTGATTTGCGAGTGAAAGCGCCAGCGCCTGCTGCGCTGCTGCTCTTTCTGTGCAGCCTGTGCGGCGGCAGAAGCGGTCGATCTGCAGCTTCAGGTGGTGACGGGAAGAATGATTCAGCTTGGCATAAGTGTCGGATGGATCCTGCTGCAGGATGGGGTGAAGCGGATCGGCCTCTTCGCAGCGGGACATCCAGTCTGATTGCTCCAGCGAGGAGAAGCATTCCAGCGCCCGGTGCAATTCGCCGATCAGCTGCTGCTGATGTTCCTGCGCAAGCCGTAAAAGGAAATCGGGTGAAAGCTCCTGCTCCTCCAGCCATGTGCGGAGAAGCGATGTTTGCTGTGCGTCATCCTTGTGCATTACATGCTGGTACAGGGCGGCCAAGCCGGCAGAAGAGAGCGTTGATTTGGCAAGCAGCTTTGATGGCTGTTTCGTTCTCTGAAGCTGTCGGAAAAGCCGTAGCGCAGCGGTGCGTGCTCCTGCATCGGCAATGATGGCGCGCAAAACATGGCTCAGCCGTTGTACCTGTGCGGCTGCGACGCATAGGGGAAGACTCCATACCTCGGTGTAGGTGCGTGTGTCAGCGGTGTCGTCTGCAATGGCGTGCACGAGGGCATCGGGGGAAAATCGTCCCGCATCGCAGATGTCATGCGCCAATGCCATCAGCCGAGGACGTCCATCTTGATTAGCGGGCAGCGGCGGGATGCGGCTGAGCTGCGCATAAATACGCCGGATATGGGCGATCAGAGCTGTGCGGCAGCTTTTCAGCGCTTCCAATTCAGGCGACGGTGGACTGCATTTGCATGCACGGCGGATGAGCCGCAAGGCTTTCCGGCTGCATTTCAAACGCTGATAGTTCATGTCATGTCCGTGGCGCATGGCTTTTCGGATATGCAGGAAACGGTTGATCACCCATGCGGACATCAGCATAAGAAGGCCACTTGTGATCCAGATCCACTGCATGCAAACTCCTCCTGTCAGCACATTCTGCTGGCAGTATGGGAGGATTGTAACATTTTTATCCTCATGGGATCTGATGTTGACAGCATTACACAGGGTGATGTATAATATTAGCTGGTGTATCATGATTATTTTTGGAGCGTATGAGCATGCTGCGCAAATTACTCTTCAGTCTTGCAGCGCTGATACTGGTTGCGGTAATCGGTGTTCTTCTCTTTGGAGAGGCTGATGTGAACCATAATGTACTACATGATCAGTCCGCTGATGCAGACGCCCCGGCATCATTCATGCCGACCCGCGAGCATGCGGGTGTTACGTTTGAGGGGCGTGCTCCCAGCAGTCTGACAACGGTGCTTCTGATCGGCTATGATCACATGGACAATGGCGTTCTGCTTGAACAGGATGCCTTCAACAAGGGCGGTCAGTCGGACTTCCTGCTGCTGCTTGCTATTGATCATGACAGGCAGCAGATCCGCCAGCTGCAGTTTGACCGCGATACGATGACGGACGTGAAATTCTTCAGCAAATTCGGCGCCGATTATGGTACCAGACGGCTGCAGATTTGCCTGTCCCATGCCTATGGTGATACCCAGGAGCTGAACAACAGCAACGCCATCTGGGCGGTGGAACGGTTCCTGGGCATTGAGAAGGACGATGATGGCGCGCAGGTGGATATGTATCTGTCGATGGATATCACCGGTATCGGTCGGCTGAATGATCTGCTGGGAGGCGTCACCGTACCGATCAATGACGACTTCTCTCATTATGACCCCTCGATGAAGCTGGGCACGACCATGAAACTCAATGGCGAACAGGCCCATATCTACTGCCGCCAGCGTTACTACATCGGTGACCAGAGCAACCAAAACCGTATGGCGCGCCAGCGTGTATACATGGATGCGGCCACCGAGCTCCTCAGGGATAAGCTGGATGAGAATCCCGGCTTTGCCAATGAGCTGCTCAATGGTATGGGGATCATCTATGATACGAGCACCAGCCTGGACGACGACTTTGGATTTACCATTGCTGAGCAGAAGGGGACTCCGGTTACTGATACGCCAACCCATTATCTGATGACAAACCATTCCCTGGACGGAATCGTAGCCCTGCTGGCACGGGTGCAGCATTATGAAGTTCTTCCGGTGGAAACCATCCCTGGTCATCATCAGGTGGGTATTAGCGGATTTATGGAGTTTATAGCGGAAGAGAACGCTGGCGTTCAGTGGGCACTGGATGCACTCTACCGCCCCTTGAACTGAGTATACAAATAGGAAAGAGGATACCGTATGTCTTCTGAAAAGATGCTGAACCGCCAGATGGCGGATACGCGTTACCAGAACGAGGAAGAAAACGCTGAGCTGGAGATTGATCTGGTTGAGCTGATGTACCGCCTGCTGGAAAAAGCCAAGTGGATCATCGCAGCGGCGCTGGTCGGAATGCTGATTGCCGGTGTGTTCACCAAGTTTTTCGTGATGCCCACCTACGAAGCTACCTCCAAGCTCTATGTGCAGGAACGCAAGGACAAGATGGTGGACTTGAGCGCGATCAACCTGTCCACCCAGCTGGCAGCCGACTATGTGCAGGTATTCAGCAACTGGCATGTGCATGAGAGTGTCATCCGCAGCCTGGATCTGCCCTATACCTACAGGCAGATTCAGCGGATGCTGACCATCACCATTCCCGAGGATACCCGCATCATTGAGATCACCGTGACCAGCGAGAGTCCCCAGGAGGCGTATGACATCGCGATGGCATACGCCAAGGTGGCCCCTGCCTTCATCGAGGCAAAGATGGAAACCAGCCGCCCCAATGTCTTTGAGGAGGCTCGCATTCCTACCAAGCCCTCTGCTCCCAACACCAAGCTGAATGTGGCCATTGGTACTTTCCTGGGCGCTGCTGCTGCTGTTGCGGTGATTTTCGTGCAGTTTGTGTCCGATGACCGTGTGCGCAATGCGGAGATCCTGCAGAAGCGTCTGGGTCTGGCGACTCTGGGCATGATGCCCATCCAGGATGGCGTCGATCCCATCAAGGCCGTAAAGCCTGTCAAGGAAGCCAAGAAGAATCAGAAGGGAGGCAAGCGGTGATGAAGAAGGTTACCATCCGTCAGTCCATGGCCTTGGATTATGCGGGCGAGGAAGCCCTCAATACCATCTGCACCAACCTTGCCTTCGCCGGCCGCAACCTGCGCAAGATCGTCTTCACTTCCAATTTGCAGTCTGAAGGCAAGAGCTGGATGGCCATGCATGTCCTGGCCAACCTGGCCCAGCGCGGCCGCAAAGTCATCCTGGTGGATGCTGATATGCGCCGCTCCTTCCTGATGCAGCGCTACAAGATGGAGGCCGAGGGCGAGGTCTTCGGCCTGGCCCACTACCTCACCGGTCAGTGCGAGCTGGAGGACGCCGTCTATGAGACTAACCTGGACGGCGCCTGCCTCATTCCTGCCGGCCGCGATGTGACCAATCCTGTCTCCCTGGTCGACACCCCCTTCTTCAAGCAGATGCTGGATGCCCTGAGCGAGAAGTTCGACATGGTCATCGTGGATACGCCTCCCATCGGCATGGTCATCGATGCGGCGGAGATCGCCGCCAGCTGCGATGGCACGGTGCTGGTGCTGGACTACAACAAAACCCGTATCCGCGAGATCCGTGAGTGCAAGCGACAGATGGAGCAGTCCGGCACCCCTGTGCTCGGCTGCATCATCAACAAGGTGAGCTTTGCTTCCCTGAGCGCAAAGAAGTACTACAACAAGTCCTACTACAGCCATTATCGCAGCGGCTACTACCGCAAGGAGAACGGCGAGAAGGCCTGATAACGACATATTGCCGCGCAGCCAAGATGCTGTGCGGCCTTTCATGTGAGAGCTATGAGCAGTTTTGTTGATCTTCACCACCACCTGGTCTACGGGGTGGATGACGGCGCCCAGACCCTGGAGGACATGCAGAAGATGCTCCTCCGTGCCCAGCTGGAGGGCGTGTCCGACATTGTGTGCACCTCCCATATTACCCCCGGTTTTGAGCCTTTCCCGATCGAGGCGTATACGGCTCACCTGGGGGAAGCCCGTGCTTTCATTCAGGAACGGGGGCTGGATATGCGCGTCTATCCGGGCTGCGAGGTGCTCTATACCGAGTCCTCTGCGCGGCTGCTGGCGGAGGGGCATTATCCTACGCTGGCGGGCAGTGACATCGTGCTGGTGGAGTTCTCCCCGGATATGAGCTTCCGTCAGCTGGCGGATGCGGCAGCAAGCTTTGGCATGCGTGGCTATGGCGTCCTGTTTGCCCATGTGGAGCGCTATGAGGCTCTCCGCAGTCTCAAAAATGTGCAGAAGCTTCGCAGTGAGTTCGGCGTACATATGCAGATGAATACCAACACCATCATCGGCAAGAAGGGCTTCTTCACCGAGCGCTGGGTGCGGCACATGCTGGAGGATGGCTACATCGATTGCGTGGCGACGGACGCCCACAATCTGTCCTACCGTCCCTGCCGGATGAAGCAGTGCCACGAAATGCTGGCCATGAAGTACGGCAATGAATACGCAGATGAGCTCTGCGGCGGCTTCCAGCGGCGGCTGCTGGAAATCTGACATGACAAAACGCACCGGATGTTCCGGTGCGTTTTCCGTTGCTTATGCGAAGAGCGCCATCAGCGGGATATATGCCATCGGCAAGAAAATTGCCGGGAGCATGTTGCCCACAGGGATGTGGTGCTTGTCGTACACCATGTTCAGGCCGATGCCCATGATCAGCAAACCGCCCACAGCGCTCATTTCGGTGATGATCTGGGTGGTCAGCAGGGGCTCGATCCACATGGCCAGCAGGGCGATGGCGCCCTGGTATACCAGCACTGCCAGTGCGCTGAGGCCAACGCCCCAGCCCAGGCTGCTGGTGAAAATGACGGCAAACACGCCGTCCAGGATGGACTTGGCGATCAGCGTGGAGTGATCCCCGCGCAGGCCGCTGTCCATGGAGCCGACGATGGCCATCGCGCCCACGCAAAATACCAGCGATGCGGTCACGAAGCCCTTGGCGACGCTGCCCTCCGCACCATGGGGGGAAACCTTGCGTTCAATGGCTTTACCCAGGTCGTTCAGGCGGCATTCGATGTCGATCCAGGCGCCCAGAAGGCTGCCAACGACCATGCAGATGATGCAGCAGGTGATATCCGCAGTCTTGATGGCGCTGGAAAGGCCGATCAGAATGACGCACAGGCCCTGGCCCTGGCCGATGGTATCCTGAAGGCGTTGCGGGATACCCTTGCGAAGCAGCAGGCCAACGAGGGTACCCAGAATGATTGCGCCGGCGTTGATAAGTGTGCCGATCATGGAATCAGCTCCTGTAAAAGAATGGGGAAGTACGGAAAAAGCCTGCCCGAGCGATTGCATCGGACAGGCTTCTTTGTGTGCTTGTCAGCAGTGGTTGCTGTATTTCACGCAATATCGGGCGCGCTCAACGAGAGCCTCGCTCATGATTAGCGGAAAAATGTGACGAAGTCACTTACTCAGCAGCCTCGGTCTCCACGGGGTAGACGGAAACCTGCTTCTTGTCGCGGCCCAGACGCTCGAAGCGCACGATGCCGTTGACCAGAGCGAACAGGGTGTCATCCTTGCCGATGCCCACGTTCATGCCGGGGTGGATCTTGGTGCCGCGCTGGCGCACCAGGATGTTGCCAGCCAGGGAGTACTGGCCGTCAGCACGCTTCGGGCCAAGACGCTTGGATTCGCTGTCGCGGCCGTTGCGGGTAGAACCCACGCCCTTCTTGTGAGCGAACAGCTGAAGATTCATCTTCATCATGGTATTTATCCTCCGATTTCAGAATGGTGTCGTTTCCTCACCGGACTTTGCGAACGGTGAGCCGTACATAGTCGGGGTAAGCCTGTGCGATATTCTCAAGCCCGATGTGGAGCGCGGATAGCAGGAGCTGCGCGTCGTGCATCTGTGCATCGGTCATCTTCTCAGGGAGAAGAACCTCGATGAAGCCGTCTTCGCCGCCGCGTTCGGTGGGGGAGAGCTTCACCAGCTGACACAGGGCATTTTCCGCTGTGATTGCCAAAGCGGAAATACCGGCACAGACGATGTCGCTGCCTTCCTCAGCATATCCGGAGTGTCCCTTGATGGAAAACCCGGTGATGCGGGAAAAGCTGTCCACAAAGAGCGTACACCTGGTCATCAGGCGTTGATCGCGGTGATCTCCACCTTGGTGTAGGGCTGACGATGGCCCTGACGGCGGTGGTAGTTCTTCTTGGACTTGTACTTGTAGATCATG